>JANQQC010000013.1 GCA_028285145.1 Hyphomonadaceae bacterium
GGGCTTCATCTCTGTCGCGCCCGGCAGCGGCACCATCATGCAGGCCCCGGTTTCTGTTTGCCAGTAGGTGTCGACGATCGGGCAGCGGCCTTCGCCGACCGTATGGAAGTACCACTCCCACGCTTCGGGATTGATCGGCTCGCCGACGGTACCGAGCAGGCGGATGGAGGAGCGGTCTGTGTCCTTTACCGGCTTGTCCCCCTCGCGCATCAGCGCCCGGATGGCAGTGGGCGCGGTGTAGAAGATCGAGACCTTGTGCTTGTCGCAGACCTGCCAGAAGCGGCGCGCGTCTGGATAGGTCGGTATACCTTCAAACATCAGCGTGGTCGCCCCGTTCGCGAGCGGGCCATAGACGATGTAGGAGTGCCCGGTCACCCAGCCCACATCGGCCGAGCACCAGTACACATCGTCGTCCTTCAGGTCGAAGACATATTCATGGGTCATGCTCGCCCAGACCATGTAGCCGCCGGTGGTGTGGAGAACGCCCTTGGGTTTGCCGGTCGAGCCGGAGGTATAGAGGATGAAGAGCGGATCTTCCGCGTTCATCGGCTCTGGCGGGCAGTCCGCGGAGATGTCCGCGCCGATCTCATGGAGCCAGTGATCCCGCCCTTCAGTCATGTTCACGTCCGCGCCGGTGCGGCGCACGACCAGCATGGATGTGACAATCCCGCCGGCGAGTTCCGCGGCCTTGTCTGCGTTCTCTTTCAAGGGAACGGTTCGGCCTCCACGCACGCCTTCGTCGGCCGTTATAATGCAGGTGGAGTCACAGTCGGTAATCCGCCCGGCCAGAGCCTCCGGGCTGAATCCGCCAAACACGACCGAGTGGACCGCTCCAATCCGCGCGCAGGCCAGCATGGCGTAGGCCGCCTCAACGATCATCGGCATATAGATCGTGACCCGATCACCTTTCTTGACGCCGAGCTTCTTCAAGACGTTGGCGAATTTGGAGACGGCGGTGTGCACCTGTTTGTAGGTAAGGGTGTGGCTGTCTGCAGGATCATCGCCTTCCCAGATGATAGCGGGCTTGTCGCCGCGGGTGTCGAGATGGCGGTCGAGGCAGTTGGCGCAGGCATTCAGAATGCCGTCATGATACCAGCGCACATGCAGGTCGGACTTGTTCCAGGAGACATCCTTCACCTGCGTGTAGGGTGTCATCCAGTCGAGGCGCTGACCGTGTTCGCCCCAGAATTTTTCGGGGTCTTCCAGCGAAGCGGCGTACATCTCTTTGTAGCGCTCCGGAGACAGGTTCGCCTGCTGCGCGAATGCGTCCGGTGTTTTATACGTCTTTTCGCCGCTCATGCGTATTCTCCGGGAGATTTGTGTCTGTTGCGCCACAAAGAAGCGTATCCGGGACATTATTGAAAGTGTTGATCGCGCGCTTCGTTGACTCTGTCTGGCTTTCCGAGGCTTCCTTAAGGAAATCAGACGCGTATGCGTTCTGGGGGAGTAGTGTGATGCGCTGTTCGGAATGCCGGACAAACATCAGTCCCGGGCCTGAGTTCTGCCCGGCTTGCGGTGGCGATCTCGATATCACCGCGAAGGAACTCATTGGCTGGAGCGTCAGAGCGATTTCCCGAAGGTTGTCGTCAGTGGTCGGCTGGACCTTCGCTTTCGCTGGAATGATTGGTGTGTCTTTGCTCGGCTCACAGATTAGCCTCGACGACACGACCCTGACGGCCTTTGTTTCGCCTGAACCACCCGCAGAGGTGGCGGTATTGTCCGATCCCGCGGTGCCAGCACCGGCGCTGAATACCATCACGCCCGTCTGTGATGGGGACTGCGAGGCTGAGGCGGAGATGCAGGCCAGACCGTCAAACCCCAAAGGCTACGTTCTGCGCCGACGGTCCGATTTGCCGGTGCGGTCAGAGGCCGATCTGGAAGAGGCTCTGCAGCTTCGCGAGACGGCGGCGGCGTGTGTGACTATGGGCGTTGCGCAGTGTGCGCCAACGCCTTAGGCGATCAGCTCGGCTGAGACCCGTCATACGGGCTGTCTAGCGAGAAGAGCGGGATGTCTGCCGCCAGGCTGGCCCCGTCCACATCTTCAAGAAAGTACTGGCCGCGCATCATACCGGAGGGTGTCGAGAGCGGAGCGCCGGACGTGTAGCGGAACACGCCACCCGGTTGGATCACAGGTTGTTGCCCGACCACGCCTTCGCCTTCAACAATCTGGGTGCGCCCGTCTGCATCAATGATTTCCCAGTGCCGGGAGATGAGCGTCCAAGATGTGTCCGTGCCGTTCTCGACTTCAACCGTGTAGGCCCAGATGAATTTGAATCGCGCCGGCTCGGACTCGTCATGCAAAAATTTCGGTTTGACGCGTATCTTCAGACCATCTGTCGTTTGCTCGTAGACTGGCGCAGGTTTACGCGGCATTGGCGACGTTCCGTGATCAGATACTAGACAGGGCCTTCAACACATCCTGTTCGAGGTCGCCGGCATCCTCAAGCCCGACCGACAGCCTAATCCAGCTATCGTCTAGACCCATCGAAGCACGCTCTTCATCTGACAGCGCGCGATGGGTGGTCGAGGCCGGATGGCAGGCCAGCGACTTGGAGTCGCCCAGATTGTTGGAAATCTTGATCAGCGACAGGGCGTTGAGGACGCTGAACGCAGCCGCGCGACCGCCCTTGATCGAGAAAGCGACCAGCGTGCCGCCGCCCTCCATCTGTTTTGAGTGCACATCGAAATGCGGATGATCCTCGCGGCCGGGATAGCGGATCTGTGTGACATTCGAGTGCTCGGCGATCGCGTCCGCGAGGCGCGCAGCAGAATCAGCGGCGCGGCGGACGCGCAGGTCCAGCGTCTCAAGGCCCTTGAGAACGACCCAAGCATTGAAAGGTGACGGCGCAGGGCCGGTGTGGCGCAGGTAGGGGTCGACGTGTTCTTCGATCCATTCGGACTCGCCGAGAATGGCCCCTGCAAGAACGCGGCCCTGACCATCCATGTGCTTGGTAGCTGAGTAGACGCTCATGTCCGCACCAAGATCGAGCGGGCGCTGGAGCATCGGTGTGGCGAACACATTGTCGACCACGAGCTTGGCCCCGGCGGCGCGGCACATCTCGGCCAATGCTGCGATGTCCACCGCATCGAGGAGCGGATTAGACGGGCTCTCAATAAGGACAAGCTTGGTTGGTTTTTGGAGAGCCTGCGCCCACGCGTCGAGATCGGCTCCGTCGACGAACTCAGTCTCAATGCCATAGCGCGGCATGAGGGTGCCGACGATCCAGCGGCAGGAGCCAAAGAGCGCCTTGGCGGCGATGACGCGGTCACCTGCCTGACACGGCGAGATCATGGCTGACGAGATGGCCCCCATGCCGGAAGAAGCGACACGGCAGGTTTCTGCGCCCTCGATCAGGGCGAGACGCTCTTCAAGCATGCGAACGGTCGGGTTGGCGTAGCGCGAATACACAAAGCCCGGTGCATCGCCGGCCATACGGGCGGCCGCCTGCTCGGCGCTGTCATAGACGTAGCCGGAGGTGAGATACATCGCCTCGGCGGTCTCGCCGTGCTGCGAGCGTTCAACGCCGCCATGGACCAGCTTGGTAGCTGGCTTCCATGCGTTCTCTGGATCGTTGCCTGAAGAGTCGGCCATGACCGGTCCTTTTCAATGTGTGCGGAGCGTCTTAAGCGTCGGAGTCCATGAGGATCAAGCAATGAGCGACGAAAAAGCGCTGGAAGGTGTCCTGCCGGATGCCGAGATTGACGCGCTGATCAGGGATGGCGCGATTGAAGCGCAGACGCCGTTCGCGGACGGGCAGGTGCAACCCGCCAGCCTCGATCTGCGCCTATCGGACGACGTGTATCGCATCCGGGCGAGCTTCCTGCCGGGCAAGGGGAGTTCTGTCGGACGCTTGCTGCATGAGCGCGATCTGCAGATGCATCGCCTTGATATCTCGGACGGTGCGGTGCTGGAGACGGGATGCGTCTACCTGGCTCTGCTTGAAGAAAAGCTTGCCCTGCCGGCAGACATTTCCGGGCGGGCAAATCCGAAAAGCTCTACCGGGCGGATCGACGTGTTCACGCGTATTGTCACCGATGGCGGCGCGGCGTTTGACGATGTTCCGGCCGGGTATTCAGGGCCGCTTTATCTGGAAGTGTCGCCACGCACGTTTTCAATACTGACGCGGCGGGGGGACCGGCTGTCCCAGCTCCGCTTGCGGCGCGGCGCGCATGCGCCATCGAAGGAGATCACCTTCTCGATCGACCTGCTGAGCAAGACTGACGGACCGATCGGCTGGCGGGCGCGCCGGCATGCCGGAGTCGTGGACCTGCAGAAGGTAGGCAAACACGCCGTCACCGATTTCTGGGAGCCAGTCTATCCGCATAAGGGGCGGCTCGTGCTGCATCCGGACGAATTCTACATTCTGGCCTCGAAGGAGACAGTGAAGGTGCCGTCGATGCAGGCGGCTGAGATGGCCCCAATCGCGCCTGAGCTTGGTGAGTTCCGGGCGCACTATGCCGGCTTCTTCGATCCGGGGTTTGGCGGGAATGAAGGTGGGAGCCGGGCCGTGCTTGAAGTACGCACGCGCGACGTGCCGTTCATTCTGGAAGACGGGCAGCCGGTTGGGAAGCTTGTTTATGAACCGATGACCGCAAAGCCACGCGCGCTCTACGGTGCAGTGGGTAGCCACTATCAGGGGCAGGGCCTTCGGCTTTCAAAGCACTTCACGGAAGGCTGACAACCACGCGCTCGCCGTTGCGGGTTTCGTTTTCACCCAACAGAACAATGAGTTGCTTTGCGACGGCCTCCGGCGCAGGCAGGGTCATCGGGTCTTCGCCCGGCATGGCGTCGGCGCGCATGGTTGTGCGGACCGCGCCGGGGTCGAACAGGTTGACCCTCATGCTCGTTTTTTCGGCCTCGTCTGCATAGGCGAAGACCATGCCTTCAAGGCCCCATTTTGAGGCCTGATACGGACCCCAGAAGGCGCGCGGACGTGGCACAACGCCGGAAGTGATGAAGGCGACACGCGGCGATGCGGACTGGCGTAGCAGAAGATCGAACGCACGGATCAGTCGCCAGTTAGCGGTCAGATTGACCTCTATGGTCTCTTCGAAGCTGCGCGGGCCGATGGTCTGGAGGGGGCCGAGTGTTCCGAGGACGCCGGCATTGCCGAGCATACCGTCGAGCCGTCCGAACCGGCTTTCAACGGCTGTCGCAAGGGTTTCGGCGGCCTTCGGGTCTTTGAGATCCATCGGCACAAGCGTGGCGGACCCGCCGGCAGCCTTAATCTCATCGTCCAGAGCTTCGAGAGCTGCCTTGGAGCGGGCCACCGCGATGACTTGATGTCCGGCGGAGGCCAACTGAAGCGAAGCGGCGCGCCCGAGCCCCCGGGAGGCCCCGGTGACGAGTGTGATGCGTTTGTCTGTCATGTCAGGTGTCTAATGGTCTTCGAGGAAGGAGAGCTGACGCTCCTTTGCGCTTTCCTTGCGCTCGTGGTCTGTCAGGCGGGTCGGATAGTCGCCCGTGAAGCAGTGGTCGGCATAGAGCTTAGAGCTCTCTTCGCGCGATTGACCGCAAATGGCCCGGTACAGGCCGTCCACAGAGAGAAAGCCGAGGCTGTCGACCTTGAGGCTGGCGGCGATATCGTCATGCGAGGTGGTAGCTGAGATCAGCTCATCCTGATCGGGCATGTCGATGCCGTAAAAGTCCGGGAACTTGATGGGCGGGCTGGCGGAGCGGAAGTGGACTTCGCGTGCGCCAGCGCGTTTCACCATCTCAACGATCTTCTCGGATGTGTTGCCGCGCACGATGGAGTCGTCGACAAGGACGACGCGCTTACCGTCGAGGACCGGGCGGTTCGGGGCGTGCTTCTTCGAGACCGAGAGTTTGCGACCATCCTGCGTCGGCAGGATGAAGGTTCGTCCGACATAGTGGTTCCGGATGATACCGAGCTGGAAGGGCAGGCCGGACGCCTCGGCAAAGCCGATCGCCGCCGGAACGCCGGAGTCGGGTACGGGGACAACCACGTCGGCCTCCAGATCGCGGTCGAGGAAGGTCTCACGGGCGAGTTCCCACCCCATGCGGCGACGGACATCGTAGACGCTGTGGCCGTTCAGCTTGCTGTCGGGGCGCGAGAAGTAGACATATTCAAATATACAGGGGCGTTCTTTCTGCTCGGGGAAGGCGCGGAAGCTTTCAACACCCTCCTCGGAGATAACAATCATCTCGCCATTCTCGACTTCGCGAACGAAGGTCGCGCCGACACTGTCGATGGCGCAAGTTTCCGATGCGAGCACCCAAGCATCGCCGAGCTTGCCGAGCATGAGCGGGCGGAGGCCGATGGGGTCGCGCGCGCCGATCAGTTTCTTGCCGCTCATGGCGACGAGCGCGTAGCCGCCCTCGACCTGCTGCATGGCGTGGATCAGGCGATTGACGAGGCGTGGCTTCTCTTTGCTCTGCGCAACGAGGTGGATGAAGACCTCAGTATCCATGGTGGACTGGAAGAGCGCGCCGCGCTCGGTCAGCTCGCGGCGAACAAGGCGGGCATTCGTCAGATTGCCATTATGGGCGATGGCGAAGCCGCCAAAATCCATGTCACCATAGATTGGCTGGATGTTGCGCAGGGCGGTTTTGCCCTGTGTAGAGTACCGGTTGTGGCCAATGGCCATGCTGCCCGGGAGGCGTTCTGCGAGATCGGGCCCCGTGAAATTGTCGCCGACGAGGCCGAGATGGCGCTCGTGATGGAAGCGCCCGGTGAAGGTTGTGATTCCGCAGGATTCCTCGCCGCGATGTTGCAGCGCATGAAGGCCGAGGGCGGTTAGGATGGCAGCGTCAGGATGGCCGAAAACACCGAAAACGCCGCACTCTTCGCGGGGCTTGTCGCTGTCAAAATCGCAGATCATCGACAAAAGCTCCGTAGGCGGTTGAGCGCGTGCTACTCCGGTTCGCCGTTCGCGTCGAGTGGAATCGTTTCCCGGACGTCGTCGGCGATGCGCGGCGCATTGACCTGTACATAGGCAGCCGCGCCCTGAAATGCAGGGTATGTCCTGCCATCCTTGATCCAGCCGGGGATGCTGTCCTCATCCAGCGCGAGGCCGAGCAGCAGGACAAAGAAGACCACGGCGATGGCTCCGCGGGCTGCACCGAAGACAAGACCGGCGATGCGATCCAACATGCCGATGCCGTCCAGCCCCTGAATGTTGCGTGACAGGCGTGCGCCAAACCAAGCTACAATGGCATAGACGAGGACAAAGACGACGCCGACGACAACCAAGTCTGGCAGCCATTCGGGTGAATTGGCAGGCATCAGGCCGGCGGCCTGATCGCGCAGGAACATGTGCGCGTAATAGGCACCGGCCAGTGCGGCGATGAATGCGCCGAGCGTCGCCAATTCGCGCATGAAGCCCCGGGAGAGAGCCATCAGCGCTGAAATGATGATTATGGTGATGGCGGCCGCGTCGAAGGCGGTTAGGATCTGACTCATTCTACAGTCTCCGGGGCGAGGCGGTCGACGAGATCAGCTAGGCGACGAATGGGCGTGATCGTCAACCCGTCGACTGCGGCCGGACCGCCCTCCGGCATGAAGGCGTGTTCAAAGCCCAGACGGGCCGCCTCCTTTAATCTGTGGTCCATGCGCGCAACGGGGCGCACAGCACCGGACAGCGCAATCTCTCCGAAGAAGACAGATTTTGCCGGCAACGCGGTGTCGGAAAGCGATGAGAGGAGGGCGGCAGCGGCGGCGAGGTCGCCGGCCGGTTCGCTAATGCGATAGCCGCCCGCAACGGAGAGATAGACATCCCGCCCAGCCACGGTGACCCCACATCGGGCTTCCAGCACTGCCAGAAGCATAGCGAGGCGCCCGGAATCCCACCCGATGACGCTTCGCCTTGGCGTGCCGTAGGCCGAATTTGCGACAAGAGCCTGCACTTCCGCCAAAACGGGGCGGGAGCCTTCCATGGCGGCGAATACAGCAGTGCCGCCAGCATCCTCACCATCAGCAGACAGGAACAACGCCGAGGGCTCCTTGGCAGGTGCGAGCCCGTATTGGTGCATCTCGAATATGCCGATTTCGTCTGTCGGGCCGAAGCGGTTCTTCACGGCACGCAGGATACGGAACTGATGGCCGCGCTCGCCTTCGAAGTAGAAAACGGTGTCGACCATGTGTTCCACGACTCGAGGGCCTGCGATCTGGCCTTCCTTGGTAACGTGGCCGACGAGTATGATCGCGGCCCCGGATTTCTTTGCCCATCGTGTCAGCTCCTGCGCGCAGGCACGAACCTGCCCGACCGAGCCAGGAGCCGCTTCGAGGCTGTCGGACCAGAGGGTCTGGATGGAATCGATCACAACGAAGTCAGGCTTTGCGGCCTTCAGAGATGACAGGATTCTCCGCAGGTCCGTTTCGGTTGCTAACTGGACCGGGCTGTCAGCGACTTTCAGACGTTTGGCGCGCTCCTGAATCTGGGCGGCGGCTTCCTCGCCGGACACGTAGACCGAAGTGAGGCCGTTGCGGGCGAGCCGCGCCGCTACTTGAAGGAGGAGCGTAGATTTTCCGATGCCCGGATCGCCACCGATCAGCGTGGCGGAGGACGGCACGAGCCCGCCGCCAAACACGCGATCCAGCTCCTCTACGCCCATGACGACTCGCGCGGGTGGATCTTCGGCGTCGTTCAAGGCCGTAAACTCGACCTTTGAAGAGCGTTTTGTGCCGCTTTTGGCGGCCTTAAGCCCGCCCGGCGCGCTTGAAACCGCCTCTTCTACAAGGGTGTTCCATTCCCCGCAGGCATCGCAGCGTCCCGACCATTTGGAATAGACTTCGCCACAGGATTGGCATGCATAGGCGGTGGCTGATTTGCTCATCTGCTTTGACTACCCATGTCCGTACGTTGGGGGAACCCGCGAACGGTATCTGAACGACCGAGTAGTTCCGTCTCTGTTCTTCTACCCGAGGCTGTATTCCGTTGCGTCAGGGGGCCATTCGGGCGACCTGACCGCATGACTCAAGATACGACTTCCATAATTGATGATCGGTTGTACCGGCTGATTTATGTCAGCACGGCGAAAGAGGATTTGCGGGATGCTGATATCAGCAACATCCTGAACACATCACAATCGAACAATTTCGAGCGTTACATCACTGGTTTTCTTGCCCACAACGGCTCCTCCTTCATGCAGGCGCTTGAAGGCCCGGAAGCCGAGGTTCGCGAAACCTATGAGAGCATTGTTGATGACAACCGCCACCATTGCATCGTTCAGATCGCCGGTGAGCGCATTGATCGCCGGGCCTTCGAAGAGTGGTCGATGAACTATCATCGTACCGACGATCCAAAGGGTGCCATGGAGATACGCGTCAACGAACCCATAGAAGACCTGATGCCGGCTTCCGCTCCGCGAGACCTGCTGGCATTGTTTGCGAGGTTCATCACAGTCGACAACGGCTGATTGATCAGGAACGCTCTGAACAAGTCTTTCCGGGCCCGAGGGCGCGGTGGTATGGGGCATGATGCTTCTGGCAAACATCCTCGTTGCGTCCGCCATGGTCACGCTGACTGTGCTGGTCCATTTTCTTGGGCTGGTTGGGCTGGGCGCACTTGTAAAGCGCCGGTTCCGAGCAACACCCATTCCAACATCCGTTGTGCGTCAGTCCGGGGCCGTGCTCGTTATTATCCTCAGCCTCTTCGCGCTTCATACGATAGAAATCTGGCTCTACGCAGGATTGTACATGGTGCTTGGCGAGTTCAGGACGCTCGAAAGCGCACTGTACTTTTCGACCTCGACTTTCACGACCGTTGGATTTGGTGATCTCTACCTTGACGAGAAATGGCGACTGCTTTCGGCCATCCAGTCGGCGAACGGATTCCTGCTGATCGGCTGGTCGACGGCATATCTGGTTTCAGTGATGTCTATCATCCGGGACATCGACCGCGACATTGCACAGATGCGCCGGGGCAGGGACGAGCAGTCCTAAAGCTGCGTAGACAAGCGTCGATGTGCGCTTATAAGTCCGTCCGCGTACATGTATTCAGTGAGCCGGGGCGGCAATGTTCAAGAAAATACTCATAGCAAACCGGGGCGAGATCGCCGTTCGAGTGATCAAGACGTGCCGTCGTCTTGGCGTGAAAACGGCTGTTGTCTACTCCGATGCCGATGCCGGTTCCATGGCCGTAGAAATGGCTGACGAGGCCGTCCATATCGGTCCATCGCCGGCGGCCGAGTCTTATCTCGTCATGGACAAGATCATTGATGCGGTGAAGCAAACCGGTGCCGAGGCGATCCATCCTGGCTTTGGATTCCTGTCCGAGAACCCTGAATTCGCCCGCCGCCTTGAAAAAGAGAAGATTGGTTGGATTGGCCCGAACGCCCACGCCATTGAGGCCATGGGCGACAAGATCAGTTCAAAACAGCTGGCAGCCGATGCTGGTGTGTCGACGGTGCCGGGCCATATGGGCCTGATCAAGGACACTGCGGAAGCGGTGAAGATTTCCAACGAGATCGGCTATCCTGTGATGATCAAGGCATCAGCTGGTGGCGGCGGTAAGGGCATCCGCGTCGCTTCGAACGACAAGGAAGTCGAAGAAGGCTTCCCCGCTGTGATCGCGGAGGCGAAAGCGTCCTTTGGCGACGACCGGACATTCATCGAGAAGTTCATTCTCAATCCGCGCCATGTCGAGATTCAGGTCATGGGCGATAAGCATGGTAACTGCGTCTACCTGTTTGAGCGGGAATGCTCGATCCAGCGCCGCAATCAGAAAGTCATTGAGGAAGCGCCCAGCCCGCTGCTGGATGAGGCCACCCGCAAGAAGATGGGCGAGCAGGCCGTCGCACTGGCGAAAGCGGTGAATTATGACAGCGCCGGCACCGTCGAATTCGTCGCGTCCGGTGTCGATAAGAGCTTCTACTTCCTGGAAATGAACACGCGGCTTCAGGTCGAGCACCCGGTCACGGAAATGATCACTGGCGTCGATCTTGTCGAGCAGATGCTGCGGTCTGCTGATGGCGAGACGCTTGCGCTCAAGCAGAAGGACCTGAAGATCAACGGTTGGGCCGTTGAGAGCCGGGTCTACGCTGAAGACCCGTATCGCAATTTCCTGCCGTCGATTGGCCGCCTGAAGCGCTTCCATCCGCCGGAGGAAGGCGAACTGGGCGATGGGACCGTCCGCATGGATTCCGGTGTCTGTGAGGGCGACGAGATCTCTATGTTCTACGATCCGATGATCGCGAAACTCGTAACGCATGGAGCCACACGCGATATTGCGCTGGACACGCAGGCCGAAGCGCTCGACCGGTTCCACATTGAGGGCATTCAGGACAACATCCCGTTTGTTGCTGCTGTCATGGATGAGACCCGTTTCCGCTCAGGTGACATCACCACTGCCTACATCAAGGACGAGTTCCCTGAAGGGTTCGACGGTGTGCCAGCGACGCCGGAGCAGACGCAGATGATGATCTGCGCGGCGGCCTACGTTCACGCCGTGTATTCGGCCCGGGCGGCGCAGGTGACGGGTCGGCTTGCGCCCCCGGAAACCCCGCGCACCGATTGGATCGTGATCCTGGGGGACGAGCATCACCCTGTCGCGATCAATCTAGGTGAGGGCGAGGCCAAAATCTCGGTGAATGGCGGCAAGGCGCATACCTTTGCCACGGACTGGACACCGGGATCGCACCTTGTCGAAGGGGAACTCGACGGTGAGGCAATTGCTGTAAAGTTTGCGGATCGCACTGAAGGTTATGTAATGCGCCATCGCGGCGTAACACGCCGGGCGATTGTGTGTTCGCCAGCATCTGCTGAACTGCACGCGAAACTGCCGGAGAAGCCCAAGCCGGACACGTCCAAGCTGATTATCTCGCCGATGCCGGGGCTTGTTGTCTCAATCGATGTCGAGATCGATCAGGAGGTCAAAGAGGGCGAAGCGGTTTGTGTTGTCGAAGCGATGAAGATGCAGAACATCATTCGCGCCGAGGCCGACGGAACCGTGAAAGCGATTAATGTCGGGGCTGGTGACAGCGTTGCGGCCGACGAGATCATGATCGAATTCGAGTAGCGACCGCCTTATCGTTAATTGATATGAAAGCCGATTGACGGTAAGCGGTGCAGAAAGGGAGTCCGGAATGGATATTCTGAATCTGCTCTGTAATCCGAACGGTCGTATCGGGCCGCGCGACTTCTGGCGTGGTGTTATCCTGCTCGTTGGCGGGATGATCATCCTTCAGGTCGGTGGGATTTACGGGGGCGGCATTCTCTCCGCAGCCTTCGGCCTGCTGGTCTGGGTGATGCCGTACTTTTACCTTTGCGTTTTCGGCAAACGGTTTCACGATTCCGGGCGCACGGCCTGGTTCTATCTGCTTGCATTGGCCGCATACTTCGTCCTGACAGGCGTGTTCAGCTATGTGTTGACCTACCTGTTTGCGCCGTCATCTCTCGCCCTTCAGGAGGAGATGGAAATGCTGATGCGTGACGGGCGATGGATGGATGCATTCGCCTACGGTCCCGAAATCGCAAAACTGCAGATGATCCCAACGCTCCTGTCTCTCTTCGCGACGAACGCCCTTATCGGATACTTTATGGCGCGGTTGAAGTCGGACCCGTACGAAAACCAATATGGCCCGCCCACCGGGACCGGAGCGCCGTCCTAGGCAACCGGACATGACCGAGGACTCTCCCCCCATTGATGAGCATCGTCCGTGGATCACTGATCCTGCGGATGCGCCGGCGCGGATGAACTGGTTCAAGACTCTCTTGAATCCGTTCGGGCAGACCTCGCGCCTTCATTTCACCCGGGCATCGACATTCCTGTTCTTCTTCGCGATCCCGTTTGCGGTCATGATGTTCGCAGGGATGTTTGTTCCCGGGATCATTGGCGTCGGGGTGATCTCGCTTCTGTCCTTTATCGCGCATGTCAGGCGACTGACATCAGCCAAACGCTCGCCGTTATGGGCCGGGCTCGTATTGCTGCCGCTAGCGGTTTGCCTTGTCGTTTTCTCAGCGATGGCGTCAGCGAACGTTTCCGAAGCGAATCGCATTTCGGCGCAGATTCTGGCCGACCGTGCCGATCCCGTGGCGGCGCGCGAGCGGCAGGAAGCCGAGCGTCAGGCGCGTGCTGAGGCCGCTGAAGCGGGCGAAGGCGAAGAGGATGAGCGGGGCCGACCAGATGGCCCGAAGCCAGGGTTTACGGAGGATGGCGACTTCAGTCCGGTGAAGTTCCTGCTTGATAAGGCGGGCCCGTCTGCTTCTGCTGCGTGGGCGCTGTTTGGATTTGGTGTCCTTTTGTGGACGGTCTTCTGGGTGGCGCGCCTGCCAAATGGCGGCGGTTCCATCAGCTCACGTTTTGCTGAGCCGGAGCAGGTGTCAGGTTAGGGCCGGGAAGGTCCCGGACGCTTGCACCAAAGACTTGTTCGAAGGCCGTACGCAGTGCCTGATCGGTGACCTGCATGTCCGCGTTCAAACCGAGATCGGCGAGGCTCGTGACGCCAAATTGCGGGTCATCGATGCCGCAGGGCGTGATGCCGCCGAAATGCGACAGGTCCGGCGAGACGTTCAGGGAGATGCCGTGAAAGCTGACCCATCGGCGCAGGCGCACGCCAATGGCCGCGATCTTGTCTTCCCGGAGGTCGTCGCCGTCGGGCGTGCGATCCACCCAAACGCCGACTCGGCCATCGCGCGGACCTGCTTCCACGCCAAGAAGGGCGAGCGTCTGAACAATCCACTGTTCAAGGGAGTGGACAAAGGCGCGGACATCCTTTCCGCGAACGTTCAGGTCCAGCATCACATAGGCAACGCGCTGACCGGGGCCGTGATATGTGTATTGACCGCCGCGTCCGGCATCGAAAACGGGGAAGCGTGAGGGGTCGCGAAGGTCCTCAATCTTTGCGCTGGTGCCAGATGTGTAGAGGGGCGGGTGTTCCAGGAGCCAGATGCACTCCGGCGCGCCTTCTTCACGAATGGCGCGGGCGCGAGCCTCCATGAAGGCGATGGCTGCCGGATAATCCACTTGCTGCGTCGAGATGCGCCACTCAATGTCACCGGATTCACTCATGAACCGCATATAGACGCTGTTCGGGGCTTCACAAATGCGCTGGCCGCTTGTATGCCCGCCGCTTGCCTGTCGAAGGCAGTGCGGTCGTGGCGGAACTGGTAGACGCGCAGCGTTGAGGTCGCTGTGGAGCAATCCGTGGAGGTTCGAGTCCTCTCGACCGCACCATTCAACAGTTTCCGGGCATTCCCGGACTTTTTGAAGCCATCTACAAAAAACAGGTTTTGCAGAGACGAGCACCCGCTTAGGAGTTGAGCGGCGCACCAGCTTTCTGACCCCGTTTTCAAGGAGCCCCGGCCATGTCCGAAGAAATTCGCTCCGAAGACAAGGACGAAAGAGCGGACCGGCTGGCATCTGAAATCGCTGATGCTGTAGTCGATGGTGATCCCGACAGCGTTGCGCAGACGCTGGCCGAACTTCACCCGGCGGACGCGGCTGACGCGCTGGAGCAGTTGCCGCGTGAGACCTTCGAGACGGTTGTCGAGCAGCTTGGCGGCGAGTTGCCGACCGAAATCCTGATCGAGCTGCGTGATGAGTACCGCGAAAGCGCTGTCGATGTCCTGCCGGATGAGGCGGTTGCGGAGGCGCTGGAAGAGCTGGATTCCGATGATGCGACGGCCATTCTTGAGGATCTCGAGGATGAACGGCGTGACCGCGTTCTTGAAGAGCTCGATCCAACAGATCGGGCCGATCTTGAGCAGCGGATGGAGTATGGTGAGGAAACCGCCGGCCGCCTCATGCAGCGCGAATATGTTGCGGTCCCGGAATTCTGGACGGTTGGTCAGACCATCGATCATGCGCGGGAACTGGGTGAAGAGCTGCCGGAGCAGTTCTATGAGGTTTATGTCGTCGACCCGGGGCACCGCCTGTTGGGTTTCGTGCTTCTGGCGCAGTTACTAAGATGTGCGCGAGACGTGAAGCTGTCCGATATTATGGAGAATCTGGAGTCCGACATATCGGTCGATCTCGATCAGGAAGAAGTCGCCTATCAGTTCCAGAAGTACTCGCTCGCCTCGGCACCCGTGAAGGATGAAACAGGTCGGCTCGTCGGGATGATCACGGTCGATGACATGGTAGATGTCATCCAGTTGGAGAACACCGAAGACCTTCTGGCGCTTTCGAATGTGAGTTCTGCCGATGGCTCCCATACGGTGTGGGACTCGGTGCGGGCGCGGTCGCCGTGGCTTGCGATCAACCTGTTCACCGCTTTCGTCGCCTCCGGCATTATCGCGTTGTTTGAAGGCGCGCTCGATCAGATCGTGCAACTCGCGATTCTGATGCCTGTTGTGGCGGCGCTGGGGGGCAATGCCGGCAGTCAGGGGTTGGCGGTTGCTGTGCGGGCCATCGCCGAGCGGGAGCTGCAGGGGACGGCTGCCCGGCGGGCCGTGATGCGGGAGTTCCTGACGGGGATCGTGAATGGGGTTTTATTTGCCGTAGGGGTCGCGATCATCGCCTTTGTCTGGTTCCGCGATCCGGAATTGTCTGTCGTTTTCGGTGCGGCGATGTTCGCAACCTTCGTTTGGGCCGGGATTTCTGGAATTCTCGTGCCATTGACCCTGAAGCGTCTCGGGGCCGATCCTGCCGTTGCGTCATCGGTTTTCGTGCTCACGATGACCGATATCATGGCGTTCTTCAGCTTTCTTGGCCTTGCGACGCTGGTTCTGCTTTAACGCGTTCCGATCGCAGAAAAGTCTCGTGTCCCGCGAAAAGGCGCGTGCTTTGCAATGACTGCGGTTAACTTAAAACAACGGTGTCTCAGAACGAGGCGGCCGAACAGGCGAGTCAATGCGGACGTCCAAGGCAGGCATAGAGCTCATAAAGAGCTTCGAAGGCTTCCAGCCTCTTTCGACTTCCATCGGAAAGGGCCGGTGGGTGATCGGCTATGGGCACGTTAAAGGGGCCCGCCAAGGTCTTCGCATCAGCCGGGAGAACGCCGAGGCTGTGCTCCGGGACTACGATCTGCCGCCGATTGAAGCGGCGATCAGCCGCCGGGTGCTCGCACCGATACATCAAAATGAGTTTGATGCGCTTGTCTCGTTTGTGTTCAGCATCGGGATTGCCGCATTCGAGCGCTCCGAAGTGCTTGAACGGTTGAACACCGGTGATTTTCTCGCCGCTGCTGAGGCTATGGGGGCCTGGCGAAAAGCGCGGGTGAACGGCCATCCGGTCGTGATCGATGCGCTGGTGCGCCGTCGTGCGTCCGAGCGTGCAATGTTCCTGGAGCATCCAGGTGGTCGTACGGCCGTTGTTTCAGCCTCGCTCCGGCCTGAAGTCGATCCTGACTGGCATCGCCTTGAGGGTGTGTTCAGCGAGACCTCAGATGAGGACGCGCCAGAAGTCCCCGAGGAAGACGAAAGCGAAGCGGAAGCCGCAGCGAAGGCCGTCGCCGAGCGCCTGACGCGTATTCTTGGCGAGAGCGGATCGGTCACTCCAAAACCCGCCTATGTCGAGGCACCGAGCGAGGATGAGATCCGCAAGGCTGTTTCGGCGCTGAGCGGCGATACGGAACCGAGCTATCCTGAGCCGATCGAGGACTATCCGGCCGTCGAGAAGGTCATCAGTCCCAATCGTGTGGTCGACGATCTGGAACCTCCGATGATACCGCCGCCACCTGGCCCGGCCTTCGAGCCAGTCGAACCTGTGCCGCTACCTGTTTGGCTGCCATACGCGGCAATTGCGACCTTCGGTGCCATTCTATCTGTCTGGGGCCTGTTCCGGGCAAATGAGGCTGTAACGCAGGCTGCCGCCAATCAGGGTGTGCTCGGCGGTGTCGTCGGCGCGTTCCTGTTTCTTGTGATGGGATACTATGCGGTGCGGTCGCTAGGCAGCGACAGCTGAGGCCGTCGCTGTTTCGATCAGCGGTGTTGCATTATCGAGTGCTTCAACCGCCGCCTGATAACCGGCCTCAACAGCATTGTCGTAAGCTTCCCAGTCTCTGAGCTCGATATCGGCCAGTTCCGGCAGCATCAGAACATCCACAAGATCCCGGCCTTCATTCGTATCGTTCTTCACCGTTGCGGAGCGCATGAGCAAACCGGCTATTGGCGGTGCGGCACCAAAACCGCGTCGTGTGACCCAGCCGAAGAAGCCGGGCGGGTTGACAAAGTCTTCCGCGTTCAGGCCTTCAGGTGCCCGGGTGACGTCGCTTCCAATGATATAGCCGCGATGAAGGTCTCTCATCACGTTGACCGGGAAGTTGTTGAGCACGGCCCCATCGACCAGGATGCTCTTGTTCCGCACGACGGGTGGGAGAATGCCGGGCAGGGCAATCGTTGCGCGCAGGGCGTCGCGAACGAGGCCGCGCCGATGCACATGATAGGCACCGTCCGTGAGATTGGTGGAGACGGCAAAGAAGGGCAGCTCAAGATCGCCAATCTCTGCGCTGCCAAAGTGCTCTTTCAAGCGGGCGTTTACCCGATGACCTTTCACCATACTGACCACGGGGAGCTGGTAGTCGCCCAGCGGGTTGCTCTCCACGAAGCCCTTGCGGATGCGGCGTTCGATCTCGTCATCGCTCCAGCCCATGGCGACGCAGGCGGCGACGACAGCTCCCATGCTTGCCCCACCGACAAAGTCGATGGGCATGTTCCGTTCGCGGAGCGCGCGGATCACGCCGATATGGGCGTACGCCCGTGCACCACCGCCCGACAGACACAAGCCAATAGATCGCCCAGCCATTGTGCGGGCGAGGCGATCACAGCAATCGCCTTCCAGTTTCGACCAATGAAAGACGCGAACACCGCCCGAGGCATCGAGCCATTCCGACGGACGAGCCGCTTTGCGCTCGGTTCCCTGATGGAGGAGCACGACATCGACGAGTTTCAGTGCGAGCGCTGGCGAATGAATCTCCGGCATTAGGGGGTTGGATGGCCGCGCATCGGCTCGGCCGAGAACCCAGATCCTGTCTGCCTGTCGGGTCGAAAGGCGGAACCATGAACTATCACCGATCTGCGAGATCAGGATAACCAGATCGTGCTCGCGTTCGCACTCATCGAAGAAGGCTGTCGGCTTGTCGTCGCCTTCTGCTTCGTCGATGATCCGCGCGCGCAGGCCCATTCTGGCGAGCGAGGTCTTAAGCGTGCGGGCCCGTAGCTTCAGATCGATTGTGGGTGAGGTCGCCACCAGCGTGAAGACTTTGGGCTCCGATCTGGCGGAGCGACGGCCCGCCTGACGCAAACGCACAAGAATGACGCGGATCAATCTTTCAAGAATTTCCGGTTCGGCCTTAATTAAGCGGTCAAAACCGATGCGTGAGATCCGCAAAACTTCCGAATCACGCAGCGCATAGACAGAGCTGCTGTGCGGAGCGTTCGTATTGTCGGCACCCCCAGAGAAGAGCGCCATTTCGCCGACAGGCTCTCCGGCGCGAATGTGTCCGATGAACTCCATGCGGCCGTCGACAGAATGCCGGAACGCACCTAGAGAGCCAGATAGCACGAAATATATGGCATCTGCAGTCTCGCCCTTCTCGAAAAGAGCGGCCCCAGCGGGCACCGAAAACCATTTTGCCTCCCGGCCGGCAGCACGAAGCGCACGTCCGGGCGCGTCCTTAAGAAAGGGAATGCTTTTCAGCGTAGGTGAGATGTCCAATCCCATGAGGCTGAACATGCCCATTGCGCGCTCCAATGCCTAGTCTCGCTCTGTCTTGATTGACCACATGCGTATGACCGCGGCGTGACGAGATGATGCTGGTAAATGCACAAATCAGGCCGGATCGAGACAGGTTAAGAGATTTTCACCTGAAGTGCATTGACGCACGTCATTGGCGCGTTACATTTGTAACAAATCGGACGGCAGACCCACCGTTCGGTTTCGCTGACGACGCCCCTTCGATCAGCGCCTCGGAAGCGCCCGCCAGAACCTCCGGCGGGCGCTTTTCCGGTTCTGGCGGACCTGGGCGCTCTTTTGCTGTTCCAGATGCAAAGAGCCGACTTTCGCAATACCCGCAAAAGGGCGTAAACACGCCGCAGGCAAACAAGGAAAGTCGCACTCATGGCTGACTATCAAACGATCAAGCTGGAAGCGACCCGCGCCGGAGTCGCTGTGGTCACAATGAACCGGCCTGACAAGCACAACGCGTTCAACGCGCTGGTGATCGATGAGCTTGCGGATGCATTCGAGACCCTTCGCGGCGAAGACCATCTGCGCATGGTCATCCTGAGGGGCGCGGGAAAGTCTTTCTCTGCCGGTGCGGACCTTGAATGGATGAAGGCCGCTGCCGATTATTCCCGGCAGGAGAACGAAGACGACGCGTTTGCGCTCGCGGAGATGCTGCGTAAGCTCTATGAGCTACCTCAGATGACCTTGGCGCTGGTGCAAGGTGCGGCCATGGGTGGCGGGGCAGGACTGGTCGCGGCATGCGACGTCGTCGTTGCGATGAACTCTGCGAAATTTCGTTTCTCCGAGGTTCGCCTTGGGCTCACGCCGGCGACCATCAGCCCATACGTAATCCGGGCGATTGGTCCGCGCTGGGCGAAGGCGTTGTTTGTAACCGGCGAAGTGTTCGATGCCCCTTATGCTGAGAAGATGGGGCTGGTGCAGTACACGGTCGCCAACGAAACCGAGATGGCGGAGATGGAAGAACATCTATCGGGTTTGATGTTCGATACGGCTCCCGGTGCCGTCGCCGATGCTAAGGCGCTGGTTCACGATGTGATGGCGATGCCAGTTGACGGGCATACGTCACGCGAGACAGCCAAACGCATCGCTGCCCGGCGCGCCTCCGATGAAGGACGGGAAGGGCTTTCGGCGTTTCTGGAAAAGCGCAAGCCGGGCTGGGCTGACTAGCACCTGATCTTAAGCGGCGTTTTCTATGAAGCCGGGCACTGGGATTCCGAAATTGTGCAGCACGGTCAGGAATGCCGTCACCGGATCGATACCCGTCATACTGTCGATTGGATCTCTCAGAAAGTAAGCGACCAGACCGATCAGGATCAGATAGATCAGGAACTGCACAAGCGAGCGCAAGATGAACGCACCGGCGCTGCCGACGACGAGCCCTAGCGCGCCGAGAATAAGCGCGCCCTGAATGGGTGAGATGTCTTCGACACCCGGTGCGCCAGCATAGTTGTAACCGAGATACGCGCCGAGCCCCCCACCGACAACGCCGGCCAAACTCGACAGTCTAACGCCTGATGCATAGGCCATGATCTCTCCCCTCAATGGTCTGGCGGTCAACCTAGACCAGTCGCAAAGGGATCAAAAGAGTTCCGACGCTGTCAGTCTCAGCGGATTACCCGCCTTATCATGGTCATCTGCTGGACATGTTCGCGACCGAGCAAGAACGGGTGCAAGGCAGCGGAGGCGCTTGGAATGAACAGATCGATCGAGCGCCTGCTGACAGACCGGCGCGAAACGATCCGGGAGTCTGTTGTTAAAGGAGCCTGGAGCGCCGCGCTATTCGAGTTCATTTCATTCGGCATCAAGCAAGCCTGGGCCTGTCTCTTCGGCGGCCTCTTCCTGGCGCTCATCATCCTGACATTTGTCGCCTATCCGGAAGACTCGGCGTTGGCGCGATACGATTTTCTCGTGATCGCGGCTGTATTCATTCAGGCTGCGCTCTTGTTGACCGGGCTAGAAACGTTGGAAGAGGCGAGGGTCATTCTCGTTTTCCATGTCGTCGGGACCGCCATGGAGATCTTCAAGACGCATATGGGGTCCTGGATCTACCCTGAGCCGAGCCTGCTGCGAATTGGGGATGTGCCGCTCTTCTCAGGTTTCATGTACGCCTGCGTGGGCTCATATCTCGCCCGAGTCTGGAGGATCTTCGAGTTCCGGTTCGACAGGTTTCCGCCGCTCTGGGTGCAGGCGCTGCTCGCGCTGGCGATCTACATCAATTTCTTCACGCACCACTTCATTGTCGACATTCGTTTCGGCCTGTTTGCAATGACGGTCTTGCTTTACGGACGCTGCATTGTCTGGTTTCGGGCCGACCGTGTTCACCGGCCCATGCCGCTGGTGATCGGATTTCTGCTTGTCTCGCTGTTCATCTGGTTTGCGGAAAACATCGGAACGTTTGCGCGGGCGTGGGCCTATCCGGGGCAGGAGAATGGCTGGCATATGGTCTCAATCGACAAACTCGGAGCCTGGTATCTCCTGATGATTATCAGCTTCGTTCTGGTGGCTCTGGTGCACCGCCGGCCACGTTCACCGGATGCCCAATAGCAGCCGCAATCTGTCGTCATAGACAGATTATGATTCTTGCACTGCTCATCTCCTACACGCTGGCGACTGGTAGCGGTCCCATGGATGAAGCGCTAAAGGCGACCGAGGCCCCGCCAACGTTTCGGGCGGCCTTCAAGGTCGAACTGGTGAGCGACAAGGCCCGGCGAGTGTTCGGGTTTGATCCCCGCCTTGATCCAGATGAACGCTGGTATCTCATTGAAGCGACTGGCGAGGATGGTGACCTCGACCATGCGGCGTCCGCCTGGGGTGCAGAGGCCGCGCCCGACGGTCGACTGTTTCCGGACGATCTGAGGGCCAGCCTTGGCCAGCAGGTCTCGGTGGAAGACCTTGGCGGAGCATGGCGGGTTCGGTTTCGCCATTCACCATCGGCGAACGATACCGAGTTCGATATCTGGGCCGCAGAACGGCTTGCCGCGACAGCATGGCTGGAGCCGACCGCTGACCGTTTTCTGAGAATAGACTATACCCTGCCGCAGCCGGTGCGCGGGCCGGAGGGCGGACGACTGACCCGATTCAATCAGTCATATCTGCTGGATCAGGACCCTATCTGGCAGATGAGCTACATCCGCTCCTTCACATTTGAGATGGAGGCTAAGGCCGCGTTCCGGACGATTCGGCGTTCCTATACGGCGCGCATTCATGACACAGAGTTCTTCTTTGCCAGCAGGGCTGCTGAGGAAGCGTTCGTAAACGCTCGTGCGCCGGCCTTTGGACCAACGGCGAACGCGCGCTAGATAATTGTCATGACGATTCACATGGTGAAGCTTTGCGTCGGTGCGGATGATATCGACGATCTTGTCGCCTGGCAGACGCGGCTCATGAAAACGCTGCCAAACCCTGTTCATCACACCAGAATGACGCCGAAGAAGGCAGAAGACCTCCTGAACGGCGGATCAATCTACTGGGTTATTCGACGCGCCATTCGTGTCCGTCAGCGCATCATCGACATTCGCGCCGTCAATGACCGAGAGGGGCGGGGGATGTGTGAACTCGTTTTCGATCCGGAACTGATCCAGACGCGGGCGCAACCCAAGCGGCCGTTTCAGGGCTGGCGATACCTAAAACCTTCGGACGCGCCCGCCGATCTGAAGTCTGGCGAGCGCGCGGTGAACATCCCGGCCACGCTGGATATGGCCCTCAAGGATGCGATGGTTTGGTAGTCGCCTAGTCGAAGACCACGACTTGCCGCGCCACTGATCCCTTATTGTCTTTCAGGTTCTGGAGCGCGCCCGTGATGCCGTCGAGACCAATTCGGTCTGAGACGAGGTCATCCAAATGCAGCTTGCCCTGCTTATAGAATTCGACGAGACGCGGGAAATCGATCCTGAAACGATTGGACCCCATGATCGCGCCTTGCAGGCGCTTTTCAGTAACGAGAAGTTCGATGCCCGGAACTTCGATGTTCACGCCAGGCGGGATCATGCCGATTACGGTAGCAACGCCTCTTGGGCGCATCATGAGATAGGCCTGCTCGGCGGTTTGCTTCAGGCCGATACACTCAAAGGAGTAGTGTACCCCGCCGTCGGTGAGTTCCTTGACCTGCTCGACCGGGTCCCCGTTGTTGGGGTTTACGAAATCCGTTGCCCCAAATTGCTTGGCCATGGTGAGTTTTTCCTCCGAGAGGTCGATCGCGATGATCCGCGAGGCCCCGGCGAGCGCCGCACCATTGATGGTCGACAGGCCCACGCCACCGCAGCCCATGACGGCGACGGTTGAGCCGGGTTCGACCGCAGCGGCATGGAAAACCGACCCAACGCCTGTGATTACGCCGCAACCAATCAGGCAGGCCCGGTCCATCGGCATTTCCGGGTCGATGGCGCATAGCGTGTTCTCGTGCACGAGAATCTGTTCGGCAAAGGAAGACAGGTTAAGGAACTGGTTCAGGGGTTCGCCGCTGGCCGTAAGGCGAGGGGCCTCGCCTTCAGCACGCTGAAATAAGGGACGATTCACGGTGTGACAGACGGACATGTGGCCGGTCATGCAGTGTTCGCACGTGCCGCAGAACGGGGACAGGATCGAAACGACGTGATCGCCCGGCTTCACCGCGCTGACCATGGAGCCGACCTGTTCGACAATGCCTGCACTTTCGTGCCCTAGAATGGTGGGCAACTCAGCCGGAAAGGCCCCATCCCAGAAGTGAACGTCAGAATGGCACACGCCCACCGCTTTCAGGCGCACAAGCACCTCGCGTGGGCCGGGTTTCGATGTCTCGACCTCCTCGATCGATAGCGGCGCGTTCGGCGCTCTCATCACTGCGGCTTTCATAGTGTTCCTCCTGTTTTGTCGTTGAGGTCACTTTGCCCGGCGGGAGAGACCTTGTGTAGGCCGACGTTGGGTCAGGGCAGCGGCGATAAGGCACGCGAACGCGATACTGCGTGTGGCACCGGAAAAACCAAGTACAATTCCCTATTGCAAACAATTCTCATTATCGTTACGGCCAGTTGAGAACGATTTGCAACAAGGTCATCTTTATGTTTCGAACAACACTAGCCGCGTCCGTGGGGGTGCTTATCGCGTCTGGTGCATTCGCCCAGGAAGCAGATGACGAAGCGCGGCTCGGTACAATCATCGTCCAGGGAACAAAGTTCGAGCAATCGCTCATGGAGGTGACCGACAGTGTGTCTGTTGTTACTGCCGAGGAGATCGAGCGCGAACCGATCGCGGACCTCTATGATGTTGTGGAGCGGATTCCGAACGTCACTGCCGCCTTCGGCGAACAGGGATTTGCAATCCGTGGTGTTGATCAGCGTGGCATTGGTGGGGGTGGCAGCGGTCTGACGATCACGACATATGTCGACGATGCACCATTGGGGAATCAGACGACCTTCTTTGGGCCGACGGGCTCCTGGGACGTTCAGCAGATAGAAGTTTTCAGGGGCCCGCAGTCCACCAACTTCGGGCGGAACGCGCTGGCCGGTGCCATCTACATTCGAACGCGCGATCCGGAGTTTACCCCCGATTTTCGTGTAAGAGCCGAGATTGCGGAGGTCGACACTTACCAGATCTCTGCGGCAGGTGGTGGAGCCATCATTGATGACAAGCTCGCCTTCAGATTGTCTGGAGACTATCGCGAGAGCGAAGGCTTCATAACGAACACCTTTCTGAACGAGCCTGCCGATGCGAGCGAACTCTCCAATATTCGCGGGAAGCTCTTGTTCACACCGACTGAAAACCTGCGGATCGTGACGACGACGACCTATGCCGAGAATTTTGCGGGAGAAGACCTCGTCAGCATAGGTGAGACCGACACGATCAATACCGAGGTGGCCTACAATCGCGCTGGTCGAGAAGGCACCGAGACGTTCCTGAATGCCGTGAATTTGGAGTGGGACATAAATGACCTGTGGCAGCTTCAATCGATCACGACACATCAATCGACCGACTATCTGCGCATCGAGGACTTCGACACGACGCCTGCAGATCTTGGCTTCCTCGACCGAACAGGGACCGATGAAGCGCTATCGCAGGAGTTAAGGCTGAAGTACTCCGGGGACCGCCTGCAGGCGCTTGTGGGACTCTATTATGTCGACACCGAGAACTCGTTTACAGATGACTTCGTCATTTCGGCGACGATTCTGAACCCGGCACTGGCGGGCCTGCTCATTGGGCGGGACTCTGTGTTCGAAACCGAAGCTCAAAACTATGCGCTGTTTGTCGACGGAGAGTACGAGCTTAACGACAGGTTCAGTGTACTTTTCGGAGCGCGCTACGACTCTGAAGAGGCCTCGGAGCGAGGAGCTACGAATACCGCATTCATTCCCGGCATTCCCCCAGGCCTTCCTGAGGAGATTGATGCCGCCCTTCGATCAGCCGAAGGACAGGATGCGTCATTCACAGAGGCAGACTTTGAGGCGTTTCTACCGAAACTGGGTGTTCAACTCGCTATTGCCGAGCACACCAACGTCGCCTTCGTGGTTCAGCAGGGGTACCGGGCGGGTGGATCAGAACTTAGTGTTATTGATGGATCGATCACTGACTTCGATCCCGAGTTCCTGACCAATTATGAGTTTTCAACCCGGTCTACTTTGCTGGACGGAAGTCTGCGTATCAATACGAACGTGTTCTACGGAGACTGGCAGGACCAACAGGTCCCGGTTCCCATCGACCCCGTGGCTCCGACCTTCACACGGACAGAAAATGCCGGTGCTTCCACGCTTATGGGCTTCGAGACCGAGATCGACTACTCATATGACGACAGCCTCGATCTCTACGGCTCTCTTGGCTACGTAGACACTGAATTTGAGGATTTCGAATTCCCTGATCCGGAGACCGGCGTACCTGTGGTTTTGTCGGGCAACACGTTCCCGTTCGCTCCGGAATGGTCGCTCAATGCAGGCTTCGCGAAGTTCCATGACATGGGCGCATTTTACGGGCTCGACGTCAGCTATCGCAGCGAAGTTTTCAGTACCAATGAAAACGAGTCTTTCAACACGGTCGATGGTTACACAATCGTCAACGCCCGTCTCGGTTACGAGTTTAACGACCATTCGCGCGCGACTGTGTACGTCCGCAATCTCTTTGACGAGGAGTACCAAACCTTTTTGAATCGCGAGTTCTCCGGCGACGTCTTCGTCGATGGAACTGCGCGAAATGGTGATCCGCGTGTGGTGGGTGTGCGGCTGGAAGCAAATTTCTAAGGGATGCACGCGGACAGGGCCTTGATCTGCGGAGCCCTGTCTGGTCAATGATAATGCTGACGACGATCTCCACCACCTGCTTGCTGTATGTGGCTTGCGCGCTCCTCTATCAGGCTGATGAGCGCCGTTCCGCATTCGCGGAGGTGCGTGAGTCTCCCGGCGTACGGCTTGGGATGCGGGGGGGAGCGGCTGCTCTGTTCGTGACGACCCTACTTCTGATTGCTCCTCAGCAGGGATGGGAACGCGGCGTTCCGATCTGGCTGGGGCTCTTCAGTATGGTTTTTGTCCTTGGACTCTTTCTAGCGGCGCAGCGACAGAGCTGGCATGCACCGAGCGCATTTGCTCTGGCGGCCGTCGGCATCTTTGCGACGATCGGGGTCTTGCTATGAGCCCTCTGACCATTGCGATCATCCTTGGTGTTGTCGGCCTGACGGGTTTCTTCACATGGAAAGCGCCTCGGCTCGCCAGTGTGATCCTGTGGGCGCTTGTTGCCTCGATGCTGTTTAGTGCCGCGCTTTTGCTGACGCTGCCGATTGAATTCAAGTCCCTGGCCTTGTGGATGGCCTTGGCGGTCCCGCTCATCTGGGTCGCGTTCCAGTTCTGGTGTTACTGGGACAAGCGCGGTTGGCGTGTTGCCGCCGGGCTTATTGTCGTTTCAATTGTTAGCGGCGCAGTTGTTTTCACAACCCCGGCACCTGTTTGATCGAGGAGCAGTTCCATGGATCGTGTACGCCACCTTCGAAACTACGATCTCCATTCATGGACCGGAATCACGCTCGGGCTGATCGTCTATATCGTAGCGTTCACGGGATGCTTCGCGCTCTTTGCGGACGAGCTTCGGACCTGGGAAGATCCGACGCAGCGCGTCGCTGTCCCCGCCGATCTCCCGGACATGGGTCAAGTCTACACGGACTGGGTCGAGGAGCAGGTGGGCGATGCCGAGCAGGAGTTCATGCGCTTCGATTTTCCCACGACACACGCGCCGTACTTCCAGGGGATGGTGCACTACCATGACGAGAATGATGAGCATGTGTCCAAGGAACAGAGATGGGACGCAAGCACGGGCTTGCCAATTGGCGAGCGCGGAAACGGCCTGACCGTTTGGCTTCTGGATTTCCACCGTGACTTCATGTGGCCTGATGGGCTTGGCGGCCGCACCGTTGGCCGCTCGCTGGTGGGAATAGTCGGGATTGTTCTGATGTTGGCGATCCTGTCGGGCATCATCGCACACACCAAGATTCGTGAAGAGGCGTACTCGATGCGCCTGAAGCGTTCACAGCGTTTGAAGTGGCAGGACAGTCACAAGGTGGTCGGTCTCTGGGGACTTCCATTCTTCATCATGATTGCATTCACGGGGGCGTTCCTTGGTGTCATCGTGATTGTGTCTCAGCTCATCGCTGCGATCACGTTCAAGGGGGATGTCGATGCGCTGGTCGGCGCTGTGCTGGGTCCAGAGAAGGAGCCGACGGGCCAGCAGGTGCAGATGCTGAGCGTCGATGAGTTGCGGGAGATGCGCCACCCTGGGTCGGGCGCGTCTCCATATCTCATTATTATGGAAAACTACGGCGATGCCGCGGCCGAGTTTGAAATCTTCTATCGCGCCGATACCGAGTTGGCATCGTCAGAGATCATCGCAATCAATGGGGCGACAGGGGAGGTGATTGCTGACGATCCGTATCGCGAACTAACGCCTGCGATCCGCGTTACCAATGCGATGACCCCGCTTCACTACGGAACGTTCGGCGGCATTTGGTTGAAGCTATTGTACTTCATCCTCGGCTTATTGCTCGCTGTGGTCACCGCGCTCGGTTCCATGATGTGGATCGAGCGGCGCAAACACGGGAACGAAGGTGCTAAGTCCGAGACGTTCTACAACCGCGTCGGTCATCTCAATACGGGTGTCATCATCGGACTGCCTGTTGCTACAATCGCGGTCTTCTATCTCGACAAGTTATATGTTGGTGCTGAGGCTGGGCGGCTAGCGGCAACGGGCTGGACCTACTTTGCTGTGTGGGCGCTTGGTGTGGTCTACGCATTTGCGCGCAAGAACGATTACGCGACAACGCGTGAGTTGATCATGGCAACCGGTGCGCTGGCTACGGGTATCCCGATACTCAACGGCCTCGCAACGGGAGACTGGTTCCCAACCTATCTGGGAGCGGATTATAGCGCCGCGGCCTGGACTGACCTGCTCATGCTTGTCGGAGGCGCGCTGACCGTG
Organism: Hyphomonadaceae bacterium; assembly: GCA_028285145.1. Classification (GTDB taxonomy): domain Bacteria; phylum Pseudomonadota; class Alphaproteobacteria; order Caulobacterales; family Hyphomonadaceae; genus JANQQC01. The sequence goes on from JANQQC010000013.1 coordinate 28,012, forward strand.
TGTGTTGGCTACCTCGCTCCAGCGCAGCGCAAGGACAAGAAGCGGGCGAGAACGACCACTGATATGGCGGCCGTTCCCGCAGAATAGTTTTTCTACGCCGTCATTCTATGTACGGCGCTTTTCGGATGCCTCTTTCATCGCAAAGAGCGCTGTCGCGAACATCTCATGCATTGCCTGTCCTAGGGCCGGATCAATGGTTTCAGGCGTGCCTGCCTGGAGAGGAGGTTCAGGTGCGTATTCGGCCTGAAGCTGGATCGCCTTTGCGTAAGGCTCGCCTCTGATCTGCTTGAGCAACGCGAGCGCAAAGTCGAGTCCTGCAGAGACGCCTGCGCCAGTCGTGACATTCCCATCCTGAACAACGCGGGCATTCACCTCAGTCGCGCCGAACTCCGCTAGCAGGTGGCGCGTCGCCCAGTGACTTGTCGCGCGTTTGCTATCCAGCAAGCCGGCCTGGCCAAGGATAAGCGACCCTGTGCAGACGCTGGTGACATGCTTCGCCCGTGCGCCGCGATCAGCGATGAAGTCGATCCAGGTGCTGTCCTCCATAACCCGGACGGTTCCCATCGTTCCACCTGGGACGAAGAGGATATCCAGATCGGCAGGACAGTCTGTGGTGCTTAGTGTCGGAACAATCGCAAATCCGGTATCGCCCATGATTGGCTTTAGGTCAGGATCGCTCGACACGAGGTGCACCTTCGCGCCCATCATCGAGGCAAAGAAGTATTGCGGACCGACGAGGTCCAGCATGGTCATGCCGTTATAACAGATCATGGCGATCTCTTCGGCACCGTGCATGTTGAGACCCGGATAAGCCATGAGATCTTCGTGCGCCTTGTAGGCCATCTGGTAGGCTTCATCTTCGCTGCTTCCAAAGCGATAGGCCTCGGCTTCTGCGCGTTGCATGCAGGTTGCAAGCGTTACGAAAGGGGCCAGACCGGCGAGCCCGAGAATGTTTCTGCGTGTGGTGTCCATTTCAGGTGGCTCCTCTAGAAGTCTGCAGACAGGGTGACGAAGGCCGAACGCGGGGTACCGGGTCGGACGACGGCTTGGGCGAAGTACTGATAGGGCAGGAAATACTCTTCATCCGTGACGTTTTGGATGTTCAGGCCGATCCTGTAGCGGTCCCATTCATAGGAGGCCTGAAGATCAAAAACCGCGTAGTCATCGGACTGGAAACTGTTGGGCAAAGTGATTTCGGCCTCCGAAGACCATGTCAGGCCTGTGCCGAGGCCAAAGCCATCCAGAGCGCCGTCAAACCGGTAGCGCGCCGCCAGCCGTCCGCTTTGCCCGGCCACGCGCGGGATCGCATCGCCGACGGGAATTGTCGTGTCGCCTGTTACTTCAGAGTCGGTGAAAGCCGTGCTCAGCAGGATCGACCATTCCGAACTCGGTTCCCAGACGAGGTCGAGTTCGACGCCCATGCTTTCCTGTTCGCCCGTCTGAATTGAGGTAATGAAGGTAGCAGGGTCCGGGGTTGGAACGTTCTCTCGGGTGATCTGAAATGCCGCGACGGTTCCGGACAAGCCAAACTGACGGGCGTCGAATTTCAGTCCCGCTTCGACAGATTCGGAAGTCTCCAGTTCCGGCGGCGATCCATCTGTACTCGCAAAAAACAGAGACAGGCGTGATCCGGTTGCCCAGCCCGCAAAGAGTGAAACGCCGTCTGCTACTTCCAGCGTGGCCCCAAGGCGCGGGTCAAAGCGATCGAATGTGTCGTCAGTGCCCTGACCCCCCTCGAGCTCAACCAGTTCATACTGGCTGTAACGGCCGCCAATCAGAACATGCAGTCGCTCACCAAAACTCATCTGGTTCTGGGCGTAGAAGGCGAGCGTCTTGTAGTCGCTTTCGAGAAAGTTCGCGAGGGCTGGCGTCTCGCCGAACGTCAGATCCGGTGCCTGCGCAACGTAGTCGTAGACCCCAATCGGTGTGAAGTCGAAACCGGTTGCGCCATCATAATTTGTGTCGTCCCAGGTTATGCCGGTCAGAATGGTGTGTGAGATCGTTCCGGTTTGCAGCTCTGCCGTCAGGCTAGCATCCGCGGTCCATTCAAGCGTGTCGACAGGGAGTTGGCCTTTGATGATGGGCGCGGCTGTGCCGGTGATGGGGAAGAACGCGAAGAACGGTGACGTCGCGAATTCGCGAAAGCTGTTTTCGAACCGTCTTAACTGGAGCGTCCCGGTCACCGCATCTGAAAAGCGGTGCTCGACCGTGCCATGTAGCGTGAGGTTCTCAATTTCCGTTTTTGGGGCGTCGGTCGCGCCGGTGAACTGAAACGGATCGACGCCCGGCAGGTCGGCTACTTCTGAAGGTAAGCCGGCATATTCAAGTTGCTCGACGCGGTTATAGCCTAGGCGAAACAGAAGGTTGGTCTGATCGCTTGCGGCAAACCCCAATGATGGCGCGAGTGTCAGCCGCTCGATCTCAACTTCATCGATAAAGTCGTCAGACGAGACATATTCTGCCGGTAGGCGAAAACCTGCACGCCCGCCAATCGGTACATTGATGTCGACGTTAGGGGCCAGTGCTTCAAAACTGCCTGCACGAAGACCGACACGGGTGAATGCGTCTGCCTGCGGTGTTTTGGTAACGACATTGATCAGTCCGCCGACCGGTGCCCCGGTACCACCGCCAAACAGGACTGATGTCGGGCCCTTCGCGACCTCAATGCGCTCAACAGTCACGAGGCTTGCTGGGTCAACCACAGCGGTGTCCCCATAGCCGATCAGACCATCGACATAGATCTCTGCTTCGAAGCCGCGTACCACTGGATTGGCAAGCACAATCTCCGAAGGCTGGCTGGGGACGACACCGGAAACGTTGAGCAGGGCTTCGGACAACGTGCTTAATTCCTGCTCCTTTAGCAGAGTCGGCGTGATCACCTGTATCGACTGAGGAATATCTGACAGCGGTGTGGAGGTGCGCGCCACCCCGGCGGTGTCGGCGCTATAAGAGCTTTGTGATCCGGTTACGATGACTGTGTCCTGTCGCCAGGTCGGGTCTTCTTCCTGAGAAGATTGCGCGTTCGCGGCTGCGGTTACAGCAAGGCCCGCCGCGGAGGCGAGCAAGAGCGTTTTGTACATTCGATTTGGTCTTCAACTGAGAGCGGGCAATGCCCGGAGAGAGCCGCAAAAGGCGACCTGCGATCTAGATCAGTTGAAAGGAGGGCGGCCCGGTCGCGCCGACTGGTGGACCACGTGGGGCTGATACGAAACCTGCCTCGAAGCGGTGCGAGGGAGGTTGTGAAAGCTTAAAGGAAGAGACAACGCCGGACGCCATAACGGGCAGCACTGCGGCACTGGCGAGAACGCAGAGAGAGCAATTCTCGCTCTGATCATCTGGCGCTTCATCCTCAGTCGAAAGCGCTGCTGCCAGACGCTCCGCCATCCGCGTTTTCGTTTCACTTGGTTCCGTGCCGGGCGTTGCGCAGATGAAGCGCGAGACATCTAAGCCAGTTTGGGAAGCCACCGCTGCAACGGATGGCGTCGCCATCTGAAAGCAGAGCGCGAAAATCGCGAATATCCGAAATGGACCAGTGAGCATGCAACGCCAGTACAGTTTGATCGACAGTATGAGAATGAGCTCTACTGTCGCGGTGGCCAGGTCCTAACTCGCGGACCGCAGCAGTGCTTCAAACTCTCGGGCGACGGCAACAATGCGTGTGTCGTGACCTTCAGCGCCAATGATCTGAAGACCAATGGGCAGGCCTTCTTTAGACGTTCCACATGGGATCACGGCGGATGGCAGGTGACACGCTGTGGCCAAAGAAATCCATTCGAACAGGGTCGTGTAGCGCTGTGCTTCACCGTCTACATCGATGCGCCGACTGTAGAATTCTTTCTTGTTGTTGTGTGGAATAGCCGCCACGGAGGTGACGGGCGCAATCAGAACATCGACGTTCTGAAAGAAACGTACGCAGGCCTGTTTCATACTGGCGCGTTCACGCTCGGTCTGTGCGAGCTCTTTTGGCGACTGGGTGGCGGAGATCATCGTGTTGGCCAGCGTCATCTCGCCCTTCCTCGCGGTGAGCTTCGCTGCGATGCGGCCAGCTTTGAAACCTGCCCTCACGACGGGAGGTAGGGATGCCGTCACGATCGGCATCAATAGACGTTGGTAGACATCAACGAGGTGTTTGCCGTCGATTTCGGGACCGCCGTTTTCGACCTGCGCACCTTGCTGTTCTGCCAGCGTGACGAGGTTTTTCAGGGTCGCTGCAACCTCGCGTCCAAGCGTGAAAGCTGGTTCCTCCCAGATGGCGACCCGCAGATCGCCAAGCTTCTTTGCTGGCGCATGCGCTGAGGCATCCGGCGCGACAATCGATAGAAGCAAGCTGAGGTCTTCGATGTCTCTCGCCATCGGTCCTGCGACCGCCAGATCAGGGTCAGGTGCCTCGATGCCGGGCGGTGGCGGAACGTGCCCTTTAAGCGGGATAAGCCCATAGGTTGGCTTTAGCGAGCAGACCCCGCAATTATGGGCCGGCGTGCGAAGACTGCCGCCGATATCGGAGCCAATCTCCAGCGGAGTCAGATGCGCCGCCAGCGCCGCCGCGGCACCGCCTGATGAGCCGCCGGGCGTGCGCGAGTGATCATGGGGATTGTTGGTGACTCCATAGACGGCGTTGTAGGTCTGGATGTCGCCCGCATGGAGCGGCGTATTTGTTTTCCCCCAGATGATTGCGCCCGCGTCTTTCAGTCGGCGAACGATCTCGGCGTCATCTGTTTTGGCCGTGCGGGAGGAGAGCGCTGGATCGCCGCAAACAGCTGGCATCCCGTCGACGTCGTAAGAGTCCTTTACTGTCATTGGCAGTCCGCCGAGTGGGCCAACGTCTTCGCCTTTTGCTCGTCTTTCATCGATGTCTTGCGCGAGGGTCTTCGCTGTCTCGAAGTCCGTCGCGACAACGGCGTTGAGCGCCGGATTGGTCTTTTCATACTGCTGCCGATAGGCGTCCAGTAAAGCCTCTGAAGAGGTGCGGCCCTCGGACAACCACCTGATTTGCGTTGTCGCTGACGTGCTGAGATCCATTCGCGTCCTCCATTCGAATGTTGGGTTTAAGGGAACACCGCAGTGTGGCCAACGTGCCACCGATTCCTCACGTAATCTCCCACTCGGCGAAAGCGTCTTGCAAATCTCAATCGATTGGATATTGGCTATGTTATATTGTAACTTTTGGGATCTGCCATGAAATGTAAACTGCTTCTCGCTGCGGCGGCCGCTCCGCTTTTGACGGGACTTGCAAGCGCCCAATCGGACGGTGAGGACGCACTGGTTGCCTCACCGATTATCGTTACCGCGCCCGGCCCGGCACGGTCTGCCGATGAACTCGTCGGCAATGCGACCGCGATTGATCGGGAAGAGATTCTTGAGAGCCTCTCGGCGACACTTGGTGACACCCTGGATCGCCAGCCTGGCGTTTCCACGACTTTCTTTGGGGCGGGCGCGAGCCGTCCGGTGTTGCGCGGCTTGGGTGCCGAGCGTGTGCAGGTGCTGACCAATGGCATCGGCGTGATTGATGTATCTGCGGCGTCGCCAGATCACCAGGTCACCGCGGACGGAATTGACGCTCAGGGGATCGAGATTTTGCGCGGGCCCGCGGCGCTTGCCTATGGCGGTCAGGCCATCGGTGGTGTGGTGAACGTTATTGACGGTCTGATCGTGGAGGAACTTCCCGAGGCCCCGGTCTCCGGCGATCTTTTCACGGCATACAATAGCGTCAATGAAGGCACCGAACTCGCTGGCCGTGCGCAGTTCACGGGTGGTCCTTTCGTACTAACGCTTTCCGCCTCCGGCCGGGACTTCGACAATTACGACATTCCGGACTTCGCCGAGTCCTCGCTTCTTCGCGCAATGGAAGAAGAGGAGCATGACGAAGAAGAGGGCGAGGAGCACGAAGAAGAGGAAGAAGTCCGCGACACGCTGGAGAACTCTTTCGTTGAAACGCAAACTTACGCGGCAGGCCTGAGCTGGGTGGGGGACAACGCCTTCCTCGGCATTGCCGTACGTCAGCAGACCGCCGAGTACGGCTTGCCCGGTCACAGTCATGAACACGAGCATGAAGGTGAAGAAGAGGGTGGCGAAGAGGAGGAGGAAGAAGAAAACCCCTTCATCGATCTTGAGCAGACCCGGGTTGATCTTCGCGGCGGTGTGTCTGTGAATAACGGGTTCCTGACCGATATTATCGGTACGGTCGCGATCGCTGATTATGAGCACACAGAGTTTGAAGCCCCGGGCGAAGCCGGCACGGTTTACGAGTCAGATGGCGTCGAAGCACGACTCGAATTCGATCATGTCATAGCCGGGTTCGAGGGGGCCTTCGGAATACAGTATCTCGATAAAGAGTTGTTTGCCGAAGGCGAGGAAGCCTTCATCACTCCAACTGATACCCAAAGCTTCGGTGTCTTTATTTATGAAGCGCAGGAATGGGACGACGTCATCGCCATTGAAGGTGGTCTGCGGATCGAGACAGTCGAACTTGATAACATCAATCAGGGCACCGTCGATTTCGACCTCTTCAGCGGCTCTTTCGGCGCACACAAGCACTATGATGGCGGGTTCTGGCTGGGCGCGCAGCTCTCCTATACGGAACGCGCACCTAATGAGAGTGAGCTGTTCGCGTTCGGGCCGCACCTTGCCACAGAGCAATTCGAAGTTGGCGACGCCACGCTCGATAAGGAAAGTGGCCTTAATCTCGAAGGCACGGCGCGTTGGCGCGGAGAGAATGGTGGCATTGGGATCAACCTGTTTGTCACTGAGTTCAACGACTTCATCTATCTGACCCCAGGTGTCGCTCTGATCGATGGGGTGCTTACCGATGAAGGCGACGAACTGCCTGTCTTCCTCTTCGTGCAGGAAGATGCCAGCTTCGTCGGCGGCGAGGTCTACGCCGACTACACTATCGCAGATGGCCCGCTTGGTGCCGAGTGGACGTTCGACGCGAGTGTTGACTTTGTTGAGGCCGACCTCGATGGCGGTGGCAACGTTCCCTTCATTCCTCCGGTCACGCTGAACGCCGGAGCGAGCGCCGAATGGGGGGCATGGGAGGTTGGTGCCGCAGTCACCGTAGCCGGCGACCAGGATGATCCGGGTGTTGGTCAGCTTGAGACTGACGGCTACACGACTCTTGATCTGCGCGCTGAGGTAGACCTGTCAGACTTCGGCATTGGTGCTGATGGAACGGAGGCCTTCATCGAAGCGAGAAACGTTACTGATGAAGAAGTACGGTTTGCGACATCGGTGCTGAAAGACGTTGCACCGGCACCCGGCCAGAATATCCGTGTTGGCGTTCGGGTAGCCTTCTGATGTCGGCCCGAACTCCCGGAGCGGCGGCGATAGACGGGGCAGCGATTTCGCTGTCTGGCCTTTGCATCATTCACTGTCTCGCTTTGCCATTGCTCGCAGCTATCCTCCCAATCGCTGGCATGTGGGCTGAGGCAGAATGGGTGCACAAGCTGTTTGTCGTTGCCGCTCTTCCCTTGTCGGGTTTCGCCATCGCCCGGGCGTTTTCCTCCAAGGGGCAAACCTTGTTCATCGCGCTCGCTCTCACAGGGTTGTCTTTGCTTGTCGCATCGGCGTTCGTCGAGGCGCTCCACGATTATGAAACCGTGCTGACCGTTGCTGGTGCGCTTATGCTGGCCGCAGCGCATGGCTGGCGATGGCAGACCCACGCTTCAATGCAAAAGTAGCCAGAGCTTCGGCGGCTACGCCCGGCTTTGCGATCTATATCAATGTGTCCCATCCGCTTGCTGCGCCAAGTGGGTGGGACTTTTTTGCTTTTAGGCCAAGAAGATTTGCGGGTGTTTGATCCTGCGCTGGTGCCCGGGGGCGGATTTGAACCACCGACACGCGGATTTTCAATCCGCTGCTCTACCCCTGAGCTACCCGGGCGGGCCAGTCGGGGAAGCGGTCTCTTAGCGCTGGCTTGGCGCTGTGTCCATGCCCGGTTTCATGCCTCTGCAGACTGATCGCTTCCGGGCGTTTCCTCTGCATCGTCTGCGGGGCGGCCCGGAATGGCATAGCCACCCTTCAGCCAACGGGACAGATCGACATCGGCGCACCGTTTAGAGCAGAAGGGCTTGTACTCTTTGGCGACGGTGCGGGTTTCGCAGATGGGGCATTTAGCGGTCATGTCGCGCAAGTTGGGGGGCGTCTATGGCCGCGTCAACAATAGACAGTCGCGCGCCATACTTCGCGGCGAGCCGTCCTGTGAAATGGATTTCGGCGTCGAGCGCCGAGACGTTCCAATTCTGCGGAAGACTGAGCCTGAAACGGGCCGTTCTGTCTGTCGCAGCCGCGCGTTCAAGATCGCGTAAAGCGGACAGGAGTTGTGCGTCCTGCGTGGGTTTGCCGTCTGCAACTACCAGTTTCGACCGGATGGCTCTCTGATGAGGGAGCGACGCTTCGAGAAGACCGAATGGCGACGGCGCAAGCGCGGCAAGCTTGCGCGCATCCATGACTTTGAAGCCGTCTATAAACACTTTCTTGAGGGCAGGGCCACGCTCGCGTGGAGTCGGGCCGATGCAGTCGATGACAATCAGGCCGCCCTGTGCGCGCAGAGAGAGCTGACGGGCGATCTCTGACAATGCGGCGCGATTGATATCGAAGGCGCGGTCAGAGGCCCGGCCTTTACCCGACCGGCCGGCTGAGTCGATGTCGATCGCCAGAAGAGCGGGTGTTTCGGAAAAGTGCAGTCGGCCGCCACCGGGGATTGAGATTGTCTCGGCGGTGATTTCGTCAAATGCCGCTTCAATCACGTCATTCGGGGCGTCGGTGGTATCTATGGTGGATGCTTCAAAGGGCAGGGCATCTAGCCATCGCTCGATCGCGGATCGGCCCCCATTACTCTTGAATGGCTCTGCCCGTGCGAGTTTGTCCCGGCGGGCCTCTGCGGTGAGTTTGACGTTCAGCGCTTCGCCCTCGGTGCGTTTGCCCAGCCGTTTTGCCGGAATGAAAACCTCTTCGCCGCTTTCGAGTTCGGCGAAGGCACCGCCCTGGTCGTTGGCAATAGAGCGGATCCGCGCGGCCGACACTGCCCCCCACCGCGCCGATGTGTCCTGATCATAATCGAGGAAAGCCGAGACCGGGCGGCCATCGTTCGCAATCGCGATGGCACGCGTCTGTCCGATCAGGCGTTCAATAAGGATCGAAGCGTGCTTCATTCAGTCGGGCGCTCGCAGGCCAGATTATCGATTAACCTTGTCTTTCCCATCCACGCTGCACCCAGGAGCCGGGCTGGCCCGGTTGATGCGTCTAGTTGTGCTTTCAGCGTCGCCGGATCGACGAGTTCAATATAGTCGAGCTTATCGAACCCGCTGACCAGAACATGCCCGCGCGCTTCGCTGAGCGCCGTTTGTGGATCGGTTCCTGCTGCTATGCGTTGGCTGGCGCGATGCAGCGCCGCGAAGAGCGCTCCGGCCTGACGGCGCTGCTCAGTTGAAAGATAGGCGTTACGTGAGGACTGAGCGAGACCATCGGGATCGCGCACGGTCGGCGCACCGACCACATCGATCGCAAACCCGAGGTCGTGCACCATGCGGCGGATGATCTGGAGTTGCTGATAGTCCTTCTCTCCAAAAACAGCGATATCGGGCTGAACATGGATAAAGAGCCGGGCGACGACGGTGGCGACGCCATAGAAGAAGTGAGGCCTGTAAACCCCATCCAGAAGGTCCGACATGTCTTCGACTCGCACATTGGTGAGCGACCCGGCTGGATACATTTCCTCCTCGGTCGGCATGTAAACGAGCCTGCATCCAGAAGACTCAAGTTTTTTCAGGTCTGCGTCCTCGTTGCGCGGATAGGCCTCGAAATCCTCGCCGGGCGCGAACTGGGTTGGATTCACGAAAATGCTCGCAACGACATGATCTGCCTTTTCGAGCCCTGTTTTTACGAGGGAAAGATGGCCGTCATGGAGCGCGCCCATGGTCGGAACGAATGCAATGCTTGCTCCGTTTGCGCGAAGCGCTGCGATAGCGCGTCTCAGATCGGCGCGATTTCTAACAATTTCGATAGCTTTCAATCTTGTCATGAGACGCTCCAAACGCATCGCGTTAGCATCTTGTTAATCCTATCGGGAGACCTTCTACGCATGGCTTTTTCTCTTCCCTCAGCGCTTAAGCGCATCGCCCTCGTCGCAGCGTTTTCGGGGCTTGCAAAACCCCGGCCTGATCGTGGGACTGATGTGAACCCTGAGCCGCGCCGTCGCACGCTCTATGCCAACGGCGATTTGGATGAGGCCTTGTTCGACGTCAACCGCACCGAAGTGGAAGACCAGATCGATGTGCTGTCCTGCGAGATGGATCGGCTGTCCGGCGCGCTTGTTGGGGTGCGCAATCTACTGAGCACGATTTCAGCGGTTGAGCCCGTATATGAAGAGGCGACGCCATCTGTCGAATTCGCGGCAATGCACGAAGATGCCATGCTGTTCGACGGCGAACCTGAGTTTGCCGGAGAAGCCGCTCGGCCGCTCGGCGATATCAGCTACCTCTTTGATGAGCCCGTTGCGGTGCCAGGGTCGAGAATCGATACCGACGCGGCTGTCTCCCACGCAGCCTGATCCTGAAGAGATGGGGCTGGTAAATGGCGGACGGATTTTCTCCCGTGGGGCCGAATAAAGATTCCCTTGTGATGGAACGAGCCCCGCGCTCGAAGACAGCGCGGGTCATCATTATTGGCAATGAGAAGGGTGGAGCGGGCAAATCCACCGTCTCGATGCATTTGCTTGTAGCGCTGATGCGTATGGGCAAGACGGTCGGTGTGATTGATCTCGATGTGCGCCAGCGAACCCTGACGCGCTATCTCGAAAATCGTATGAGGTGGATGCAGTCCACCGGATCCAAGCTGCCAATGCCCGAGATTGTTCGCGTGGATGCAAGCCTCGAGCGCGATCTGGATAAAGCCGAGTCAGAAGAGACGGCGCGCTTTGAAGCTGCGCTGGCGCGCCTTAAGGCCAGTTGCGATTATGTCGTTGTGGATGCGCCAGGTGGTGACACCTATCTGTCGCGTCTGGCGCATGTGAATGCCGACACGCTGATCACGCCCCTCAATGACAGCTTTGTCGATTTCGACCTGCTGGGGGACGTAAATCCGCAGACTCTCGAAGTCATTCGGCCAAGTTTCTACTCCGAAATGGTGTGGAGCTGCCGGAAAAAAAAGGCGCAGGAAAGCCGCCAGCCGATTGATTGGATCGTGATGCGCAACCGCATGTCGCCGCTTGAAGCGCGCAACAAGCAGAAGGTCGGCGAGGCGCTCAACAACCTTGCCAAACGCATCGGTTTCCGTCTGGCACCTGGGCTTTCAGAGCGTGTGATTTACCGTGAACTTTTCCCTGCGGGTCTGACACTGCTCGATCTGACGGAGAAGGGCTCGAACATCTCGTTTACGATGAGCCACGTTGCGGCGCGGCAGGAACTGCGTGATCTTTTGATCGTGATGCAGTTGCCAGAACTGCAGGGCGTCGAGATCGCTTTCTAGCTCGGGCTAGTGTTTTCCAAACTGAGCAGCTTCGTACTCAGCGATTGACATCGCATTTTCAGCGCTGGCGCGAAGCGGCATTCGAGCAGCGGCTTCGGCAATTCCCATTGGCTTCGTGATTGCCTTGGGTGCTGGTGCCGGTGTTGGCGCGGGAGCCGGAGCAGGGGTTGCGGCAATGACTGTTGGCTCAGGCTTGCGCGTTGGTGCCGCCGGTACTGAGGCAACGGCGGTTGGCGCTGGTTTCAGTCTCGGTGCCACGGCAGGTCTCGCCACAGGCTTTGTCTCGGCAACAATGATTGACTGAAGGCCTTCCTCGCCACGGCTGCGCGTCGTTCCCGGGAAAGGCTTACCGTTCAGCATTGGGACGGCAGCGGCGTTCGGTGCAATTGGGTCCATAACAGCTTCGAAAGCGATGCGCGTCGCTGTTGCCACGGGAATTTCGGTCTCTTCGCTAGTGTCGATCGCGTCATAGGCGGCTTCGATCAGCGCCTCGACATGAGCATTGCGCGACTTCGAGGTATGTCCACCGAGCATGACGGCGATGATTCGGCGACCGTCCCTGTCAGCCGATGCCATCAGGTTGAAGCCAGACGCGCGTGTGTAGCCAGTCTTGATCCCGTCGACCCCTTCAACGGTCTCGAGCAACTCATTGTGGTTCTTGTAGGTGCGCCCGCCATAGCTGAAGCGAGTCTTGGAGAAGTAGCCGTAATAGTCGGCGTGATCTGTCAGCATCGCTTCGGCGAGCTCCGCCATATCGCGCGCCGTGGAAACCTGGCGTGAATTCGGCAGGCCGGATGCATTGCGGAAGACCGTGTTCTGCATGCCGAGATCATTGGCTTTCACCGTCATCAGGCGGGCAAAACGTGTTTCGGTGCCACCAATATGCTCGGCGACCACAACCGCCACATCATTCGCAGACTTTGTGATCAACGCGTCGATCGCCGCGCGCACCGTGATTGTCGAGCCGCGGCGCAGGCGAAGATTGGACGGAGGCTGGGCGGCAGCTGTGCGAGAGACGGTCATGCGGTCATCGAGCGAGATCCGCCCAGCCTTCATCTCATCGAACAGCATGTAGAGCGTCATCACCTTGGTCAGTGATGCCGGATAGCGCGGCTCGTCGGCATGCCGGACATGCAGGACCGTGTCAGTGTCCGCGTCGACGACGATGGAGGCATACTTTTCAGCGCTCGCAGGTGCGCAAAACAGAAAAGCCGCGGAAAGGGCGGCTGCTGCGAAAGATAAAACTGCCTGGCCGTTTCTTCGACGCATTAGCAAGTCTCCAGAATTTGTTCGCACAGCCCTATGCAAACTACGAACCTAGAGTCGGTGAGTTAGGTTGACCAGCCGTTAAGGTAAGCCGCGCCTTAAACATCCGTAAGGTGTCGGGGTGGTATTTTGTGCGGCGCAACAAAATTCTTGCAATTGCGAAGAGATCTGCCTATCCTGGGGGCAATCAGAGGAGCGATTCCATGGCCAAGACCGAAAAGATGATGTCCCCGTTTTCCGCTTTCGAAGCGTTTACGTCAGGACCCAGTGATTCCCTGAAGAAGGGCATGGAGCAGGCAATGTCTGCTGCTGGCGATTTCGGTAATCTGTCCCGTGATGGACTGGCCGCCGTATCCGAAAGCGCCAAAGCGTCTGCCAAAGGCATGAAGGAAATGAACGAGCAGGCGATGAGCTACGCGCAGGAAGCCTACTCTGCAGGCATGGAAGCGACCCGTTCGATTTCGTCTGCACAATCAGTTTCAGAGGCAGTCGAGCTTCAGACGGCTTACGCTAAGTCAGCAATGGACGCATATGTTGAGCAGATGAGCTCCTTTATGAATCTTGCTGCTGGCACAATGCGCGAATCCATCGAACCTCTGAATGCTCATGCGAGCCAGATGGTCGAGAAGATGCAGTCGGCATCCTAACGACACAGTTTTCGTAGAGTTGGTAGATTTGGAGAGCCGGCCTTAAATGGCCGGCTTTCTTCATTTTGAAACGGGAGTGTAAGCTGACGTCATGACCAGATTTACTGATTTTGAAACGCTGACTCGCCCGCGGACGCCGAACACGTTTCTGGTTGCTCCCGATGGTGTGTGCCAGTCCGCCGATCCTGATCAGGAGTCTCCGATCATACCTATGGCGGCCAGCGACCTGTCGCGGAAGCTCCGTGGGATCGTGGAAGCCGAAGGAAGCTGGAAAGACCTCCGCGTGTCCGATGACGGGATGAAGATGCATTTTGTCGCGGTCTCGTCACTGCTGCGCTTCAAGGATGACGTGTCAATCGAGATCATCCCCGATGCCAGTGATCCGGGCCATTCGACCCTTGCCATCTACTCTGCATCGCGTGTTGGACACTCTGATCTTGGGGCAAACCGCAAACGCGTGCGGGGACTGCTCGGTCTGCTCGGATAAGGGCAATTCACGTATTAATACACTACAAGGCTGTGATCAGGGTTTCATATCCCTGAATCTAGCATATCTTGGGTGTATGGTTTTCGAAGAATTTGATCCTGTAATGAGCGATCCGGACGCCCCGAAGGGCCCGGACCTCGGTGACAATGACGATTCGGTCGGCGTCGTCACCCAGACACGGGTCCGAACCAAGAAGCCATCCTTGTATCGCGTCATGCTGCTCAATGACGACTATACGCCCATGGAATTTGTCGTGTTCGTTCTTGAGCGGTTCTTCAACAAGAACCGCGAGCAGGCGACGCGGATCATGCTCCATGTACACCAAAAGGGCGTGGGGCTGTGCGGTGTCTATACGTATGAAGTGGCTGAAACCAAGGTCGCGCAAGTGCTCGATCTGGCTCAGCGAAATGAGCACCCGCTACAGTGCATTATGGAAAAAGACGATTAGAGGCCCCCTTTGCCAAGTTTGACCCCCAGCCTTGAATCCGCGCTCGAAAACGCCCTCGCTCTCGCCAGCGACCGCGACCACGAATACGCGACGCTCGAACACCTCCTGTTGGCGCTTCTGGAAGACACAGATGCCGCCGAGGTGATGGGTGCCTGCAAGGTTGACGTGGAAAGCCTGCGAGAAGACCTGACGCGCTATGTCGACGATGAGCTCTCCAGCCTCGTGGTCGAAGAGAGCGACGGACGGGTTCAGCCAACGGCCGCGTTTCAGCGGGTGGTGCAGCGCGCAATCCTTCATGTCGACAGTTCCGGTCGTGATGAAGTGACGGGCGCGAACGTGCTTGTCTCAATTTTCTCCGAGCGTGAAAGCCACGCGGCCTACTTCCTCCAGGAACAGGATATGAGCCGCTATGATGCGGTGAACTTCATCTCGCACGGCGTCGCCAAGAAAGCCGGCGCGTCCCGAGGAGCATCGCCGCGCGGTGCTGATGAGCGCGAAGCACCAGTGAAGTCTGGCTCTGAAGCGCTGGAAGCCTATTGCGTGAATCTCAATGAGAAGGCGCGTGAAGGTAAGATCGATCCGCTCATTGGACGCGAGCTCGAAATCCAGCGCTGCATCGAGGTGCTTTGCCGCCGGGCCAAGAACAACCCGATCCTCGTTGGCGATCCTGGCGTCGGCAAGACGGCGATTGCTGAAGGGCTCGCCAAGAAGATTGTTGACGGTGAAGCCCCTGAAATTCTGGATGATGCGGTCATCTGGTCGCTGGATATGGGCGCGTTGCTCGCTGGCACACGGTATCGCGGCGATTTCGAAGAGCGTCTGAAATCTGTCATGAAAGAGATGGAAGAGCTCGAGAAGGGCATCCTGTTCATCGACGAAATCCACACAGTGATTGGGGCCGGAGCGACGTCGGGCGGCGCGATGGATGCATCGAACCTGCTCAAGCCCGCGCTTCAGAGCGGCAATCTTCGATGCATGGGATCGACAACCTTCAAGGAGTACAAGCAACACTTCGAGAAGGACCGGGCGCTGTCCCGTCGGTTCCGCAAGATCGACGTGGTCGAGCCAACCGTCGACGATGCTGTGAAAATCCTCATTGGCCTCAAGCCGAAATTCGAGGAATTCCACGGGCTTCGTTACACGAATGAGGCGATCAAGGCCGCTGTTGAGCTGTCTGACCGCTACATCACGGACCGGAAATTGCCGGACAAAGCTATTGATGTGATCGATGAAGCGGGAGCCACGCAGTGGCTGCAGCCAGCCTCCAAGCGCCGCAAAACAGTCAGCGTGAAGGATATTGAAGCGATCGTTGCCAAGATCGCCCGCATTCCCCCCAAACAGGTTACGAAAGACGATGCGGTCGCGCTGCAGTCGCTCGACACAGACCTCAAGCGGGTGGTGTTCGGGCAGGACCCAGCTATCGAAGCGCTGTCCGCCGCCATCAAGATGGCACGGGCCGGGCTTCGCGAGCCGAACAAGCCGATTGGTTCCTATCTCTTCACTGGCCCCACCGGCGTCGGCAAAACCGAAGTCGCGAAACAACTCGCCTCCATCATGGGCGTCGAGATGCTCCGCTTCGACATGTCGGAGTATATGGAGCGCCACACCGTGTCCCGCCTGATCGGCGCACCTCCAGGCTATGTTGGCTACGATCAGGGTGGTCTGCTGACCGATGGTGTCGATCAGCACCCGCACTGTGTGCTGCTGCTGGATGAGATTGAGAAAGCTCACCCTGAGCTTTTCAACATCCTGCTTCAGGTTATGGATAATGGGGCGCTTACCGATGCGAACGGCCGCAAGGTCGATTTCCGGAATGTGATCCTGATCATGACGACAAATGCGGGCGCATCCGATGCGGCGAAAAACTCAATTGGCTTTGGACGCGGCCGCAAGGATGACGAGCAGGAAGAGGCGCTGAAGCGTCTGTTCACGCCTGAGTTCCGCAATCGTCTCGATTCAACGATCGTGTTCGGCGGGCTGACGCCTGAGATCATTGATCGGGTGGTTGAGAAGTTCGTGCTTCAGCTGGAGAACCAGCTCGAAGACCGCAACGTCACCATCGAGATTTCGCCGGAGGCCCGGACATGGCTCGCCAAGCGCGGCTTCGATCCTGAGATGGGCGCGCGGCCGCTGTCGCGGACGATCCAGGAACATGTGAAGAAGCCAATGGCGGAAGAGCTTCTGTTCGGAAAGCTCGCCAAGGGCGGCTCGGTCAAGATCAGCGTCGACAAGAAGGATCCGGAAAAGCTGGCCTTCAAATACATCGCAGATAAGCCGAAAAAGTCTCCGAAGAAACAGGGCGAAGAGTCGGAGCCAGTCTAGCGCTTCGACCTCTTCCAAACGGACAAAGAAAAAGGGCGGCTCCACAGAGCCGCCCTTTGTTTTTGAGATGGGGTAGGGCTTAGAAGCCCATGCCGCCCATGTCAGGCATGCCGCCGCCCGGCATTGCCGGTGCGTCTTCTTTTGGCAGTTCTGCGATACCGGCTTCCGTTGTGATGAGGAGACCAGCAACAGAGGCTGCGTTCTGCAGGGCAGAGCGAACCACTTTGGCAGGATCGATCACGCCCATTTCGACAAGATCGCCATACTCTTCAGACTGAGCATTGAAGCCATAGCCTTTGCCTTTGGCTTTGGTGATCGTGTTGACGACAACCGAACCTTCGACGCCGGCGTTTTCAGCAATCTGACGGATCGGTGCTTCGAGCGCCTTGCGCACGATATCGATACCGGCCTGCTCGTCATCATTGTCGCCAGTGACGTCAATATTGCCAGCTGCACGGAGAAGTGCGACGCCGCCACCTGGGATGATGCCTTCTTCCACAGCCGCACGGGTTGCGTTCAGGGCGTCATCGACGCGGTCTTTCTTCTCTTTGACTTCGACTTCCGTCGCACCGCCAACCTTGATTACGGCAACGCCGCCGGCCAGTTTCGCGAGACGCTCCTGAAGCTTCTCACGGTCATAGTCGGAGGAAGTGTCTTCGATCTGCTTGCGGATCTGCGATACGCGAGCCTCGATGTCCTTCTTCGTGCCCGCGCCATCAACGATAGTGGTATCGTCTTTCGACAGGTTCACGCGCTTGGCCGTGCCGAGCATGTCCATCGACACGTTTTCGAGCTTGATGCCGAGATCCTCAGAGATGACCTGGCCACCGGTGAGGACAGCAATGTCCTGCAGCATGGCTTTGCGACGGTCGCCGAAACCGGGGGCTTTCACAGCAGCGATCTTCAGGCCGCCACGCAGCTTGTTCACAACGAGCGTTGCGAGCGCTTCGCCGTCAACGTCTTCAGCAATGATCAGAAGTGGCTTCTGGCTCTGAACAACGCTTTCGAGGATTGGAAGCATTGGCTGGAGCGAAGACAGCTTCGACTCGTGAAGCAGGATCATTGGATCGTCGAGTTCGGCGATCATCTTGTCTGCATTTGTGATGAAGTATGGCGAGAGGTAGCCGCGGTCGAACTGCATGCCCTCGACAACGTCGAGTTCCGTGTCGAGCGACTTGGCTTCTTCAACCGTGATGACGCCTTCATTGCCGACTTTTTCCATCGCCTGAGCGATCATGTCGCCAATGGCGCGATCACCGTTCGCGGAGATGGAGCCCACCTGGGCGATCTCTTCGTTCGTCTTCACCTTCTTAGAGTGGTGAGCGAGGTCGGAGACGACTTCAGCTGCTGCCTTGTCGATTCCGCGCTTCAGGTCCATCGGGTTCATGCCTGCGGCAACGCGCTTCATGCCTTCGCGAACGATGGCTTGAGCCAGAACCGTTGCAGTCGTTGTGCCGTCACCGGCAACATCGTTGGCCTTGGAAGCCACTTCGCGCAGCATTTGTGCGCCCATATTCTCGAACTTGTCTTCCAGTTCGATTTCCTTGGCGACGGTCACGCCATCCTTTGTGGTACGCGGGGCACCGAAGGACTTTTCGATAACGACGTTGCGGCCTTTCGGGCCGAGCGTCACTTTCACAGCATTCGCGAGCGTGTCGACGCCCTTGATCATCTTGTCGCGCGCATTCGCGCCGAATTTTACGTCTTTGGCAGCCATTTTGGTTACCCTTCAATCTGTCTGTTAATCGGTTGCGAGAGGCGTTCTTACTTCTCGACGATGCCGAGAATGTCGCTCTCTTTCATGATCAGAAGCTCTTCACCGTCGACGGTGACTTCAGAGCCGGACCATTTGCCGAAGAGAATGCGGTCGCCGGCTTTGACTTCGAGCGCGACGCGCTCATTATCGTCGCCGATCGCGCCGTTGCCGACAGCGATGACTTCGCCTTCCTGCGGCTTTTCTTTGGCGGTGTCAGGGATGATGATCCCACCAGCCGTGGTGCCGCTTTCTTCGATACGGCGGACCAGCACGCGGTCGTGGAGTGGACGAAATTTCATGGAGTCCCTCTTTTCCTGTTCAGTTACAGTGTTTTCTACGTCGTCAGCCACTTTTGGCACTCACCAAGGGTGACTGCTAACGACCGGGCGGAGATAAGTGTGTCAGATGGGCTCGTCAACAGCCGGACGAGCTGAAACGGCAATAAATTCAGGCAAGAAAAGCGCCTGCCAGAATGTAGGCGATCACGGTGAGGGCTCCGGCTGTCAGTGCGTAGGGCAGCTGGGTTTTGACATGCTCAATATGATCACAGCCAGCAGCGAGCGAGGCGATGATTGTTGTGTCGGAAATCGGTGAGCAGTGGTCGCCGAAAACACCACCGCCGAGCACCGCAGCTAGCATCAGGGAAGGTGGCAAGCCGAGCCCGATCGCGAGCGGCATGGCGATGGGAATAACGATTCCATACGTACCCCAGCTCGTGCCGGTCATAAACGCCGTGATCCCGGCAATGGCGAAGACCAAGGCTGGCAGAATAATGGGTGAGACGAAAGCAGCAGCTAGGCTCGCAATGTAGTCGCCTGTTCCCAGCGCACCGAGGCTGTTCCCGAGCGCCATCGACATGAACAGGATCACCACAACTGGCACCATTTCACCGATGCCGGCAAACCCGCGTTCCTGAAGTTCCTTATGTCCGAACCGTTTGAAAAGCGCCAGCAAGCCATAGGCAACGCCAAGCGCGAGGCAGATGGCCCAGAGGATCGATTGGGATCCGGAGCCCTGTGTGATGTTGCCGTTTCCGGTCCAGAACATGAAACCGAGCGCTGCGGCGACCATCACAACCAAAGGCAGCCACATGAAGATGGCTCGGCTTGGTTCCGGCTGGTCCGCAGCGCTGACTGCGATCTTGCTGTCTGCGGATTTCATCGGGCCAAAAACGCGATCGGTTGTTGCTGTCAGGTAGACGCCGATCAGCGTCAGGATGGCGTAAATGTTCCAGGGAATCGTCCCCGCGACCACGGCGAACGCATTCTCGAAAGCAAATGGCTCGACCAGACCAAGCGCGAAAGCGCCCCAACCATTGAGCAGGATTAGGGCGCTGATAGGAGCGCTGGTTGAGTCGATAATGTAGGCAAGGCGCTCGCGGCTGAGGCCATGCGCGTCAAACAGGGGCCGACCCAAAATGCCGGCGCTGAAGATACTGGCATTGGTTTCCACGAAGATCGCCGTGCCTGTAAGCGCTGGCGCAAGAGCAGCGCGGCGGCGCGATCCGGCCAGACCGCTCGACATCAGGCCGCGAACGACGGCCTGAACGCCTCCGGAATCTCGCATGTAGGCGATGAGCGCGCCGATCAGCAGGCAGAAGATCAAAACGCGCGCATTCCCAGCGCTTTCGAAAACGCCGACGGCGCGGTCAACGCTTGCGAGCGCTCCAAGTATCGGATTTCCGCCAACGATTAGTGTTTCCGAGAGCCAGATTGCGAGGCCGAGCGCCCAGTAGACATTTCGGGTCGCGATTGCGATGACAATTGCGAGTATTGGCGGCGTCGCTGTCAGCCAGTCCATGATGTGCCCTCAGCTCCGCTTCAGAATTTGTATCTTTGAACCACCGTAAGTGCGTTCATCCAGCAAATCCCATCCATCGACGTTAAGCGCTTCCTCGTCGCCTGTCTCTACAATCGCGATGGCCTCGCTGGACAGCCAGTCGCCTTGAACGAGGCTGTCCAGTGCGAGAGGCGCGAGATCCTTGCCGTAGGGCGGATCGAGGAAAGCGAAATCGAAGGGGGCACCAAGACCGGACGGGATTGGTCCAAGATCGGTGGCGCTGCGGCGATGGACGCGCGTTTTGCCAAAGAGCGACAGCGCCTCGACATTGTCGCGAATGGCTCCGCGTGCCTTGGAATCAGTCTCGACGAAGAGACAAAACGCAGCCCCGCGTGAGAGCGACTCCAGGCCCAGTGCACCGGAGCCCGCGAAGAGATCGATGATCCGCGCGTCGTCAATGTCTGGAGCCCAATCTGCATGGGTGATGACGTTGAATAGGGCTTCGCGCACACGATCCGTGGTCGGGCGGGTTTCCCGACCGGGCGGCGCAGCGATGGACCGGCCTTTGAAGTCGCCTGCGACGATGCGCAATTTAGAACCCCTCGCAATCTCAGCGCCGGGGTGTAGCATCGGGGAGTGGAAATAGGGAGAGCCAGATGGCTGAGGTGAAGACGGAGACGAAAGGTGGCGCGCGGATCATTCGCTATGCGAATCCGCCCCGTCATTACATGACGGCTGAGGGAGCCGAGCTTCTGGCGGCTGCGGTTTCCGAGGCAGCGGCCGATGACAGCATCAGAGCGATCATTCTGACCGGCACTGATGATGTGTTTGTCCGCCATTATGACGTGGCTGAGATCGTGGCGGCCGGGGAAGCCGTCGCCTCGGGCGCGATTGGACCGGATGCTTTTGAAAGCGGGCCTTTCGTGGCGCTTCTGGACGCTTGTACTGAAGCGCCGAAACCCGTGATCGCAGCGATTAATGGCGTCTGCATGGGCGGTGGATTCGAGCTGTCTCTGGCCTGCGATATCCGCGTTGCGGCGAATTCGGTTCACGAGATCGGACTTCCGGAAGTCCGTGTCGGGATTTTTCCGGGCGGCGGTGGAACACAGAGACTTCCGCGTTTGATTGGCGAAGCTGAAGCGCTCGACTTCATCCTGCGGGGGACGGTTGTTGATGCGAGCGAAGCGCATCGGCTTGGGCTCGTGCAGGATCTGGCCGTGAATGCGTTGAAGCGATCGCTGGAGATTGCTGAGGAGTTCGAGTCGAAGAAACCTGAAGGTATCGCCGCTGCAAAAGCGCTGGTTCGAGGGGCGTTTGATCGTCCGCTCAGCGAAGGACTGATGGCTGAGCGACATGCCTTCCACGATGTTCTGAAGACCGACAATGCCATGGCGGCGATGCGGGAGTTTCTGGATGGCGACGGGGACATTACCGCTTGAGCCATTCCGAGTTGGCCATGAAACGTGCGTTCGCTCTGGCGCGTGAAGCTGCCGAGGCGGGCGAAGTGCCCGTGGGAGCTGTGATTGCGGACCCGACGACCGACAGCATTGTCGCGGAGGGACGCAATTGTCCGATTGGCACCCACGATCCGACCGCCCATGCCGAGATTGTCGCGATCCGGGCCGCGGCAGAACGGCTTGGAAACTATCGTCTGCCCGGGCTCGATCTTTATGTGACGCTTGAGCCGTGCGCGATGTGTGCGGGCGCGATCAGTTTTGCACGTCTATCGCGAGTGATCTTCGCGGCGCGAGATGAAAAGGGCGGCGCGGTTGTCAGCGGGGCACGCTTCTTTGAGCAGCCGACCTGCCATTGGCGGCCGGAGATCGTCGAGGTTACGGGGATGGCGGGCAAGGCAAGTGCGTTGTTGAAAGACTTCTTCGCCGCGCGACGCTGATGCCAGCACATGCGTCCGCAAAGTCCGTTGGACCGGGCGGCACGAAGTTCGATTTCCAAAAAGGTGATGCTAGCCGGGTGCAAGTGACAGCGGTCGCTGCAAACAAGTGCTGACAGACCCGCCGCGCGCAGCGGCCTGAGCATCTGCACGCCGGGCAAAGGCACAGCGTGACGTCCGCACGGGCTGCGAGATCACGATGGGTGGCCGCATGGCGCGGGCAAAGGCCAGAAAACAAGCTTTTGAGATACGTGGACGGCCGTCGTCTAGATCCTGCCGGTCTCCGATGTGCAGGACACGCAGAGTACCGAAAGCGGTGATGGCGACCAGCACTTCGCGCGGGCCATGCTCGGCGCGGAAACGCTGGAGCCAGGCCTCGTGCCGGCGAAGGCTCCACCAGAGAATTGGCCACAGCCAGAACGGCGTGGCAGCGAACATTTCGGATTTCTGGCGGGGCGTCATGGAGAAGATCATACCTCTGCAGGAATGCAGGGGGATAAGTCTCCGCGAGTGCCAATGTCTTTCGATGAAACCCCCGGGGATAAGCGGCGGTCTGATCTTTCGGACGGGGCGAGCGTTGCTCGCTAACCGCCCAGCATGGAGATGAGGCGCAGGGTCAGCCATGTGATGGCGGCTGCAACCAACGCGCCGAGAATGGCCCCGGCGAGCCGTATGAGCGCCGGGTATTCAAGCAGGTCGAACATGAACCAGACGCCGATCGCGCCGATCAGGGCGGCGATCATGATCAGCACGGCATCAAGCAGCCGCGTTGCTCCATCAATTGAGCGGAAGGGGGATTTCATCTGGCTGTCCTGTCGATCACGCCGTTCAATGCCCCGCCTATGGGTTTAATGCCTCCAGCGACATGAATCCTTCGCTAACGGGATCGAAAGATTCGGTCTGCTGCATCGTTGCAGAGTTGACTAAATGTTACATTGGTACCAAAGTAACACCATGGCTAGGACGATTGAACGCGTACAAACAGGCGTGCGGCTGGAAAAGCGGCTTCTCAAGGTGCTCAAGGGACTGGCGGAGCATCTGGATTTGTCTCTGGGTGATCTGATCGAAGGCCTGGTGCTGCACGGCTTTGAGAACAAGCCGGCCTTCTCCGAAGAAACGCGACGTAAGATCGAGCAATTGAAGTCTGTCTATGACTGCGACCTCACGGCCGAAGACAGTCACCAGCTTCAAGAGACGAAGGAGAGATCATGACAACGCAACTGAGCGCAATCACCGACGCTTTTGAAGCGAGGACAATCGATACAGCGGCTTTCGGCCATCGCGATCATGTCGGTGTCGCGTGCGGAATGCTCTCCCGGTATTCCTTTCTGGATGCTGCCTATAAATACGCGCACGGCATCCGCGAGATGGCAGAGAAGGCGGGAGCACCGGAAAAGTTCAACGCGACGATCACGCTGGCCTTCATGGGTTTGATTGCCGAGCGGGTGCAAACGTGTCCGCATGACACTTTTGATGAGTTTCTGGAGAAGAACCCGGATCTTCTTGAAAAGTCGATGCTTGAGAAATGGTACTCCGTCGACCGGCTGCGTTCCTCTCTGGCTCGGCAGGTTTTCCTGATGCCTGATCGGGCGCAAACTGCGTATTGAGCAGGCATGTCCAATTGCCGTGAACTCTGCCCGGGGTGCGGGGCCTGTTTTCCGATCGAGGTCGGTCCTGTTCATCCGTATATGACATCCTCGCCGGCCTGCTGGCGCATTTATGGCGCGCTGCTGGCGGCTGAGTATGGTGATGCGGCGCTGATGTATACGCATCGCCTGAGTGTCGATACCTACGCTGTCCAGCATCCGGGTGACCGGTCCCGCCGTGCGATACAATCAGTTGGCCTTCACTTGTCGCGGCTGATGCTTCAGCAGGAAAAGGAAGGCCCGCCAGAGGAAACGAATGCTGTCATGCTGCGCTTTGGCGCGCATAAGGCATCGTTGGATTGGCTTGAGCCGCCGCAGTCGTTTTCGATAACGGTGGCGGATATGGAGCCGTTCATAGGAGGGCCGCAACATGCCGATGCGGTCCGGGACTGGGCCGCGAAGACTTGGGCGGACTGGCACGCCCATCATGATTACATCCGTGAGTGGGTGAAGGCCGCGACGACCTCTCCCGATTAGGGGTCAGCTTTCGCCATTCGTAACAAGAAAATGCGCATGCAGGGCGGCGACGGGTTTGCTGCGTTCGTCCTGCCAGGCTTCCACCCGAACGGAGGACATGCGACGGCCGAGCTTGTTGACGGTTGCGCGGGCGTAGAGGTCCTGCGCCCGGCCCTGACGGAGATAGTCGACGGTGACGTTGATCGGCTTGGGAGGATGCTCAAGGCCAGAGACGAGGAAGACGTGCGCGACGGCGGTCAGCTCCAGAAACGAGCTGATCGCGCCGCCATGCAGCGCCTGAATGGTGAAATTACCGATCAGCTTCTTCTGAAAGGGCAGAATGGCCGTCATCTCATCGCCGCGGATTTCGCATTGCATGCCCAGCGTCGCCGCGAATGGCGTGCGCTTCAGGAAGGCTTCGACCTGCGCGGCGCGATCTGGCTGCGTGGCGGTATCATCTATGGTCATGCGATGGACTCCGGGCGATCGGTGGGCCGGGGCTTATTGATCGCGAAGGCACCGGCGGCCGTGGCGATCACCTTGTCGCGGCTCTCATGATAGGCCCAGGCGCGGCAGAAACAGACCGAGCGGGTGATGTGGTAGCATTCGGCTTCGCCGATAATGTCCCGGCCTTTATCGGCAGGGCGCATATAGTCGATGCGCAGGTCCAGCGTGGCCACGAAGCGGAAGTCTTTCATGGCTGTTGCGCAGCTCATGCCGGAAAGATTGTCCAGAAGGGTTGTGATCACGCCGCCGTGGATCACGCCGGTGTCGGGATTCCCGACGAGCTTTTCGTCATAAGGCTGGAGGCCCCAGACGCGGCCCTTTTCGATACGGGTGACCTGAAAGCCAAGCTCTTTCGCCCAAGGTACGGCCTTGGTCATCATGGCCATATTGTCCCGCATCATTTGCAGGCGGTCATCGAGGTTTCCGGGATCGAGGGTCATTGTCGACTCATTAAATTGACGTTCACGTAAACGTCGATAGCATCGAGACGGCTTACGGGAAATGCGCGGCGCGCGGGAGTATGAAATGGCCTTTGAAGGCGGATCGGACGTTAAGGCTTGTATCATCGGAGCGGGCTGCTCTGGCTTTACGATGGCGAAGCGGCTGAAAGATGCCGGCATAGCCTATGACTGCTTTGAAATGTCGGACGATATTGGCGGCAACTGGTACTTCAAGAACCCGAATGGTCTGTCTTCCTGCTATGACAGCCTGCACATCGACACATCGAAATGGCGGCTTGCCTTTGAGGACTATCCCGTGCCCGAGGACTGGCCGGATTTCCCGCATCACGCCCAGCTGCTGCAATACTTCAATGATTATGTGGACCATTTCGGGCTTCGAGAGACGATCACGTTCAACACCGAAGTCGAGCAGGCCAAGCGCCTGAGAGATGGCCGTTGGGAGGTGCGTCTCTCTCATGGCGCGCCGCGCGAGTACGACTATCTGCTGGTCTGCAATGGTCATCATTGGGATGCGCGCACACCGGAGTATCCGGGCGAGTTCGATGGGTACCAAGTGCATTCCCACCACTATCGCGACCCGTTCGAGCCTTACGATTTTCGCGGCAAGCGGGTAATGATCGTCGGCGGGGGCAACTCGGCGATGGATATCTCATCTGAGCTGTCCCAGCGCCCGATCGCCGACAAACTGTTCATCTCGATGCGTCGCGGTGTCTGGGTACTCCCGAAGTACATGGATGGTCAGCCTGCTGACAAGGCGGTGCTGCCGAGCTGGATGCCGACTGGCCTTGGACGGGCGCTGGCGCGCTCAAAGATCAAGAAGACCATTGGCATGATGGAGGATTACGGGCTTCCGAAACCTGACCATGAACCTCTGGATGGACATCCTTCTGTTTCGGGTGAGTTCCTGACCCGTGTGGGCTGCGGCGACATCAATCCGAAAGGTGCGATTGACCGGCTGGACGGGGATGGCGTCGTGTTCATCGATGGCACACGGGAAGAGATTGACGCGATTGTCTGGGCGACCGGATACAATGTCACATTCCCGTTCTTTACCGAGCCGGCGCTGCAACCTGTCGAGAACCGGTTTCCTCTGTTCAAGCGCATGGTGAAACCTGGCTACGAGACGGCATTCTTCCTCGGGCTAGCCCAACCGCTGCCGACGCTTGTGAACTTTGCCGAGCAGCAGTCAAAGCTCGTCGCGGCGGCGATCAAGGGCGAGTATGCCCTGCCTTCGTCCGACGAGATGCAGCGCGTGATTGTCGAGGATGAGAAGATCCACAGCGGACACTTCTATGACAGTCCCCGGCACACGATGCAGGTCGACTTCAATGCCTATTGCGCGGACCTTCTGAAAGAGATTGCGCGTGGTGCCAGACGGGCGAAGGCGACGGCTTAAATGAACTCACTCAAGGCAATGGCGCTGGGGGCAGGGCTGATCTTCGTCTCCGCATGCGCCTCGCGTGCGCCCGTTGTGTATGCGCCGCCGGTCGACCGCCCCGTCGGTGCGGGAACGGTAGTGTCTGGCCCGTTATCCCAGCAGGGACCATTTCTTCCGAATGCGGAGCTGTTTCTCTGTTATCGGCGTGGCGGGTCGAACCTGCCCGCCGCGAACTCGGCGCGGCGCGTCTATGACTTCAAGCCGCTGGTTGTCGTCGATGGCGTCATCATCGCGACGGTACCCGTAAGCGATGCTTGCATGACGTCCGGCTTTGGACCGAGGGCGGGCCGGCCGCACAGAGGTCTCGATATCAAGACCGATGGCGACCGGACGATCTACTCCGCAGCGCCCGGGCGCGTGCTCGAAGTGACCCAGGCGCGCGGCTACGGGAACTATGTGCTGATCGATCACGGGCGCGGCGTCTTCACGCGATACGCGCATCTTGATGCGTTTGGGCCGGGCATCCGGCAGAACATCCAGATTGGCTTCGGACAGCCGCTGGGGATTATGGGCGACTCCGGGAATGCAACGGCGGTGCACCTGCATTATGAGATACTGACGGGGCGCTACGACAATCCAAGGCGGAGCTTTGGCCTGCGTGCGCATGATCCGTTATCGTTTCCAGAGTTTGTCGTCGACGCATCGGGATAGGGATTGATGGGGGGCTTTTTCGATCCATCCCTGTTCGCGCGGACCTATCGCGACCCTATCGCCGTGCTGGGGCTTGCGATTGATCTGTTGCCGCTGATCGCGATCTTCGGCTTTGGCTGGGGAATCGACGAATTGGTTGTTTTCTACTGGATCGAGAACGTCGTCATCGGAGCGGCTGTCTGGCTGCGCATGGCGGCAACCGGTGTCGGGGCCAGAAAACCCGGCGTGCTATTTCTGATCCCATTTTTCACGGTGCATTACGGCGTTTTCTGCGCTGTGCATGGCATTTTCATTATGAGTTTCTTCGATCCGGCCTTCAATGCGCTGCCCCTGTTTCTTGCGGCCATCATCTTCTGGGAGGGCGTCCTGTTCGCGCGCTTTCTCGGCCGGAAAGAGCATCAGACATCCGATCCGCACGTCCTTATGTTTTCGCCTTACGCCCGCATTGTCATCGTGCATCTGGCGATCTTTGCGGCAGCGTTCACTGCCGGCGCGTATGGATCACCTATCGGCGGTGCGATTGCGATCCTGCTGATGGATGTGGTCTGGGGTGTCGGTCTGAGCGTCTACCGGCGCAAATCGAGAGACAAGCTCGACCAGGAAATGGCGACTGCCTGAATCAAAAGTTGACGGGGCGTCATTTTTCGGAGCAGTTGGGGCTCAGGATGAGGAGTACCCATGGCGGAGTCAGCAACGCTGGACGGGCGAACAGGTAAGCGCGCAAAGTCGAAAGCGGCCAATCGTCAGGCAATTCTTGATGCGGCCCGCAGCGTATTTGCGCGGATCGGATTCGAAGCGACGACGGTGCGCGACATTATCCGTGAGACTGAACTCGCGGCTGGGACTTTCTACAATTACTTCAAGTCGAAGGAAGAAGTCTTTGAGGCGATTGCCGAGGACTCAACACGCCGGTTCCGCGATGTCCTTAAGGATGTCCGTGCGGAGGCGAAGTCCTTTGAGGATTATGTGCGCGTTGGGTACGGAGCCTACTTCCAGTTCCTGTATCAGGAGAATTGCGAGGCGATTGCTGATGGTGCGCCGCATGTCGCGCTGATCGGCGTGCGTGTCGATACGCCCGAAATGCAGGCCGTATTCGAGGAGATTCGATCCGATCTCGAACTGGTGATCTTGCGTGGGGAAGAGTCGCGGATCGATACCGAGTACCTGACCGCGAGCGTTGTCGGCATTGCGCGCGAGATCGGGGATCACATGCTGAAACGCCGACCGATCGACGTTGAGGGCGCGACCGAGTTTGCCACGGCGATGCTGCTCGCCGGCGTACGCGCTGTACTGGCCGAGCAGGGCGAGTAGCGCGGCGTTTTCCAGACAAGGATACTTTGATGAGTTTGCAGTCTTTCATTGTGAAGACCCTTCTGAAGCTGCCGCCATCCTGGCTGGTGAAGA
Source organism: Hyphomonadaceae bacterium (assembly GCA_028285145.1). GTDB lineage: Bacteria > Pseudomonadota > Alphaproteobacteria > Caulobacterales > Hyphomonadaceae > JANQQC01. Next base: position 56,634 of record JANQQC010000013.1, read on the forward strand.
TTTCAGGCGGGGAACCGGTCGTGATTGGCGGGCGGACGCTGGACCCGTACTTCCAGTTCGTTGCGCATGGAGCGAAGAAGCAGCCGCCAATGTCGTCTCTGACAGCGCAGGAAGGCCGCGCGGCCTCGGCGGCGGGGCTGGAGATGTTTCAGGCTCCGCGAGAGCCCGGCGTTTCGGCGGAGAATTTCTCGATCAATGGCAGCGGTGGCCATCAGATCCCGGTTCGGCTGTACAAGCCTGAGGATCAGGACTTGGGCGCGCCGATGATGGTGTTCTACCATTTCGGCGGCGGCGTGATTGGCGACCTTGAAACGTGCGATGCGTTCTGCACGATCATCGCTTCGACGGTGAAATGCCCCGTCCTGTCGGTCGATTACCGGCTGGCCCCTGAGCACAAGTTTCCGGCGGGTCTCAATGATTGCAAAGACGCTTACGAGTGGGCGCTGAAGAATGCCGAGAAACATGGCGCGCCGTCCGGTCAGGCCGCCATTGGAGGGGACTCGATGGGCGGCAATTTCGTCGCAATCATCTCGCAGGACATGCAGAGTGAGGACAAACCGCTCCCGTCTCTGCAGCTGATGATCTATCCGGCGGTGGATATCTCAGAGGACACGCCGTCCAAGACGACCTATGGGGAGACCTATCCGCTTTCGACCGACACGATGAACTGGTTCATGGGGCACTATATTCCCGATGGGACGGCTAAGGATCATCCAAGGCTGTCGCCTGCGCAGACAGCGGATCTGAGCGGCCTGCCACCGGCCATCGTCATCACGGCAGGGTTTGACCCTCTGGTGGATGAGGGCGCGCAGTACGCCAAGCGCCTCAACGCCGACGGCGTGAACACGATCTACAAATGCTATGACAGCCTTGCCCATGGTTTTACCGCCTTTACGGCTGTTTCCCCGGCGGCTGATGCAGCGTGCCGCGAAATCGCGGGGATGATCGCGACGGCCTATTCCCGCCTATGAGAGCGTTTGTCTGTACCGAGCTCACCGACGATCTTTCCGGTATTGAGATCCGCGATGTACCTGTGCCAGAGCCGGGCCCGGGCGAAGTGCGTGTTCAGCTGAAGGCCACGAGCGTGAACTTCCCCGACATTCTAATCTGCCAGGGCAAGTATCAACTGAAGCTGGAGCCGCCCTTTACGCCGGGCATGGACATGGCTGGTGAGATCGACGCGCTCGGTGAAGGCGTCGAGGGTTTCGAGATTGGCGATGCAGTGGCTGGCGGTGCACGCTTTGGTGGCTTCGCTGAGTATGCGATCGCGCCAGTTGCGGGATTGCAGAAGAAACCGGAGAATATGAGCTTTGCGGAAGCCGCCGCTTACCCAGCGGCTTACCTGACGGCTTATGTCTCCCTCGTCCGGCGTGGGCGGCTGCAGGCTGGGGAAACCCTGCTGGTACATGGTGCGAGCGGTGGTGTTGGTCTGGCGGCCGTGGATGTTGGCAAGTTGCTCGGCGCGCACGTCATTGCGACCGGGGCCAATGATGAAAAGCTCGAGCAGGTTGTTGCCTACGGGGCCGATCATGCGCTGAACGTCGAGCAGGGCTTCAAGGATCGTGTGAAGGCGCTGACCGGGGGACGCGGCGCAGATGTGATCTACGACCCGGTGGGCGGTGATGTGTTTGACGAGAGTGTCCGCTGCATCGCCTTTGATGGACGGCTTCTGGTGATCGGCTTCACCAGTGGGCGGATCGCGGACGTGCCGACGAACATGCCTTTGATCAAGGGATTCTCCGTGGTCGGCGTCAGGGCCGGTGAGTATGGCCGTCAGTTTCCCGAGAAGGGCGCTGAGAACATCCAGCAGATCTGGGACTGGGCGCGGGAAGGTAAGACGCGCCCGCGCGTGCATGCCGAGGTGCCGCTGTCGGAGACGCTGAGTGCGCTTCGAATGCTGGAGAACCGGGAAGTGGTCGGGAAGGTGATTGTCCGTCCGGACCTTTAGGGCGCGGGGCGCTCCATCTCCGCGATCCAAGCGCGGATCAGTTCGACGCCTTCGTCATGCGCCAGCACGCGGCCGAGTTCCGGCATCGCGACGCCGGGCTCAGTGGAGGCCATGCGGTAGGCGAGAATCGAAGCGTCGGGCGCGCCCGGGCTGACCACGTGAATATCGTCTCCGCCGCCGCGGCCAGCCGCGGTCGGGTATTTCGAGATGCCAAGGCGCGCCGGGCTGGTCTCATACCAGTCGACCCAGTAGCCGGAATTCGACGCCGATCCGCCTGCGCGGTGGCAGTGAGCGCAGTTGATGTCGAGATACGCGCGGGCGCGCGCATCGACGGGCAGGGCGGCGTCGGCGACCGACGGCGCGGCTGGCGGGGCGTCCGGCGCGCCAGCAAGGAGGCCGCGGGCCGTCCAGTCGGCGATCTGATTCACGCCGTGCGGGCCGACATGGTTGAGATTCCGCGCCTTGGGACCGATGGGCAGGAGGTCGCCGTCCTTCTGATGGCAGGTTTTGCACTGGTTACGGTTCGGTACGGCGTAGGTGAAGGTGAGCGGCTCGCCCGCCGGGCTGGTGGAGGCGATGTCGATCCGGGCACCGATCGGAGCGTAGCGAGCCTCGGTCTGCGCCTCGTTCCAAACATAAGGATAGGCGACCCATCCGTCAGCCCTGCGGATCAGCAGACGGGTTTCGAGGTAGCGCTCGTCCTTCGCCGGTTCGCGCATGTCCGGGGCGTAGGCGAATGTCTTTATCAGGACCGAACCGACCGGGAAATCGAGTACGCCGGGCTCGGCATACGAGGCTTTGGTCCCGTCCGGCACATGAACCAGCCGATGCTTGGCGGCGTGATCGGAGAAGAGTGGATTGATAAGGTCGTAAGGAAGGACGCCAGGCACCGGCTCGCGCGCGGCGGCGTCGGCGAACAGGTTGTACTCGGCCAGGGTCGCCGCCGGTTTGTCCGCCAGGATGGCCGCTGCGTCCGGACCGGTCGGCGTGGGCGCACCGCCGCATGCCGCCAATATCAGGCAGAGCGCGGCGGCGAGCTTGGTCATGAAGCGGTGTCTTGCGACAGCACGATCGGCGCAGGCTCCTCAACCGGTTCAGACTCGGGGCGGTCCATACTGGGTTGCAGCGCCGCAGGATCGAGCGGATAGCTGCCGCCGCCGAGGCTGAGGAAGCCGACGTCTTCGCCCTCGTTCACGACGAGGTTCACATCGACCTCTTTGCCGTCATATGACGTCACGCCGTCCCAGATCACTGGCGGGAGCGGTGTGCCAACGACTTCAGCGATCATGCCCATGACGCGCTCCGGCGCATCGCCGCCGCCTTCATATGTGTTGTCCCGAAGGACGATGTCGCGTGGAAGCGGAAAGTAGGACTCGTCTTCTGTCTGGCGCGTATAGGCGGCCACCGTCACATGAGCGGACTTGTTGTCCGCGAACGTGTTCTCGAACACGTGGACATTCGAGTTCGCCATGATGGTGAGGCCCGATCCCGGAATAAGGTCGGCCACAATGCCGCCTGGCGGGGCGAAATTCTCCGTATTGTTGCTGACGATCTGATTGTTGAAGATACGGGTGGAGTTGCCGCCCATGACTGGCAGATCGGGCAGGTCAAAGACGAGAATGCCGCCTGAATTGTTGCGGGCGATATTGTTGTAGACGTCCGCATTTGAGGAGTTCTCGATCTCGATGCCGGCAACGTTGTACTCCGCCAGCGAGTCTCGGACGATGATATTGCTGGACTGGCCGACATAGATGCCGGCGTCGGCGCAAGCGCGCACGGTGACCCGCTCCACCAGCACATGCTCGGACTCGACCGGATAGATGGCGTAGGCACCGTTTTCGGGATGCGGCCCGCGCGTCCACTCTACTGTCAAGTCGCGATACGTGATTCGGTCGGCGGCCTTTGACTTGATGCCGTCGCCCTTCGTGTCCTGCACGGCGAAGTCTGACAGGACGACATCGTCGGAGGTGACGAGCAGGCCTTCACCGGCACCGGTCTGCCCGGCGAAGTTGAGGATCGTCTTCTCCTGACCGGCACCTTTAAGGTGGACGCCGTCTACATCAAGGGAGAGGCCGTCCGTCAGGTTGAACACGCCTTCCGGCATTTCAATCGTCGCGCCGGGCTCCGCTTCGATCAGCGCTATTTGAAGCGCCGCCGCAAAATCGCCTTCAGCGGCGATCTGCACAGCGTCCGAGGCGTCGACCGTCTCGACACTCGCCGGCACCTCGCCGCTTTCTCCGCATGCCGCGAGCAGCAGCGCCGCTCCGCCGAGCATCATCGCTCTTTCGAATCCCATTGTGACCTCCCATCTTTTTATGAAGGAGTGTCACCGAAGGCCTTTAACGGCGCAAGAGCGCGTTAGTTCAGCGTTGCGCGAAGATTGGCCGCGGTCTCTGCGGCGTAATAGGCGTTCACCTGACCCGCAGGCTTGCCGCGCTCATTGAATGTGGGCGGCGGAATCGCCCGTAAGTGTTCAGGAAATCAAGGCCAAGTTAGACGGTGCGCTTGGCTTTGTCTTTTTCGTTGGTGGCCATGATCGCCTGCTTGGCGGCTTCCCATTGCTCATCGCCCCAATTGGTTAGCATCGAGAAGTTTCCGCCGGAGGCGTTGTACATCGCTCCGTCGATGGCGATGGTCTGACCGTTCACATATTCCGCGCCCGGTGCGAGCAGGAAAGCGGCAAGGTTCACCAACTCATGCATCTCGCCGACACGGCCCATCGGGTTGCCGCCGCCGGAATCCATGCGTTGCGCGCCGTCAGCATCCGGTGCCAGCCGCTTCGACATACCCTCAGTTGGGAACGGCCCGGGCGCAATGGAGTTGAAGCGCAAACCGTAGCGCGCCCATTCGACAGCGAGCGACTGCATCATAACGTTCACGCCGGCCTTCGACATCGCCGACGGGACAACAAACGGGCCGCCATTCCAGATCCACGTTGTTAGGATCGAAACGACCGAACCCTTGGTCTTTCCCTGAATCCAGCGCGTGCCGATATCGTGCGTCATGTAGAACGTGCCACGGAACACGATGTTGGCGATGGCGTCGAAACCTCGGACGGATAGATCCTCTGTACGGGAGATGAAGTTGCCGGCGGCGTTGTTGACCAGGCCTGTCAGCGCACCATGCTTGCTCCAGATTTCGTCATTCATGTCGGAGATGGCTTCGGCGACACGGATGTCACAGGCATGCGGAACGACTTTGCCGCCATGCTTCTCCATGAGTTCAGCTGCGGTCTCTTCGCACACACCACCGCGCCGGCCACAAATGTGAACTTCCGCACCGAGCTTGAGAAAGCCTTCCGCCATTTCCTTACCAAGACCTGTTCCACCGCCCGTAACGAGGATGCGCTCATCCTTCATCAGGCCGTCCCGGAACATCAGTTGTGAAACATCCATCATTCGTCTCCCATTCATGTTAGCTGGTATGACATATGCCGATGATGTGAGGAGACACGCAATGAAACGTTTTACTGGGCTGGCACTTGGCGGAGTGGTTTTGACCGGTGCAGCCATGGCTGACCCGCATGATGTTTACGGCGTGTGGCTGACCGAAGCGACGACTGCGAAGGTCGAAATCAGCGATTGTGGTGATGGTACACCGTGTGGGGATGTTGTCTGGCTCGATCCAGATGCTTTGGAGCCGGGGTTGACTCCGGCGACTGCCGTTGACCGAAACAATTCCGACCCTGACTTGCGTGGCCAGCCGGTGATTGGCCTAACCATGCTGGCGGACTTCGAGAAGAAGCGGAGAGACTGGCGTGGCGGCACGATCTACGATCCCGAGAGTGGGAAGACCTACGGCTCACGCATCAAGCGGCTGGAAAACGGAGACCTTCAGGTGAAGGGTTGTATCGGACCGATCTGCCAGACGCAGGTCTGGACGCCCGCCGATCTCATCGTCGAAACGGCAGGGTAGCCAGCCGCCACAGAACCCAGATGGGCAGGACGAGCGTGGCTCCAGCCAGCGCCGGCTTCCAGAAATTGCGCACGGTCCATCCGGCGGCCTCGATGGCTGAACGCGCGGCGTTGTAGATCGCCGAGCCGACATTTACATCGGTGCCGGCCGGATCGAACTCGGCTGCCATTACGAAGAACCCAACAACCACGCAGATGACGGCGAGTTTTATCGCGCCCCAGATTGAAATTCCGAACAGCCGGATGAGGACTGGGCGCGGCGGCGGCTTCTCCTTGCTGAACGGCCAAAGGCGACGTGGTTTGCGCGCGGGCGCTTCGTCCGGCTCGACGACGTCTACAACTGGGTCTTCTGCATTGTCGCTCATTGTCGGCGACTATAGCGCGATGATCAGTCGTTGGCGGCTGTTTTCTGAATCTCGACCTGATGCGGATAGGGGATCGAGATGCCTTCGCGATCAAAGGCTGTTTTCACGGTCTTGGTGATGTGGAATTTTACATCCCAGTAGTCTTCGGATCGCACCCAGCTACGGGATGCGATATCGACCGAGCTGTCTCCCAGATTGACCACTTTGACGAAGGGTTCGGGGTCTTTCAGGATACGGTCATCGGTGGCGATGACGCGTTTGATGATGTCGATGGCCTTGTCCATGTCGTCGTCATAGTCGATACCGAAAGTCACATCGACGCGCCGGCGGTCATACCCGGAATAGTTGGAAATCACGCCATCAATGGCCTGGCTGTTGGGTACCATGACTTTCACATTGTCCGGCGTCGCCATGACTGTCTGGAAGAGATTGATGTCCTTGATCGTGCCGGACTCACCGGCGATCTCCACGAAGTCACCAAGCTTGTAGGGCCTGAAGATCATGATCATGACGCCCGAGGCGATATTCCCCAGTGCGCCTTGCATGGACAGGCCGATGGCGAGCGTCAGCGCGCCAAGCACGGCCGCAAAGCTGGTCGCCGGAACACCGAACACCTGAAGGACCGTGATGAAGACTGCGGCCGTCATCGCCCAACGGACAATGGACCCGAAAAAGTTGCCGAGCGTGTCGTCGATGTCCTCGCGTTTCAGGGCCTGCGTGCGGACGAGGTTGCCCAGCCATGATGCGACCCGGAGGCCGACGATGAGAACGATAAGTGCACCGACGGCCTTGGCTCCAAAGCTGAGAATAGACGGGCCATAGGTTTCCCAAAGCGCTTCGGCGTTGAAGGTGTCATTCATCGGAGGCGTCTCCCAGCACTGGTGTTTCCTGCGTCTGTTCCGGCATCGGTGTCAGCTTCTTGGATTGGCCCTGATACTGAATTTCGACCTGGTGCGGGTATGGGATCGTGATTCCCGCTCCGTCAAAGGCCTCTTTGACAGCTTTGGTGATGTCGCCGCGGATCGGCACGAACTCGCGTGTGGGTACCCATGCGCGCAAGCGAATCTTCACCGAGAAGTCTCCAAGCGCGTGGATCGATGTCCATGTCTCATCCTTGGCGAGAACACGCCCGTGATTGTTGGCGGTCTCATGAACGATCTTGAGCGCCTTGGTCATGTCATCGTCGTAAGAGATATCAAAATAGAGATCGAGGCGGCGGCGTGTCTGCCGGGTGTAGTTGATCAGTGGCTCACCCCAGACACGGTCATTGGTGATGAAGACGACCTTGTTATCGATTTGCTTGATGGACGTCTGGAAGGGTGTGATGTCGGCCACTTCGCCTTCAAGACCCGAAATCTCGACCCAATCGCCAATTCGGAAAGGCCGGAAGATGGCGAGCATCACACCGGCTGCGACAGCTTTCAGTGTGTCCTGCAGGGCGAGACCAATGGCCAGGCCTGCCGCACCCAGCAGCGCCACAAGGGAGGTCGTCTCCATGCCGAGCTGTGTCAGCGCGAGGACAAGCGCGATGGCAAAAATGATGTACTTCAGTAGCGAGGACATGAAGGCGAACAGCGTGTCACCCGCTCCGGAGCGCCTCTGCGCCTTGTCGCCGAACCTTCGGATGGAGCGGGCCAGCCATGTCGCAAAGACAATGGCGACGAGAAGCGTCAACGCCGCAGCGAAGACAGCGCCTGCGCGCGCTCTCACAAAGGCGAAGGCATCGAACCCGGCAATCTGGAGCGGTAGCGGCGCAAGAAGAAGGATGACGCCAAAGCGCGCTATGGACGAGCCTATGTCCCACGCAGAGCCTTCGAACTCCTCGTCACTGTGCAGCCGTCTCTGGCCGATCGCGCACATGGCACGCTTAGCAAGCCAGCCGGCGATCCAGACGACGAAAACAGAAAGGAGAATGAGGACGGCTCGTGTGGCGAGCTCGAAATTGTCGACGAGCCAAACTGGCCAGGTCGACGTGTCGATGTTCAGCGCGGTGATCAGGTCCATAATGGCGAGGCCTTAACCGAGTTCGTGTCGCGCGTCAGCCTCCAGCGCAGGATCAGGATCGCTGCGCCAGCTGCCGTCACCGCCAGCGGGTGCATCCCGGTGGTGAACCAGTTGTTGATCGCGATACAGGCGACGCCCCAGCCAAGGGCACCGAAATACCAGAGGCTGCGGCTGACGTAGGTGGTGAAAACCCAGGCACCGAAGGCTGCTGTCGCCAGAGTAAGGAACAGCATCTGCCAAGGATAATCGGATGCACCGAGCCCTGTGAGCGTGCGAATGGTCAGTGGGACTGAGATCGCAAGCGCGACGGTGATCCAGCCAGAGAGCAGCCCTGTCGCCGCGTCTGCGATCAGTTTGACAGGCGTACCGCCCATGCCGCGCACGCTCTCAAAAGCGTTTGCGGCGCGAAACGCGAAATAGGCGATGGGAAAGAGCAGCGCGAAATTGAGGAGCTGCAGGTTGATTGTTTGCGCGCTGAACATCCAGAGCATGTTGAAGAGGCCGGCGGCTGCAAGCGGAGCCCCGACGCGCCGGAGCGTTTCGTTGGTGCCGAGGAGCGCGGCGAGGGCGAAGGCAGCGTAGAAGCTGAAAATCACGCCCCAGATCGCGAAGGCGATGCCCGCCGGCTGTTCGGGGGGGAAGCCGCCATAATCGGCACGGGCGGCATCGCCGATAGGGGTCCCCAAACCGATCAGGTTCGGCAGGGCCGGAACAAGAAACTGGCCAATGGCCGCTACGATGAGCGCGTATCTGATCATGAGCAGGGACTTAGACGGCTTTAGCGCGAGCGCAAGCACGGTTCACTCCGTCGGGAGCAGGGCTTCCAGCGCTTCAATTCGGTCTGCTTCGGCGGCGGGTTTGTCCCAACGGATACGATTAATGCGTGGAAAACGCATGGCGACACCGGATTTGTGACGGGGGGATCGCTGAAGGCCTTCAAAAGCAACTTCGAAGACAAGGCCCTGATCCGGGCTGGCTTCGACGGCGCGCACCGGGCCGAATCTGTCGACGGTATTGTCGCGGACATATTTATCGATCTGTTTCAGCTCATCGTCGGTGAAGCCGAAATAGGCTTTGCCGACCGGGGTCAGCTCCACGTCTTCCTCGCCATCCCGCCAGACGCCAAATGTGTAATCGGAGTAGTAGCTCGACCGTCGGCCATGTCCGCGCTGGGCATACATCAGCACAGCATCAATCAGGAACGGATCACGCTTCCACTTGAACCATGGCCCTTTCGGGCGGCCAGCCTCGTAGATCGAGTCCCAGCGCTTCAGCATGAGTCCCTCGATTTCCGGGGCGGGTGGATTGTTGCGCGCAAGTTCCAGCGCGTCGAGCGAGGTTACCTCGACAAGGGGAGATAGGTCGAAGCGATCGGTGTCTAGACTGGCGATGAACCGTTCCAGCCGTTGGCGTCTCTCCATGAAGGGCAGCAAACGGAGATTTTCCTCGCCGAGGTGGAGGATGTCATAGGCGCGAATGAAAGCCGGGCGCGCGTCCATCTGCTTCTTCGTAACGGTCTTGCGGTTCAGGCGTTGCTGAAGATCGTTGAAGGGTGCGACGGAGCCATCGGCCCGTCGTACCAGCAATTCTCCGTCGATTGCTGCGTCGAAGTCCATTGCGGCGAGAACGTCCGGGAAAGTGTGGCTAATATCATCGCCTGTGCGTGTGTATATGCGGCGGGCATCGCCCTCGGCGGCGGCCTGTACGCGGATGCCGTCATACTTCCATTCAGCGGCGAATGTGTCCGCCGTGATCAGGGACGGGTCGATAGCGTCCGGATTATCCCGATCCGCCTTCGGGATCAGAGGGTGAGCCAACATGACCGGTCGGAAGGGGGCTGCGAGATCCGGTTTCGGCTTGTCCGCGTGGCCTTCCAGCCAGGCGAAGAGGCTTTCATAGGGCGCTTCGAGGCCGTGCCAGATTTCCTCGATTTCGGTGATGTCGACATCTCCGAACTGGGCGAGGGCGACTTTGGTGAGGCGCGATGAGACACCAATGCGAAGGCCGCCGGTCACGAGTTTCAACAGTGCCCAGCGGCCTTTGGCGTCGAGCGCGTCCAGCCATTGTTCGACGAGGCGAGGGCCTTCGGCGCGGCTGGCTTCCAGCAGTTGCTCGACGATTTCGCTGAGGCCGGGCGAGCGATTGGCCCCGCGCCTCTCAGGCCAGACGAGGCTGACGGTTTCGGCCAGGTCCCCGACATAATCGTAAGATAGCCCGAACAGGACATGGTCCATCCGGTCTTCGACAAGGCCTCGGATCATGCCGGCCTTGACGCTTGGAATGTCGAGATCGCGCGTGATTGCGGCGACCGCCCAACCGCGGTCTGGGTCGGGCGTTTCCCGAAAATACGTGACCATCAGCTCGATCTTGGCGTTGCGTGACGGCGTCAGGATCAGTCGGTCGAGGAGGTCTGCGAAGGCTTGCATCGGTGGGAACATAGGCCCAAACACGGGCGATGACAGACCGCGCGCCGCCCGAAGGCTATGATCGACATTTTCGCACATCGAAGTTCACCGACCCTTGGGAGCCTCTGTTTTCGCAGACAACGGAGCGCCAGGTTTCAATTGGGGTCTGGCTCGGCGAGCCACACTGTAACTCTCGCGGGCTGGTGCATGGCGGCCTGATTGCCTCACTGGCAGACAATGCGATGGGCCTGTCCTGCGTGACCGCACTCCGGAGCGAGGGGCGGGATGATATTGGCGGGCTCGTCACTGTCACCTTGAACACAGACTACATTGGATCAGCTTCGCTTGGGGCGTGGCTGGCGACCGACACATATTTTGTGAAAACGGGAGGCTCGCTCTGCTTTGCGAGTTGTCTCGTCCGCGCTGATGGGGAGCCTGTTGCGCGCGCCAATGCTTCATTCAAAATCGTCAAAAACAAGCAGGGAGCCTGACATGGCGCTTAAACTTCATCACCTGAACGCATCGCGTTCGCAGCGGCTGGTCTGGCTCGTCGAGGAAATGGGCATCGATTGCGAGATCGTGCATTATCAGCGCCATCCCGAGACGAACCTCGCGCCGCCTGAGCTTCTCGACATTCATCCGATGGGCAAGTCGCCTCTGCTGGAAGATGACGATGTCGTTATCGCTGAGACGGGTGCTATTGCGGAATACCTGCTGGCCAAGCATGACCCGGATCACAAGCTTCACCCCCGTTCGGACAGTCCCGACTTCCCGCGCTACCTTGAGTGGGTGCATTCTGCTGAAGGCGCGCCGTTCCTGCCGGGATTGTTCGGATTTTACCTTCTGCGGTCTGAACTTACCGATATTCCACTGGCCCACGCGATGGCAGCTGAAGCGGCGAAAGCAGCGGCGCATATCGAAGCGCATCTGGCAAAGCATGATTACTTTGCGGGTGACAGCTTTACAGCAGCCGATTGCCTGATGGGCTTCCAGATCCAGAACACTGCGCTTCGCGCGGGCGCACTGCCGCCGGCCACACAGGCCTGGCTTGAGAGGGTTCAGGCGCGGCCAGCCTACAAGAAAATGCTGGAAATCGGCGTCTAGCCGCGAAAGCAGGAAATGACATCTGAGAGCCAGGCGCGGGCATTCTCGCCCTGGCCGCTCTCTTCGTCGGAGTTTCCGTGTCGTACGACAATAAGGTCGAGTGCCGGGGCGAGGATGATGAACTGGCCTCTGTATCCGTTTGCCGAGAACGTGTCCGCGCCGCACATGCCAAGCCACCAGTGCGCGCCATAGGCTTGTTCTTCATCTTCCGGAACGGGCGTCGGTGTTCGTGCATAGTCGACCCAACCTTCCGGAAGAATACGCTGACCCTCCCAGACACCATCGCGCAGATAGAGCAGACCGAACCGCGCAAAGTCCCGCGCGGTGCAGAAGCAAAAGGACGATCCAATGAAGGTGCCGGCCGGATCGAATTTCGGGATCGGGCTCTTCATTCCCAAAGGCTCAAACAGGCGCTCGCGCATAAAGGCTTCGAAGTCTGCGCCGGTCCTGCCGATGGCGCGTGCGGCGCACCTCGCAACAATGTTGGTCGTCCCGCTGGAATAGCTCCACATGCTGTCTGGTGCGTGTGCGAGCGGGAAGTTCGCCGCATATGCGGCGACGTCCTGATTGCCGGAGCCGAATAGCATCTCGATAACGTGCGATACGCCAGCGTCGACATAATCTTCGGCGAATTCGAGCCCGCTCGACATGCGAAGGAGCTGGTCGAGCGTGATTGCCTTGCGGGCGTCATCATCGGCTTGCCATTCTGGCACGTTGGCTGGCGCGTGGATATCAATCAGACCGTCTTTAACGAGAATGCCGATCAGCGCATGCGTGATGCTCTTGGCGACGGACCATGAGGGCCAGGTGTCGGCTGGCCCCGCGTCTTGCCAGTAACGTTCGGTGACGATGCGGCCATTCTGGACAGCGAGGAAGGCGTGGGTCTCGCCCAGCTCTTCGGGCGGCGCTTTCGCGAAGGCCTTGTCGAGGAGGGCCGTCAGGCGGGAACTGTCTACGTTCGGAGCGAAGGATCCGCCGGACCATTCCTCGGTCGGAAAGTGTGTATCTGTTGGATGAGCGGGAAGCGGGATAGACGGATCGACGGGTCTCATATGATTGGCCTATTGGCAAAGGTCGGTGCTCGCGCACGTCGTTTCGACACGTGCGATCCAGTCAGCATAGCCCTGAAGGTTGATGTAGCTTCCGGCATAGTCGCCTGTGCAATACTCGCCTGTTTGCTCGTTCTGCCCGACGATCGACAGGACACCGACCACGGTCTTCGTCCCATCATCCTCGGTGACGTAAAGCGGGCCGCCACTGTCTCCCACGCAAGGCCCAGCACCGTCGCGACTGACAACTCCAATGGTGGCCGGTCCGGCGTTTGTCAGTGTCAGCGTTGCGGCGAGGAGTTCGTTGGACAGACCTTGTTCGTAGCCGGTGAGGCCCCAGCCGGCCATTTCGACGTCAATGTAGGTCGCCGGGTTCAAGGGACGGGCTGTTGTTCCAAAGCGGGCGATCGGAACATCGGCCATGTTTTCAAGGGCGAGATCGTTGACCTTCAGCAGGGCGATGTCATTGGCGTAACCGCCGCTCAGGCCACCATAGCCGCCATGACAGATGGCGACGTCGGCCGAGACGGTCTGCGCCAACGGGCTGGATAGTGTTTCGGATCCGGTGATCAGGCGAAGCTCGTCGAATGTGTCGTCCACGCAGTGCGCCGCCGTCACGAACCAGTTTCTGGAAATCCGTGTCGCCCCGCAATGACCGCTCGTGATGCCGCCGCCATCTTCGATCGAGCGGGGCTCCAGCTTCACAATGCCCGGAAAGTTGGCAAGCGTTCCGGCCAAGCCGTTCACGGTTGCTGTTCCAAATGCCGGCGGCTGGATCACGGTCACACCGGCCCGTGCCGCGACGGTGGGCGTCAGCGTCCCGTCTGGCACGGTCCCGCAAATCCGTGCATTGATCTCCGGAAGCGACTGGGGTGTGCCCGGCGCGCTCGCGGTAGTAACCGGTGTTTCAGGCGGGCCGCTCTCGGCGACAACTGTTCCTTCGGCGGCCGCTTCCTTATCAAGAACCGGGTTATCTCCAGTCTCGACGGGATCGGTCGCTTCGGTCACGGTTTGAGGGGCGGCGTCCTCTCCTGCGCCGGGCATACGCACAGCATCGCAGGCCGGGACAGCCAGAAGGCATAGCGTCAATGCTGTAGCGGCAACCGATTTCATGGGCACTCTCCCATAAACTTACAGTAACTGAGCCGAGCGGGCAGGGCGAGGGTCAATCGTTCTCATCTTCGTATCCAACGAGACGCAGGGGCCTCGATTTGCGTCCTTCCAACTCTGCCCAGCGCACAAGCGCATCTTCGCGCCCATGGGTCACCCACAGTTCTTCAGGGTTCACCTCGCGGATTGTATCGGTCAATTCGTCCCAGTCGGCATGATCTGACAGGATCAGGGGCAGCTCGACACCGCGCTGTTTTGCACGCTGGCGCACGCTCATCCAGCCAGATGCGAAGGCTGGCACAGGATCGGGAAAGCGCCGACCCCACTTGTCCGCGAAGGCAGAGGGTGGACCAAGAACGATCTCTCCACGGAACTTGTCCGACTCCCCGCGCTGACCTTTGTCCAGTGTCGCAGGCTCAAGCGGGCCGAGATCGACATCATGAGCTTCGTAGAGCTTGCATAGTTTTTCGAGGGCTCCGTGAATGAAAAGTGGCTTTTCGTAACCCGCCTCGCGGATCAGCTTGATTACACGCTGCGCCTTGCCGAGCGCATAAACGCCAACAAGGTGTGTTCGATCTGGAAAGGTCGCCACACTTTTCAATAGCTTCGTGATTTCGCCCCGATCGTCCGGGTGACGGAAGACGGGCAGTCCAAATGTTGCTTCCGAGATGAAAACGTGGGTGCCTTCAACCGGCTCAAACGCTCTGCAGGTGGGATCCTGACGGCGTTTGAAATCGCCGGTGCAAACCATACGGAGGCCCTTGTAATCGACGACGACCTGGGCCGAGCCGAGGACATGTCCCGCCGGCGACATCCAAACAGTGACGCCGTTGATCTCAACCGTCTCGCCGAACTCAAGCGGCTGGCGAGAGGCGGTGAACGATTCGCCATAACGGCTGGCCATAATGGCGAGTGTTTCCGGGGTGGCGAGCACTGCTCCGTGGCCGGCGCGGGCATGGTCTGCATGGCCATGCGTTACGACTGCGCGATCGACAGCTCCGCGCACGGGGTCGATGTAAAAGTCACCCGGCGGGCAATAGAGGCCCTGCGGGGTCGGGCGTAAAAGCAAATCCGGTCTGAGCACGAAGCTGATACTAGGCGTCGAGCGCGCTGTGGCGAAGGCCTTGCTTCAATCGACCGTCTATTGGCGACCGGTGGGGTTGCCCGGCGTGCGTTCATCCGTTGGCGGGAGAACCACCTGTCCGACCGTGCCAAAAAGCTGTTCAAGCAGGCCAAGCTCACGGCCGCGCGTTGCGGTTTCGCGTGCGGCATAGGAAATTACCCGGCCATCATCCTGATCATAGGTCAGCACTTCATCGACCACGTCTTCATCATCGAATCGAATGGCGACGACTGAGCGCTCTGCGACCCTCGGATTGAAGTAGGCGAAGCGCTCGCGCGTCGTGGACATGTAAATCCAGGTATTGTCGTCGAATGCGCTTTTTGTGGACGGAGAGCCGAGATCGGCGAGCACGCTTGAGCGCGTCGCGACGCCTGGTTCGACGTCAGCTGGAATAGCTTCATCGACCACATAACCGTGAAAATCCCGGCTTGGAGAACATGCCGTGGCGGCCAAAAGAACCGCTGCGATAACAAACGCGCATCGCGTCATGGAGAAGCTCCTGCTAATTAGCTCGGACGTAACGCCAGCACCGCTGGTTTGGCAAGGAGCGCCGTGCATTGTTGAACGCCCTGAAAAGTCTTTTCGCAAAGAAAGATGCCGAGATCTCGTCGGCTTACGAAAGTGTCATGTCTGCTGCGCTGTCGCCCGCGATTTATCAGCATGGACTGGCGGAAGACACTTTCGATGGCCGGTTTGCTATGGTGACAATACATACGGCCATCGCGCTGAGGCAGCTGCGCCGGGGTGGTGATGATGGGCGTGCCATGGCGGACGCCCTGTATCGCAGAGTGTTCGATGGCTTCGATTATGCGCTCCGCGAAGAGGGCGTGAGTGATTCGTCTATTGCGAGGAAAATCAGGGGGTTGGGAGAGCAATTCTTCGGTCTTGCACGGGCGCTAGATGAGGCGCTGGACGCGGATGAGAGCTTAAATCAGGTTCAGGATGTTGTGATCCGCAATGATATTGCCGGTGCCGATCCTGCCGGATTGTCGGCTCTGATCGTCGATCATGACAGGCGATTGGCAGCCCAAAGCGTCGAGTTGCTTATGTCGGGCGGCTTCGACTGGGCCGATTTGCAGGGCTGAGATGCAGGTTAGCGGCGTTGCCTTTACAGAATGGCGTCTCTAGGTTGCCGCCAATTCGGGAAGCATTCGCAACGGACCCGGTCATGACTCTATCCATCGACGCAATGGGAGGGGATTCTGCCCCTGACGTGGTGCTGGAAGGCCTGAAGCTTTTCTGTGCCCGGCGCAGCGGTGTCGATTTCCTTCTGCATGGCCGCGAAGACGAACTGGCTCCGTTTCTGTCTCGTGAGCCTGCGCTGGCGAAGCGAACGACGCTGCGCCATGCGGATGCGGTGGTGAAATCCTCCGACAAGCCATCCCAGGCGCTGCGACGGGCGCGCGGCACGAGTATGTGGAACGCCATTGAGTCGGTAAAAGCCGGTGAAGCTACCGCGGCGGTGTCTGCAGGGAACACCGGCGCGCTCATGGCGATCTCAATGCTTGTCCTGCGCAAGATGGACGGTGTGCACCGCCCCGCCATGACCGCGATCTGGCCGACTGTGACCGGGCGTGCGATCGTGCTGGATGTCGGCGCGAATCTGGAGGCTGACGCCCAGCAATTACTGACCTTCGCAATCATGGGCGAGGCGTACTCGCGTGCCGTAACGGGCAGCGAGAAACCAAAGATTGGCTTGCTGAACATCGGCACCGAGGAGATGAAGGGGCATGATGAGATTCGTCAGGCGGCCGATCTCATTCGCAATAGTGGGCTCGATTTCGACTATATCGGTTATGTCGAGGGCAATGACATCGCTGGCGGGGTCGCCGACGTGGTGGTGACCGATGGGTTTACTGGAAATGTCGCGTTGAAAACCGCTGAAGGCACAGCGCGGCTGCTCGGATCGTATCTGCGCGAGGCGCTGACGTCTGGGACCATGGCAAAAGCGGGTGCGCTAATTGCGTCGAATGGGCTGAAATCACTGAAGGCGCGGATGGATCCGAGCCGCGTGAATGGCGGCGTATTGCTTGGCCTGAATGGCTTGGTGGTGAAGAGCCATGGCGGCACGGATGCTGAAGGCTTTGCAACTGCGCTGGCGCTCGCGGCTGACCTAGGCGAGAGCCACTATCAGGAAGAAGTTGCGGCGAATCTGGCGCGGATTGCTAAAGCTCCCAAGGACACAGAATCGGAAACGGCCGCATGAGCGAGTTGCGTTGTGTAATCGAAGGCGTTGGCGGGTACCTGCCAGAGCGCGTCATGACCAATGCCGAACTGGCGGGAATGGTCGACACCTCGGATGAGTGGATTCGGGAGCGCACGGGCATTCGCGAGCGCCATATCGCGGCTGACGATGAACTGACCTCAGACATCGCGACAGCAGCCGCAAAAGCTGCGCTCGATCATGCTGGTATCGATGTGTCCGAGGTGGATCTTATCGTGCTGGCAACGACCACGCCGGACCAGACGTTTCCAGCAACCGCCACGGCAGTACAGGCGAAGCTTGGAATGGAAGGCGGCGCAGCGTTTGACGTTCAGGCGGTTTGCTCCGGTTTCCTGTTTGCACTGGCGACGGCCGACTCGATGATGAAGCAGGGCCTGTTCAAGACTGCGATAGTTATCGGAGCGGAGACGTTCACGCGAATTCTCGACTGGTCTGACCGGGGTACGTGCGTTCTGTTCGGAGATGGCGGCGGCGCGGTTGTCATGCGGGCGATTGACGCTGCCGAGGCGGGTGAGCGCGGTTTGATTGCTCATCATGTGCGCACTGACGGCCGCAAGTCCGATCTGCTGCATGTGGATGGCGGGGTTTCCTCAACCGGAACGGTGGGGCAGGTCCGCATGATCGGTAATCAAGTTTTCAAGCATGCGGTCACGAATATCTCCAGCGCCGTTAGGGCGGTGCTGGAGGAGACCGGCTATTCCGCGGACGATATCGACTGGTTCGTTCCGCATCAGGCCAATCAGCGTATCCTTGATGGCGTGGCGAAGAAGCTGAAGATTGATGAAGCAAAAGTCGTGTCCACAGTGGCCCTGCACGGGAACACGTCGGCCGCGTCCATCCCGTTGGCATTGTGGACAGCGGTGCAGGATGGGCGGATCAAGTCCGGTGACCTGATCCTGAGCGAAGCCATGGGTGGCGGGTTTTCCTGGGGCGCAAGCCTTTTCAGGTACTAGATTTTTTCCCGACCCGGTTTCGCAACCTACAGATTTGATTAAGATTTACCCCATATCAGTTAACTCATGCGGAGCACGGTCATGACAGATACCGGCAAAACCAATCTGACGCTTACCCGCGCAGACGTCACCGACGCACTTGTTCGTGAAATTGGCTGCACCCGTCAGGAGTCAGCAGAACTACTGGACCGGACGCTTGAACTGATCGGGGAGGCGCTGGAGACAGGCGGTACGGTAAAGCTGTCGCGCTTTGGAAATTTCGTGGTCCGCGAGAAGTCCGCCCGGGAAGGGCGTAATCCCAAAACCAAGACCAAGGCGGAGATCAGCGCGCGCCGCGTCGTGACCTTCCGCCCTTCGCCGATGCTGAAGAGCATGGTCGATACCTGATCTGAAAGAGGACTCACATGGCCTTAGCCAAACTGAAGACTGATAAATCCGCCGATGCATTCCGTTCGATCGGCGAAGCGGCTTCAGAACTTGGTGTGCAAACTCATGTGATCCGATATTGGGAAACCAAGTTTCCCGCCCACATCAAACCGCTCAAGCGTCGTGACGGCCGCCGCTTCTTCAAGCCGGAAGATCTTGAAGCGCTTCGGGCGATCCAAGAGCTTGTCCACACACAGGGCATGACCCTTAAAGGAGCCCGCACACTTCTGGAGGATCAGGGGATCGAGGCTGTGCTCGCGGGCGATATCCGGCTCGCTGCTTCTGCTGATGACGCCAAGCCGAGCCCGGCCAAGGCCCTTCAGGAGACTGTTCGTGCAGCGTTCGATGCTAAAGAGGAAGGCACGCCAGCCCTTGAAGGGCGCGAGCGTCTTGCTGCGATGCTCGAAGAAATGGCGGACATCAAGTCCCGGCTGGACGCTGTGCGGAGCCGCGCCGCAGCTTGACCCCGTCGACATTCGGCAGAACCCGTTTGCAATCGCCAGCGCCAATAGCCTATAAGCCGCCCAGTCGGAGCGTGGCGCAGCCCGGTAGCGCACTCGCCTGGGGGGCGAGGGGTCGTAGGTTCGAATCCTATCGCTCCGACCACTTTTACTCCCGTTTCGAAAGCCATCATGGTCGCCAGTCCTGCCCCGAAAGTCGGTATCGTTTCACTCGGTTGCCCGAAGGCGCTAGTGGACTCCGAACGCATTGTGACGCGCCTGCGGGCCGAAGGTTACCAGATCAGCCCCGACTATGGCGGGGCCGACCTTGTGCTCGTGAATACGTGCGGGTTTCTCGACAGTGCGCGTGAAGAAAGCCTCGATGCGATTGGCGAAGCGATCGAGGCGAATGGAAAAGTCATTGTAACCGGATGCCTCGGAGCGGAGCCGGAGGTCATCGAGGCGGCGCATCCCAAGGTGCTCGCCGTTACCGGTCCGCATCAGTACGAGCAGGTGATGGGCGCGGTACATGAGCACCTGACGCCGCCGCACAATCCGCACATGGACCTCGTGCCGGAAAGTGGTCTGCGTCTGACGCCGCGCCACTATGCCTATCTGAAGATCTCAGAGGGCTGCAACAATCGCTGCAGCTTCTGCATTATTCCGAAGCTGCGTGGCGACCTCGCTTCGCGCCCGATCCATCACGTTCTGACCGAGGCGGAGCAGCTTGTGCGCGCTGGCGTGAAAGAGCTGCTCGTGATCAGTCAGGACACCTCCGCTTACGGTCTCGATGTGAGGTATCAGCGCGAGACCTGGCGTGGCGACGAGTACGACACGCGGTTCCTCGATCTGGCGCGCGGTCTCGGCACGCTCGGTGTCTGGACAAGGATGCATTACGTCTATCCGTATCCCCATGTAGACAAAGTGATCCCCCTCATGGCGGAAGGACTGATCACGCCTTATCTCGACATCCCTTTCCAGCATGCCTCCGCATCTGTGCTGAAGGCTATGAAGCGCCCGGCGAAACAGGATCGCGTCCTTGAGCGCATTCAGGAGTGGCGGCGGGATGTGCCCGATCTCGCCATTCGCTCGACTTTCATTGTCGGTTTTCCGGGAGAGACCGAGGAGGACTTTGAAGTGCTGCTCGATTTTGTTCGGGAAGCGAAGATCGACCGGGCAGGGTGCTTCAAATACGAGAACGTTGCTCATGCAGATAGCCGGGATCTGCCCGGTCATGTGCCGGAGGAGGTCAAAGAAGACCGCTGGCGGCGCTTTATGGAGACGCAGGCGGGGGTCTCGGCGGCCCGCGCCGCAGCCCAGATCGGTACCGTGCAGGATGTGATTGTCGACGGCCCCAGCGAGACCGAAGGTGAATTGATTGCTCGAACCAGGGCCGACGCGCCTGAGGTTGATGGCGTCGTCTATCTCTCAAATGCAGACGGCCTGAACGCCGGAGACATTGTTGCCGCGCGGATTACCGATGCCGACGATTACGATTTGTTTGGTGAACCTGCCGAACTGAACTGAGTCCGCCAACCTGACGATTCACTCAACTTGCCAGAACGTCCCCAGGGACACGGACCCCCGGGAGCGTTTCAAGCCTGACTGTAAGGTTCGCTACGATATTCGCTGGGGGTAGTAGACGGGGAGATGCTGGCTTAGCGCCGGCGAACCTGGTTCTCGATGCGAACATCAGCGCCGGCAGGAATGCCGAGATCATCGTATGACCAACTGACTTCGACACCGTCCGAGACAAGGGCGCGACAGCGGTCGGGCTTGGCCCGCATGATGCCCACCGAGTATTTGTCGTTGCTCCGCCGGTCGACGTCGATGTCGAAGTAGGTCTCATCGGTACAGCCATTGCTGGTGACACGGAAGGTTACCACGTTTGCGACAATGTCAGCGCCGAAGACGGTTCCGATGTCGTCGTCGAAATCAATATCGTGGTCAAAGTCCAAGCCTTCGTCGCTTGCAATGACGACACAGCCGCCCAGTGCGAGGGTTGTGGAGAGGGCCAGAGCGGCCATGATTGTTTTCATTGTGCTTTCTCCATATTGAAAAACAATATTTGACTTATCGTATTTCGATATGTACTCGTCAAGTATCGAAGTTAGGGAGATTGATCAATGACACGAACACTCACTGCCACAGCGCTCGTCGCACTGGCTATGGCTGCTCCGGCCATCGCCGAAACACGCACTTTCGATATGGACGCATTCGAAGGAATTGACGTTTCTTCGGGGATCGACCTGACCTTTGAAGTCGGCCCGGCGCAATCCGTCACCATCGATCATGACGGCGATGACTGGGACCGGCTCGAGATTGATGTCGATAATGGCATTCTCGAACTCAGCCGGCGGAGCCGGGGCATGATGAACTGGGGTCGAGGACCGGACTTCGACGTCACGGTGACAGCGCCGGTGATTCACACGTTGAAGGTCTCATCCGGAGCGGATGCCGAGGGCAGCGGTATGTCGGGTGAGCAGGTTAAGATCAGCGTGTCCTCGGGCGCGGATGCTGACGTCTCCGGCGTTGATGCCGTTGGCGTGGAGCTCAGCTCGTCGAGTGGTGCGGATATGACCGTGTCCGGTACGTGCGACTCGCTTGAGGCATCAGCATCGTCCGGATCGGACATCGAAGCAGATGATCTTATCTGCCGAGTCGTCGAAGCGGACTCATCAAGCGGCGCTGATATTGAAGTCCACGCGACTGAGTCGATCGAGGCTGAAGCCTCAAGCGGTAGCGACATCGACGTGTCAGGTAGCCCGGTCAACGTGGAGATCGACAAGTCGAGCGGCGGAGACGTGGACGTCGACCGTGTGAATTAGGTTTGGCCGTGACGGGCTGCTTTCCAGCAGCCCGTCCACACAGATCAGAGTGACTTGACGATATCCTCGACCATCTTCTTCGCATCAGCGAGCAGCATCATCGTATTGTCGCGATAGAAGAGTTCGTTGCCGATGCCGGCATAGCCCGAGCCAAGCGAACGCTTGATGAAGAGTACCGTAGCTGCGTTCTCCACATCCAGAACTGGCATTCCGTAGATTGGTGAGGTGGTGTCTGTCTTGGCCGATGGGTTGGTCACGTCATTGGCACCAATCACGAAGGCCACGTCTGAGGAGTTAAACTCGGAGTTGATGTCTTCGAGTTCGAACACTTCATCGTAAGGCACCTGCGCTTCAGCGAGCAGCACATTCATGTGCCCCGGCATGCGGCCGGCGACAGGGTGGATGGCGTACTTCACTTCCACACCTTCTTCCTTGAGCTTGTCTGCCATTTCTTTCAGCGCGTGCTGGGCCTGGGCGACGGCCATGCCGTAGCCGGGCACGATGATCACTTTCGACGCGTTCTTCATGATGAAGGCCGCATCATCCGCGGAACCACGTTTCACTGGGCGCTCATCAGCACCACCGCCTGCCGCTGCAGCATCGTCGCCGCCAAAGCCGCCAAGGATCACCGAGATGAAGCTGCGGTTCATGCCCTTACACATGATGTAGGACAGGATCGCACCCGACGAGCCAACAAGAGCGCCGGTGATAATGAGCGCGAAGTTGCCCAGCGTGAAGCCGAGCGCTGCCGCGGCCCAGCCCGAGTAAGAGTTCAACATCGACACGACGACCGGCATGTCCGCGCCGCCAATCGGGATAATCAGCGTGATGCCGAGAATGAGGGCGAGCACCGTTAACGCACCAAAGGCCCAGACGGCGGAGCCGTTTGAGGCGACCAGGACGACCACGAGCGCGATAATGCCAACGCCGAGCGCGATGTTCAGAAGGTGACGCGCTGGTAGAAGGATCGGCGCACCGGACATGTTGCCGTTGAGTTTCGCGAACGCGATGACCGAGCCGGTGAAGGTCAGGGCACCAATCGCGGAGCCCAGCGATAGTTCGATCAGCGAGGCGGTGCCGATGGCCCCAACCGTCCCGATGCCAAAGCTCGCCGGCGCATAGAGCGCAGCGGCTGCCACGAGCACAGCTGCAAGGCCAACGAGGGAGTGGAAGGCCGCGACGAGCTGCGGCATGTCCGTCATCGGAATACGACGAGCGATAAACGCGCCGATCGAACCACCGACTGCGACGCCACCAAGTATGAAGGCCCATGTGATCGGGTCGAGCTGGTTGCCAAGCAGCACGAGCGTGGTGCCAACGGCGATCGCCATGCCGATCATGCCATTGCGGTTACCCGCGCGTGACGTGGCCGGGCTGGACAGGCCACGCAGGGCCAGAATGAAGAGAATGCCAGCTGCGAGATAGAGCAGCGGGGCCCAGGTGGATTGGAAAGCGTCCACGGACTATTCCCCCTTCTTCTTGTACATGGCCAGCATGCGCTGGGTGACGAGGAAACCGCCGAATATGTTCACCGCTGCGAGGCCCACTGCGACGCCGCCGAGCGACTTGGCGATCCAGCCACCGTTCACGTCCGAGGAGGCGGCTGCCGCGATGATCGCGCCAACGATGATCACCGATGATATCGCGTTGGTCACGGCCATGAGCGGGGTGTGCAGGGCGGGGGTCACCGACCAGACAACGTAGTAGCCGACGAAGCAGGCCAACGCGAAAATAGCGGCAAGGAAGACGATCGAGTCGACCTCGCCCGAACCAGCCGCGTGCGCGGGTAAGGCCAGCGCCATTGCGCTCAGGCCTGCAAGGAGCAGTCTCATCATGTCAGCCTTTCATTCACCGTTTCGCCGCCGCGCGTCAGCAGCATGGCGGTCACAATTTCATCGTCCGTGTCGAGGTTCAGGGAGCCGTCTTCAGCCGTAATCAGAGGCAGGAATGCGAGGAGGTTTTTCGCAAACAGTGAAGAGGCGTCTGCAGGCAAGCGGCCCGGCAGGTTCGTGAAGCCGGCGATTTTTACGCCATCAGCGTTGACGACCTCATCGGGCTTGGACAGCGGGCAATTACCGCCCTGCGCTACGGCCATATCTACGATCACAGAGCCTGGCTTCATCGACTTGGCCATCTCTTCAGTGATCAGGACGGGAGCCGGGCGGCCCGGGATGAGCGCCGTTGTGATGACGATGTCCTGTTTGGCGATGTGAGATGCGGTGAGTTCCGCCTGCTTGGCCTTGTACTCGTCCGACATTTCCTTGGCATAGCCGCCGGAGGTTTCCGCCGCCTTGAACTCTTCGTCCTCGACCGCGATGAACTTGGCCCCGAGCGAGGCGACCTGTTCCTTTGCGGCGGGGCGGACATCCGTGGCGGAGACAACGCCGCCAAGCCGGCGCGCCGTCGCGATGGCCTGAAGCCCTGCAACACCGGCACCCATCACGAAAACCTTTGCGGGGGCGACGGTGCCCGCTGCCGTCATCATCATTGGCAGCGCGCGTCCGTAGATCTGGGCACCTTCAATGACAGACCGGTAGCCGGCGAGGTTCGATTGGGAGGAGAGCGCGTCCATTGACTGTGCCCGCGTGATTCGCGGTGTGAACTCCATCGCCAGCGTCGTCAGCTTGCGGGCGTTGATCGCGGGGAGCGCGGTGCTCAGCGCGAATGGGTTCATCAGAGCAATCAGCGTTGTTCCTTCCGGAAGCTCGCCGATCTCATCAGCACCGGGCTCGCGGACCTTGAAGATGATGTCTGAACCGTTGGGGCCGCCAATGCTGGCTCCCTCGGCTTCGTAGGCAGAGTCGGGGAACCCTGCCGCTTCGCCTGCGCCTGACTCGATTGTCACGGAATGACCAAGCGCGGTCAGCTTCTTGACAGTCTCTGGCGTCGCGGCGACGCGGTCTTCGCCAGTAAGGCGCTCTTTAAGAACAGCTATTTTCATAGTAGCGGGACTTTCGACAAATTCTTGCGCAGTGCAACAAAAAAAGCGGAGGGGAAGGCATGAACATGCTTTCGGTAGCAGGCAGAACGGCGCTTGTCACAGGGGCGTCTAGCGGCCTTGGGCGTTTTTTCGCGAAGACGCTTGCGGAAAACGGTGCGCGCGTTGCGATTGCTGCGAGACGGGTTGAGCGGCTGGAGATGCTGGCCGCCGAGATCGCCGAGGCGGGTGGTGAGGCGCTTCCGGTTGCGATGGATGTGACCGATCCGGCCAGCGTCGATGAGGGATTCGACGCGCTTGAAGCTCACTTCGGAGCGCCGGCGGACATCCTCATCAACAATGCCGGCCTATCGCGCGACGCCTGGTCTATCGACATGTCTGAGGAAGACTGGAGTACAGTGGTCGATACCAATCTCACCAGCGTCTGGCGTGTGGCAAAGGCGACCGCATCACGCCTGAAGGAGGCGGGCAAGCCGGGCGCAATCGTCAATATCTCTTCTATTACCGCGCTTAGGCCAGCTCTCATGCTGTCGGCCTATGCGGCATCCAAGGCCGGTGTCGACCATCTCACCCGCGTCATGGCTGTCGAAATGGCACGTTATGGTGTTCGCGTGAACGCGATTGCGCCGGGCTATTTCAAGACAGAGATCAATGATGATTTTCTGGATGGAGAGCAGGGGCAGCAGATGATGAAGCGGGTGCCGATGCGGAGAATGGGCGAGTATCACGAGCTTGCCGGACCCCTCCTGCTGCTGGTGTCAGATGCCGGGTCGTACATGACGGGTGAAACGATCGTTGTTGATGGCGGTCACTCGCGAATGTCCCTGTAGATTTCTGGGCGCAAGGGTTAACGGATCTTAGCTTTGCCGCGCGCCAAATGGGTGCGATTTGCGCGTCTCTGGTGAAATCGCATGAACTCGGACTGCTTGGTTCTCCCAGCAGGCGAATCGCCAGCGAAGAGCGCTCCAATCACCTGATTTTATGGGCGGTTGGAGTAACGGGTTGTTTAGCCCTGATCTCTAAAAGTCTCCGTAATAGGAGACCGTCATGGCTGATCCCGCACGCACTACGCCGACCCAGCCTGCTGCCGAACGCAGTGTTCAGCCGCGCCCATCGCTGGACATCCCGGAAGGGGCGAGCGAGGTCTCCCCAGCCGTTGCGCTGCAGGAGCAACTGGCCGACTCCCTCGGTCCGCGTGAGGAGAAGTTCCCGGCGCGTTATGTGACATCGACCGTTATCGTGGTTTGCCTCGCCAGTTGGTTTGCGATGTACATGCTTGCTAATGCTCTGATTTAAGGCCGCTCTGGTCTGATCCTTGCGAGGCGCGTAGCGAACTCGCTACTCTTTGCGAAATTTAGATTAGACCTCGGAGCGTCAATTATGCCCATCAGGAAAGCCGTGTTGCCTGTTGCCGGTTTCGGCACGCGCGTGCTGCCAGCCACGAAAGTGGTGCCAAAGGAAATGCTGCCTGTCGTGGATCGCCCGGCAATCCAGTATGTAGTAGACGAGGCACTGGCCGCCGGGATCGAACACATTGTCTTCGTGACGGGACGGAACAAGGGCGCGATCGAGGATTACTTCGACCATTCTTACGAGCTGGAAGAAGCCCTGAAGGCGAAGAACAAGACCGCAATTCTGGAAGACGTTGAGAAGGCGCGGCTGCCGGCCGGTGCGGCGAGCTTCGTGCGCCAGCAGAGCGCGCAAGGTCTCGGACATGCCATCTGGTGTGCACGCGATATTGTTGGAAGTGAACCTTTTGCCGTCTTGCTGCCCGATGTTCTTGTGAAGGCGGCTCCGTCGTGTCTTGCGCAAATGGTCAGCGCGTACGACCAGGTTGGCGGCAACATTGTTGCTGTTGATGCTGTTCCGGAGGACCGCGTCTCCTCTTATGGCGTGATCGCACCGAAGTCCCGCGATGGCCGCCTGATCGAGATGTCGGGTATGGTGGAAAAGCCCGCTCAGGCGGACGCGCCATCGAATCTGAAGATCACCGGGCGGTACATTCTCCAACCTGAGATTTTTGATCTGCTCGAAGACCAGGATCCCGGTGCGGGGGGCGAGATCCAACTGACGGACAGCATGGCCCGTCTGATGGAGAGCCAGAGTTTCCATGCCTATGAGTATGAAGGGCAGGACTATGATTGCGGTTCGAAGATCGGCTACTTCGATGCCGTGCTCGCATACGCCTTGGCAAACGACGAAATCGGCGAAGAAGCCAAAGCGCTTGTTCGTGCCGCTGCGTCCTAAGGCGTCGTGGTGATATCCGCCTTGGCGGCGAAGGCGGCCGAAGCGTCAATCTCCATCATTTGTCCCTGACGGGAAAAGAAGAATGTCTCGCCGTCTTGTGAGATGGCCGGCGCATAGTCGATCAGGCCCGTATTGATGATCGCTCCGAGATTGACAGCCTCGGACCAACCTTCATCGGTACGGTCAGCACGAAATATGTCTACGACACCGATCACATCGGGCAGATGTGCATAGAAAAAGACGGACTGACCATCTGGCGTAACCGAGGCGTGCGTGTCGGCCATTTGGGTGTTAAAGGGGACGGTTTCGACCATCCAGCCGGCCGTTGTCTCTTCTGCGCGATAGATGTCGAACCCGCCGATTCCACGTGTGTGATCGCTGGAGAAAAAGAACTCGCCATCATCTGTGAAGGAAGGCGACTCCTCGTTGGCACCGGTGTTGATGGCGTTTGACATGGGTCGGAGATCCGAGAGTTCACCGCTCTCGCCAAGAACGCCTGACCATATGTTTCGGTCACGCCGGCCCGGTCTCTCCGGATGTGGGGCATCGCTCGAATAATAGAGCCGACCATCAAGTCGGGAGAAATGCGGCGTTGTGTTTGTCTCCCTACGGGGAGCTTGCACAAGCACGGGCTCGCTCCATCCACTGTCTGTTCTGAGCACCATCATCAGGTCGGTTTCGTCGCCGCGCTGTGCGGCATAGACACGGACAGAGCCGTCGACACTTTCGACCTGCCCATAGTTGCGGTCGCGGGAGCCGAACGATTCCGGATTCGGGAGGAAGAGCTGAGGTTCGGGTGGATCCTGAGATGGCACCGCACAAGCGGGGATACACAGGCAGGCGATCAATAGCGAGCGCATTTTTTGA
Source organism: Hyphomonadaceae bacterium (assembly GCA_028285145.1). Classification (GTDB taxonomy): domain Bacteria; phylum Pseudomonadota; class Alphaproteobacteria; order Caulobacterales; family Hyphomonadaceae; genus JANQQC01. The sequence continues at coordinate 84,579 of JANQQC010000013.1, forward strand.
ACCTCAGAACGCTTCGAACAAACGCCGCCATCTATCTGTTGGTCATGACATTTTTATTACGCGAACACGTGCCGAGTGATGCGCACACAACACGCTCTCCATACGATTCCTGAGCGAACTGACTTTGTCACATTACTGAAATGCAACCGTCATCGAACCGTTATGCAGCCATGCGATAGGCGCATTGCGGATGCGACTCGCTAGGGAGAGTTGGGCTTTGGCCTGACGGTGGTGGGAAGTCTCCAGCAGCTCAATCAATCAGCCTTTTCGAGGGGGCATTCATGATTTCCAAGGGTAAACTCAGCCAGATCCTGCTTGCTGGGGCGGCCGCAACTGTGCTTGCAGCCTGTTCTGATACGTCTATCGCGTCGCCGGGGGTCCCTACACCACCAGGTGGCGGAGGCGGCGGCACACCGCCGCCGGCTACGAGTGCGGTAGATGTCGTTCCAGCTGGTGGTTGTTACACGGGTACGACCTCCATTACGCTGGATCGTGGAACGCCTAGCGACACGACCGATGACATCGTTGCGTGCGCGTTGTCTGGCGTAATTACAGCTGACGTGACTATCCCTGCCAATGCGATTGTTGCTCTAAGCGGAAACGTTCAAGTGGGTGAAGACGGCGGCACGTCGGCCACGCTGACAATCCGCCCTGGTGCCGTACTCTTCGGATCATCTGGTGCTGACTTCCTCGTCGTTAATCGTGGATCGCAGATTCAGGCTGAGGGAACCGCCACAAACCCTATCATCATGACGTCTGCATCTGACCTGAATAATGGTGCATCCGCAGACTCTGGTGATGCCGCCGTTGGAGCAATCACAGATACCTCAATCCGGGGACAGTGGGGTGGATTGATCCTCAACGGTGATGCTCCGATCAATGCGTGTGACGACGCAACGGCTACCGGCGGAACAGCTGGCTGTGTGAAGTCCGGCGAGGGTTCGACGGGCGAATTTGGTGGTGCCGACCCAACAGATGACTCAGGGACACTTCGGTATATTCAAGTTCGTTATGCTGGTTTCGAGATTACGCCAGATAACGAGCTGAACGGTATCGCGTTTCAGGGCACTGGATCCGGCACAGAGGTTGAGTTCATCCAAGTCTACAACAACGCCGATGATGGTGTTGAGTTCTTCGGTGGAACGACGAACGCTGCGTATATCGCTTTGAACGGCAACGGTGATGACAGCCTCGACTACACCGATGGCTGGGTTGGCTCTGCCCAATTCATTCTCGTCCAGCATACCGACGATGCGGACCAAGGCTTCGAATTCGACAACAACGGCGACGACAATGCCGCTACGCCACGGTCAAACCCAACGATCTCGAACTTCACTATCGTTGGCGACGCAGCCGACAGTGACATCGGTGTTCTGATCCGGGAAGGAAGCGGCGGCACCTTCGTCAATGGGGTCATCACAGGTCCCTTCTCGGATGGCGCGCTCAATATCGATCAAACCGAGACGTTCGACCGTCTTGGCGCAGGAACAGAGCCGATTGTGCTCGGTTCGCTCTTGTTGGACGCAGACGTGGCGATCGTCGAGAATGATGAAGAAGACGCTGACGGTAATCCTATTGCGGACCCGTTTGATCTTAGTGACTTCATCGATGCAAATTTCGACAATGTCGTGTCAGATACAGCGACGCTCGTGGACAGCTACTTCCCGGGCATGCGTGAGCTGTCCATACCAACCGTTGATCCAGTCTCGCTCGGTGGTTTCTTTGTAGCAGCTGACGCGATCGGTGCGTTCAGAACAACTGACGAAGCTGACGCAAACTGGGCCACCGGCTGGACCTTCAATCTTGTAGCCGACGGTACGATTGATGAGTGTCCTGCTGGTACAACAGACACCGGTGAGGAAATCGGTGGTCAGAGTGTTTGTGAACTTACAGGTGTGGTTCGGAACGATCTCGAGCTATCGCCCGGCGTTCTCTACGAATTGGTTGGTAACACGCAGATCGGTGCCGATGCTGGTGCCGATGGGTCAGGTGGCGACCCGGCCATTCTGACAATCAATCCGGGTGTGACAATCTTCGGCTCGGATGGCGCGGACTTCCTGGTCATTAATCGTGGCTCTCAGATCAGGGCCAACGGTACGGCTGATGAGCCGATCATAATGACAGCTCGTGTCGATGTTGAAGGCTTGGCGACGACCACTACACGTGGGGCCTGGGGCGGCCTAATCTTGAACGGCCGTGCCCCGATCAACGCTTGCGACAGCGCCCTTGCCACTGGAGGTACAGTGGATTGTGTGAAGGCTGGTGAAGGGTCTACCGGCGAGTTTGGCGGTGCCCTTGCCACCGACAACTCGGGTAACCTCTTCTATACCATCGTAAAGTTCGCGGGTAACGAAATCACGCCTGACAACGAACTCAACGGAATCGCCTTCCAAGGCGTGGGTAGTCAGACAGATGTTGATTTCATTCAAGTCCACAACAATGCGGATGACGGCGTCGAGTTCTTTGGGGGGACAGTGGATGCCAGTCATGTCGTTCTCACCGGCAACAGGGACGACTCAATCGACTGGACGGATGGTTGGATCGGCTCGCTTCAATTCGCCATTGTTCAACACAAGGCCGACGATGCTGACCAAGGCATCGAAGCTGACAATAATGGTGATGACAATACTGCCACACCGCGGTCGAACCCAACTCTGTCCAACCTGACCTTGATCGGACAGGCCGGTGGAGACAGTGACATCGGTATCCTTTTGCGCGAAGGGACCGATGTGAAGCTGGTCAATACCATTGCCGTCGACTTCAACGAAGGCGGGCTTGATGTGGACCAGGCGGAGACATTCAACCGTCTCGCGCTGGATGGCGGTGCCGCTTCGGATCTTACGATTGATCCTGACGGTCTGGTTCTGCGTTCCATCTTCCTCGACAATGTTGTCAACTTCCTCGAGGGCGATGAGGAGGATGCCGATGGAAACCCAATCGCGGATCCTGCAGACTTGACGGATGGCCTGGAAGCCTCGGTTGTCGGCGGTACGTCTGATCTGTCCGGCCCGACTCTGGTGACAGGTGCGCAGGGTCTTGTTCCAGGGACAAACATCACCGGTGCGGTCACGCCTGTTGATCCGCAGGCTGCGCTCGGTCTTGAAGCCGGGGCTTACCTTGGTGCCGTCGAAGACGCGGATGACACCTGGTATCAGGGCTGGACGTTCACCGACTAGCCTTTGCCGAACACGCGATCCGGCCCGGCGTTTCTCTGCTGGGCCGGACTTTGTTTTCCAACTCCGGGGATCGGGGAACTAAAATGTCCAGACTATCCATAGCGTTCAAAAGCGCGCTTCTGCTCTCAACCGCCTGCTTCAGCGTTGGCATTTCCATCGCGCAGGAAGCGGCAGAACCTGAAGAAGACCGCACCCTGGAAACGGTTGTTGTGCGCGGGGAGTTCATCCCTGATGAGAAGCGCTCGACGTCGGAGATTTCCAGCCTGCTGGATTCCGCTGATTTCCAGGTTCAGGGCGACTCCGACGCAGCTGCCGCGCTCCGCCGCGTTACGGGCCTGTCGCTGTCTCGTGGCAAATTCATATTTGTCCGGGGTCTAAATGAGCGCTATTCGAGCGCAACGCTCAACGGATCGCCTTTGCCGAGCCCCGAGCCACTACGCCGCGTCGCACCGCTCGATCTGTTCCCAACATCGATTCTTGAGTCGGTACTTGTCCAGAAAACGTACTCGCCAGAGTATTCCGCTGAATTTGGTGGCGGCCTCGTGGAAATGCGCACGAAGTCGGTGCCTGATGAGCGCTTTCTTGAGGTGTCGTTGTCGGCCGGCGGTAATACCGAAACAACTGGGCAGGATGCGTTGCTCTACGATGGTGGCAATACGGATTGGCTCGGTTTTGATGATGGAACAAGGAATATTCCGCCCGTTCTGTCGTCCATTTATACGACCCAGCGGGTGGACTCGCTTCCAGTCGAGCAACTCACCTTGGCTGGGCGCGAACTGGTCGATACGCCGCTCTGGGTGGTGCAGGAAGGCAATGCTAATGCCGATTTTGGAGCCGCGATTTCGCTCGGCGAGCGGGTTGATTTCTCGCCTGACGTGTCGATGGGGCTCATAGGCTCGTTGAGCTTTGACAATAGTTGGGACACCAAAATCGGTGAGCGCCGAAATCTGCAAGCCAATGTTCGCAACGCAGATGGAACAGGCGGCTCGCTTGGTGCACCGGGCACGACGGTTGAGCTCGAAAGCGAGGACACCTTCAATCGGAACTCGACCGAAAACGATATCCGCCTGACAGGGTTCGGCTCAATCGGCTTCGATCTCTATGACGATCACAGTATTGATTTTACGGGTCTTCTAACGCGCTCCACAACGAAAGAGGTCCGTAATCTAATTGGCTTTTCCACCGTGGACTTTGCCGATGGCAACCGGGTGCGCGTCGACAAGCTCGAATGGTTCGAGCGCCAAGTGTACACAGGGCAGGCGCGCGGCGAGCACTATCTGACTTTCCTGGAAAACATCTCCGGCGATCTTGATGATGTCGCGTTCAACTGGCGCGCCTCCTATTCGGAGGCGTTCCGCGATGCCCCTTATGAACGTGAGGTCGTCTACGAAGAGACGAATGTTGACGATGTGTTCCAGATCGACAGCGCACGCCGAAACACGACGTCTTTCTCCAAGATTGAGGATAAGACCCAGGACATCGGTGCAGATATCACGATCCCTCTGATCGTTGATTGGCTTCCGGGTGAAGAAGTGGAGCTGAAAGCGGGCTGGACATACTTCGAGTCCAATCGGGACACGTTGACAAAGATCTATCGCTTCGATGGGACACTGCTGCCGGAGTTTCAGGACCGCCGTGTGGATGTCATTTACGGCGACAGCAACATCGGGCCGGGTCGGCTGCAATTACGCGAAGTGGGCGGAAGCTCGTTCCCAGAGGCGTTTCGGGGTGAGCTTGAACTCGACGCTTACTACTTCAAGGCTGATGTGCAGCTGACGAACTTCCTGCGGATCGCAGCTGGCGTTCGCTACGAAGATTCGCTGCAGACGTCCGACACGTTCAATTTGACGCTGCCTGATGATGGTCTTCTTGAGGCTGGGATTTCTTCCCAGTACGGCCTGCCAAGCGTTACGGCAACGTGGAACTTCACCGACAATATGCAGGTCCGCGCCGGTTTCTCGCAGACCATTACTCGTCCTCAGTTCCGGGAGCTGGCGTTCGTTCAGTTCGTGAACTCCGAAACTGATGAGAGCTTCATCGGTAATCCATTCCTCGTGAATTCAGAAGTCGACAACTTCGATGTGCGCTGGGAGTATTATTTCGCGCGGGACGAGTTCATTACGCTTGGCTTGTTCTACAAGGACATCACCAAGCCGATTGAAGAAGTTAGCTTCCGGTTCGGCGATTCAAACATCAACTCTTTCATCAATGCACCGCAGGCAGAACTCTTTGGGTTCGAAGGCGAGTTCGAAAAGATTCTGCCTATCCAAAACTGGATCGAATCAGATTGGCTGAGGACGAAGGACATCGTTCTGAAGGCAAACTACGCCTACACTGAGAGCGAAGTCTCAGCGACTGGGGAGGTGATCCGGGCCAGGTTCAACACCGGTACTGTGGAGGCCGACCCGACCTCGGGCGAGGCTTTCATAATCGATGGCCGGAAGCTGCAGGGGCAGTCAGATCACATTGCGAACGTACAGTTTGGGTTCGATGATGATGTTGCCCGGTCTCAGTTCAGACTGCTTCTGAACTATTCGAGCGAACGCATTCGTCGCGCCGAGAACCGGACAGCCAATGAACCAGCGATTATTGAGCAGCTGCCTTTGACCGTGGACATGACATACAAACGCGACTTCGATTTCCGTGGTGGAGCTTATGAGTTCTCGTTTAGGGTGCAAAACATCTTTGGTGAGAGCTATGAAGCGTTCCAGGAAGGAACGAACCAAGAAGTTGTCGTTGACAGCTATGAGCAGGGTCAGGCCTTCTCTGTGGGGATCAAGCGAACGTTTTAACTCCCGGACAAGCTATTCCCATTAATTAATTAGTCGGCACGATTCATTAACGCTATGCCCGCCAATGCTTTGGTTGGTTAAGTTTGGAGGCCGAATGACCCTCAGCAGCGCGCTGTCAGGTCTGAATGTCAATGCAGCCGCGATCTGGCTGAAACGAGCCGTGGTTGCGGGCTCGGTCATTGTGCTCGGCCTGATTTCTGCGCGCGCCTTCTGGTTGTTGGCGGACCCGCACGGCGCGGTCTCGAATGAAGTTGGTGTTGTTTCGATGAGCTCGACCGCTGCAGGTCAACCTGCTCTGCGAGCCGATCTGTCGATCCTGACACGCCTGAACCCGTTCTCCAAGGCAAATGCCGAACTAACAGATATCGTTACCGAAGCGCCGGAAACGGCATTGAACCTGGTTTTGTCTGGTCTCAGGGCACAGACGGGTGAGGGGCAGGGATCAGCTGTTATAAAGACACCCGACAATCTGCAGGCGCTCTACGAACCCGGCGATGAGATACTCGCCGGTGTCTCTTTGGAGCGGGTGCTGAGCGATCGGGTCGAGATTCGGCGGAATGGGCGCCTTGAAAGCCTGTTTTTGACAGACGCGCGCGGTGCGCTCTCCGTGATTGAGGATCAGGAGACCCGACAAATCGTTTCGGGTGAAGCCGCCGAACCTGTGTCTCCCGTCGCGCCGAATACGCTCGTCGTCGCCAATATGAGTGAGTTTCTGGCGGCTATTCGATTGGACCCAGTTCGTGCGGACAATGTTACAGTCGGGTATAGACTGCTGCCCCGCGACGATGGGTCGGCACTGGCCGCGGCCGGCTTCGAGACAGGTGATGCCGTGCTCGCCATTAACGGCGCAGCGATTGGCGACATCGATGGCGAAGAATTTATTGAAGAATTGGAGTCGGCGAGAGGCGCGGATCTGACGGTCTTGCGGGATGGCGAAGAGACCACCCAGCGCCTCATTGTCGGTGGGAGGACAGAGCCGTGAACACACGATTTCTGATGAGCGCTGCGCTCGGTGCGTACGCGGCAGCGCATGCTCAGGCGGAAATGCAGTCGCCGCAGGCTGCACGGCATATTCTGAACCTTGATGATGTCGAGATCAGCGCGCTGGTCGAAGACGTATCAATGGTGACCGGCTACACCTTCATCGTTCATCCCGATGTCCGTAAGGTCCGCGTGACCGTGATGTCTCAGACGCCGATGTCGTCCGACGATGTGTTTCAGGTGTTTCTGTCGACACTCCGCGTACACGGGTTTGCCGCAGTTCCAGCCGGACGGGACACCTACAAGATCATTCCCGAGCAGAGCGCTGTCGGAGAGGCATTCGTTACGGGCTCCGGTCCAAATGCCTTTGTTACCGAGATTCTCAAGCTGAACCACTTCAACGCGGTCGAAGCCGCGCAGATGATCAAGCCGCTCATCGATGCTCAGGGACAAGTGGTTGCCAACGCCAACTCCAATACGCTGGTGGTTGTCGATTACGCGTCGAACCTTTCCAAGCTCCGCACGATTGTCGCAGAACTCGACAAGGATCGTTCTGTCGTCGAGACCGTGGCGCTGCGCAATGTGCCGGCCTCCGAAATGGAAACTATCCTGAACAAGGTTCAGGGTGAGAGGGCACGCGAAGGCGGGCCACGGATCAATTTCTCCGCCGTGGCCTCGGAAACCAGCAATTCAATCGTCATTCGGGGCGATGAACTGATGGTCGAGCGCGCCAAGCAGGTCGCGGCTGAGCTCGATCAGACTGATCCAGTGCGTGACAATATCCGCGTGATCTCACTGAATAATTCCGATGCGGTCGAGATCGTGCCGATCCTTGAGCGTGTCGGCGTAACGATGGCAGCCCGGCAATCGCCGGGTGAAGGCGGCACGTTTGAGCCAACCATCGCGCATCATGAGCCGACAAACTCTCTTGTGATCAGTGCCAACTACGAAACGCTTCTTGCCATGGAGCGCGTGATCGAAGCGTTGGACGTGCGCCGTGCGCAGGTGCTTGTTGAAGCGATTATCGTTGAAATGTCAGACGACACCGCGCGTGAGCTCGGCGTTCAGTTCCTTGTATCGGGAACCGAAGGCGATGCGCCTTTCGCTTCTACCAATTTCTCTCGGTCTGCTCCGAACCTTCTGGCGCTGACGGGAGCGCTCGCGGGCGATGGTCTGTTCGGGGGCGATGACAGCGTGAACAAGACGTTCCGCGATGCGGCCGTCAGCTCGCTGCTCGGCGCAAATGGTGTGACGCTGGGCTTTGGCGGGCAGGATGGCGACACGCTGTTCGGCGCGATCATCAATGCCGTTGAAGACGACACCGAGTCGCGTATCCTCTCTACGCCGTTCGGCATGACACTCGACAATGCAACGTCAGCACTCGTTGTTGGTCAGGAAATTCCGATTACGACGGGCGAAGTGCTTGGTGACGCAAATACGAACCCGTTTCGGACCGTTGATCGCAAAGAGATCGGTGTGAAGCTGAATGTAACGCCGCGGATCGGGGAAGAGGACACTGTTCGACTTGATATCGAGCAGGAGGTCTCGAGCATTTTCGGGTCAGTCAACGCAGCGACACCCGATCTGATTACCAATCTGCGATCAATTCAGACGAGCGTGATTGCTGACGATGGTGAGATCATCGTTCTGGGCGGCCTCGTTGAGCAGACCGAGACGGATGTGACCAGCCAGGTGCCGATCCTGGGCGATATTCCGGGCATCGGCCGGCTTTTCAGGTCCGAGGGCAAAGGGCAGACCCGAACAAATCTGATGGTTTTCATTAAACCGACGATTGTTCGGGACGATTTAGATGCTCGCGCAACAACGGCACAGAAGTACACTTACATACGCGCTGAAGAGATTATGCGTGGCGGTAGCGATGATAGCTCTCTGGACCGCTTCATTGAGGACGTCGTCGGCTCTACGGTTCCCCGTCGCTGACGGCGCCGGTTTTCGGAGGTAGACTGGATTCCAATGGAGCCCTCGACACCGCACCGATTGTCCTATGCTTTTGCCAAGGAGAAAGGGCTTGTGGTCATGACTGACCGCGAGCCGCTAACCGTGGGCGTGCGGACAGGCGCGGATCCTTATGGGCTTGTCGAGGTTCGGCGTGTAATGGGCCAGCCTTTTGCGCTTGAGCCGCTGGAGCCAACAGTGTTCGAGCGGCACCTTTCCGAGACCTATGGCCGGAACGATCTTGACGGCGAAGAAGCTGAAGCTGCTTTGGGTCTTGAGAGCGATCTTGAAAGCCTTGTGGACGGAATTCCGCAGGCTGCCGACCTTCTGGACGGCGACGATGATGCGCCAATTATCCGTTTGATCAACGGTCTCATCTACGAGGCGGTCAAACGCAAAGCCTCCGACATTCATATCGACCCATTCGAAGAGAAGCTCTCCATTCGATACCGGATCGATGGGTCGCTTCAGGAAGTTCTGACGCCATCGCGCCGGCTTGCGTCTCCTTTGGTCTCACGAATCAAGGTGATGAGCCGGTTGGACATCGCGGAAAAACGTATGCCCCAGGATGGGCGGATATCTCTGACGCTTGGAGGGCGCTCACTCGATGTTCGGGTGGCAACTCTGCCGACGCGATATGGAGAGCGGGTTGCGCTTCGAATTCTCGATACACGCAATGCACTGATCGGGCTTGATCAACTCGGCATGGACGAAGCAACGCTTGGCCGTTTCCGTTCGGCGCTGAGCCAGCCTAACGGCGTGATCCTTGTCACCGGACCGACAGGTTCCGGAAAGACCACCACGCTGTACTCAGCACTGTCGCTGCTCAACACAGGCAGCGTAAACATCATGACGCTTGAAGATCCGGTCGAGTACGGTCTTGAGGGCATCAGCCAGACACCTATGGACCATAAGGTCGGGCTCAACTTTGCCGCGACCCTTCGCTCGATCCTGAGGAACGATCCGAACATCGTCATGGTCGGTGAGATTCGCGATGTAGAAACAGCGGAAGTCGCGCTGGAGTTCGCGCTGACAGGGCGGCTGGCGCTCTCGACCATCCACACAAACAGTTCCGCCGGCGCGATTACCCGCCTGCGGGATATGGGCGTGGAGAGTTTTCTGCTGGCATCCACGTTGCGCGGTATCCTTGCGCAACGACTGGTACGCAGGCTCTGTCCGTCCTGCCGTGAGCCCTATCAGCCCTCGCCAGACGAGCTGCAGCTGATGGAGATGGCATCCGAAGACGTCCCGACGCTTTATCGACCGAAGGGGTGTCTTGCATGCGGGAATACCGGCTTCGACGGGCGGCTTGGTGTGTATGAGTTGCTTACTGTCGATAGCGACATACGAAAGCTCATTCATTCCGGGGCTAATGAGGGTGAGATCGAGCAGGTCGCCTTCCGTGACCACGATATGCTGTTCCAGAATGGCCTGCGCTACGTTTTGAGCGGCGAAACAAGTCTTGAAGAAGTGCTGCATGTCTGCCGCCGTGAGGGATGGGCTGATGGCGGCGTTTGAATATACCGCAATCGGAGCCGATGGCCGCAGGACCAAGGGGGTCATTTCGGCAGACAGTCCTCGTGCAGCGCGCAAGGAACTGCGCCTGCGGCAGCTGACGCCGCTCAAGGTTGCCGAAACCAGAGGCGAAGAAGCAGCTGGTGCTCTAAAGATCCGCGGCGGTCTGTCGGCAAAACAACGCGCCCTCATCACGCGACAGCTCGCAATGCTGCTGCAGTCAGAGATGACGGTTGAACAGGCGCTGGCTGCAGCGGCCGGCGACGGCGAGAACCCTGCAACGCGGAAGCTGCTCCTTGGGATGCGGGCACAGGTGATGGAGGGCAACCGCCTGGCGGACGCGATGTTGTCTGCGCCAAAGGCGTTTCCGCCACTATATCGATCCGTCGTTGCCGCGGGCGAAGCGTCCGGCAAGCTCGGCGAGGTGATGGAGCGACTCGCTGACTATCTTGAGAAAACTTACAAGCTGCGCACGAAGGTGCAGTCCGCGCTGATCTACCCAGCAGTGCTCGGTGTGATGGCGCTGGGCATGGTGACGGCACTAATGGTGTTTATCGTTCCGCGTCTCATAGAGCAGTTCGATATGCTCGGGGCGGACCGACTGCCCCTCATCACGCGCGTTGTCATCGCCGCATCCAATTTCGTTCGAGACTACGGTTTGATCATGCTGGCGGTTATCGTCATTGGCGGGTTCCTGTTTCAACGCGCGGCGCGAACGCTAGCGGTGAAACACGCGATTGATCGGGTCGTGCTGCGAGTCCCGTTCTTCGGCAGTATGAACCGAACGGTGTCCGCCGCCCGTTTCGCACGCATTTATGCGACTCTCTCCGGCAGTGGCGCGCCAGTGCTCGAATCACTCAGTGCCGCCAAGGGAGCCATGACGAACTCCGTTTTCGCCAATGCGGCAGACGATATCGCGGAAGCCGTTCGTGAAGGGCGGTCCTTTTCCGGTGCAATGCGGACCACAGGTGTGTTTCCTGCGGTCATGACGCACATGGTCGCCAGCGGCGAGGCGGGGCGGAATCTTCCCGGCATGATGAATCGTTCTGCGGAGTTTCTCGAAGCTGAGTTCGAGAATGCATCCAGCGTTGCGCTTGGTCTGCTGGAACCGCTGATCATTATCATTCTTGGCGTGGTTGTCGGCCTAATTGTTCTCTCGATCATGCTGCCCATCATGCAACTCAACACTCTTGCTCTTGGATAGGATCGCATCATGCGCATTGAAAAAGCCAAGCCGTCCCGGCGCTCCGAAGCCGGCTTCTCCCTCGTCGAACTCATGGTTGTTATTCTGATCATGAGCCTGCTTGCGGCCGTAATTTTCGTGAACGTGGCACCTGTCGGTGATAGCTCCCGAGTTGCGAAAGCGAGAGCAGATATTGCAACTCTTGAGGGCGCGCTGGAGCAGTACAGTCTCGATATGTACGGTTATCCGTCAGAGGCGGACGGCCTGGAAGCACTCTCGACGCCGCCAGCGGGGGCAAACACGGCGAACTATCGCCCCGGCGGTTACATTCGCCGCATTCAACTCGATCCCTGGGGTAACTCCTATCAGTATGTGAACCCATCGGAGCGTTCCAACGCCGCGTTCGACCTCTACTCTTTCGGCGCGGATGGCCAACCCGGTGGTGAAGACATGAACGCCGATATCGGCAACTGGGACTAAGTGTGATCGAGGCGCGCCCGTCCATGCAGTCCGGCGTGAGCCTCGTTGAGGTGCTGATGACCTTGTTTATCATGGCGCTGGCGACTTCGCTTATCGTGATGACGATTCCCGAGAGGGACAGAGCGGTGGACCGGGAGGCGGAACGGCTTGTGACTGTCCTCGACAAGTCTCAGCGGCTTGCAAAAGTCAGCGGTCAGACGGTTGGGTTCCGCGCGGATGTTGACCGGTTCGAAGTTGTGAAACGCAACAATGAGGTCTGGCAGAGCATTCCCGATGGTGAGTTTCGGTTGGAGCCAGGTGTTCGTCTAAACTTGGATGAACTTCCTGAGCAGGACGGTGAACGCCCAGAGAATTGGCCTCAGATTTCTTTCGATCCTCTCGGACATGATTTGGAGGCTCGTATTCTTGTCGAAGAGGGGCGGGAGCGGCGGATTATCATGCTCGGCCCGGACGGTGTAGAGGTCGAGGCACAGTGATGGGGCGCGGGCAACAAGGATTCACGCTGGTTGAAGTGCTTGCTGCGCTGGTTGTTTTCTCTGTTGCGGCGATGGGGCTCATCACCCTTACGAACAATAGCACGCGGGCCTCAGCCTATCTGGAGGATCGGTTACTCGCGCAGATCGTTGCCGAGAATGTGATGACGGATGCGATGACAGACCGTGACGTCTTGCACAGAGGTGTTCTGACCGGACGCGAGACGCAACGTGAACGAACGCTGGACTGGACGCGTCTCGTTGAAGAGACGGGGACAGATGGGCTCAAGAGCATTGAAGTTTCCGTTGCTGATGCGGAGTCTGAGCAAACCCTTTTCACGCTGAGCGCCCTGCGGCGGGATCCACGATGACCGAGCGCGCGACGGGGACTGAGGGCTTCACCCTGATTGAAACGCTGATGGCGCTGTTCGTCATTAGCATTCTGACCGTGTCTGGCGCATCGATGCTGTTGACCACGCTGCAAGCCGGGCGGCAGGTTCAGGAAAGGGGCAACGTGCTGGCCGAACTGCAGGTGGCGCATGCATTTCTTCGGAATGATTTCGCCTCGGCGGTGGTGCGTGAGACGGAGCCTGAGAACAGTCTCGAATCCGCATCCATTTTCAGAGGGACCGAAGGCGGGGCAACAGGCGACCTCGTTGCATTCACGCGCGGTGGCTGGGCGAACCCGGGCGGCTTTGAAGCGCGCAGCGATTTGCAGCGGGTCGAATACAGCTTCGAAAACGGTGCTTTGCTTCGACGGTCCTGGGCCCGACCTGACGCGGCGCGGGCAACTCCGATGGTTGAGCAGGTTATCCTTGATGATCTTGAACGCGTGGATATGCGGTATCTCGGTGGGCAGGAGTGGTCGGATGTCTGGCTGGCGGTCGGCAGTGTGCAAGATGTTGGTTTGCCAGATGCGGTGGAAGTATCGCTCGCCTTTTCCCGGGATGATCAGATTGTTGCCCGCTTCATCACTGGGGGTACCCGATGATGGAGCGACGTAGCGAACAAGGCGCGGCGCTATTGTCTGTTCTGCTGATCGTCTCAGCGATGACAGTTGCCGCAATTGTCGCTGTTGATGCCGTCTCGCGTTCGGTGTCGCTCGCAAAGTCCGCTCAGTCGAGGAGCCAGGGATACTGGTATGCCCGATCGGCTGAGGCGATTGCGGTCACTGCTGTTGAAGAATTGGAAGCCCTGACAGCGATGAACCTGACTCCTGAGACACCACGCCTTGGTGAAATCGTTACATTCGACGCTGGCACGGCCCTCATCGAAGCGCGCCTGAGTGACGCCACGAACTGCTTCAATCTGAATGGTTTGGCCGCTTCGCTCAATGAAGATGCTGAGAGCGATCCTTCGAATTCGGTCGATGCCTATCGCCGCCTTCTGGAAAGCGTCGGCATTTTTGAGAGTGATGCTGATTTGCTGGTCGATACCCTTGCAGACTGGATCGACCGCGACCGTCAACCAAGAACACGCGGTGCCGAGGATGGATACTATGTATCTCAGACTCCGCCTTATCGTACGTCCGGAACGATATTGGAGAACCGGCGAGAATTACGAGCGATCATGGGTTACACCGCCGAAGTTCGCGCCATTATTGCGCCAGTCACCTGCGTCAGGCCGGAGACAGATCAATCTTCGCTTAATGTGAATATGCTCACCGAGGAGCAGGCCCCACTTCTGGTGGCGCTTTACAGCGGCGGACTCGATACTGAGGACGCCCAACGACTGCTATTTCGTCGTCCGCAAGGCGGGTGGCCAGATATTGAGAGCTTTAAGGCAGAGCCATTGATCCAGCAGATCGCCCCAGACAATCGGAATGACACGTTGATCGATGTGCGCTCGCAGTTCGTCCGTGTTGATGGATTTGTCAGTCATGATGGCGGCCAGCTACCGTTCGAGATACTGATTGCCGCCAAGCCTAATGAGCCGGTTCGCGTCATCTGGCGCAGATACGGAGACCCGTGATGGCGCGCCTTATCTATGGATGGCTTCCTGAGGAGCGCGACTGTGATGTTCAGGTCGCCGTCCGGGTGCAGGGCCAGTGGAACGTCATGGCTGCGTCTGACGCGTCAATCCGGGACGATGACGAGGTCATCCTGTTCGCACCAGCCACAGCGGTTGCTCGTCACGAGGTCGACCTTCCGGCGCGCGGTGAGATGGAAGCACGCCGGGCCGCGCCTTATGCCGTGGAGGAGGAGATCGCGGTCGCGGCGGAGTCCCAGCATGTGGCGCTCGGTCCGCGTATGCCGCTCGGCGAGCCACGGATTGTTTATGTGATCGAAGAGTCCTTCATGGACCACTGGGCGGAGCTCATTGAAGAGATCGGAGCCCCCAAAGCGGTTATCGCTGCCGAGCAGGAAGTGATACCAGAAGAGCCGACCGTGATCGAACTCGGCGATCGAGCACTGGCCAATCTCGATGACCGGAAGTTCGCTGTTGATATGGCGATGGCGTCCAATCTTCTGCGCGCACTTATTCGTTCGCACGATGAGGCGATTGAAGTCGTGGGGGCCGATCTGGCCGCTGCTCTCGGCGCGACGATGGCTCGACCTGTCGAGGGCCATCCGCTCCTGCAACTGATCTCCATGGCCGAAGCGCGGCCACCGCTCGTTGACTTGCGCCAGGGCCGTTTCAAACCTCGGCGTGATTTTTCCGGCGTCGATGTGGGAGCCTGGCGCTGGCCGGCGGCTCTGGCTGCAGCCGCAGCCATGGGGTGGCTTCTGGTTAGTGTGCTTGAGACGGCTTCACTGAATTCTGCTGCAGAAGAGATGCGTGCTGAAGCTGAGCGCCGCTACGCTGTGGCCTATCCGAACGAGCCGGTGCCTCGCAATATCGTACAAGCTACCCGCCGAAATACTTCTGGTAGTGGCGCGAGCGGTGCGATCGACTTTGTTAGCGCAGCGGCCCTGCTCTATGAGGGACTTCAAGACGTGGAAGGAACCTCGCTTCGGTCGATCCGCTTCGACAGAGACGCCGGCTCCATGCGTGCAAACATCGGGTATCCCAATTATGGTGCCGATACTGAGCTGGCGCAGCGACTTGAGCAGTCCGGGCTGACCGTAACTTTGGGTGATTCCCGTCAGGATGGCTCGCAAGTCATTGGCGACGTCACCCTGGAGGTGTCGCGATGATGGATTGGTGGCGCGCGCGGGAGCCTCGTGAGCAACTGCTCGTCGCGCTGGGTGGCGTAGTCTTCGTTTTGGTGATGCTGATCCAGTTTGTTGTTATTCCAGTGGTGACCGGAAAAGCCGAAGCCCGGCGGGCTTTCGATAATGAGGCGCGGGTTCTCGACGCCCTTGTCGCCGAATTGGCGGCACGCCCGGTGGCGCTCGCAGCAGGGACCAGCACCGCGCAATCGAGTCTTTCTGGCGACGCGCTGCGAACGGCTGTCACGACCCTTGCACGGGAGCGAGGACTCTCCGTGGCGCGCGTTCAGTCTGGTGCGGACGGACGCATATCGATTGCGATGGACAGTGCCGATCCGAAAGCAGTGTTTGGCTGGATATCTGAGTGTCGCGCCCAGTACGGCGTAGTGGTTTCACGGGCGACCTTGTCTCAATCGCGGGATGGCACCGTTCGCGCGTCTGTCGAAGTGCAGGGCAGTGGATCATGACTGGACGGGTTCTTCTGATCGTTCTGTTTCTGGCGGCTGCGATTTTGGCAGGGCTGTCTCAGTTGCCGTTGTCATATGTCTTAAAGCAGTCAGGTGCTTCGAGCTCAGGACTCAGCTGGGCTCGCGCCGAGGGTACCATCTGGAAAGGGCGGATCACGGGGCTGGCCTATGGCGCTCAACCGATTGGTGCGGCGCATCTGCGCCTTAGGCCAGCATCCTTACTGGGTGGACACGTCTCCTATGATGTTCAATGGGCAGGTCCGCCCGGGCGAGGATCTGGGACGCTGAGTGCCGGGCGAAATGAGGATTATGCGATTGCGGATCTGAGACTCGAGGCCAGCATCTCGGCGCTGAATGGAGCGGCGGACTGGGTTCGCGCCAATGGCGGTGAGCTGCGGATTCGCGCGGACAAGATCAGGTTTTCCGGTGGGCGCTGCATGGAAGCTGTTGGGACCGTGTCGACGGATGTGCTGACGCGCGCGGCGATGGCATGGGGCCAGACATGGCCCGATGTTTCAGGTGAGTTGAGCTGTGACGCCGGGATGCTTCTGGTGCCGCTGGAAGGCGAGAGAAACGGGGCGGAACGCGTTCAGGCCGTTGCCCGGATCGGGATCGTTGAGGCCTCCAGCGTGGAGGCGAGCGTCGTGAACGCGGACCCTCAATTGGAAAATGCATTGGCACTGATGGGGTTTGTGTACGAGAACGACGCTTACATTTTTCGTCAGTCGGCGGCGATATCAGGAGCGGGATAATGATTAAGACACATGCGCTGGCACTGGCCGGCTTCTTTCTTCTTGGAGCTTGTGTCTCGTCTCCCGCTACCGAGCCGGGCACTGCGCCAGCCCGCAATGTGACCGAGGCGGTTCCGACAGACGGCCTCCCACCGCAGACTCTGAATGCAGGTGAATGCGGCCTTTTCCTCTGGAGCCGTACACCGCCATCACGATTTATCTTTTTTACCAAGGCTGACAGCGGAGCGGCCACTATGCTGAATGGCGATGAAGTGCGCGAGCTTCGTTTGACCCGGCAGGCTGGCGAGATTTTTGGTCAGTTCACGACAGAGCAGGACTTCGCGTTTGCCAGAGACGGATCGAACGTAAACCTGACGGTGACCCCAGGCGATGTGCTTGAAAACGGCCAGCGGATATCCGAGGGCCGGATCGTTGTGAGGGATGCCGAAGGCTGGGAGACCATACTTCCGGTTCTGGGAGTGCGCGCGTGTCAGGCTTCCTAGGGCGTCTGCCAACCGCCGCCGATGTCGAAGATGCTGCACGCCGTCTGCAGGAAGCCGGGATTGTGCGCGAAACCCCCGTCTTAACTACCGAAGCGCTCGATGAGATTGCCGGAGCGGAAGTTCATGTGAAGGCCGAATGCCTTCAGACGACCGGCAGTTTCAAGATCCGTGGAGCCTACAACAAGCTCAGTCAAATCCCAGAAGACAGACGGCCAAACGGCGTCGTCGCCTTTTCATCTGGCAATCATGCGCAGGGCGTTGCGCGGGCGGCGCGACTGCTTGGCATGCCGGCGCTGATCATCATGCCGTCGGACGCCCCCGCCGTGAAAATCGAAGGCGTGAAACGCGATGGCGCTGAGATCCTGCTCTATGATCGCCACAACGAAAACCGCGAAGCCATTGCGGCTGAAAAAGCGCAAGCACGCGGGGCGGTGATCGTCCCCAGTTTTGACGACGCCGACATCGTCACCGGTCAGGGAACGGCCGGTCTCGAACTCGCCAAGCAAGTGCCAGCGCTTGATCACGTGATTTGTTGCGCCGGGGGTGGCGGCCTGATCACCGGCTCGGCGCTGGCCCTTAAAGCTGCAAGCGATCGGACTCAGGTGTGGACGGCAGAGCCGGCAGGCCATGACGATTGGGCGCGCTCGCTTGCGAGCGGCGAGATTGTATCCAATGAGCCGGGCACACGATCAATCTGCGATGCCATTCTGACGCCTCAGCCGGGAGAGGTGACCTGGGCCCTTGGCAAGACCCTTCTGGCCGGCGGGCAGGTTGTTACCGATGATGAGGTGCGCGCGGCGGTCCGCTTTGCCTTTCGTCACCTGAAGATCGTACTGGAGCCAGGCGGTGCTGCGGCTCTTGCTGTCGCTGTGCGTGGTTTGCCCTCAGAAATGAAAGGACAACGCGTTGGCGTTATCGCAACCGGCGGCAATGTTGATGCCGATCAATTTGCTGAAATAATCTCAACTGCAAGCTAACGGAAGCGTCCGCGCTCAATGTCTTCTGCTGTCTGAACCTCGGCGGGCTCACCGGTCAGGCGATGGCGATAGACCTGCGTGTTCTCGATCACGCGCTGTACGTAATTTCGCGTCTCCGAGAACGGAATCAGCTCAATCCAATCGAGGAATTCAACATTGCCGGCACGTGGGTCGCCATAGTCCGATAACCAGCGCGTGGCGCGCGTCGGCCCGGCATTATAGGCCGCCGCGGTCATGATGTAGGAGCCGTTGTAGCGGTCGAGCAAGGAGTCCAGATGCGCGCCGCCCAGCGTCATATTGTAGGCGGGATCGTCCGTCAGCCATGAGGTGCGGTAGGGCAGGCCGCTGATGCGCGCTTGACGACGCGCCGTAGCCGGAATGAACTGCATCAGGCCGCGAGCATTCGCGTGAGAGATCGCGCTAGGGTTCATTTCACTTTCCTGCCGAGACAGGGCCAGCATCAGCGGACGTTCCACGCGAGGTTCACGTAGCA
This sequence comes from Hyphomonadaceae bacterium, assembly GCA_028285145.1. Classification (GTDB taxonomy): domain Bacteria; phylum Pseudomonadota; class Alphaproteobacteria; order Caulobacterales; family Hyphomonadaceae; genus JANQQC01. The sequence goes on from JANQQC010000013.1 coordinate 103,458, forward strand.
GGTCGTAGTCGACAAGCGGGAAGGCTGCGTCTGGGGCCACCACGCCCTTTGCAAGGCCAGCCTTCGCGCCACGTACGCCGACATCCCGGTAGTGGTACTCGTCGGCGATTTCGGAGAGCAGAAGGTAATCCTGAGGCGTCTCCAGCAGGTCGTCGATATGGTAGGAAAACCTGCGGAAATTGGACTCGTCTCCTGCTTCACCAAGCAGGCGTAGCGCTTTCACGATCGGGCGGGCGTTGAAAGCCAGCCGGTCATCATCGGTCGGATCGCTGGCGGGTGCGAGCGCGATTTCTCTGCCGCCAAGTTCCTGCGCCGCGAGCTGTCCATAGAATGTGTAGTCGAAGACCGCCGCCATTGTGTAAGCCGCCTCGGCCGCCTCGGTTTCGCCAATGGCGGTAAGCGCCCGGCCAGACCAGTAGTCCGCGCGTGCCTTGCTGATCGGGCTGGAGACGCCATTGCCTAGTGTCTCGAAGTGTTCGGCAGCGCGGGCCGGGTCTTTCAGAAATCGCAGTGAGATCCATCCGGCGGCCCATTCTGCTTCGGCAAAGCGGACACCTTGAGTCAGGCCATGGTCGACTGCAAGCGCGTAGGCTGTCCGGTAATCTGCCTCCTTGAGCCTGTTGCGCATTGCAATGTTGCGCTCGGCCCAGAGGCGCTCGCGGCCTGCCATCGGTACTTCGGCACCGTTGATCCCCGTCAGAAGCGATGTGGCCCCATCCTGATTGCCGCGTTTGCGACGCCATCGCGCGCGTTCGTACTGGAGCCCCGGATGATCCTGCAGGGAGGTCGGCACCGCGTCGATCAAGCCATCGACTCCGCGTCGGCTGGCAGCAAGGGCGATCCGCGCATCGACGAGCCGTCGCCAGTCATTGGTCAGATACGACTTCATGCGGTTGGCTTCGCTGCGCTGATTGGTCCAGAGCAGGAAGTCCGTACGCGCGCGGTGATCGTCCTGAGTGAGTACGCCGCCAAACTCGGCAATCAGTTCGCTTTTGAAATCTGAGGGGAGGCTGTTTGAACGCCACGCATCCCGCGCCATGGCATTCGCGTCGTCGATCTGACCAAGGCGTTTGTAGGCGCGTGCCAGTTCCAGCTTGCCTGGGCCTGTCAGTGGACCGTTCTCAGTCAGCCAGTTGATCTTGTCACCGGCACCCAACGCGCTGAGATTGATGATTGCCTCGGCCCGGATGCGCATTGTTGTCAGCATCGGCCAGCCGTCGAGTTCTTCAATGGCACCGGACACTTCATCGAAACCCATGCCGGGCGGACCAGCGGTCGCTCGGCGCCAGAGGATCAAATCCGCCACTGTTTCGTCGCGGGCGCTGCGCTGCAGGCTCGCTACGGTTGACCAGCGACCGGCATCGGCAGCCCGAAATGCGTCCCGCAGGACTTCCGCATCATACGTCGAAACCAATTCCGAAGCATGAATCTTGTCAGGTTTCAGGCTTGGTGGACTTGGCAATGCGACCGCAGGTGCGGCGGCGAGGGCTGCGGTCAGGACATAAAGGCAAATACGCATCATTGTTTAAGGTCACCGAAAAGACAGGACTTCGCCACGTGCAACGCAAGCGAAGCTGGGATAGTCACTGTCGTTTGAACTTCAGAATCAGGGCGAGAATACGATGTTCCAAGGCTCCATCCCAGCATTGGTCACCCCTTTCAAGAATGGTGCCGTGGACTTCGATGCCTTCGACGCGTTGGTGGAACGCCAGATTGCAGGCGGCTCCTCAGCGCTTGTTCCTGTAGGAACCACGGGCGAAACATCCACTCTTTCGCAGGATGAGCACAAAGCTGTCGTGGAACGCTGCGTTTCGGTGGCTGCGGGGCGCGTGCCGGTGATCGCCGGGGCTGGCGCAAATGCAACGGCAGAGGCCGTTGAACTGGTCCGTCATGCCAAAACAGTGGGTGCCGACGCCGCTTTGGTGGTTTGCCCCTACTATAACCGCCCGGATCAGCGCGGTATGGAGGCCCATTTCCGGGCGATTAATGACGCCGTCCAGATGCCCGTTTTTCTCTACAACGTGCCGGGACGGACCATCGTAGACTTGGCTCCTGACACCGTCGGACGGCTCGCGCAGCTTCCCAACGTCATCGGGATTAAGGATGCGACCGCTGATCTCTCCCGGGTGGCAGCTCACAAAAAGCTTGCTGGTGAGGGTGCTCAGTTCATTCAATTGTCCGGAGAGGACGGGACAGCGCTGGGACATCGGGCTCATGGCGGAACGGGATGCATCTCCGTCACAGCGAACGTGGCGCCCGAAGCCTGTGCGGCGATGCATGCAGCGGTGGATGATGGAGACTGGAACACGGCGCGCGAGATCGATGCGGCTCTGAATGACCTTCACGCCGCCTTGTTCGCGAGCCCGAGCCCTGGGCCTGCAAAGTATGCGCTGTCGCGTCTTGGCTTGTGCACGGAAGATGTTCGTCTGCCGATCCTGCCGCCGGACGACGCCGTGAAGGCGCAGATCGACGCCGCTATGGAACGCGCAGGCGTCAGCGCTTAAGTATCCGGCATGGCTCAAACCAAAGGCAGATCTGACGGCCTCGTCGCCGAAAATCGCGCAGCGCGCCGTAACTATGCTGTGGAGGACACGCTCGAGGCGGGTCTCGTGCTTCAGGGGTCGGAGGTCAAATCGCTGCGTCAGGGGCGGGCGAACATCGCCGAATCTTATGCCAGCGTGGAAGAGGGTGAGCTGTGGCTGATCAACAGCGATATCCCGATCTACACAGCGGCTAACCGTTTCAATCACGAACCGAAGCGCAAGCGGAAGCTTCTTGTAAAGGAACGTGAGCGCATGCGCCTTGCGCAGGCGGTCGAGCGTCAGGGTCGAACGATTGTGCCGCTCAAGCTTTATTTCAACGAGCGCGGGATTGCGAAGCTTCTGATTGGCATTGCGACGGGCCGGAAAAGTCACGACAAGCGAGAGGTCGAAGCCAAACGCGACTGGCAACGCCAGAAGGCGCGCATCCTCAAGGACAGTTAGCCGAGCACCGATACCGCTTCACGGAAGACATCCTCGAACATGGATGGCGTTAGGCGGCGGGTATTCGTGTTGTAACGCGAGCAATGATAGCTCGAAATCACGGAAAGCAGCCGACCGTCATGCTCAATATCGTATCTGGCAGCATGGCCGAACGGATGGTCTTTCAATTTCAGTCCCAATGCGCGGATCGTTGAGTCGTGAGAGATCTTCCCCAGTGTGATCATGGCGCGTAGCCGTGGCAGGGCATCGATACGCGACAGGAGAAACGGCCGGCATTGGTTGATTTCAGCACCGACGGGCTTGTTCTGTGGCGGCACGCAGCGAACAGCGTTGGTGATCATGCAGCGCCGCAACTTTAAACCGTCATCCGGGCTCTGTGCGTAGGCACCGTCCGAGAGGCCGAACTTGTCAATCGTGGCATAGAGCAGGTCCCCGGCCCAATCGCCGGTGAACGGGCGACCGGTCCGGTTCGCTCCGGTCACGCCGGGGGCCAGGCCGACTATGAGCAGCTCAGCATCGTCTTCGCCGAAGGATGGCACTGCGCCGTTAAACCAGTCCGGTTCTTTGGCCGCCACCGAGGCGCGGTACTCGACAAGCCGGGGGCAAAGTGAGCAGTCTTTCGGAGCTTCAGGCGGCGTGGTCATGTGGGCCTTTGCGAGTTGGAAACCTAGAGTCGCCGCGCACCTGTGTGTTTGGGACAGCTACGGGCCTATTGAAATCAATGGAATCGGGGTGTTAAGGGCCTTCGCTGAGCGTTAAACGAGGGCTGTGAACGGCGCAACTGCTGTGTTGCTTGTCCATGCTGCACCGCATATACTGATCACTTACAGGAGATTCCGACGATATGGCTCGAGTGACCGTTGAGGACTGCATTGAGCAGATCCCAAACCGTTTTGAACTTGTTCTTATGGCCGCACACCGCGCCCGTATGATCCGTGAGGGTTCGCCCATCACGATCGACCGTGACAACGATAAGGACCCGGTCGTGGCGCTGCGTGAAGTAGCTGACACGTCCGTTGATCTGAAAGTGGTCAAGGAAGCTCTCGTCTCCAGCCTGCAGGAAGTGCAGCCGGATGAAGAGAATGAGCGCGAAGCAGACCGTCTCGCGCTGGAAGCCGGACCGGCTGCGACCGAGGAAGACGTTATGCGCGCCTACCAGGCCGAGCTTGAGTCGGGCCGCGACGACCGGCTCTAACCGCCATGGCCGACGACGCCACGGCGCTCAAGGCAGATATCGCTGAAGAGCTTCCGGGCGTCATCAGCAGGCAAGACTTGCTGGAACGCGTTGCTGAGTATCATCCTGATCTGGATGAGGACCGGCTCGGCCGCGCCTACGACTATGCCAAGGAAAAGCATGGCGTTCAGGCGCGGGCTTCCGGCGATCCTTATTATTCCCACCCGGTCGCTGTGGCGGCTCTCTTGGCACAGATTAAGCTGGACGATGTCACCATCATTGCCGGTCTGCTGCATGACACGATCGAAGACACGGACGCGACCCATGCCGAAGTCGCCGGCCTTTTTGGTGAGGACGTGGCTGATCTCGTTGATGGCGTCACGAAGCTTACCCAGCTTGAGTACCGATCAGAAGAGACCAAGCAGGCCGAGAACTTTCAGAAGTTCATTCTCGCAACCATAAATGACATTCGTGTCCTGCTCGTAAAACTCGCTGACCGTGTGCACAATATGCGCACCATCCACCATCTGAACAAAGCCGATAAGCGCCTACGGATCGCTCGCGAGACCATGGATATCTACGCGCCGCTCGCTCACCGCGTCGGGCTTTATCATGTCGCGTCAGAGCTTGAGGATCTGTCCTTCGAGCAGATCAATCCGGACGCGCGTAAAGCGATTCAGCATCGGCTCACTGAACTCTCAGCTGAGAACGCAAACGATCTCGAGCGGATCCGGCAAGACCTCATCGTTCTCATGGAAGGCGAGGGTATTGACTGCCGCATCAAGGGGCGGCGGAAACAGGCTTATTCGATTTGGCGGAAGCTTGAGCGGAAGTCGATTTCGTTCCGCGATGTGGCGGACATCTTTGCGTTCCGGGTTATCGTTGGCTCGGTCGAGGACTGCTACAAGGTCCTTGGGTCGGTTCACTCGGTCTGGGCCTGCCTGCCGGACCGTTTCCGCGACTTCATCTCCGTGCCTAAGCCGAACGGATACAAGTCGCTTCACACCACGGTCCGGGCATCAGGCAATCGGCGTGTTGAGCTCCAGATCCGCACCGAGGACATGGACGACAGTGCCGAACGAGGCGTCGCGGCACATTGGAACTACAAGAACCAAGCTTACGGATTTGACGCTGAGTCGGCTCGTGCCGCTGGTCTCGACGCAGAGGCCAATCTGCGCTCGTTTTCAGAACTTCTGCAAGATGGTGCTGAGCCTGCGGAGTTTCTTGAGCACGCCAAGCTCGAAATGTACCGCGAGCATGTTTTCACCTTCACCCCGAAAGGCCGCCTGATCGTTCTTCCAGGTGGGGCGATGCCGCTCGATTTTGCCTATGCTGTTCATACAGCGGTTGGGGACACCTGTAAGGGCGCACGGATCAATGGCGAGTTGCGTCCGCTCCGCTCTGAGCTCCGAAATGGCGATGTTGTGGAGGTCATTCGGGGATCGGAGCCCGCCCCTGTCGCCGGATGGGAAGCAATGACGATTACGGGCCGGGCGCGTTCAGCCATTCGCCGGCTTGTGCGTTCGCGGGAGACACGTGAGTTCCGGAATCTGGGCGTCGGTCTGATCGATCAGGCCATGCGCCGTCACGGCATCGATCCGCTGGATGTGAAGCTGGAAGATATCGCCGAGCGGGCGGGTTTCGATTCGCTGACAGCCATGGCGCTTGCCGTCGGTCGAGGGCGTTACCAGACGGCCGATCTGATCGCTGAAGCCTTTCCTGGTCATGCGACCATGCCCGATGCCGGTGCGAGGAAGCTGCCGATCGACGATGACAATGCAAGCTTACTGGTGGCCGGGCAGGACCTGACACCCGGAGTCACGTTGCATCTGGCTGAGTGCTGCTCTCCACTCCCGGGCGACCGTATCATTGGAATCCAGGAGCCGGAGCGTGGAGTCGTCGTCCACACGATCAGCTGCGCACGTCTGACCGAGTTCGATGACAATCCGGAGCTCTGGGTCGATCTGCGCTGGACCGAACTGGCTGAAACCGGGGCCGTGGCCGTTGGCCGGATTCGCGTGACGGCGGCCAACAAACAGGGCGTTCTGGCGACTCTCTGCGCCGCGGTGGCGCAGGCGAATGGGAACATTTCGCGAGTGGAGACCGATGCGCGCGGTGCTGACTTCATTGATCTTTTGTTCGACATCGAGGTTGAGGATTTGAAGCGGCTGACGCAAATACTGGCCGCCCTGCGATCGCTGTCCGTTGTGGACAAGGCGGTACGCGAACAGGAGGCCTGATTTGGACACCGCCGCTGTACTCGATGTTTTCCGGCAATCTGGAGCGTTGCTCGAAGGACATTTCATTCTGTCTTCGGGCCGGCGCAGCCCCGTCTTCCTGCAGAAAGCCCTGGTCTTTTCTCAGCCTGACAAGTCGGAAGCGCTGTGCAAGGCGCTGGCGGACAAAGTGCGCGCAGCTTTCGGTGAGATTGATGTGGTGGCTGGGCCGGCGGTTGGTGGAATCATTCCCGGCTACGAGATCGCGCGCCATCTCGGCGCTCGTGCGATTTTTGCAGAGCGTCAGGATGGGAAGCTGACTTTCCGGCGTGGTTTTTCGATTGCACCGGGCGAGAAGGTCTTGATCGCCGAAGACATCGTAACAACGGGGCTCTCTTTCAGGGAGACGGTTGAAGCCCTCGAAGGCTTGCCGGGCGATGTCGTCGGCGGGGCCTGCGTGATCGACCGATCGAACGGCAAGGCGGATGTTGGCTGTGAGCTGATCGCGCTCGCATCGGTCGATTTTCCTGACTACGCGCCTGACGATCTGCCGGCAGACCTCGCAGAGCTTGAGGCTGTCAAGCCTGGTAGTCGGGGGCTTGCCTGATGGCGGAACGTATCCGCTTGGGCGTCAATATCGATCACGTCGCGACGATCAGGAACGCAAGAGGAGGGGAGCACCCGGACCCTGCGCGGGCGGCTGAGATCGCGACGGCAGCTGGCGCTGACGGAATCACCTTTCACCTCCGCGAAGACCGACGCCACATTGTCGACCCGGACCTTCAGGCGATCCGGGCTGCAACCGACCTGCCCATCAATATGGAGATGGCGGCGACCGATGAGATGCATGTCATCGCTATGGACTTCAGACCGCAGACCGCGATGTTCGTGCCCGAAAAACGCGAGGAGCGAACGACTGAGGGTGGACTGAATGCGGCGCGCGAACACAACAAGCTGGCACCGATGATCCGTGAACTGCAGGATAACGGCTCTCGCGTTTCCTTGTTCATAGAACCGGACAGCGTGCAGCTGGCCGCCGCCAAGTCGCTTGGTGCTGATATTTGTGAGTTTCACACTGGCCGCTTTGTTGAGCTGATGCAGGCTGGAGATCATAAGCTTGCCGAGGTTGAGCTGGAGCGCATCTCCGTCAGTGCTGCGCAGGCCGTTGAGATTGGGATCGAGCCGCAGGCGGGGCATGGCCTGACATACGACACAGTGAAGCCCGTCGCAGCGATCCCTGAACTGGCAGAGCTGAACATCGGCCACTTCCTTATGGGTGAAGCGATTTTCGTTGGCCTTGAAACCTCCATTCGTCAGATGCGCGATCTTATGGACGAGGCACGCGCATGATCATCGGCATGGGCAATGACCTCTGCAATATTGACCGCATTCGAAAGACTCTCGACCGTTTCGGGGACAGGTTTCGCCAACGGGTCTTTACAGAAAAGGAAATCGCACTCGCAGAGCGCCGGAAGCTGTCGGCTGAGACTTACGCGAAACGATTTGCCGCGAAAGAAGCCTGCGCCAAAGCGCTGGGCACAGGCGTGCCGAGGCGCGGCGTGCACTGGAAGCATATGGGTGTGGTCAACCTGCCATCAGGCAAGCCGACGGTGGCGCTGACGGGAGGAGCCGCTGAGCGGCTCCAGGAGATCACCCCGGAAGGATATGAGTCCATCATCCATCTGACGATTACCGATGACGACCCGTGGGCCTCTGCGGTTGTGATCATCGAGGCGCTGCCGAAATGAACGGTGGTCGCCCAAAACGAACGCGTCTACGAGCGGGCGGTAAGCACCCGGAGCAGCGTTTAAGCGATGCGTCCATGGAGGCGGTTGAGACAGCGCTCGGTTACACGTTCAAGGACAAACCGCGCCTTGAACGAGCCATGACTCATCCAAGCGCTGTATCATCTGCCGAGGCAGTGAAGCATTCGAACCAGCGGCTCGAATTTCTTGGTGACCGCGTACTTGGCCTTGTCATCGCCGAACGCCTGTTCGAGCGCTATCCGACAGAACGCGAAGGTAACCTCGCACCGCGCCTTAATCGGCTGGTCAGCAAGACCGCATGCGCCAATGCCGTTCGGAGCATTCAGATCGCCGATCATATCGTGATGGCCGACAATGAGGTGCGTGCTGGAGGACGGGATCGCGACAGCACGCTCGGTGATGTGTGCGAGTCCCTTATTGCTGCGATCTATCTTGATGGCGGGTTGAAAGCGGCGCGCGCATTCGTCGAACGTGCATGGGCGCAGCAGTTCAATGCGGTGCCGCTTCGCGTGAAAGACAACAAGACCCTTTTACAGGAATGGGCGCAGGGGCGCGGCCTGGGATTGCCGGTTTACAAGGTGATTGACCGGGATGGGCCAGATCATGCGCCGGTGTTCAGGATCTCGGTCGAGGTGACGGGAGCAGGGACAGCCGAAGGCACGTCCGCTTCCAAGCAGGATGCAGAACGAGCCGCCGCAGGCGCGTTGCTCGACAGAGTTGAGGGCACATGACCGAGCAGGACATCAAACACGCAGGCTTTGCCGCCATTATCGGTGCGCCGAATGCCGGTAAGTCCACACTGACCAACAGGCTGGTCGGTACGAAAGTCGCTATCGTCACGCACAAGGTTCAGACGACACGGTTTCCCGTGCGCGGCGTCGCGCATCATGGCAGTGCGCAGATTGTCCTGATCGATACTCCCGGGATTTTTCGGGCAAAGCGGCGTCTCGACCGGGCAATGGTTCAGGCAGCCTGGAATGGGGCCGACGACGCAGATGCTATTGTCCATTTGATCGATGCCGCCTCCTGGGTCGCGGAGAAAACGGGCAAACCGACCCCAGCTCAGATCAAGTCTCTTGAGGATGACCGACGAGTTATCGAACAGTTGCAGGAAACGGGTCGCAAAGTGTTCCTTGCGCTGAACAAGATTGATTTGTTCCCGCATGAGCAGACGCTACCCATTATGTCTGAGCTCAGCGAGACCGGGGTCTACGAAGAGATCTTCATGATCTCGGCGGAGAATGGCGATGGCGTGGAGCGGCTCGTGGATGCCTTGGCGGCGCGCATGCCTGCAGGTCCACCGCTCTATCCGCCAGAGCAAACGGCCGACCTGCCAATGCGGTTGCTTGCGGCCGAGATAACACGCGAGAAACTGATGCTGCGATTGCATCAGGAGTTGCCTTACCAACTGACCGTGGAGACTGAGAGCTGGGATGAACGCAAAGATGGGTCCGCGCGGGTGCAGCAGGTCGTGATTGTTGGGCGCGAAGGTCACAAGGCGATGGTGCTGGGCAAGGGCGGGTCCGTGATAAAGAGCGTTGGTGAAGCGGCGCGTAAGGAACTCTCGGAAATGTTGGACCAGAAAATCCATCTCTTCCTGTTTGTGAAGGTTGATGAGCGCTGGCAGGAAAAACGCGAGCGCTATGATGGGCTTGGCCTGGAGTTCGACGTTTGAAATGGCGTGACGAGGCGATTGTCCTCGGCAGCCGCCGATTTGGTGAAGGCGGTCTGATCCTCGACGTACTCACAAAGACAAAAGGACGGCGCTCCGGGCTGGTGTATGGCGGGGCGTCTCGCAAACGGCGCGCACAATATGAACCTGGCAATACGCTGGCAGTCTCATGGACAGGACGATTAGAGGAACATCTGGGACGTTTCGATGTTGCAGAACCGATGGCAGAGCGGGCCTCGCGCCTGCTCGACATGCCGGACACGCTAGCAGCGATTTCGTCGATCGTGACGCTGCTGCGGTCGGCCGTTGATGAGGGCGATGCCGCGGGGTCCGCGCTATATGGAGCAACAGAAGTTGTACTTAATGCGCTGGAACAGCGGGATCTGTGGCCTGCGCTCTATGCAAGATGGGAGCTTGGTTTACTCGCGGCGCTCGGGTTTGGGCTGGACCTCTCCGAGTGCGCAATCTCCGGCGAGAATGACGGGCTGACTCATGTCTCACCCAAGACGGGCAGGGCCGTTCGCGGCTCTGAAGCTGAAGACTATGTCGACCGGCTGCTCGTCCTGCCGCCATTTCTTGTAGACTCAGGTGCGCCGATCAGGCCCGGAGAGGTCCTGATCGGATTGAAGCTGACGGGATACTTCATTGAGCAACGCCTCTACGCGGCGATCAACAAGACCACACCAGAAGCGCGCGCCCTGCTGATCCGCCGACTGGAGAAGCTCGAAGCGGCTTAAGCCACCACGCCGCGCTCGCGGTAGTCCGCGATAACATCTTCGGAAAAACCGATCCCTGCGAGCACTTCAGACGTGTGCTGGCCGGTGCTGGGAGATGGACCTTTCGGGCCATCGTCGGTCCCTGGAAATCGGATCGGCGAGGCAGGCGAGGAAAACGTGCCTTCGCCGCTCTCTGAGGGCGTTTGCGTGATGGCACCGGCTGCGTGAACCTGCGGGTCTTTCGCGACCTCGGCCAGCGTTTGAACCGGGGCCCATGCGATCTGCTCCTTGTCGAGACGTTCGGCCATCTCCGCCTTGGTGAACTTGGCGAAGGCGGCGTCCAGCAGATCGACAAGCTCGGCCGAATTTGCGCGTCGGCTTTTGGCTCGCGTGAAACGCTCGTCTTCGATCAGGTCGTGAAGATCGAGCGAGCGGCATATCGGAGCCCAGTCGACATTTCCCTGCCGTGAAACAATGCAGATCCATGCGTCATCGCTGGTCTTGAAGAAGTTCATGAGGGGCTGGATCTGTTCATGCCGGGACTTGGTGGATCCAATGCGGTCAAAGAAAAGCTGGATCGCGAAGTCGGAGCCAAGCGCATACAGACCGGCGCGGAGGAGTGATGCTTCAACAAATTGACCTTTGCCCGTCCGTCCGGCTTTTACGAGTGCAGCGCAGATACCGGCGGCGGCGGCCATTGATGTTGTGTGGTCACCGAAGGCTGTGCGGAGCGCGAATGGTTCCTGTCCCTTAGGCACAGTTAGCGAAGCAACGCCCGAGCGAGACCAGAAGCTGGCAACATCAAAACCGGGCTTGTCTGCATCGGGGCCTTCGATGCCATATCCGGTCAGCGCACAGTAAACGAGCTTGGGATTGGCCTTTGACAGGCTGTCGTAGCCCAAACCTGATCTTTCCAGCCCGCCGGGGCGAACATTGGTCAGAAATACGTCAGCTTCTTCCGCAAGCTTGCGAACAATCGCGTTGCCTTCATCGGTCCGTGTATCGACCACAATCGACTTCTTACCGCGATTGTCGAAGGCGAAGACAGGGTTGTCTTCTATGTCTGTGCCGATTGTTTGAAAGAAGGCCCGAATCGGGTCGCCACCCGGCGGTTCGATCTTTATGACCTCCGCCCCCCAGTCCCGGAGCATCGATCCGCACCCCGGAGCCGCCATGTAGGTGGCGTATTCGACGACTTTTATGCCTTCGAGCATGTGTTTCCTCTCTCAAATCCGTTGACGGCCCAGATGGTAAACAAGTGTTAACCGCTGCGCCGAACAGTGCGGTTGATTACGCTAGGGATTGCAAGAGGCAAACCGCCATGACCGTCGCGTCGATTCGTCCGCAGCTGACAAATGATGACATTAATCGCCTCATGAAGGGTGAAACGCCGGAGGCGCGGGCCTCTGTCGCGCATCGTTTGTGCCGGCGTATCTCGCTGGATGTGCTGACTGAGGCAGAAAAGGCGCATGCGAAGGAGATCATGGCGATCCTGGCGGAAGATGCGGCTGACCTCGTCCGCCGGACGATGGCCGTGACCCTGCGCAGTTCTCCCGTGCTGCCGCGCGAGATCGCCCTGAAACTCGCGCAAGACATTGAATCCGTTGCAATACCAGTGCTGGAACACTCGCCAGCCTTCACCGAAGACGATCTGATAGAGCTTGTGCTCGCCTCAACAGCTTCCAAACAGGCTGCGATCGCAGCGCGTGAGGAGATTGCCGGGCCTCTGACAGAAGTCATTTCGGAGCATGGCGCGCAGGACGCGGTTCAGGTGCTTAGCGGAAATGATGGAGCGGAGTGGACAGACAAGGCCTACGAAAATGCGCTTGGACGCTTTGCCGAAGATGACGGAATCAAAGGTGCTCTGATCTCGCGTGACCACATCCCGGTCCATATCGCCGAGAAAATGGTTTCGCTCGTATCCGGCCAAATGTTCGACATGCTTGTGAACAAGCATGAGCTTCCCGCACAAATGGCGATCGATCTGGCGTCAGGTGCGCGTGAGCGTGCTACGGTCGATCTAGTCGAGCAGGCCGGCCGGACCAACGATCTTCCGCGGTTTGTGTCACAGCTGAACCTCAACGGCCGCCTTAGTCATTCACTGATCATGCGTGCTCTGTGCATTGGTCACATGTCGTTTGTTGAGCATTCGCTGGCGGAACTGTCGGGCGTGCCGCATCAGCGGGTCTGGTTGATGATTCACGATGCTGGTCCGCTTGGGCTGCAAGCCGTGTTCGACCGTGCCGGGCTGCCACGCAAGATGCTGCCAGCCTTCCGCGCAGCGGTCGCGGTCTTCCATGAGACGTCTTATGATGGCGGCCCGAACGACCGCGCGCGTTTCCGCATGCGGATGATCGAACGGGTTCTTACTCAGTTTCAGGCCATTCCAAAGGAAGACCTCGATTATCTTCTGGATAAGCTTGATATGTATTCCGAGCAGGCGGCTCGCGAAGAATTGCAGGCTTACGATGCAGCCTAGGCGTCTGCCTTCAGTCCTGACCCATATTCCACGCCGAGGCGGATAAGCGCTTCGCTATCGCGATACTTCGCATTCTGCGCAATCACGTCCATGCCGGCTTCTCTGGAGAGGGCCACTTTGTCCTGAAGGGACGGGTCGCTCCATATGGCGTCGGCTTCAATACGAACGGTATCGAGCATCAGGCGGAGATTGCTGCAAAGCTTGGTTTCGAATGACTTGCGCGCATCAAGTGCGATGCGAAACCCCCGGCGGCGCAGCGATTCAATGTGCGTGAGCAGATCGTGGCGGGCAACCTGTGTTGCCGCATCCTCGAACTCGATCACGAACTCCTGCGCACAGAACCTTGTCTGTCGCACGGCAGCATCGCAGGCGATCGCTGTGTTTTCGTGCGCAAGAGCGGTCATCGGTGCCGCGATGTGGATCGGGCGTTCGATGAGGTCAACCGTCATTGCGCCTGCTGCCGCGTTCTGAATTGCGTCTGCGAGCCATGTAGCTGGAGAGGCCTGCTCGTTCTGAGCCGCTGCCGGGCCAAATGCGGCGCGTTCTGAGAAACGCATGTCCGTGACAGCCGTCGCCGCGACCTGATCGCCGCTGTCCAGATGCACAATCCGGTCAAAGCGGAGACGCCGCTTGCGAGTGGCGACAACGGTTTCAGGAAGGTGAGAGCTCGGATGAGGCATGAGGGACGGTGCTTTGCGTTGACGAAAAACCCGTCTACCAAAAGGGGCTAAAGATCGAGCGGACGGAACCGCTACGATTTGCATTGAATTTTATCTTTCTCGGGGGGAACGAGTGTGTCGAAGCAACCAGCAGAGCCGCGTCTGTCATCAACTGTCCTGCTTTTGAGGGACCGGCCAGACCTGCAGGTTCTAATGGTTGAGCGCCACTATGAGATCGATTTCGCGGCTGGTGCGCTCGTTTTTCCCGGCGGCAAGTCGACGGAAGATGATTTCCGCGAAGAGTGGGTCGACCACAGCGACGGTGAGCACGGCGACGAGGAGCAGGCTGCACGCATCTCAGCGGTTCGCGAGGCTTTTGAGGAAACGGGTGTCGTTCTGGCGCGCGCCCGCTCAAATAGGGGTGAGGGTGCACCGCTCGTCGGCAGCGATCTGGTCGAGGTGATGGCACCGCACCGCGCGGCCGTCGATCGAGGAGAGGAGAGCTTCCTGGAGCTTATCCGGAAGCATGATCTTGTACTGGCGCTCGATACGCTGGTTCACTTCGGTCATTGGATTACCCCTGACATGATGCCGAAGCGTTTCGATACGCACTTCTACATTGCAGCCGCGCCGGAAGAGCAGATTGCCCGGCATGACGGTCGCGAAACAACAGATGCCGTTTGGCTTGGGCCTCAGGAGGCGCTGGACAAGGAAGCTGCTGGTGAGGCCACGATCATATTTCCTACGCGGATGAACCTCGGAAAACTGGCTGAAGTCGATACAGCCACCGCTGCGATTAAGCGGTTCCAGCAGGAGCCCGTGGTGACTGTGCTGCCTGTCATGGGCAAAACCGACGATGGCAAACCCTGCCTCAATATTCCTGCAGAGGCTGGCTACATTCAGAGCGTGGAATTGCTCGAGCGTGTGAAGGTTTAGCCGGCAACCGCCACTTCATGCTGGCGAACGCTGCTCTCTAGCGCCTCGCAGACTTGGGAGGTCGCGGCGTCATCGTCTAAAGACTTCGCATTGGCCGCGTGCGCCGCTTTGCAGGCATTTACGTGGAGCTCAATCAGCGCCGGGTCTGCCGCATCGCCGGCAGCGTCCAGGAGGCGGCAAAGCGAGCCGCAAAGCCTCGATATCGATGGATAACCATAGGATCCCGCGGCTCCGTGCAAATCATGCGCTGCAGTTGCCACTTCGCGCCAGATGTTCTCGGTCGCATCACCGCGCGATGCCCGGGTCCAAGCCTCTGTGAGCGTGCGAAGGTCGTTTTCCAGCCATTCATCAAATCGGTCGCTGTAGCTCGACACGGCGTCTTCGGCACGCGCAGATAACTCGTCGACCGAAAAGTCTGTCGATTGAGCAGAATTTGTCTCCAAGGGAGCCGGATCTGCCGGTTCCACTGAGGTGGCGGATGCCGGACTGACGGGAAGAACCCTGCTGATGTCAGGCACGATGACCGGCTCGTCCGCTTTTTTTCGGACAGGGAGGACTTGAGCGAGACGCGAAACAAGACTTTTCATGAGCGTTTCTATAGCTTGAGATGCTTAACATCTGCCTGACAAAAGCTCTTAGAAAGCAAACTGCTCGCTGAGAATCCGCTCCTCCAGCGCATGGCCGGGGTCAAACAGCATTGTCAGCCGCATTGAGCGGTCTTCATCGATTTCGATGGTGGAAATGTCCCTAACTTCCTGATTGTCGGCTGCAGCCGCAACGGACCGTCTTTCCGGGTCAGTCACTTCAATCAAGACATGCGCGTCGTGGCGGAGCAGCGCGCCTTTCCATCGACGCGGCCGAAAAGGGCTAACGGGCGTGAGCGCAAGCAAGTTCGAACCTATGGGCAGAATAGGACCCTGCGCAGAAAGATTGTAGGCGGTGGAGCCAGCTGCGGTGGCAACCATGACCCCATCGCAAGAGAGTTCCGGCAACCTTTCCTTCCCGTCTACACAGATCCGCAACCGGGCCGTTTGCGCTGTCTGACGAAGCAGCGACACCTCGTTAATCGCCAACGCTCGATGTGTTTGATCGTGGATGTCGGTCGCGGTCATGCGAAGCGGATTGACTGACACGCGTTCCGCCCGGTCCAGCCGCGCGGGGAGATCGGCTTCCTCATACTCGTTCATAAGAAAACCAATGGTGCCCCGGTGCATCCCATAGATTGGCTTCTTGTCTTCAAAGCGGCGTCGCATTGCGTCGAGCATCGCACCGTCTCCGCCAAGGGCGACAACGACATCGGCATCGCTCTCGTCAACCTGGCCATATCGCTTTGTCAGGCGAACAAGGGCCTCCTGGGCTTCAGGTCGCTGAGAGGCGCTAAAAGCTATTCTAAGGTCGCTCATGCTCTCCATGTCGGCTGCGCTGGCATGAGCGTCAAGCAATAGACCGGTCAGGATTGGTATTCCCGGCGCGCTGGATTATGGTGGCGAGGAAATAAGTATAGCAACGCTTACGGAGGACGTTATGGCAGACGGGATGGGCATTGGCAGCCTGAAAGATAAGGTTAGCGCTGAAGAGTGGCAGGCGCGGGTGGACCTCGCGGCGATGTATCGGCTAACGGCCGTTTACGGCTGGACCGATATGATCTTCACCCACATTTCCCATCGCGTTCCCGGCCCCGATCATCACTTCCTGATCAACCCCTACGGCATGTTTTTCGAGGAGATCACTGCTTCATCGCTGGTCAAGGTCGATCTGGATGGGAACATCATTCAGGAGACGCCTTACTTCGTGAATCCAGCAGGCTTTACGATCCACTCGGCCGTTCACGCCGCTGCCGACAACCATCATGTTGTGATGCACCTCCACACAGATGATGGCGTTGCTGTCTCGGCGCAGAAGGAAGGTCTGCTTCCGCTTTCACAGACGGCCATGGTGGCTATGTCGGATCTGTCCTATCACGACTATGAGGGCATCGCGCTCGACCACGACGAACGAGAGCGCCTCGTGGCGGATCTTGGTGATACCCACGCCATGATCCTTCGCAACCACGGAACGTTGACGGTGGGTGCAACCGCCGCTGAATGCTTCCTCAGAATGTTCTTCCTCGAACGCGCCTGTTCCATGCAGGTGCGTGCGCTCAGCGTTGGCCGCGAGGGCGTGTTGATGGGCACCGAGGACGTCCAGAACGTTGTGAAAGGCCAGAACAACCCGCAGGGCAGCGCCACTCTGGCGAACAAACTCGCCTGGCCGGGCCTGCTGCGTAAACTTGATCGGGAGAGCCCCGGATACGATAGCTAAAGCGCGACATTAGCGCCTGCGGCCATTGCGCTCCTGTTGAACAATGAGTCGCGCGGCTATATCGCCTGTCATTCGAAGATTTCCGGATTGCCGACATGAAACATCTCAAGGCTTTTGAGGACGCACTTGCGACCATCCATGATGAGGGTCGCTATCGAGTCTTTGTCGATCTACACCGCCACCGTGGTCGTTTTCCCAAGGCAACGGCGCGTTTTGAAGACGGCGAGCGTGAGATTACCGTTTGGTGCTCGAACGATTATCTCGGCATGGGGCAGGATGACGATGTGATTGAGTCCATGCACGAGGCGGTCGACAGCTTCGGTGCAGGGTCTGGCGGGACACGCAATATTTCGGGCACGACTAGGTTTCATGTCGATCTGGAGCGTGAACTCGCCGATTTGCATGGCAAAAGCAGCGCCCTGTTGTTCACATCGGGCTACGTTGCAAACGAGGCAACCTTGTCGACGCTCGGCAAGATCTTTCCGGACCTGATCATCTATTCTGACGCGCAAAACCACGCCTCCATGATCGAGGGGATTCGCCGCTCTGGTGCCGATCGCCGTGTGTTCCGCCACAACGATGTCGACCATCTGCGAGCGCTGATTGAAAACGACCCCGCCGACCGGCCGAAGCTGATTGCCTTTGAAAGCGTCTATTCGATGGACGGCGATGTCGGACCGCTTGAGGCGCTGTGTGATCTCGCGGACGAGTTTGATGCGCTAACTTATCTCGACGAAGTGCATGCGGTTGGTCTCTACGGCGACAACGGCGCGGGTGTTGCTGAACGCGACGAGTTGATGGACCGTATCGACATTATCGAGGGCACGCTTGCCAAGGCTTATGGCGTAATGGGCGGCTATATCGCGGCCGAAGACACCGTTGTTGATGCGATCCGATCTATGGCGTCCGGCTTCATCTTCACGACCTCGACCTGTCCTGTGATGGCAGCCGGTGCGCTCACCAGCGTCCGCAAGTTGCGTACGGATGCGGGCAGGGCCCTCCGGCAGGAGCAACAAGCCAATGCAGCCCTACTCAAACGCAAGTTTCAGGACGCTGGCTTGCCGGTTATGATGACCGAAACGCACATCGTACCGCTCATGGTGGGTGATCCAGAGCGTTGCAAAGCCCTGTCAGACACGCTGCTGTTCGACTTCGGAATCTACGTCCAGCCAATCAACTATCCAACGGTGGCCAAGGGCACAGAACGCTTGCGGTTCACACCGAGCCCAGTTCACGACGAGGCCATGATGGACGAGCTTGTTGAGGCGCTGCTGGCCGTGTGGAAGCAGTTGGGGCTCGATAAAGCGGCTTGATTTCGCGATGCTTCTTTAGGCGGCGCGACCATCAACAACAGATTTTCTAGCTGCGGGTTCGCTTGAAGCGATCGCGCCCGCGCTGTAACTGTCCGTGCAAGAATCGCATGGCGACCAGACGAGAGATTACAAATGCCCGATACTGCCAGTCCCAGCACATTCGCGTCCCCAGAATTCTTCAGTCGATCGCTCGACAGCAGCGACCCTGAACTGTTCGCTGCGATTGCCAAGGAACAAACACGGCAGCAGCAGCAGATCGAACTGATTGCTTCGGAGAACATCGTCTCCAAAGCGGTGCTTGAGGCGCAGGGTTCCATCCTTACAAACAAATATGCCGAAGGTTATCCCGGCCGCCGTTACTATGGTGGATGTGAGTATGTCGATATCGCTGAAAACCTTGCGATCGAGCGCGCTAAGGAGCTGTTCTCGGCGGGCTTTGCCAATGTTCAGCCAAGCTCCGGGAGCCAGGCAAACCAGGCTGTGTTTCAAGCCCTGATCAAGCCCGGCGACACGATACTGGGGATGAGTCTCGCCGCTGGCGGGCACCTCACCCACGGTGCGAAGCCGAACCAGTCGGGCAAGTGGTTCAATGCTGTGCAGTACGGCGTACGCCGCGAAGACGATCTGATCGATTTCGATGAGGTTGAAGCGCTCGCTCGTGAGCATCAGCCTCAATTGATCATTGCTGGTGGCTCTGCTTATCCACGCCAGATCGATTTTGCACGCTTCCGTCAGATTGCTGATGAAGTCGGCGCGTTTTTCATGGTCGATATGGCCCACTTCGCCGGCCTCGTAGCCGGAGGAGTCCATCCTAATCCGCTAGATCATGCGCACGTGGCAACAACAACCACGCATAAGACCCTTCGCGGACCGCGCGGTGGCATGGTCGTGACGAATGACGAAACGATCGCGAAGAAGGTGAACTCCGCTGTCTTCCCAGGCATTCAGGGCGGCCCGCTAATGCATGCGGTTGCCGGTAAGGCGGTTGCGTTCGGTGAAGCGCTGACGCCGGATTTCAAACGATACGCTGCAGCTGTCATTGAGAATGCGCAGGCGATGGCCGCCGCCGCAAAGGATAGCGGGCTGGACGTCGTCTCAGGCGGAACGGACACCCACGTGGCGCTAATTGACCTCCGCCCGAAAGGGGTGAAGGGCAATGCGGCAGAGCAAGCCCTCGAGCGTGCTTTCATCACATGCAACAAGAATGGTGTTCCGTTCGACCCTGAAAAGCCCGCGATCACCAGCGGCATTCGCGTAGGCTCGCCAGCGGGCACAACGCGCGGTTTTGGCGTCGAGGAGTTCACCCAGATCGGCAATTGGATTGGCGAGGTTGTTGATGCCGTAGCGCAGGGCGACAGCGCCGCAACCGAAGCGAAAGTGAAAGCAGAAGTGCTTGAGCTGACATCCCGCTTCCCCATCTATGAAGGGCTTGGCGGATAGGTGCGGTGTCCGTTCTGCGGAGCTGAAGACACGGCGGTCAAGGACTCCCGTCCGGCCGAAGAAAACACCGCTGTGCGCAGACGCCGCGTTTGCAATGTATGTGGTGGCCGCTTCACCACATTCGAACGTGTGCAACTCCGTGAAATCATAGTTGTGAAACGGGACGGCAAGCGCGCCTTGTTTGATCGGGATAAGGTCGCTCGCTCCGTTAAGATCGCCTTGCGTAAGCGGCCTGTGGAGCCGGAGCAAATCGATCAGATGGTATCGGGCATTGTCAGGCAGCTGGAAAGCGCCGGTGAAGCGGAAGTAGATTCCGCCGCTGTTGGTGAACTCGTCATGGCTGCGCTGCGCGACATCGATCCCGTCGGTTATGTGCGATATGCCAGTGTCTATAAGGACTTCCGGGATCCGGGAGACTTTGCCCAGTTCATCAAGGGCGCTGCACTGGACGATGAGGGGTGAGCGTCTCGGTCACGCTTAAGCTCGCCACGTCGATGGACGGGCGGATCGCGCTCGCTGACGGGACGAGCCAGTGGATTACGGGACCCGAGTCGCGTGCAAAGGCGCATGAGATGCGGGCGGCCCATGATGCGGTGCTCGTTGGCATTGGAACGGCGCTCGCCGACGATCCGCTGCTGACAGCGAGAACCGTTCCACCTCCAGCGCGACAGCCTGTCAGAATTGTTGCGGACTCCAAAGGACGACTCTCACCCAACTCGCGGCTTGCAAAGTCGACCGGGCTTGGCCGCGTGGTCGTTGCAACGGCTGGCGGCCAGCATGACGCCCTAACCGCGATTGGCGTTGAGACATGGGCTTGCGGGACGGGGCAGGTGGACCCCGAAAGCTTCCTGAGGCGCGCTGAAGCTGAAGGCGTGTCGTCTCTGTTTCTTGAGGGGGGTGGCGGGTTGGCTGCGTCTTTTGTTAGTGCCGGACTCGTCGACACGCTTCACTGGTTTCGTGCACCGATCCTGATCGGCGGCGATGGTCTCCCGGCCTTGGGTAATCTAGGACTGACCAAAATGGAAAACGCGGCGCGATGGCGCATTTCCGCCACGGCACGGATTGGGGACGACGTTCTCGATACGTATGTACGCGCCTGAGAGGAACGACCCAAAGTGTTTACTGGTCTAGTCACCGACGTCGGCAGAATCCGAAAAGCCGAGCACAGAAACGGCCTCACACGGTTTGAGGTCGAGAGCGCTTATGCGCCCGATGGCGTGGAAATGGGCGCGTCGATCATGCATTCCGGTGTCTGCCTGACTGTCGTCGATCATGGAGCCACGGAAACGGGTGCTTGGTGGGCTGTCGAGGCCGTCCCGGAAACGCTGGAGATGACAATTCTCGGCGGTTGGCGCGAAGGTGGATCGGTCAATCTGGAGCAGTCCCTCAAGCTTGGAGATGAACTTGGCGGCCACTTCGTTTTCGGCCACGTGGATGGCGTCGGCGAAGTCGTATCGGTGGAACCTGAAGGCCAGAGCTGGCGACTGACGATCCGGCCACCGGCAGACATCGCGCGCTACTTTGCGAAGAAGGGTTCAGCCGCGGTCGACGGAGTATCGCTGACAGTGGCCGATGCGCTTCCCAACGGCGACTTCGAGCTCGCCATCATTCCACACACCTGGGAAGCGACGACATTGAGCAGTCTGAAGCCCGGTGACAGTGTGAACCTTGAGATTGATATGCTCGCCCGCTACGTGGCGCGGATGATTGGCGCAGATGCGCCTCAAACCGGAGAAGACCATGGCTGAAGACTTCTCCGCGGCGATTTCGTCGATTGATGAAATCATTGAGGATGCCCGCAATGGGCGCATGTACATTCTCGTAGATGCCGAAGATCGCGAGAACGAAGGCGACCTCGTCATCCCTGCCACCTTTGCGACGCCCGAGCAGGTGAACTTTATGGCGCGCTATGGGCGCGGACTGATCTGCTTGGCGATGACACCCGAGCGTGCTCACACGCTGAACCTGGACATGATGGCGCGCGACAATCGGGAAAGCATGAAGACAGCTTTTACAGTGTCGATTGAGGCCAAGGATGGCGTGACCACTGGTATATCGGCACATGACCGGTCGCATACGATCGCAGTCGCGACCGATCCTTTGAGAGATGCAGATGATATAGTTTCTCCCGGACATGTCTTCCCACTTGTCGCCCGCGAGGGCGGTGTACTTGTTCGCGCCGGCCACACCGAAGCAGCTGTCGATGTGTCACGTATGGCTGGGCTCTATCCGGCGGGTGTGATCTGCGAGATCATGAACGATGATGGCTCAATGGCGCGCCTGCCAGAGCTCGTCTCGTTCGCCCAACTGCACAATCTCAAGATCGGTACGATCGCTGATCTTATCGCCTGGCGTCGCAAGAATGATCGCTTCCTCGAACGCCGGATCGAGGGCCCGCTGGACAGTGCTTACGGGCAAGGGTTCAAGACCGTCGTCTTTCGCAACGCTCTCGACAATTCAGAGCACGTCGCGATCGTTCATGGTGAGATCACGCCGGACTGCACCACCATCGTGCGCGTTCACAGAACAGATGTTCTTTCTGATATTCTGGGTGAAAAGGGGCCTCGAGAGGGGCTTGTCGAGCGCGCGATGAAGCAGATCGCGGCCGCCGACGAACCCGGCGTTGTGGTCTTCGTGAACACGATGCGTCCAAACGCACTGGCCGCCCGTCTTGGTCTCAAGGTTGCCGACGAAACCGACCAGACGACCCCGCTCCGCGAGTATGGTGTTGGGGCTCAGATCCTGCGCGAGCTTGGCGTTCGCAAAATGATTTATCTGTCCGACACGCAGCCAACTCGCGTTGCAGGACTTGACGGATACGGCCTCTCAATAGAGGGGTGGCGCGCACTTTCAGAGGACAAGACATAATGACTGACCGCGTTCTTCTCGCCACCTCTCGTTACTACGAGAAAATCTCTCTGGAGATGGAGGCCGGTGCAATGGAAGTGCTGGAAGCTGCAGGTGCTCAAGTCGAGACAATTATCGTTCCCGGCGCATTTGAACTGCCTGGCGTGATCGCAATGTCCGCCGATAGCGGCCGCTTCGATGGCGCGGTGGCGCTCGGTTGTGTCATCCGTGGGGAGACCACCCATTACGATTATGTCTGTGGGCAGAGCGCGCGCGGATTGATGGATCTGATCGTTCATCGCCGTCAGGCCATCGGCTATGGCGTTCTGACCTGCGAAAATCAGGATCAGGCTTGGGTGCGTGCTGACCGGAAGCAGAAGAACAAGGGCGCTGATGCCGCCAATGCCTGTCTTGAGATGATCAAGTTGCGCAAACAATTCGTGCGATGAGCGAACAGAAAGTTCCGTTTGAAGTCACGCGGGCACGGCGCGCTGGCGCGAGGCTCGCTGCTGTGCAGGCGCTTTATGAGATGGAGCAGTCCGGCAAGAGCGCGAACGCCGTTATCCGGGACTTCATGGAAGATCGTCTGGGCTTCGGCCCCGATGGAGACCCTGTCGAAGAAGCTGATCCAGACCTTTTCAAATCCGTGGTGAATGCTGTCGTCGAGCATCAGGCACCCATCGACAAGGCAGTCGCTGCACGGCTTGCAAGTGGTTGGAAGATGAGCCGGCTTGATGCAACCAGCAGAGCCATTCTGCGGGCTGGCGCGGCGGAGTTCATTGTTCATCAGGAGTTATCGAACGCCGTGATTCTCGACGAGTATGTGTCGCTCGCTCATGATTTCTTCGATGAGACAGAGGCTAAGTTCGTGAATGGCGTTCTCGATCGTGTGGGCAAGGATCTGAGAAGCGCCGAATATCCCGAGCCGAACGGTCAACCCTAACGATAGTTTAGGAATGGCGGCTTGCGTGCTGGTGGAGGCGGGGCCTAATCGGGCAATGTCCGAATTCGAATGGATCAGGAAGTACTTCGCACCGCTCGCTACCTCTGAAGGGGCGGTTGGGCTAAAGGACGATGTTGCCGCGCTTAGTGAACCTGAAGGCCCGCTCGCCATTACCGTCGACACGCTCGTCGAAGGCGTCCACTTTCTTGCGTCTGACCCAATTGACACCGTGGCGCGAAAGCTTGTGCGGGTGAATGTTTCTGACCTCCTGTCAAAAGGGGCGAGGCCTTCCGAAGCGTTGCTCTCAATCGCCTGGCCAAGCGGGCGTGGCGAGGCGGAACTGGCCCGGTTTGCAACGGCGCTCGGCGATGAACTCTCACAACAGGAGGCATCACTGGTTGGCGGGGACACGGTGATAACGCACGGTCCACTCGTTTTGACGCTGACACTTACCGGTGTTTGTGAGGGGGACGGGCCTGTCCGGCGTTCGGATGCAAGTCCGGGTGATGATGTTTGGATTACAGGCGACATTGGCGCGGGTGGACTGGGCCTTTCGGCAGCGACATCGGGGCAAGAGGGGCGGTGGCTCGACCGCTACCGCGTGCCGAAGATAGCTCCGCTGGCTGCTGCCGACATGATTGCAGAATTTGCGGGGGCTTCGATGGATGTCTCCGATGGATTATTGGCGGATGCTGCGAAGCTTTGCAGAGCCTCTGCTGTTCAGCTTCATATCGATCTGGACAGGGTGCCATTTGCTGAGCAGCCCGGCGAAGTCGAACGTGCGCTCGTGCTTTCATCGGCGGGGGACGACTACCAGATCCTGTTCACTGCAGACCCGGCGATTCGCGCTGAACTGACCGCTTTCGCGGCAGATGAAGGACTGGAATTGACCGCTATCGGCCATGTTTCAGAGGGAGCGGGCCTGACAGCTTCATATCAGTCGAATGCCGTTAACCTTCCCGAAACACTAGGGTTTGAGCATGACGTGTGAAGTTTACCGCGTTCGCCCCTGACGGGAGGTTGTTTGCCTGTCGCCGGGGGTTTTGGCACAAGACCATCACTTTGGGAGGAGTGAGGGGGCTCACCGCCGCCTCGCCATAAAGCTCAGGAAGAGGCTTTTTTATGCAGATTTGGTATATCTTGACCGTATTGGCGGGCATCGCGTCCGTTCTCTACGGATGGATTCAGGTGCGATCCATTATGGGGTCGGACGCAGGCAACAAGCGTATGCAGGAGATCGCGAAAGCGATCCAGGAAGGCGCAAACGCCTATCTGGCGCGACAGTATCGCACCATTGCCATAGTTGGCGTGGTCACGGCCGTCGTTCTCGCAATTTTGTTCCGCAATTGGCAGGTTCCGCTTGGGTTTGTAATCGGCGCGGCCTTGTCAGGCGTTGCTGGATACATCGGCATGCTCGTATCGGTACGAGCGAACGTCCGTACGACCGAGGCGTCTCGCCACAGCCTCAGCGCTGGCCTTTCCATGGCTTTCAAATCTGGTGCGGTAACGGGCATGCTCGTTGTTGGGCTCGCTCTGCTTGGCGTGGTGCTCTACTACCTGCTGCTCATCGGCCCTGCTGGTTACGCGCCAAACAGCCGGTCTGTAGTTGATGGCCTCGTCGCGCTCGGCTTCGGTGCTTCGCTGATTTCCATCTTTGCGCGTCTCGGCGGCGGTATCTTTACTAAGGGTGCGGACGTTGGCGGCGACATGGTCGGCAAGGTCGAGGCCGGTATTCCGGAAGATGACCCCCGCAACGCCGCGACGATCGCCGACAATGTCGGTGACAATGTAGGTGACTGTGCCGGTATGGCCGCAGACCTCTTTGAGACGTTTGCCGTGACGATCGTGGCAACGATGGTGCTCGGTTCCATCTACTTTGCAAACTCCGGCTACCTCGCCGAGATCATGCTGATGCCGCTCGCCATCTGTGCGGTCTGCATCTTCGCATCTATCGTTGGAACATACTTCGTGCGCCTGACGCCTGGTTCGACCAATGTGATGGGCGCGCTCTACAAAGGCCTTATCTGGACGGGACTGCTCTCCATCGTTGGTCTGGCAGCTGTCGTCTACTGGCTCATGCCAAACGGCTTCGGTGTTGTTGAGGGTGCCGGCCTGGCGCTTGGTCTCGCTGGCGACAGTGTGACCGGTCTCAGCCTGTTCCTCTGCGGTGTCGCCGGCCTCGGTGTTACAGCGCTGATCGTGATGATCACCGAATACTATACCGGCACTGGTTATCGCCCGGTGAAGTCCGTGGCTCTGTCATCGGAGTCCGGACACGGCACGAACGTCATCCAGGGCCTTGCCGTCTCGCTTGAGTCAACGGCGCTTCCAGCGCTGACGATCATCGCCGGCATCATCCTGACGTTTAACCTTGCGGGCCTCTTCGGTATCGCCATCGCGACCACTACAATGCTTGCGCTTGCTGGCATTATCGTCGCGCTTGATGCTTTCGGTCCGGTGACGGACAACGCTGGCGGAATCGCGGAGATGGCTGAACTGCCATCAGAAGTTCGCGACACAACCGATACGCTGGATGCGGTGGGCAACACGACCAAGGCTGTGACCAAGGGCTATGCCATTGGCTCAGCCGGGCTTGGCGCGCTCGTTCTCTTCGCCGCCTACAACGAGGACCTGAAATACTTCATGGCGAATGCCGACGAAGGCTCATTCTATGCCGGTGTAACGGGCGTCGATTTCGCGATCTCCAACCCTTACGTCGTGGTTGGCCTCCTGTTTGGTGGCCTGCTGCCGTTTCTGTTCGGCGGCATGTCCATGATGGCTGTGGGTCGTGCGGCTCAATCAGTTGTTGAGGAAGTGCGACGTCAGTTCCGGGAGATGCCGGGAATCATGAAGGGTGAAGAGCGCCCTGATTACGGCCGCGCTGTGGATATCCTGACTCAAGCCGCGATCAAGGAGATGATCGTGCCTTCGCTTCTGCCGGTGCTGTCACCGGTCGCCTTGTTCCTCGTGATCTGGGGCATCGGGGGCGCAGGTGCGGCCTTGTCCGCGGTTGGTGCCATGCTCCTCGGCGTGATCGTGACCGGCCTGTTCCTGGCGATCTCGATGACGTCCGGTGGTGGCGCTTGGGACAATGCCAAGAAGTACATCGAAGATGGCAACCATGGCGGCAAGGGCTCTGAGGCCCATAAGGCTGCCGTGACCGGTGATACCGTTGGTGATCCTTACAAGGACACTGCTGGCCCGGCCGTGAACCCAATGATCAAGATTACGAATATCGTGGCCTTGCTCATGCTGGCTGTGTTGGCCGGCGGCCACTAAACGGATCAACAGCTAAATGATTGAGAGCCCGGCCTTGTGCCGGGCTCCTTGTTTTTCATCAAAGGCTTTGCCGACGATACGGTTTCGGGTGAAACTGAATCCCTAAGAGGGGACGAGATCGCTGTGTTCAGTAGAGCAGTCATTTGCACTTTTGCCCTTTCGGTCGTTGCGCTCGGCGGCTGTGCACAATCGTCCAATAACAAGGACCGCGAGACTGTTTCTCGCGGTGTCGACACCGCTGTTTCCGAGACAAATGCTGGGCTTGAGGATGCTATCCTAAGCCCGGCGACGGATTTGAATCTTCGGCGGACCGAGATTCCCCAGCGGTTAAAGGATTTGAAGTCCGTCTACTCTCCCGCTGAGAAGCTGTCCTGCGCCGACATCGAAAATGAAGTCGTGGCTCTGACCGAGATTCTCGGTGTCGATTATGATGACGTTCCGTCAGAAGAACTGTCCGATTCGGAGAAGGCCGGGCAAGGCGCGGCGAACGCCACCCTCGATGTTATTTCAGGTGCCACAAGTGGCGCGATTCCCTTCCGTGGATTGGTCAGAATGGCGACTGGCGCTTCGGCCCACGAGAAACGCATTCGCGCATCATACCTTCGTGGCCTTCAGCGCCGGTCCTATCTCAAGGGACTTGGTCAGAGCCTGGGTTGTGAACCGCCGGCATCGCCTTTGCCGCCAAGCGAGCCGGAGCCTGTTGTCATCTACAAGTAGATTGCTGCCTAAGTGGCCTTCCAGATAGCAACGCCAGCGGGACCAAGTGTCGGTCCGCCAAGCACGTATCTTTCTGGATCGGACGGCCCGCCTGCAGCTTCAGTTGAGGCTTCCTGTTCGCTGAAATTGAGCGTAATTCGCAGGTCGCCTCGACGGCTTAGCCTGACATCCTTTGGGAGGTCGATGGTTTCGATCTCAAGGGTGGATGTCAGCGTCAGAAGGATTTCACGAAGAAAGTCGTCTTCGGGCCATGTCGTCAGATAATGGACGTTCCCGGCTTGATACCACGCGCCGTATCCACGCTCGTCCGCCGCAAGCGGCTCCAGATCCGTTTCTACTTCCTCAAACCAGAGTTTTGCAGATACCTTGCTTCCCGATGGCATAGTAATCTCAACGGGGCAGGCGGGTGGCAGGCTTTCAACTCGCGCCACTTTCAGAGGTAGCAGCTCTTGTAACGGCCCCGGTGGTAGCGTTTTGGGGATTTGGTAGCTTGTCGTCTTCGAGCCGGCGCGCGGCCACAACAGCAATGTTGCGTCGAGCTGCGACAGGCGTGTCACTAAGGCGGCGTCTGGAGACATGAGCGTGGGGGCGACGACGAGCTTGTAGCCCGACAGGTCCGCGCGAGAAGAGACGACATCGACATCAAGCCCGAGCGTCCTCAACCCTGAATAAGCTTCCATCGCGACAATCAGACCATTGTATTCGCGGCCCTGCGGTTGGACGTCCAGAAACCACTTATCGTCATAGTCAAAGATGAGCGCGACGTCGGCGCGACCTCGCTCATGTCCTCCCAGCCGCGAAAGCTCTTCAGCGCAGGCCCGTGCTTCGCCTGCAGCGGGAGCATCCTCGCTATCCGGGCGAAGCAGGCCGGCGTGCATCTGTTCCTGCGCGAACGGGGCCTGTCGCCAGCGGAAGTAGTTCACGAAAGTCGCGCCATGGCCGAACGCCTCATAAGTCCAGAGACGAACAATGCCGGGATTTGGGGCAGGGTTGTGTGGGGCCCAGTTCACCGGTCCTGGCTGTTGCTCCATGATGCCCCATTTAGGAGCGCAGCCGTGATAGAGATCATGGTGGAAGGCCATCAAGTCTGGATGGCCAGTCCGCAACCACTGGCGCTTTTCGTCTCTCGGGCGGGGGGACATATCGAGAAAACCGAGCGGATAGGCGTCCCACGTCGCGATATCCAGATCGGTGCCAACCGTGTGATGGTCGAAATCGGTGAAGTAGCCCATGAAATTGTGTGTCACGGCCCGGCCCGGCGACAGGTCCCGAAGGATATTGACCTGCTCACGGTTGAACTCGACCACCATGTCTGAGGAGAACCGCCTGAAATCGAGGCTGTGGGATGGATTGAGTTCGGTGACAGCCCCCGTCGGGAGGTCCACCTCGCTGAAATCCCGGTACTCCATGCTCCAGAATACGTTGCCCCAGGCGTCATTAAGGACCTGAATCGTGCCGTATCGGTCTCTCAGCCATTCCCGAAAGCGTTGCAGGGCTTGATCGGAATAGCTCAGCACGGTGTTGTGACAGCCATACTCATTGTCCGTTTGCCAATGTGTGATCGCATCGTGCTGGCCGTATCGTTCAGCCATCGCGCGGGTAATGCGCTGACTTTCAGAGCGGTAGGTGGAACTGGAAAAGCAATAGTGGCGGCGAGAGCCGAACGCCCGCGCCCGGCCATGTCTGTCAACAGCAAGTATATCGGGCGATTGGTCAATCAGCCATTTGGGCGGCGTAGCGGTTGGTGTCCCGAGAATGACGCTCAGATTCTCGCTGGCGAGCGTTTCAATCGCTTCGTCCATCCAATCCCACTCGAACTGCCCGGGATTCGGTTCAATCCGGCTCCAGGAAAACTCCCCGATTCGAACGAGGCTAAGCCCGATATCGGCCATTCGGCGAGCATCGTTGCGCCACTCCGACTGAGGCCAATGCTCAGGATAGTAACAAACGCCCAGACGCATTCTTGGAGCCCTCCGCCGGCAAATACAGCCTTCTCGATGGTCGCCACAGCTCGCCCGGTCAAGACTGCGACAAATGCCAGCCGTGACGCAGCGCCGCATCTCCACTGCATGAAGTCTTAGCGGATGAAGCTATTATGTCTGTCAGACGGTTGCACCGCATACGAAAGCGGCTAAACCGAGCGCAGTCTCATATGAGGAAAAAGGATTGAGGCCATGACAGAATTCGAACGTCTGGCGTTGGACTACCTACCGGTAGTGTTTTTCCTCGGCATTGGTGCGGTCATTTCCGGACTTTTCATCGTTGGATCGACCCTTCTGGCCCCGTCCAACCCTGACCCTGAGAAGAATTCAGCCTATGAGTGCGGGTTTGCAGCGTTCGACGATGCCCGGATGAAATTCGACATTCGCTTCTATCTGGTCGCCATCCTCTTCATTATTTTCGACCTCGAGGTTGCGTTCCTGTTTCCGTGGGCGGTGAGCCTTGGAACGATTGGAGTTTTCGGCTTTTGGTCGATGGTGGTTTTCCTCGGCGTGCTGACCATTGGATTCATCTACGAATGGCGCCGCGGCGCGCTTGAGTGGGAGTAGGCCATGGCTGAAGACGGCTTCAAACCCTATGCGCTCGGTGCTGGCCGGGCTGGTGTGGAAGGCGGCCACAATGTGCGCGCCGACGACCCGTTTTTTGCCGGACTTTCCGATGAACTTGCCGACAAAGGCTACTTCACCGCAAGCGCCGACGACCTGATCGCATGGGCCCGCACAGGGTCTCTCATGTGGATGACGTTCGGTCTGGCGTGTTGCGCGGTCGAGATGATGCAGGCGGGTAACCCGCGTTACGATCTTGAGCGCTTCGGCATGGCCCCACGCGGTAGCCCACGCCAGTCCGACGTCATGATCGTTGCCGGGACGCTCACCAACAAAATGGCACCTGCGCTTCGCAAGGTTTACGATCAGATGCCAGAGCCACGTTACGTGGTCTCCATGGGCTCATGCGCGAATGGCGGCGGTTACTACCACTACAGCTACTCAGTTGTGCGTGGCTGTGACCGGATCGTGCCGGTCGATATCTATGTACCGGGCTGCCCGCCCACAGCAGAAGCCCTCGTCTATGGTCTGTTGCAGCTTCAGAAGAAGATCCGCCGCGAAGGATCGATTGAGCGCTAACCATGATGAACACGACAGAGGACTTCGAAGACCTGATCGCACACATCACGGGCGCACTCCCTGATGCGGTAAAATCCACATCAGTTTCACTGGGCGAGCTCACGCTGCATGCTGAGCGCGACCAGATCGATGATGTCCTTAAGTTCCTGCGCGATGACAGTCAGTGCCTGTTCGAGACGCTGATCGACATTTGCGGCGTTGACTATCCTGAGCGCACCAATCGGTTCGAGGTTGTCTACCACTTCTTGTCGATGCGCATGAATCAGCGCGTCCGGGTCAAGATCGAGACCGACGAAGAAACGCCTGTGCCGACGTCAGTTGAGTTGTTCCCCTGCGCTGATTGGTTCGAGCGCGAAGCGTTCGACATGTACGGCATCCGCTTTGCCGGACATCCGGACCTGCGTCGCCTGCTCACGGATTATGGCTTTGAAGGCCACCCGCTGCGTAAGGACTTCCCGCTGACCGGCCATGTGGAAGTCCGCTACGACGATCTTGAGAAGCGCGTGGTCTACGAACCCGTCGAACTGGTTCAGGAGTATCGCAACTTTGATTTCCTCTCGCCATGGGAAGGCATGACCAGCGTCATTCCGGGTGATGAAAAAGCTGAGGAGGCGCCAAGCGATGGCTGACGGCGCGCACGACGAAAACGAACGCAAGTTCACCCTGAACTTTGGTCCGCAGCATCCTGCCGCGCACGGTGTGCTGCGCATGATCATGGATCTCGATGGCGAGATCGTTGAGCGGATCGACAGTCATATCGGCCTGCTGCACCGCGGCACCGAGAAACTGCTCGAATACAAGACCTATCTTCAGGGACTGCCATACTTCGATCGGCTAGATTACGTCTCGCCGATGAATCAAGAGCATGCCTGGTGCCTGGCGATCGAGCGGCTTGTCGGCCTCGAGATTCCGCCTCGGGCACGCGTCATTCGTGTTCTATACAGCGAAATTGGCCGCATTCTGAACCACCTGCTGAATGTTGGGACGCAGATTCTCGACGTCGGTGCGCTGACGCCCATCACCTGGACGTTCGAAGAGCGCGAAAAGCTGATGGTGTTTTATGAGCGCGCCTGCGGCAGTCGGATGCACTCCGCTTACTTCCGCCCGGGTGGTGTCCATCAGGATCTCCCGCAGGATCTGATCGACGATATCTGGACCTGGTGTGAGGAGTTTCCGGGCAAGCTGCGCACCGTTGAGAAGCTCATCACCGAGAACCGTATCTTCAAGCAGCGAAACGTCGATATTGGTGTCGTGGACCAGCGAACCATTATGGACTGGGGATTCTCGGGCGTAATGGTGCGTGGCTCCGGCCTAGCTTGGGACCTGCGCCGGTCGCAGCCTTACGAGATTTACAGCGATCTCGACTTCAAGATCCCGGTCGGACAGCACGGCGACAATTACGATCGCTATGTCTGCCGGATGGATGAGATGTATGAGAGCTGCTCGATCATGAAGCAGTGCATCGAAATGCTTGAGCCTGGCGAAGTGCTGGCGGCAAACTCAAAGGTCGCGCCACCGCGCCGGGCTGAGATGAAGCGCTCAATGGAAGCGCTCATCCATCACTTCAAGCTCTACACTGAAGGCTTTCACGTGCCGGAAGGCGAGGTCTACGCCGCCGTTGAAGCGCCAAAGGGTGAGTTCGGTGTCTATCTTGTCTCGGATGGTGGAAACCGTCCCTATCGCGTCAAGCTACGCGCGCCGGGGTTCCCCCATCTCAGCGCGATGGATCACCTTTGCAAAGGACACATGCTCGCGGATGCATCGGCGATCCTCGGGTCCCTCGATATCGTTTTCGGGGAGATTGACCGCTAATGGCTGCGTTTCCTGAGCACCGGATGAGCATCATTACGCTCGGCGTGAATGATCGTGCGGCGATGACTTCTTGGTACAGCGATGTTCTTGGTTTCAGGAATTTCGGGCCTGAAGGTATGGCCATGTTCGACATGGGCGGTTTCGTGCTGGGGCTGTGGGAGCGCGACAAGCTCGCCGATGACGCCGGCTTTGAAGAGGCCGGTGCCTGTCATGGGTTCAAGGGGCTGGCGCTCGCTTATAATGCGCGATCCGAGGCTGAAGTGGACCAGATCTTCAGTGCTCTCGAAGCTGCTGGCGCGACGATCACAAAGCCGCCGCACAAGGCTTTCTGGGGTGGCTATTCCGGCTACTTCGCAGACCCGGAAGGCAATGCCTGGGAAGTTGCGTTCAATCCGTTCTGGGGGATTGCGGATAACGGCCAATTGGAGCTGCCAAAGGCGGAGGGGGCCTGATGGCTGTTAGACGATTTGACATTGATGCTGGCGGGGACACGTTCGCCTTCAAGCCTGAGACTGAACCGAAGATCGAGTTCTGGCTCGCCAAATATCCTGCCGACAAGAAACGTTCTGGCGTTATCCCGCTGCTCTGGCTTGCCCAGAAGGACAATGATGGCTGGTTGTCCGAGCCGGCGATGCGCGAGGTCGCGGACCGTCTCGAAATGCCGTATATCCGCGTTTACGAGGTCGCGACTTTCTACACCATGTTCCGGCTTCAGCCGGTTGGGCGCTACCACGTCCAGCTGTGTGGTACGACGCCCTGTATGCTTCGTGGCGCAAACGATCTGAAAGAGGTTTGCGAAAGCAAGATCGGCCCGAAAATGTTCGTCACCGACGATGGGAAGCTGTCATGGGAAGAGGTCGAGTGTCTTGGGGCCTGTGTGAACGCGCCGATGGTCCAGATCAATGACGACTATTTCGAAGACCTGACCGAAGAGTCTTTCGGCGAGCTCATTGACCGTTTGCGTAACGGTGCAGACGTGTCGCCCGGCCCACAGGTGGATCGCGTGAACAGCGCGCCTATTGGTGGCACAACGGTATTGACCGACGAAACACTGTTCGACGGTTCGCTCGCGAAAAGCATAACCTTGCCGAATTTGCCGGGTGCCCTAGCTGCAGCCGAGGCCGAGCCCGAGGCGAAAGCGTTGCCCGAGAAAAAACCGGCGACAAATACTGATCGGGAAGAAGCTAAGCCATCAGGCAAGACTGGCTCGAAAAACAAAGAGGCGGACGAATAATGCTCGCTGATAAAGACCGCATCTTTACCAATCTCTACGGCCGCCATTCGCCCGGTCTTGAGGCCGCCAAGCAGCGCGGCGCATGGAATATGACCCGCGAAATGCTGGAGCAGGAGCCTGACTGGATCTGCGATCAGATCAAAGCGTCTGGCCTTCGCGGGCGAGGTGGAGCGGGCTTCCCCACGGGGCTGAAGTGGACCTTCATGCCGAAGGAGGTGCGCGAGCGCCCTCACTATCTCGTCGTGAATGCGGACGAGTCCGAACCGGGCACCTGCAAGGACCGCGAGATCATGCGCCATGATCCGCACCTGCTGATAGAAGGCTGCATGGTTGCCAGCCGCGCCATGCGTGCCCATGAGTGCTACGTCTACCTGCGTGGTGAGTACATCGCGGAACGCCACGCGCTGGAGGCGGCCGTCAAGGAGGCCTACGAGGCCAAACTGATCGGCAAGGACAATGTGAATGGCTGGGATTTCGATCTCTACGTTCATCACGGTGCCGGTGCGTACATTTGCGGCGAGGAAACGGCACTGCTCGAAAGCCTTGAAGGCAAGAAGGGCCAGCCGCGTCTGAAGCCGCCATTCCCGGCGAATGCCGGTCTCTATGGCTGTCCGACAACAGTAAACAATGTCGAGTCGATCGCCGTCGCGCCTACGATCCTTCGGCGCGGGGCGGAGTGGTTTGCCGGTTTTGGCCGTCCGAACAATACGGGCACTAAGCTGTTCTGCGTTTCCGGGCACGTGAACACGCCGTGTAACGTCGAAGAAGAGATGTCGATCACCTTCCGCGAGCTTATCGACACCCATTGCGGCGGTATTCGTGGCGGCTGGGACAATCTGAAAGCGGTTATCCCCGGTGGGTCTTCTGTGCCAATGGTGCCAGCAGAGCAAATCATCGATGCGTACATGGATTTCGACACGCTGCGCGACCTGAAGTCAGGGCTCGGAACGGCTGCCGTAATCGTAATGGATCAGTCGACCGATCTCATCAAAGCGATCGCGCGCATCGCTTACTTTTACAAGCATGAGAGTTGCGGCCAGTGTACGCCTTGCCGGGAAGGAACAGGCTGGATGTGGCGCGTGCTGGAGCGCATGGCCAAGGGCGAAGCTCAGCACGAGGAGATCGATCTCCTGCTGGATGTCGCCGGACAGGTGGAAGGTCACACGATTTGTGCGCTGGGTGATGCGGCGGCGTGGCCGGTCCAGGGCCTCATCCGCCATTTCCGCCACGAAATCGAAGAACGCATCAACGAGTACCGCTTGCCACGCGCAATGACGCAAGGCGCGGTCGTGGCGGCGGAGTAATCGTGGTGAAGCTTCGATCTATTGCGGCTTGGGTTACACCAATAGTGGTGGGGCTTCTAACGCCACCACTGTGGGATTGGTGGCGGCTATCCCAGATACCAGAGCAGGAGGTGTGCTCGGTGAAGGACGGCGCAGACCTCGTCGCGAGCAAGGTGGTTCTAATGCGCGACAGGGACTGGGAAGTTAGCAACCCCACTTTGAGGTTTGCTGCCGAGCCGATAGCTGACGATGCAGAGAGTCGCTCGTTGGCACTTTATTATGCTTCTCACAATGGTTCTTGGTCCTTTGTTGATGAGGGGTCAGCAAACTTCTCCACCGGAGCTGTTCTGAGTTGTTCTGGTGCTGGTGGACTTGCGCCCGTTCCAAGCATTTACGGGAAGGGGTAGCGAATAATGGCTGACGATCTCTTCAAGCTGAACGTCGATGGGCAGGACATCGAAGTCCCGAAATCCTACACGCTGATGCAGGCGTGCGAGGAGGCGGGGGCTGAGATTCCGCGCTTCTGCTATCACGAGCGGCTCAGCGTTGCTGGCAACTGCCGGATGTGCCTCGTTCAATGGGTGGGGGCACCGAAGCCGATTGCGTCGTGCGCGCAGACAGTTGGCGAGATGCGGATGAATCCGGACGGGACACCGCCAAACATCATCACACGCGGCGACTATGTCGAAAAAGCCCGGAAGGGCGTGATGGAGTTCCTGCTGATCAACCATCCGCTCGATTGCCCGATCTGCGATCAGGGTGGCGAATGCGACCTGCAGGATCAGGCTGTTGCCTATGGCCGTGCGGGATCGCGGTACGAGCTGAACAAGCGCGCGGTCGAAGACAAGAATATGGGTCCGCTCGTCAAGACAATCATGACGCGCTGCATCCAATGCACGCGTTGTGTGCGCTTCGCGGCGGAGGTCGCCGGTGTCGAGGAGATCGGCATGATTTCCCGCGGCGAGAATGCCGAAATCACGACCTATCTTGAAGAGTCTCTGACATCCGAGCTCTCCGGAAACGTTATCGATCTTTGCCCCGTAGGTGCACTGACCTCGAAGCCTTACGCCTTCAATGCGCGTCCATGGGAGTTGCGCAAGACCGAATCGATTGACGTCATGGATGCAATGGGCGCGGGCATTCGCGTTGATGCCAAGGGTGATGCCGTGATGAGGATCCTTCCCGTTCTGAACGAGGAAGTGAATGAGGAATGGCTGTCCGACAAGTCTCGTTTCATCTGGGACGGGCTTCAGCGCCAACGCCTCGACAAGCCGTATATTCGCGAGGGCGGAAAGCTGCGCGCGGCGACCTGGGGCGAAGCTTTCGAGGCCACCAAGGCAGCGCTCGCGAAACCGGCAGAGAAGATCGGCGTGGTCGCCGGCGATCTGATCGAGGTTGAACAGGCGAAGGCTGCGCTCGACCTTTTCCGCGCGCTTGGTGTTCAGAACACTGACTGCCGCCCGGGAGGGGCCTCTTATGGAGCCGATGGCGTCCGTGAGCGCTATATTCTCAACCCAACCCTGATGGGCGCGGAAGAGGCCGACGCGCTGCTCCTGATCGGGGTGAACCCCCGTGTTGAGGCCGCTGTCTGGAATGCTCGCATACGCAAGGCATGGCTCTGGAACGACCTGACGGTTGGCGTTATCGGCGAAGCCAGCGACCTGACCTACGATTACACTCACCTCGGCGAAGGTCCGGACGTGCTGAACAGCTTGTCCTCAAGTGATGAGGCGTTCGTCGAAGCCCTGCGCAATGCCGAACGGCCGATGATCGTAATTGGCGAAGGCGCGCTGAGCCGTGGGGATGGCGCGGCTGTGCTTGCGAAAGCGCATGACTTCGCGCTTGAGGTTGGCGCGGTGACTGAAGACTGGGCCGGCTTCGGCGTCCTTCACTCCGCAGCCGGACGGGTCGGTGCATTGGATGTGGGCTTCGTCCCGGGCGAGGGCGGCGCAGATACTGCCGGAATCCTTGGTGGCGACATGGAAACCGTTGTCCTTCTCGGGGCGGATGAGGCGGACCTTTCAGGCTTGGAAGCATCTACCGTGATTTATATCGGCCATCATGGTGATGCCGGCGCGGCGAAAGCTGATATCATCCTGCCATGCGCGGCCTACACCGAGATGGTCGCGACTTATGTGAACACGGAAGGCCGGGTGCAGATGACCCGCCGCGCGGTTCAGCCAAAGGGCGAGGCCCGCGAAGGCTGGGCGATCTTCCGGGCGCTATCAGACGTACTGGGCAAGGCCCTGCCATATGACACGGCGGAAGCGCTGCGGGATGTTCTGAGGGGCGAAGAAGGGTCTGTCTTCTCTGGGCTTGGCTACGCCCCCGGCGCAAGCGGCGCAGAGGCACTGAAGGCAGCGATAGAGCAGGATGGAGAGGTTTCTTCCGCTCCATTCGGATCCACGATTGACGATTTCTACCTGACGAACCCGGTAGCCCGGGCGTCGAAAACGATGGCTGAGTGTTCGCGACAGCAACGCGCGCTTGAAACCCCGATAGCGGCGGAGTAGGCGGGCGGCATGAGTTCCCTGATTGAAGCCAACGGCCCGCTTTTCGGCACGCTCCTTGTTTTCGGACAGATCGGTCTGTTCGTCCTAGTGCTATTGCTGTCGCTGGCCTTCCTGCTTCTGCTCGACCGTAAGGTTTGGGCGGCGGTGATGATGCGCAAGGGGCCCAATGTTGTCGGGCCTTTCGGCCTGCTTCAGTCGTTCGCGGATTTCGGGAAGTTCCTTCTCAAGGAAATCATTATCCCGGCCGGTGCGAACAAGACAGTCTTCCTGCTGGCTCCAATTATCACCTGCACACTAGCCTTTGCGGCTTGGGCAGTGATTCCCGTTGCACCGGGCATTGAACGTGGAACGTCATGGGCAGTCGCGGACCTCAATGTTGGAATTCTCTATCTCTTCGCGATCTCCTCGCTCGGCGTCTACGGCATCATCATGGGCGGATGGGCATCGAACTCGAAATATCCGTTCCTGGCCAGCCTGCGCTCGGCAGCGCAGATGGTGTCCTATGAGGTCTCTCTCGGCTTCGTGATCATCACGGTGATACTGCTGGTGGGCTCAATGAACTTGTCAGACATCGTGAACAACCAATCGGACGGCTTCTGGAGCTGGCACGCCTTCAGTTTCAACAACATCCTTTTGTTCCCGGTGATGTTCGGCATGTTCATTATCTTCTTCGTGTCCGCGCTGGCGGAAACCAACCGGCCGCCGTTCGATCTGGCGGAAGCGGAGTCCGAACTCGTAGCCGGCTATCAAGTGGAGTACTCCTCCACGCCATATCTTCTCTTCATGGTCGGTGAGTATCTGAACATCGTCCTGATGTGCGCCATGATGACCATCCTGTTCCTTGGTGGCTGGCACGGCCCGGTTCCTGTCGGTGACTGGATCAACGACTATCCCTTGCTGAACAGCCTTGGCGGCCTGTTCTGGTTCATGGCCAAAATTGTCTTCTTCTTTTTCATGTTCGCGATGGTGAAGGCGATGGTGCCGC
This sequence comes from Hyphomonadaceae bacterium, assembly GCA_028285145.1. GTDB lineage: Bacteria > Pseudomonadota > Alphaproteobacteria > Caulobacterales > Hyphomonadaceae > JANQQC01. The sequence goes on from JANQQC010000013.1 coordinate 141,852, forward strand.
GTTACCGTTATGACCAGTTGATGCGGCTCGGCTGGAAAATCTTCCTGCCGACCTCGCTGGCCGCCGTCCTCATCGTTTCTGGCTATGTCGTTTACACAGGAGTGCAGGCATGAGCGCGCTCGTTCAAACGGTCCGTGGAGCTCTGCTGACAGACTTCGTCAGCGCTTTCTTCCTGACGCTGAGGGAAATGTTCCGCCGCAAACCGACCGTGAACTATCCATTCGAAAAGAACCCGCTGAGCCCGCGGTTTCGGGGCGAGCACGCACTGCGCCGCTATCCGAACGGCGAAGAACGCTGCATTGCCTGCAAACTCTGCGAAGCGATCTGCCCGGCTCAGGCCATTACCATTGAGGCTGAGCCGCGCGAAGACGGCTCGCGCCGCACGACGCGCTACGATATCGACATGGTGAAATGCATCTATTGCGGCTTCTGTCAGGAAGCCTGTCCTGTCGACGCCATCGTTGAGGGGCCAAACTTCGAATTCGCGACGGAAACGCGCGAAGAACTTTATTACGACAAAGACAGACTACTTGCGAATGGAGACCGGTGGGAACGGCTCATCGCAAAGAATCTGGAACTCGACGCGCCTTATCGGTAAGAGGGCGCGACTCGCGGCCTGGTGCTTCGCCGGGTCAGACTAATCACCAAGGCGGCCCGTCCGGACCGTTTGTTTCTTGAGGGGGCTGACGACAGTGGACGTCATCGCGTTCTGGATATTGTCAGCGATCGTCGTGACTTCGGCGGTCTGTGTGATCGGTGCGCGCAATCCTGTGCACTCTGTCCTGTGGCTGATCCTCGCCTTCTTCACCGCAGCTGGCCTGCTCGTCCTTATCGGGGCCGAGTTTCTGGCGATGCTGATTGTCGTCGTCTATGTCGGCGCAGTCGCCGTGCTGTTCCTCTTTGTCGTGATGATGCTGGATGTGGACTTTGTCGAACTGAAGCAGGGCACGCTTCAATATTGGCCGTTTGCCCTCATGATCGGCATCGCGTTTCTGGCGGAGATCATTCTTGTCACGTCAGCGACCGTCACACGCGATCCGTCTGCGTTTGATCCGTCTCCTGGCGCGCCAACGAATGCCGAGGCGATCGGCGCAGTGATGTACACCGAGTATCTGTTGCTGTTCCAGATGTCGGGGATCATCCTGCTCATCGCCATGATCGGCGCGATCGTCCTGACGCTGCGTGGCCGGCCGGACGTCAAACGCCAGTCGATTGCCAAGCAAACCCAACGCCGGCGCTCGGATGCAACCGAGTTGCTCGACGTCGAGCCAGGGCGGGGGATCTGAGACAATGGATTTGACGCTCTCCCATTATCTGGGCCTGTCGGCTGTGCTGTTCACAATTGGCGTCGTCGGTATCTTCGTGAACCGGAAGAATATCATTGTCATCCTTATGGCGATTGAGCTGATCCTGCTCTCGGTGAACATCAACCTCGCCGCCTTCGCTGTCTTCACAGGCACGATTGCGGGGCAGGTCTTTGCCATGCTGGTGCTGACCGTCGCGGCTGCAGAAGCAGCTGTCGGCCTCGCCATCCTCGTCGTCTACTTCCGCAATCGCGGTGATATCTCGGTCGAGTCCGTCGACCTCATGAAGGGCTGATCGCCGAGTATGCTTCCCGATAACGTTCTCATCTTCATCGTGCTCGCGCCGGGGCTTGCCGCCCTGATCGCTGGGCTGTTCCAGCGCCTGATCGGTGATCGCGGGGCAATGATCGTCACCACGGCGACGGTGCTGCTGGCCGGTATCCTGTCTCTGTACCAGCTGTTTGCTTACACATTTGGCGGCCATGATGATCACGGACATACCGGTGCCCATGTCATCGAGCTGATGCGCTGGATCGATATTGGCAGCTTCCAGGCCGATTGGGCGATCCGCGTGGATGCGCTCTCCATCGTGATGATGGCTGTCATCACCAGCGTGTCTGGTCTCGTGCATCTCTATTCATGGGGATACATGAGTGAGGATCCCGACCGCGCGCGTTTCTTCTCTTATCTGTCGCTCTTCACCTTCGCGATGCTGATGCTCGTTGTTGCGGACAACTTCATTCAGCTATTCTTCGGCTGGGAAGGGGTGGGGCTCGCTTCCTACCTGCTGATCGGCTTCTGGTTCAAGAAGGAAGCACCCAACGCCGCCGCCGTGAAAGCGTTCGTTACCAATCGTGTCGGCGACTTCGGTCTCGCGCTTGGCATCATGGCGATCTTCTTTGTGTTCGGATCGGTTGAGTTCGAGCCGGTCTTCACCGCCATTCGCGACGACGCTTTCGGTGCGCTTCAACCTATTGGTTCTTTCGTGTCGGGCGAGACGCCACGCGATGCAGCCATCGCATTCCTCGGCTATGAGGTGAATGCGCTCGAGCTGATCGGCGTACTTCTCTTCATTGGGGCAATGGGTAAGTCTGCCCAGTTCTTCCTGCATGTCTGGCTACCTGACGCCATGGAAGGCCCGACGCCGGTATCTGCGCTCATCCACGCGGCCACCATGGTGACGGCCGGTGTTTATCTCGTCTGCCTTGCGTCTCCGATTTACGAGTACACGGTCTTTGCGTCCGGCATGATCGTGATCATCGGGGCGGTCACGGCGCTCTACGCGGCGACGGTCGGTCTTGCCCAGAACGATATCAAGCGCGTGATCGCGTATTCGACCTGTTCGCAGCTGGGTTACATGTTCTTCGCGGCCGGTGTTGGTGCCTACGAGGCGGCAATGTTCCACCTCTTTACGCACGCCTTCTTCAAGGCGCTGCTCTTCCTTGGTGCCGGCTCGGTCATCCACGGCATGCACCATGAGCAGGACATGCGGAAAATGGGCGGTGTCGCGAAGTTCATGCCGTTCACCTACGCGGCGATGCTGATTGGCACGATCGCCATTATCGGTCTTGGTTGGCCGCACACGACGCTTGGTTTCTCTGGCTTCTTCTCGAAGGACGCAATCATCGAGAGCGCGTTCGCGGCGCACCTCGGTGGTGTCTCCTTCGCGCAGATGGCGTTCTGGTTCGGTATCACGGCCGCGTTGCTGACCAGCTTCTATTCGTGGCGCCTGATCTACATGACGTTCCATGGGCCATATACGGGCGCACACCACGTTCACGGCGAACATGATGACCATGCACACGGTCACCATGGTGAGCCGCATGAGTCACCGCGTGTGATGCTTGTTCCGCTCGCACTCTTGTCGCTCGGCGCGATCTTCGCCGGTATGATCTTCTACGATCCAATGTTCCATCACGGCGAAGCCTTCTGGGGTGAGGCGATCTACCGGGCCGAAAGCAATCACGTCATCCACGACATCGAAAAGCTGATGAAGCCTGACAAGGAAACGCATGCGCCCACGCAGTATGAGTGGGTGTTCTGGGCTCCGATACTCGTCACTGTCGCTGGCTTCCTGCTGGCTACCTTTACCTACTTCTTCAATCGGGGAGTCGGCCAGCGCATCGCGGACTCCGGCGGTCCGCTGCACAGCCTTTTTGCGAACAAGTGGTACTTCGACGAGATCTACAACGTGACGCTTGTCCGGGGCACCGCGCTGCTTGGTGATGTTCTCTGGAAGACCGGTGACAAGAAGATCATTGATGGGCTGGGGCCGGACGGCGTAACGAGCCTGACAAAATGGGGCTCGCGTCGTCTCTCGGCGATGCACACCGGGTATCTCTATCACTACGCCTTCGTGATCCTTGCTGCCGCGCTGGTGTTTGGGGGCGTCTTGTACTGGCGTGCGGGAGGTGCGAGCTGATGGGCGGCTTCTGGATTCTCTCCACGATGACATTCCTGCCGCTCCTAGGAGCGCTGCTGATTGTCATCGTTCGTACCGCAACCGCCGGGCAGGCGTCCGAAGACGATCAGGGCCGGAAGGCAATGGCGGCGGCGCTGATTGTGTCAGGCGCAACTTTCATCGCTTCGCTCTGGGTGTTCGCGAACTTCGATACATCGCGCGCCGGCTACCAACTGGTCGAAGAGGCGCAATGGTACGGCACCATCACCTACAAGATGGGTGTCGATGGTATGTCGATGCTACTGATCCTGCTGACCACATTCCTGACGCCGCTCTGCATCATCGCGAGTTGGACATCGATCAAAGAGCGGGTGACCGAATACGCCGTTGCGTTCCTAGTCCTCGAAACGCTGATGATCGGCGTGTTCTGCGCAATGGATCTTGTTCTGTTCTACATCTTCTTCGAGGCTGGCCTCATCCCGATGTTCATCATCATCGGTGTCTGGGGCGGCGTGGATCGCATCTACGCCGCATTCAAGTTCTTCCTCTACACTCTGCTAGGTTCGCTCTTCATGCTGGCCGCTGTCGTCTACATGTCGATTGTTGCCGGCTCGTCCGATTTTGAAGTGCTTGAGCAGTACGCCTTCACGCCGACCGCCCAGACATGGCTGTGGCTGGCTTTCGCGGCATCGTTCGCCGTGAAGCTGCCTATGTGGCCGGTCCACACATGGTTACCGGATGCCCACGTGCAGGCCCCGACCGCCGGTTCGGTCATTCTGGCCGGCATCCTTCTGAAGATGGGCGGGTACGGCTTTCTCCGCTTTTCCCTGCCGATGTTTCCGGATGCGAGCCAGCTGTTCCAGCCAGCGATGTTCGTGCTCGCGGTCATCGCCATCGTTTACGCGTCTCTAGTGGCTTTCCGCCAGACAGACATGAAGAAGCTGATCGCATATTCTTCCGTCGCTCATATGGGCTTCGTGACGCTCGGCATTTTCTCCTTCACCGAGGCCGGTGTTCAGGGCGCAATTTTCCAGATGCTGTCACACGGCCTGATCTCGGCTGCGCTCTTCCTGATTGTTGGCGTTGTCTATGACCGGATGCACACGCGTGAGATCGCGGCCTATGGCGGCCTTGTGGTGAAGATGCCCATTTTCGCAGCGCTGTTCATGATGTTCACAATGGCAAATGTCGGCCTTCCCGGAACCAGCGGTTTCGTTGGTGAGATCCTGACAATGGTCGGTGCATTCCAGGCCTCGACCTGGGCGGCGGCGGGTGCGGCGCTCGGTGTGATCTTTTCAGCGGTCTATATGCTGCGGCTCTATCGCGAGACGGTCTTTGGCGAGATCACCAATCCGAAACTGGAAACGATGACTGACGTCAGCGCGCGCGAAATGTCGACGCTCATCCCGCTCGCGATTGGGGTCATTCTGTTGGGTATCGCGCCGTGGCTCATTTTTGACATTACCGAGAGTACGACGACCCGCATTCTCACGCTGATGGCGGGAGGATAGGGCCATGATGGATTGGGAAGCTATTTTCGCAACGATCGCGCCAGAACTCCTTCTGGTCAGCGCCGGTCTCATCGGCGTGCTGATCGGCGCGATCGTTGGGGACCGGTTTAACGGCGTCTCCTTCCGGCTCGGCGCGCTTGTTTTATTCCTGGCGGCTGGTGCTGCACTCTACAATTTCGAGGGCGCGGAAGCGTTCGGCGGGCTTGTCACCACGAATGCTTTCGTGAACTTCGCAAAAGTCGTCAGCTTTATACTCGCTGGTGTCGCGCTATTTATGGCGGAAGGCTTCATGCGCCGGCATGAGACCATTCGCTACGAATACTCTCTTCTTGTGATCTTCGCCGCTCTCGGGATGGGCATGATCCTGTCAGCGTCCGATCTGATGACGCTTTATATCGGCATCGAGACTCTCAGTCTGTCGTCCTATGTTCTGGCCTCATTCCATCGGGACTCGGCGCGGTCTGCTGAAGCGGGCTTGAAGTACTTCGTGCTGGGCGCGCTGGCATCCGGAATGCTGCTCTATGGCGCTTCACTGGTTTACGGTTTCTCCGGGTCCACTCGGTTCGAAGCGATTGCCGAAGCCGAGCTGAGCATCGGCCTCCTCTTCGGCATGGTACTGATGATTACGGGCCTTGCCTTCAAGGTCTCCGCCGCGCCGATGCATGTCTGGACGCCGGACGTTTATGAAGGCTCACCGAGCCCGGTTGTGGCTTTCTTCGCCGCTGCTCCGAAGATGGCCGGCATGGTCGTTTTCGCCCATGTGCTGTTCACCGCATTCGGACCAGCGTTTGAGGACTGGCGCATCATCGTCGCGATCATCGCTGCGGCTTCCATGATCGTCGGTGCATTCGGCGCACTTGCGCAAACCAACATCAAACGCCTGTTGGGTTATTCTTCCATTGCGAATGTAGGCTATGCGCTGGTTGCTGTTGCCGCTGGCGCTGAACTTGGCGCTGGCGCATTGCTGCTCTTCATGACTGCATATGCGATCGCATCGCTCGGCCTGTTTGGCGGCGTTCTGGCCATGCGCCGCCGGGGTGGAATGGTGGAAGACATTCAGGAACTGTCGGGGCTTGTGCGCACTCAGACCGGTATGGCGCTCGCGCTGACCGTTCTGATCATCTCCGTGTCGGGTTTCCCGCTCGCCGTTGGGTTCCTCGGAAAGCTGGCACTGCTTCAGGCTGGTCTCGATGCAGGGCTTCTGCCGCTTGTGATTATCCTGATCCTCTCGTCGGTGGTCGCCTTCGGGTACTATCTTCGGCTGATCCTCATCATGTGGGTCAATGAGCCGAAGGAAGCCTTCGAGCGTGTGGATGGCTCGGTCATGCTCGTCATCACGACGACTGCGCTGATCACGATTGCGCTGTTTGTGTTCATCGCACCGTTTGATCGCGCCATTGATGCTGCTGCCGCAGGCTTGCTCGGGTGAGCACGCTCTGGCCGGTCATCTGGCATGACAGCATCGATAGCACGAACGAAGAGGCCAAGCGTCTCGCCGCTTCTCCGAGCTTCACCGATCAATGGATTGCGGCCCGCGAACAGACAGCGGGGCGGGGCCGGCTCAAACGCGAGTGGAAGTCACCCATCGGCAATCTTTTCAACACCGCGCTGTTCCGCGAGCCTGGCGGCGTGGAAGTCGCGGTCCGGATCCCGTTTGCGGCGGCGCTCGCGACGGCAGACGTCGTTAGCTCTTTCGCGCCCGATGCGGACATCAAACTCAAATGGCCCAATGATGTCCGCATAAATCGGGCGAAGGTCTCGGGGATTCTGATAGAAACAGGCCGGCAAGGTGACACATTTTGGGTCGCGGCCGGTATTGGCATTAATGTGACCCATACGCCGGAGGGTGCGGGCCAGCAGGCTGTTTCCATCGCCGAGTTGCGTGGTGATGATGTTGTTACGGCCGAAATGGTTCAGCAGGCTCTTCGGGAACGCCTCGCCGACAGGCTCGACCAGGCGCGGCAAGACTTTTCCGCCACCCGTCGCGACTGGCTCGAGAGGGCCGAAGGTCTAGGTGAGACAATCCAGATCAAAAGCGTTGCTGAGCCGCTTGAGGGCGTTTTTGAAACACTTTCAGAGGATTGTGGTCTTGTGCTGCGTTTGCCTGATGGCGAGCGACGCACCATAAGGGCCGGTGATGTATCATTGATCGGGGATGCCGGCTGACATGCTGCTTGCGATTGACGTAGGAAACACCAACACGGTTTTCGCTGTCCACGACGGTGAAAGCTGGATTGCGCAGTGGCGCAGCGCCACGGACTCCACGCGGACAGCGGATGAATATGCAGTCTGGTTGAGCCAGTTGTGTCAGCTTGATGGCGTAGCGATGAAAGAGTTTCACTCCTGCATCATTTCGACCGTGGTGCCGCAGGCGCGGTTCAACTTCCGGAACCTCGCGCGGCGCTATCTCAATGTTGATCCGATGTTCATTGGGGAAGAGGGCGTGGATCTCGGCGTTCCGATTCGCATCAAGCGCCCGGAACAAGCCGGTGCTGACCGTCTGGTCAACGCCGTCGGCGCACACGTTCAGTATCCGGGCGCGCTCGTAGTCGTCGATAGCGGCACCGCGACAACCTTCGACGTAGTCGGCCCCGACGGTGGCTTTGAAGGCGGCATTATCTCTCCCGGTATCAACTTGTCGCTCCGGGCTTTGCACGATGCTGCGGCGAGCCTCCCGCGTATTGCGATCGAGCGCCCGCCTTCGGTGATTGGGAAGGATACTGTCAGTGCAATGCAGTCCGGCATCTTCCTAGCCTATGTCGATCTGATCGATGGTCTGATCCGCCGCATCAAGAAAGAATATGCTGAGCCGATGACGATCATCGGGACGGGCGGCGTTGCCTCTCTTTTTGAAGGCGTGAGCGAAGAGATCGATCACTTCGACTCCGATGTCACGATCCGGGGACTCCTGGAAATCTACAATAGAAACAAGCCAAGCTGATATGGCGCGCGACGACACGCCAGAGCTCGTCTTTCTGCCGCTTGGTGGCTGCGAAGAAATCGGGATGAACCTGAATGCCTATGGCTATGGTCCCGCGCATGACCGCACGTGGATTCTGGCGGACGTTGGCGTGACATTTGGGGATGAGACAACGCCGGGCGTGGATCTCATCATGGCTGATCCGGAATATCTGATCGGCGAAAAGATCGAAGCCATCTTCATGACCCACGCACATGAAGATCACATTGGGGCTGCTGGTCTGCTGTATCCGCGTCTGAAGACCTGTGCGCCCATCTATGCAACGCCGTTCACTGCTGAGCTGCTGACACCAAAGCTGGAAGAACGCGGTGTCGATCCGGCCATTGTGGACGTTGTGCCGATGGGATCGACGATTGAGGCTGGCCCTTTTTCCGTACGTTATGTGCGGCTCACCCATTCCATCCCGGAACCAACGGCGCTGGCGATCACAACACCTGACGGCGTGATCCTCCACACAGGCGACTGGAAAATCGATCCTGATCCAGTGATTGGCGATGGCATCGACAATGACACGCTGGAAGCGCTCGGAGACAATGGCGTTCTCGCCATGGTTTGCGACTCAACCAATGTCTTCGAGGACGGCGAGGCGGGTTCTGAAGCAAGCGTCGCCAAAGCGCTCAGGGACGTCATCGCCGCTCAGACCGGCCGCGTCGCTGTCACGACATTCGCGTCGAATGTCGCGCGCGTAAAAAGCATTATTGAAGCCGCGACGGCCTGCGGTCGCAGCGTCTGCCTGGTCGGGCGATCGATGCATAAGGTCACGCGCGCGGCGCGCGCTGTCGGCATGCTCACAGACGTTGCTGATTTCGTGGACGAAGAAGACGCCGGCAAGCTGCCGGATGAGGCCATCCTCTTCTTGTGTACGGGCAGTCAGGGTGAACCTCGCGCGGCGCTCTCGCGCATTGCCCGGAACGAGCATCGTAACATTGCGCTTTCAAAGGGCGACACCGTCATTTTCTCGTCGCGCGTTATTCCAGGCAACGAGAAGGGCATCTTTGAGATGCAGAACGCGTTTGCGGACAAAGGTGTTCGCATCATCACGGACCGGATGACGGAAGAACCCATTCACGTGTCTGGCCATCCATGCCGCGACGAGCTTCAGCGCATGTACCAATGGGTGCGGCCACGCATTTCTGTGCCGGTGCACGGAGAGCGCCGCCATACTCTTGAGCATGCCATCTTTGCCAAGTCCCTCCAGATCTCCGAGGCGGTGAGCCCACGCAATGGCGAACTCGTCAGGCTGGCTCCGGGCCCGGCAGAAGTTATCGATAGCGTCCCCAGTGGCCGGCTGATGCTGGATGGCGGACAGTTGGTGCCCGCTGACGGTGCCGCTATGATCGAACGACGCCGACTGTCTTACTCTGGATATGCGCACACCAGTGTTACGCTCGACGAAGACGGTACGCTTGTAGACGGGCCCGTTGTTGTTGTGCGTGGCTTTTCGGAGGCCGATGGCCGGCCTGCGGACGAGTCCCTGGAAGAACTTGACGAGGCCGCCGAGCGCGCGCTCGACAAGATGAAGCGCCGTCAGCGGGCAGATGATGAGGCTGTTGAGCGCGAGGTCGGCCGTGCGGTCCGGCGGGCGGCTGAACGTGTTTTTGGACGTCGACCCATTATCGATGTCACCATTATGAGGATCTGAATCATGAGCGACTTCAAAATTGGCGCGTTGAACCATGTCGGCGTTGCCGTCCCGAACATTCCCGACGCGATTGAGACGTATCGCACGCTCTACGGCGCGACAGACATCACAGAGCCCTTCGACATGCCGGAGCAGGGTGTGAGGGTCTGCTTTGTGAACCTCCCGAACTCTCAGATTGAGCTGATCGAACCGCTTAATGAGCAGTCGCCGATCCATAACTTCATTGAAAAGAACCCCAAGGGCGGCCAGCACCATGTTTGCTTCGAAGTGGAGGACATCCACGTCGCGAAGCAGGAAATGGAAAATCGGGGCGCGACCGTGCTCGGTGAGCCACGCATCGGGGCGCACGGGACGCTTATCATCTTCGTTCATCCGAAGAATTCGAACGGTGTGCTGATTGAGCTGATGGAAACGCCACGCGGCGAGCACTAGGTCTCGGTCATGGGCTTGTTTGAACTCGCGGTGATCTTCGTGATTGCCTGGTGGATCGTCTTTTTCATCGTGCTGCCGATCGGCGTGCGCGGGCAGTATGAAGATGGAGACGTCATACCGGGTACCGAGGAGGCTGCTCCCACCAACCCAGCGCTGAAGAAAAAGGCGATCTGGGCGACTATGGGAGCCGTTGGCGTGACCGTCACGGCCTTTGCAGCATACAACCTGTTTCTTGCCGGCCTGTAATCGCCTAATCCTGTCTTCGATTCTTAATCTGGAGCGCGCGTTCTGATGCGTCTTTCGAAGTATTTCCTGCCTGTTTCCAAGGATGTTCCTGCGGACGCGGCGATCGCCTCGCACCAGCTGATGCTGCGGGCGGGCATGGTTCGCCAGAATGGGGCTGGCATCTACTCCTGGCTGCCGCTCGGGCATCGCGTCCTGCGCAAGATCGAGCAGATCGTGCGCGAGGAAATGAACCGGGCCGGTGCCGTTGAAATGTTGATGCCAACGCTGCAGCAGGCGGACCTGTGGCGGGAGTCCGGCCGTTACGATGATTATGGCGCGGAGATGCTGCGCATCACCGATCGGCACGAACGTGACATGCTCTACGGTCCCACAAATGAAGAGTTGATCACTGACGTTTTCCGAAGCTTTGTGAAGAGCTACCGCCAGCTTCCGTTGAACCTTTACCACATCCAGTGGAAGTTCCGGGATGAGATCCGACCGCGGTTTGGCGTGATGCGCGGTCGCGAATTCCTGATGAAGGATGCCTACTCATTCGACATCGATGCCGAGGCGGCCCGGCGATCCTATCAGAAGATGTTCTGCGCCTACCTCAACGCATTTGACCGTATGGGCCTTACCGCCATCCCGATGAAGGCCGATCCCGGCCCGATTGGCGGCGATCTCAGTCACGAGTTCATTATCCTTGCAGATACCGGCGAAAGTGCGGTTTTCTGCGACAAGGCATTGTTGGATATCCCGGCCCCTGGTGCTGATCTCGATTTCGACAGCGACCTGACCGCGGAAATGGAAAAGCGCACGCAATACTACGCCGCGACTGATGAAAAGCACGACGAAGCAGCTTTCGAAGCGCTGCCGAAGGAGCAGCAGGTTGCCGCACGAGGGATCGAAGTCGGCCACATTTTCTACTTTGGCACCAAGTACTCGGAGCCAATGAATGCGTCGATCCAGACCAGCGAGGGCGACAAAGCGCTGATCCATGGCGGTTCCTACGGGATCGGCGTGTCGCGGCTTGTGGGCGGCATCATCGAGGCCAGCCACGACTATAAGGGGATTATCTGGCCCGATGCCGTTGCACCCTTCGATGTTGGCTTGATCTCGCTGCGTCCGAAAGATGATGCCGTCGCAACCGCCTGTGAGGAGGCCTATGTGGCGCTGACGGAAGCGGGCCTCGATGTGCTGTACGATGAACGCGATGAGCGTCCTGGGGCGAAGTTCGCAACCATGGAGCTGATTGGCTTGCCATGGCAGATGACGATCGGCCCGAAGGGGGTCGAAAAGGGTGTCGTTGAGCTTAAGCGCCGGGAAACCGGAGAAACCTCAGAATTGCCTTTGGCTGAGGCGCTCGCCATGATCAAAGGCGGCCGGTGAGTAGGACGGACTCGACCTCCGCACCTTTCGGTGCCTTCGAGCGGACGCTCGCCTGGCGCTATTTGCGGGCGCGCCGCGAGCATGGCGGCGCATCGCTAATCTCGATTATCTCATTTGTCGGGATCGCGCTGGCGGTTTGGGCGCTGATTACGATCATGTCTGTAATGGGCGGCTTCCGCGCTACGTTGCTGGATGCGCTGCTTGGCGGACAGCCGCACGTATACGTCTCTACGACACAGCTCACACAGGATGACGCTGACGCAGTAGCCGCTCAGATCCGCGAGGTTCCGGGCGTCCTGACGGTAACGCCGTACATCGAAGAAACGGTGCTCGTGACGCATAGCGGGCGAAGCGCCGGCGCACTCGTGAAAGCGATCCCGGCAGATTCTTTGGCGGACCAGCCCTTCATTCCCGATGATGGCGAGACAGCTTATGCCGCCGGGTTCGGTGACGGTCGCAAAGGTGGAAATGTGATCCTGATGGGCGCGTTCCTTGCCGCGGATCTAGGCGTACTGCCCGGAGATACGGTCAATCTCGTTGCGCCGCAGGTGAACGCCACAATCGGTGGCTCGACCCCTCGAAATAAGAACTACGTCGTGGGCGATGTCTTCAAGACCGGCAGCGTTGAACTGGATAAGGTCTATATCTTCATGCCGCTGGAGCAGGGGCAGGTCTTCTTCAAGTATCCCGACAGCTATGAGTTGCTCGACATTCGGCTGCGGGATCCTGAGACCAGCGATACCGCCATGCAGCGTATCTTCACTTCGATCGCGCAGCCGCTCCGCATATTCGACTGGAAGAACCAGCGTGCCAGCTACCTGAATGCGCTGAACATTGAACGCATGATGATGATGATCGTGATGATGATCCTCGTCAGCATCACCGCGCTAAACATCATCACGGGCGTCGTGATGCTCGTGAAGAACAAGACACGGGACATCGCCATCCTGCGCACCATCGGAGCGGGCAGGACCGCGATGATGCGGGTCTTCGTGATGGTCGGGGCAACACTTGGCATGCTCGGCGCGCTGACAGGTCTGGTCCTTGGACTGTTGACCGTTCTCAATATCGGGGCTGTCGAGGCCTTCCTGAATACGGTGGTTGGCCTGTTTGGCGGCGGGCGCATCTTCGATGCGGACGTTTACGGCCTTGAGGGCCTGCCAGCGGATCTCGATATCGGCATGGCGATCTTCGCCACCGTCTGGGCCATTGCCATGTCTGTTCTGGTCACGATCTGGCCGGCCTGGCGGGCTGCGGATCTCGACCCCGTTGAAGCGCTGAGGTTCGAATGACGGTCCCGGTTCTCGAACTGCGCGATGTCGACCGGCACTATGCCTCCGGCGCTAAGAAACTGAGCGTCCTCGACGGGGCAGACCTCTTGCTCAATGCCGGGGAGTTGGTCGGTCTCGTCGGGCCATCCGGTTCCGGCAAGTCGACGCTCCTTCACACAGCGGGACTGCTGGAAAAGCCCGAAGGCGGGCAGGTCTTCCTCGAGGGTGAAGATTGTCTCGCGCTCAGCGACCGTCAGCGCACGGGCCTGCGCCGAAGCAAGCTCGGCTTTGTCTATCAATTCCACCACCTTTTACCGGAGTTCAATGCGCGCGATAACATCGCCATGCCGCTGATGATTTCCGGTATGAGCCGCCGCCTCGCGCGTGAGAAGGCCGACACACTTCTTAAAGAGCTCGGTCTTAAAGACCGAGGCGGACACCAGCCTGCACAGCTCTCAGGCGGTGAGCAGCAGCGTGTCGCGATCGCCCGGGCGCTCGTAAACGATCCGCGTCTTGTCATTGCCGACGAGCCAACAGGTAACCTTGACCCAGCCACGACAGAGCGTGTCTTCGCGTCTCTGATCAAAATGGCGCGCGATGAAGGGGCAGCCGTGCTCGTCGCGACGCACAATATGGCGCTGACAAAGCATATGGATCGCGTGCTCACCTTGCAGGACGGAAAACTCACAGACTTCACCGGTTAGTCTATTTGTCGGCCGCTGCCGCTCCTGCATAATCGCGATATGAGTCGCTCGTCTTTCATTCATCTTGCCGTGCGGACGAGCTTTTCACTGCTCGAAAGCATGATCACTCCGAAGTCGCTGGCCCGATGGACGATTTCGGAAGGCATGCCCGCCGTCGCCGTGACGGACCGCAATAACCTGTTCGGAGCGCTCGAAATCGCCGAGACACTCAGCGATGTTGGCGTCCAGCCAATCATGGCCTGCTGCTTTGATGTTCAGGGCGAGGATCTGCGCGAGGCTCCGACGCGGCTGACATTCTACGCCCAGAACGAAACTGGTTATCGGCGGCTAATGGCGCTGTCTTCGCTGGCTTATCTGGAGTCAGAGAATGGGGTGCCGGTGCTCGCGCGGTCGCATGTCTTTGAAGAGACGGACGGGCTGATTGTTCTAACCGGCGGGGTCGAAGGGCTGACTGGGCGTCTCGTCGCCAAGGGCAAAATCGATGAAGCCAAAAAGGAAGTGCAGGCGCTCGCGCAGGCCTATCCGAGCCGCACTTATGTTGAGATCACCCGGCACGGCTCCGCAGTGGAGGCCATGATTGAGCCAGCCATGGTCGAACTGGCCTACGCACATGATCTTCCTCTGGTCGCGACCCATGATGCCCGCTTCCTGAAGGAAGAGGATGCTGGCGCTCACGACGCCATGATGTGTATCGCGAACAGCGAGTATCTCGGGCAGGATGATCGCCAGAGGGTCGAACCTTCTCAGTACTTGAAGACAGCAGCGGAGATGGAGCTTCTGTTTGCTGACCTTCCCGAAGCCATCGCCAACACGGCGGAAATCGCCACGCGATGCGCGGTGAAGGCGGAAACTCATGCGCCGATCTTGCCGAGCTTCGGTGATGGATCGCGCTCGGAAATCGATGAACTGCGCAAACAGGCTGAGGAGGGTCTGGAAGGACGCATCGAAGCAGCGGACAAGCTCTACGCCGACCGTGAGACCTATGCTGAACGGCTGGCCTATGAACTCGGCATCATCGAGAATATGGGTTTCCCGGGTTACTTCCTCATCGTTTCGGACTTTATCAAATGGGCAAAGGAACAGGGCATACCCGTTGGGCCGGGCCGTGGCTCGGGTGCAGGGTCCTTGGTGGCTTGGTCGCTCCTGATCACCGATCTTGATCCACTTCGGTTCGATCTCCTCTTCGAGCGTTTCCTGAACCCGGAACGGGTCTCGATGCCGGACTTCGACGTCGACTTCTGTCAGGAGCGGCGCGGTGAAGTGATCCGCTATGTACGGGACAAGTATGGCGCAGACTCGGTCGCCATGATCATCACCTTCGGTACTTTGCAGGCCAAGGCTGTCGTGCGGGATGTCGGGCGCGTGATGCAGATGTCTTATGGACAGGTGGACCGGCTCGCCAAACTCATCCCGTTCAATCCGGCGAATCCTCCGAAACTGCAGGACGCGATCGACGATGAGCCCAAGTTTGATGAGGAGATCGAGCGCGATCCCCGGGTAAAGGATCTGCTCGATACGGCTCTTGCACTGGAAGGCCTCTACCGCAATGCGGGCACCCACGCCGCCGGGGTTGTGATCGCTGACCGGCCGCTGACTGAGATCGCGCCGCTCTATAACGATCCACGCTCTGACTTGCCCGCGACACAGTTCAACATGAAGTGGGCTGAACTCGGCGGCCTCGTGAAGTTCGACTTCTTGGGCCTTAAAACGCTCACCGTTATCGATCGCGCGCTTAAATTCATTCGCCGGGATGGCGATGACGTCTGCCCGAAATGGCAAAGCCTCGATGATGAGGCGTCCTATGAACTCATGGCATCCGGCTATTCCCTCGGCGTATTCCAGATGGAAGGCCAAGGGATGCGCGATACCCTCAAGAAGGTGCGCCCGGGCAATATTGAAGATGTGATCGCGATCATCTCGCTCTACCGGCCCGGCCCGATGGACAACATCCCGGTCTACGTGCAGGGCAAGGAAGACCCTTCAACGATCACCTACGACCATCCCGATCTCAAGCCGATCCTTGAGGCGACCTATGGTGTGCCGGTCTATCAGGAGCAGGTCATGCGGATGGCGCAGGAGATCGCCGGATACTCGCTCGGCGAGGCCGACCTTCTGCGCCGCGCCATGGGCAAGAAGAAGAAGGAAGAGATGGACAAACAGCGCGCCCGCTTCGTGGAAGGGGCCGCCGAGCAGAAGAACATGGAAGCCGGTCTTGCCAACCAGATCTTCGACACGATGGCGAAGTTCGCCGGCTACGGCTTCAACAAGTCTCACGCTGCCGCCTATGCCGTGATCGCCTATCACACGGCCTATCTGAAGGCACATTTCCCGGTCGCCTTCCTCGCAGCGTCCATGAGCCTAGACCTTCATAACACCGACAAACTCGCGGCCTTCTTTCAGGAAGCCAAGCGCATGGGCGTTCCAGTCCATGCGCCGGATATCAACTCATCGACGGCGGACTTCGACGTCCGCGAGGGCGGCGTTGTTTATGCGCTGGGCGCACTCAAAGGTGTTGGTCTGGAGGCCATGAAGAATCTGGAGCAGCTCAGAGGATCGTCGGGCCCTTTCAAAGGGCTTCACGACATGGGCGACCGCGTCGATCCAAAGGACGTCAACAAGAAGTGTCTCGAACAACTCTCCCGCGCTGGAGCATTCGATGCGCTTGAGCCCAGCCGTGCCCGCGCGCTTGCCGCCGCCCCGGCGCTTGCCGCCGTCGCCGCAAGCGCCGCTGAAGACCGTGCCGGCGGGCAGGGCGGGCTCTTTGGTGACGCTGAACCGGCTGCTCGCGCCGCGTTGCCTGACGCAAAAGCCTGGAACGCCCAGCAAAAGTTGGATGAGGAGTTCAAGGCCATCGGCTTCTATTTCAGCGGACATCCGCTGGATGACGTGCTCAGTAGCATTGATCGGGACCGGATTTCGCTCGCCATGGAGATCGAGGATCGCGCCGAGGACGGCAAGCCACTCGAACTGGTCGGCATTGTCCGCCGCCGCATGGAGAAGCCTGCGCGCAACGGTGGCAAGTTTGCTTTCCTGACGGTGTCGGATCCGTCCGGCGAAGTGGAGCTGATGGTTTTCCCGGAGACCTTGGCCAGTTCGCGGGATCAATTGGAGGTGGGTGCGGCGGTCTCCATCATGGCTGCCGTGAAACGCCGCGACGAGGAAATCAGGCTCAACGCCGAGATCATCCGGCCACTGGAGACAGCGCGCGTCAGCCGGCGCTCCGGGTCGCTCAAGGTCCGGCTCGGTCTGGGGGCCGAGCCCGCTGAACTCGCCGGCATCGCTTCGAAACTGAAGGATGCCCCGGGTGCCGAAAGAGGCCGCATCTTCCTCGAAATCCCACTTGAGGACGGCCGGACCGTCGTTCTGCAGCTGCCGGACACTTATGCGACGAATCTCAGGGCTCTGCAGGCGCTCAAAGGAGCCGCTGGCGTCGATCAGGTGATCCACGAGGCGGCCTGATCCGCTCGGGTTGCAGAACCCGCCAAAGCCTTTATATACGCGCGCACAACCCCCAATACATGGGCGTATCCGGTGCTATCCTTCGCAGTTGAAGGCCTGTCTCGTCCATGTGGTCAACCGGATAAGGACAATTGATATGGCGCTGCCGGAATTCTCCATGCGCCAGCTGCTCGAAGCTGGCGTTCACTTTGGTCACCAAACCCACCGCTGGAACCCGAAGATGAAGCCTTTCATCTACGGCGCTCGCAGCCAGATTCACATTCTCGACCTGTCACAGACAGTGCCGCTCCTTCATCAGGCGTTGGTTCAGGTGCGCGATACGGTCGCCAAGGGCGGACGCGTGCTGTTCGTCGGTACGAAGCGTCAGGCATCCCAGCCGATCGCAGAAGCCGCACAGCGTTGCGCGCAGTACTACATGAACCATCGCTGGCTTGGTGGCACGCTGACCAACTGGAACACGGTTTCCAACTCGATCAAGCGCCTCAAAGAACTCGACGATATGTTCGAGAGCGGCGGCGGGCAGGGTCTGACCAAGAAGGAGCTTCTGAACCTTGAACGTGAGCGCGACAAGCTTCAGCGCGCTCTGGGCGGCATCGCCAATATGGGCGGCCTGCCGAGCCTGATGTTCGTGGTCGATACGAACAAGGAAGCCATTGCCGTCAAGGAGGCCCGCAAGCTCGGTATTCCGGTGATCGCCGTTGTCGATACGAATTGCGATCCGGATGACGTCGATTTTGCCTTCCCGGGCAATGATGATGCGGCCCGCGCGATCTCGCTCTACTGCAACCTCATCGCCGACGCTGTGCTGGATGGGCTCGCTGAGTCGACCGCCGGGCTGGATGTCGATCTGGGAGCAATGGAAGATATCGACGATCTCGCTGAGCTCGACGTTGCTGCCGCAGATGTTGCCGCTGCCGAGGCCGCTGAAGCAGCTGCAGAAGCAACCGAAGGTGAGGCAGCTGCTTCAGATGCGGCTTCCGAGTCCGAAACGCCTGCTAGCTAATTATCCGATACTGACTTCAAACTGAGGAAATCACGATGGCTGAGATTACTGCCGCCCTCGTTAAAGGCCTGCGCGACAAGACTGGCGCAGGCATGATGGACGCCAAAAAGGCTCTTGTTGAATCTAATGGCGACATGGAAGCCGCAACCGACTGGCTGCGCGCGAAAGGCCTTTCAAAGGCGGACAAGAAAGCGGGTCGTACCGCAGCTGACGGCCTCGTGGCCGCCAAAGTGTCCGCTGATGGAAAGGCCGGTGCGTTGGTTGAACTAAACGCCGAGACTGACTTCGTGGCGCGGAACGCTCAATTCCAGACGGCGCTCGCCCAGATCGCTGAGACGGCTCTGTCGACTGATGGTTCCACCGAAGCTGTTGCAGGCGCGCCCGCACCTGATGGCGACGGTACGGTCGAAGACATGATCAAACGTCTCGTTGGTACGATCGGCGAGAACATGTCGCTGCGCCGGGCTGCTAGGCTGTCCGTCGAGAAGGGCGCTGTTGCGTCCTACATCCACAATGCCGAAGCCGATGGCATGGGCAAAGTGGGTGTGATCGTTGCGCTTGAGGGTGACGGCGATCTCGAAGAAGCAGGCCGCAAGGTGGCCATGCACGTTGCCGCGACCATGCCGGCAGCCGCAACGGCTGACGAAATGGACCCTGCGCTGGTCGAGAAAGAAAAAGCGGTTCTGACCGAACAGGCGCGCGAAAGCGGAAAGCCGGAGAACGTCATCGAGAAGATGATCGAAGGCCGGATGAAAAAGTTCTTCAAGGAAGTCGTCCTTGTTGAGCAGCCTTTCGTCATGAACCCTGACCAGACCGTCGGTGAATTCGTCGCCGAAACCGGCGCGACTCTCAAAGGCTTTGTCCGCTTCACGCTGGGCGAGGGCATTGAGAAAGCCGAAGACGATTTCGCAGATGAAGTCGCCGCGCTGACCAAAGGCGCGTAAAACGCTTCACAACGTGTAATGAGCTCCGGGCCGCCCATGACAGGCGGCCCGGAATCCTTTAAGTCGCCGTCAGTCACTGAATGGAGCGCGGCATGGCAGGTGAAGACGGCCTCAAATACAAACGGGTTCTGCTCAAACTGTCCGGCGAGGCCCTGATGGGCGATGGCGATTTTGGCGTCGATATGCCGACCTGCCTGCGCTTCGCTGAAGAAATTGCCGCGGCCCGTTCCTCAGGGGCCGAAATCTGTCTAGTGATTGGCGGCGGGAACATCTTCCGAGGCGTGTCTGTCGCCGCCTCTGGCATGGACCGCTCTCAAGCCGACAATATGGGCATGCTCGCCACCATCATGAATGGTTTGGCGATGCAGAGCGCGCTCGAGCAGATCGGCGTGCCGACGCGCCTGCAGTCTGCCATCCGTATGGAATCGGTATGCGAGCCCTTCATCCGCCGCAAAGCCATCCGTCACATGGAGAAAGGCCGGATCGTGATTTTCTCTGCCGGCACAGGCAATCCGTTCTTCACCACCGACACCGGGGCCGCGCTGCGCGCCGCTGAGATGAACTGCGACGCCATGCTAAAAGGCACCCAGGTGGATGGTGTCTATACCGCTGATCCGAAGACGAACCCTGATGCCACCCGCTACGACCATCTCGACTATCAGGACGTGCTCTCTATGAACCTGAAAGTCATGGATGCGTCGGCGGTTAGCCTTATGCGTGACACAGGTATACCAATCGTGGTCTTTTCGCTGCACCAGAGGGGCGCGCTTCAGAATGTTCTGCATGCCCGTGGCGACTACACTGTGATCTCAGATGAGACGAAGGCAAACTGAATGAGCTACGATGAAAACGATCTCAAACGACGTATGGAGGGGGCGATTGCATCGCTCTCGACTGAATTCCAGGGGCTGAGAACCGGCCGGGCCTCCGTCAACCTGCTCGATTCGGTCATGGTGCCTGCCTATGGATCGAACATGCCGCTGAATCAGGTCGGCTCTGTGTCTGTTCCTGATGCTCGGATGATTGCCGTGAACATCTGGGACAAGGATGTCGTCGGCGCTGCAGACCGGGCAATCCGTGACGCAGGTCTTGGCCTCAATCCCGTGATCGACGGAACAAATCTCCGGATTCCGATCCCGCCCCTGAATGAGGAACGCCGTACCGAGCTGACAAAGGTCGCGGGCAAGTACGCGGAATCCGCGCGCGTCGCTGTTCGCAACATCCGCCGTGACGGTATGGATGGCCTGAAGAAGATGGAGAAGGATGGCGAGATCAGCGAAGACGATCTCCGCCGCATGTCAGATGAAGTCCAGAAGCTGACGGATTCCTACATCGACAAGGTCGATGAGTCGCTCAAGGCTAAAGAAGCGGAGATCATGCAGGTCTGATGTCAGCCGCGCCCGTGTCGACCAGCGAAGCGTCCGGGGACCATACGCCGGACCACATCGCCATTATAATGGACGGCAATGGACGCTGGGCCAAAGCCCGGGGGCTCCCCCGCGAGGCGGGCCATGAACGCGGTGTTGAAGCGCTACGGCGAACCATCGAGGCGGCAGGCGATCTTGGTGTTCGCAGGCTTACGGTTTTCTCGTTTTCGACTGAAAACTGGCGGCGACCGGTATCGGAAGTCACGGCGCTGTTCGGTCTTCTCAGGGCCTATGTTAAGCGTGACCTTGCGCGCCTCAAGCGCGAGGGCGTCCAGGTACGCATCATTGGAAACCGGGCGGGTTTGCCGCCGGATATCGCGGAGCTGGTCAAGCGCGCAGAGGAAGAAACCGCCCACAATGAGCGGTTCTTTCTGACAATCGCCTTCAATTATGGCGGCAGGGAAGAAATTGTCAGGGCAGTGTCCAGCCTCGCCGAAGACGTTGCAGCAGGCCGTGTGGCTCCATCCGAGATTAATGAGAACACCATTGAGAGCCGGCTCGATACCTCAGGCTGGCCAGACCCGGATTTGATTATCCGTACCAGTGGCGAGTACCGGATCAGTAACTTTCTGCTCTGGCAGATTGCGTATTCAGAGTTGGTTTTCGTCGATGTACTCTGGCCGGATTTCACCATTGAACACCTGAAGGACGCTCTGGAGACATACGCCGCGCGGGAGCGGCGGTTCGGCGCAGTCGCAACAGGAACGGCTTAAGGTGAGCCCCCCGTCCGCCCGGGAGCCGCGCAAAACCGGTGAACTCACATTGCGGCTGCTTTCAGCAGCCGTACTGATTCCGATGGGCCTCTTCGTCGTATGGTCGGGTGGATGGTGGCTGGCCATCGCATGCGCCGTTTTCGCACTGATCATGGGGTATGAGTGGTCCGATATGAGCCGGAGCATTCCGGCCTGGGCTATGATGACAGCCTCGGCCGTCGCGCCGATTGCCTTCCAGCTCGGCGGATGGCCCTACGCCTTTGTCGCGGCGCTATTGGCTCTTTTGCTTATCGGAGTTACGGCCCACGTCCGAACGCGGGCCGCGCTTGGTTTGCTTTATACATCCGCGCCTCCAGCCTTTCTGCTCGCACTTCGGGAAGGGGCGTGGGACGGGCAATCAGCAGCCTTGATTTTTATGGCGACCGTTTGGGCGTCGGATGTCGGTGCTTACTTTGCCGGTCGGACCTTTGGCGGCCCGGCCTTGTCACCAAAGGACAGCCCAAATAAGACGTGGAGCGGTGCCTTCGGTGGTGTCGTCAGCTGCATGATGTGCGGGGTGGTCGCTGCGACCTTGCTCAATGCGCCGTACCTGCCATGGATCATAGCAGGCGCGCTGATCTCCGTGGTGGCTCAGTTCGGTGATCTCTCGGAATCGCAGGCCAAGAGACGATTTGGCGTCAAGGACGCGAGCGATTTGCTGCCGGGCCATGGCGGTGTGATGGATCGCGTGGATGGTCTCGGAGCGGTCTGTCTTGCGACGGTTCCTGTTTTCCTCATTTCGTCAGACCTTGTGCGCCTGCTAGGACTGTCAGGATGAGCAATCCCCGGCAGATAACGATTCTCGGCTGCACCGGTTCGATTGGCCGGTCAGCGCTGGACGTGATTGCACATGCCAACACGACAGACGCCGTTCATTTTGAACTTGAAGCGCTGGCAGCCGGATCAGACGTCGCGGCATTGGCCGAGCTTGCACGTCGTCACAGGCCGAAACAGGCCGTGATTGCCGATGAATCGAAGCTGGTGGAACTGCGCGAACGCCTCGCCGGGACGAACATTGGCTGTTCAGCGGGAGAACAAGCGGTCAATGACGCCGCGGCCATGCCCTGCGATCGTGTACTGGCCTCAATCGTCGGATCGGCCGGCCTACCATCGACGCTCGCAGCAATACAGGCCGGCAACAGCGTCGCCATCGCCAACAAGGAGAGCGTCGTCTGTGCCGGTGAGCTGATTCTCAAGGAGGCTGCCGACCGCGGGGTGGACGTGTTGCCGGTCGATTCCGAGCACAATGCCATCTTTCAGGCCATGCAGTCCGGAAAGGACGTCGAAAAGTTGACGATCACGGCGTCCGGGGGACCGTTTCGGACCTCGACTCTGGATGAGATGCGCGATGCCACGCCAGACATGGCCAAGGCCCACCCGGTCTGGAATATGGGGATCAAGAATTCGATCGACAGCGCGACGCTGATGAACAAGGCGCTGGAGTTCATCGAAGCAGCGCACCTCTTCAATCTCCCGGAAGACCGGATCGAGGTGGTCGTCCATCCGCAATCGATCGTTCATGGCATGGTTCACTATGCAGACGGTGCCGTGATCGCCGAGCTTGGCGCGCCTGATATGCGGACACCGATCGCTCACGCGCTTGCCTGGCCGGATCGCATTGAAACAACCGTCGAGCGGCTGGACCTGGCCAGCATCGGCACCCTTCACTTTGAACCAGTTGATGATGGGCGGTTTCCGGCCGTTCGCTTGGCCCGGGCGGCCTTGCGTTTCGGGAAGGGCGCACCGGCTGTATTAAATTCTGCTAATGAAGAGGCCGTCACGGCTTTTGTTCAGGAACGGTGCAGTTTTCTCGAAATAGGCGTGATTGTTGAGAAAACTCTAGAGGCTTTCTGTGGCGGCGATTTTGCGAATGCATCCCCAGAAACGCTGACGGATGTGCTTGCGTTAGACGACGAAGCCAGAAAAATGGCGCGTTCTGTCCTGAAGAATATGCAGAGCGGGCGAGTAGAAAGGTCTTTTGATGGAGTTTCTTAGTCAGGGGCCACTCTTCCTGGGATCGCTCGTTTTCATGCTCGGCATTGTCGTCGTGGTTCACGAACTGGGTCACTATCTTGCAGGCCGTTTTTACGGTGCTGCAGCAGAGTCTTTTTCCGTTGGCTTCGGAAAACCGATCTTCGAAGTGAAAGATAAGCGCAATACGCGCTGGCGGGTGAACTGGATCCCGCTGGGTGGCTTCGTGAAGTTTGTCGGCGAAAGCCAGCTTGCTGGGGATGTCGGCAAAATGGAAGCGGGGCCTGTTGGTAAGGCTTTCCCCGAGCTGGGCGTTGGTCCGCGATCCGTGATTGCAGTGGCGGGGCCACTTGCGAATTTTCTGCTGGCGGCAGTGATCTTCTCGCTCATGCTGTTCTTCAACGGCAGCGTCAGGGAAGAGATCAGTGTGTCAGCAGTGACGGACGGCTCGCCGGCAGCAGCAGCTGGCTTCGAAACCGGAGATGTCATCCAGACAGTGAAAGGCGAGCCCGTCGAAAGCCGTTCGGACTTCCTTCCGGTGGTGCAGCTAGGCGCGGGTGAGGAAATCGCCGTTGAAGTCGTACGGAACGGAGAGACAATTCCACTGACCGTGACGCCTGAGCGTGTGACTCGCGAGAATGCGATTGGGCAAGTGACCTCGATGGGAAACATTGGGATCGGAATGGCGGTAACGCGTCTTGAGCCAGAGCGATTCGGCTTCGTGGACTCCGTTGTTGGCGGCATTGTGGAGACGGGACAAACACTCGACACGACGGTCTGGATGATTGGCCGCATGGTCACGGGCAAGGAGCCACTCAGCAGCCTGACCGGGCCTGTCGGCATCGGCGACACAACGCGGCGTGTCTACAATGGCGCAATGGAGGCCACACACGTCCCTTTATCGCAGCGGCTTAACTACCTGTTCTGGACAACACTTCAGATATGCGCGCTGGTCTCCGTCGGGATTGGCTTCTTCAATCTGCTTCCCCTCCCTGTGCTGGACGGTGGACACCTCGTTTTCAACGCTTATGAAGCGTTAATGGGCAAAGCGTTGCCCGCCAAAGTGCAAGAGGCGAGCTTGACCGCCGGGCTCATGCTGCTGATAGGGATGTTCGTGTTCGTCACCTGGGGCGACATCTTGGAGACTGGAATCTTTAAGAGCGCGGGCGGTTAACCGCACCTTCTGACAAGTTACACACGGACCTTGTATATGCGTACCTTCATCGCAGCGACATTCTTGGCCATGCTCTCGATCGCTTTTGGTGGTGGTTTCGGGACGGTGTCCCAGGCGTCTGCGCAGGAAAGTGAGTTCGGCGGGGCAATCCGCTCGATCATTGTTGAAGGCAATCAACGGATTGAGGCCCGTACGGTAGAGTCCTACCTGCTCGTCGAGCCGGGGGATTCCTTCGATGGAGAGCGCCTCGATCTGTCGCTGAAAACGCTCTTCGCAACAGGGCTGTTTGCCGATGTGTCACTCGACCGGCGCGGTCAGGACCTTGTTGTCCGCGTAGTCGAGAACCCGATCATCAACCGGGTGTTGTTCGAGGGCAACAACGCGCTCGATGACGATAAGCTGAGAGAGGAAGTCCAGGCTGCGCCTCGCGGTATCTTCACCGCAGCCCGGGTGCAGGCAGACGTTCAGCGCATTCTGGAGCTTTATCGCCAGTCCGGCCGTTTCGCTGCGAACGTAGAACCGCAATACAAGCCGCTCGATCAGAACCGGGTTGATCTGATCTTCACGATTGAAGACGGACCGGTCACAGGCGTTCGTGCCATTAACTTCATCGGCAATGAGGTTTACTCAGACCGCCGCTTGCGCAGCGAGATTGTGACACGCCAGTCTCGTCTCTGGCGCTTCTTCAGTTCCAACGATAATTACGACCCCAGCCGTCTCGAATTCGACCGCGAGTTGCTACGGCAGTTTTATCAGAACAATGGCTACTACGACTTCAGGGTCATTTCCGCCGTTGCCGATCTCACGCCCGATCAGGAAGACTTTTACATCACCTTCACGATCGATGAGGGCGACCAATATGAGTTCGGCGAAATATCCGTCGAGACTGCCCTTGAAAAACTGAACAATGACGCGCTCGCGCGCCTCGTTCCGATCCAGCCCGGTGAACTGTATCAGGGCGACCTTATTGAGAGCAGCATCGATACGCTGACTTTTGCGGCTGGCGTTGCTGGCTACGCATTCGTCGACATCCGCCCCCGTCTCGATGCTGATCCCGAAACAAACACGGTGAACGTCACCTTTGCCATCGATGAGGGGCCGCGTGTCTACATTGAGCGGATCAATATCGAGGGTAACACACAAACACTCGATCGGGTTGTGCGCCGGGAGTTGCGTATTTCCGAGGGAGATGCCTTCAACCGGGTTCTTCTCGACCGCTCGAGAAACCGCGTTCGCGCGCTTGGCTTCTTTAAGGATGTGACGATCACCGAGTCGCCGGGCTCCGAGCCGGACAGAACGGTCGTTGATGTAACGGTCGAGGAACAGCCGACAGGCGAGCTGTCCTTTGCGGCAGGCTTTTCATCGACAGACAGCTTCCTGCTTGATCTCAGCGTTTCACAGCGAAACCTTCGTGGGCGCGGCCAGTCTGTCGTTGCGCGTGTGTCAGCGTCTGAGCGTCAGCAGATCGTCGATTTGCGCTTTACCGAACCGCGCTTTCTTGACCGGAACCTGTCGGCAGGTGTCGACGTGTTCGCGAACGCGTCGGACTTTTCCGATATTCAGTTCGGTGGGTTTGAAACAGAAACCATCGGCGCGGGTGTCCGGGTCGGATTTCCCTTGTCCGAGAGCACGTCTCTTGGACTTCGCTACCGCCTTCAGCAGGACGATATCAACGTCAACGATTCCAATATCATTATCGACTCCAATGGACAGCTGCTCACATCAGCGGTTGAGGATCCGCCAGACTCGAACAGATTCCGACAGCCGATCGAGAGCGATATTACGGACCCAGACAATCAATTCCTCGTCGACATCTGTGATCCCGCTTTTCTCTTCAGAGACACAACGTGTCGAAGCGAACGCAAGGAGATATCGTCCATTGTTGGCTATACTTTCCGTTGGGATCGCCGGAATGACCCGATCGCCCCGACGCGAGGGTTTGATTTCTCGCTCAGTCAGGATGTTGCCGGTGTCGGTGGTGACGTTCAGTATTTCCGCACGGACCTGACGGCCAGCACCTATCGCGGAATCATCAAGGGCGTCCGGGCCAGCCTGCGTCTTTCGGCAGGTACCATTGAGCCTTGGGGCAATGATGAAGGCATTCGGATCAACAACCGCTTCTTCAAGGGCGGTAACTCGTTCCGCGGCTTCGATGTTGCCGGCCTCGGTCCTCGGGAAATCTCTCGCGTCGTGAACCCGGAGACTGGCGAACAGATTTTGCGGCGGGGCCGCGCCCTGGGCGGTAATGTTTACTATATCGGGACAGCAGAGCTGACGATTCCGAACTTCCTGCCGGAAGAGTACGGGATTAATAGCGCGCTATTCGTTGAAGCTGGTTCCGTTGGTGAACTGGACGATATCGACATTGATGATCCGCTTTTCTTCACTGACACAACAACCGGGCTCCCAGCGGTCCGGCTCAGCAAGACAGCTGCCTCATTGAGGGCATCTGCCGGTATTAGTATCTTCTGGGACTCGCCGTTTGGTCCGATCCGCTTTGACTTCTCTCAGATCCTGCGTCGTGAAGAATACGACCGGACAGAGACATTCCGGTTCTCGACATCCACACGGTTCTAATTCAACCGCCAAAAGGAGCCCCCCAATGGCATTTCTAAAAAGCCTTATGGCGTCGTTTGTACTGGTTGTGACCAGCGCTTTCGTCGTCGCCCCTGTCGCCACGGCGCAGGGTACGAAAGTGGTCGTCATCGACCAGGGCCGGATTATGCGCGATAGCGCAGCTGGTAAGGATATTGCGGCCAAGGTCGCGACGATCGAACAGCAAATGCAGGCCGAACTTCAGCCAACAGCCACCGAGCTTGAGACTGAGGGCAAGGCCATTGAGGCTAAAACCGCGAACATGACGCGCGAGGCCATGGCCGCCGACACCGCGCTGATCGCCCAGGTCCAGGCCTTTCAGGTCAAGGCGCAGCAATACAATCAGGATCGCGGTGTCCGTGCTCAAGAGCTTGGCTTAACCGAACGCCAGGCATGGGCGAGTTTCTTCGAAGCACTGCAACCTGTGTTGCAGGAAGTGGTCGATGAAGCCGGTGCCGATGTCATGCTGGACCGGTCGGAGGTTGTTTACGCTGCACCTGCCACGGACCTGACAGCGACGGTCATCACCAAGATGGATGCGGCCACACCACGCGTGACGGTCACGCGGGTGCGACAGCCAGCTGCCCAGTAGGACACCGCCATGTCGGTTGACGAGCGCTTTTTCCAGCGGATTGGGGCTGAAACGCTGGAAGAAATCGCGACCCATACGGGCGCAAAGCTCGTTGGCCCGGCGGGCACACTCTGTGAAGGCATAGCGTCGTCTCAAACTGCTGGCGCGGGCGAGCTCTGCTTTCATGAGGGAGATGCGGCGGGCGCTGCCTCTGTTTCGACGAACGCGGCGGGCTGCTTTGTTACTGAAGAAGCAGCCGCTCATTTGCCGGACGGTGTTGCCGCTCTGATCTGCAAGTGGCCGCGTCTATGTCATGCTGAAGCGGCTGCACGCCTTGTTGCGCTTCGGGGATGGGAGACGGGTGCACCCCTTATTGCTGCATCGGCGGCTATTCACGAGACGGCAAGGATCGCTCCGGGCGCTGTGATCGGTGACGACGCAGCAATTGGAGAGTTTGCCACAATCGGCGCGAATGCCGTGATTGGTCCCGGTGTTCAGATTGGCCGTCATACCCAGGTCGCTGCCGGTGCGAGTGTCATCTGCGCCTTGATCGGTGATCATGTGAGCATCGGAGCGGGCGCACGTATTGGTGAGCCAGGGTTTGGCACCATGGCCGGGCCGGAAGGTGCCGAAAGCGCCCCTCAGTTTGGCCGCGTTATCATTCAGGATCATGCCCGCATCGGTTCGAACACATGCATTGATCGCGGGGCCTTTGATGACACGGTGATCGGCGAACGCACCAAGATCGATAATCTCTGTCAGGTTGCCCATAACGTTATCACGGGCCGAAGCGTCGTGATCGCTGCCTTTGGTGGCATATCCGGAAGCGTGACCCTCGGTGACGGAGCCATGCTGGGCGGGCGCGTCGGCGTGGCTGATCATGTGAAGGTCGGAAATGGGTCGAGTCTGGCCGCATCTGCGGGTGTGTTTCGTGACGTCCCTGATGGTGAGACATGGGGTGGCACGCCCGCCAAACCGATCCGCCAGTGGATGCGCGAAACGGCGTGGCTGCAAAAGCAGGTGTCGCCTTCCAAGAAGGGCAAGTAATGCCCTCCATCCACCCCACCGCGATTGTTGAAGACGGCGCGACGCTTGCCGACGATGTGCAGGTGGGCTCGTTCAGTTATGTCGGGCCGAAAGTCGTCCTGAAAACCGGCGTACGTCTGATGCCGCGTACTGTGGTGATTGGAGAGACAACGCTCTGCGAGGATGTCGTCGTGCATCCGGGGGCGGTTCTTGGTGGCGACGCACAGATTCTCGGTCTTGCGACGGAAGCCGTGGGGAGCCTCATGGTCGGCCCGCGCACGATCTTGCGGGAAAACGTTACTCTGCACACGGGATCGCGTTCAGGCGCAGGCCGCGGCGAAACGCGCATTGGTGCGGACTGCTACCTGATGGCCAACAGTCATTTCGGCCATGACTGCGTGGTCGGCGACAAATGTGTCATCGCGAACAGTGCCGCTGTCGCCGGTCACTGCCACCTTGGAGACCATGTCTGGCTGGCCGGGCTGTCGGCCATCCACCAGTTCACGCGGATCGGAGACCATGCCTTTGTCGGTGGCGGGGCGATCCTCGTGGCGGACTTGCCCCCATATTGCTCGGTCATCGGAAATCGGGCGCATCTGGCGGGGCTCAATCTAGTCGGTCTCAAGCGTCGTGGCTTTTCGCGCGATACCATCAACACCCTTCGTCGTGCTTACAAAGCACTGTTCTTGGCCGAGGGCAGCTTTCAGGATCGGCTCGCTTCCGTTGAGGCAGAGTATACCTCCAGCCCGGAAGTGATGACGCTGACCCGTTTCATTCGCGAGGGCGGCAAACGCCCCGTTTGCCAGCCGGAGGCTGCGTGATGGAGCCCCTTGGACTGATTGCGGGTCTGGGTGATCTTCCTGTTCAGGTCTATCAGGCCGCGAAGGACGACGGTCGGCCTGTTCACGTCGTTCGCATCGCCGGTTTTGAAGAGCCCGCGCTCGCCGATGCTGGGGGCGACACCGTCGGGGCAGGTGAGATTGGCAAGCTGCTCAAGAGCCTGAAGGGGGCGGGCTGCAAGGATGTGGTCTTCGCCGGGATCGTCAAACGCCCCGCTTTTGATAAGCTCCGTCTCGACATGCGGGGGGCACGCCTGCTGCCCAAGGTGCTCGCTGCGGCGAAGAAGGGCGACGACGCCTTGTTGCGCGTGATCGTTGATATGCTGGACGATGAGGGATTCACAGTGCGCGGTGCTGAGGAAGCGACGGCAAGCCTGCTGGCGTCGCAAGGCCTGATCGGCGGCTCTGCGCCGACCCAACAGGACATGTCTGACCTGTCGAAGGCTGCCAAGGTTGCAGGCGTGATGGGAGATCTTGATATCGGGCAGGGCTGCATTGTTTGTGATGGCCTCGTCCTCGCCGTCGAGGCGCAGGAGGGCACCGATCAAATGCTTCAGCGCTGCGCATCGCTTCCCGTCGAATTGCGTGGCACCGCCGATCAACGACGCGGTGTCCTCGTGAAGCGTGCAAAACCGGGGCAGGATCGCCGGATTGATCTGCCGACGGCGGGCGTCTCCACAATAGAAGGTGTCGCTGCTGCGGGTCTCTCAGGTCTTGCTGTGGAGGCGGGCGGGGCGCTTTTGCTTGACCGCAAGTCCATGATCGAGCGCGCGGCCGACCTTGGTGTCTTCATTTATGGGTTCGATCCGGAAACAGAAACGTGACGGACGCCCGCGCCTTTCTCGTCGCTGCGGAGCCGTCAGGCGACCTGCTGGGGCGCGAGGTCGCCGATGAACTTCGCAAAACTAGGCCGGAGCTTACCCTGGCGGGCATTGGCGGTGTCGAAATGGCCAAGGCCGGCCTTCGGTCATCAATCGACACGACGCCACTCTCTGTTCTGGGACTCGTCGAGGGACTAAAGGCCTATCCGGATGTCATAAGGATCGCCGACCAGGCCGTTGAAGAGATCGTGGCGTTCAAACCCGATGCTGTCGTTCTGGTCGACTCATGGGGCTTCATGCTTCGCGTCGCGCAGCGGTTGCGTAAGATCGATCCCGCCATTCGGATCATCAAACTAATTGGTCCACAAGTCTGGGCCAGTCGGCCGGGGCGCGCAAAGACTCTGGCAGGCTGCGTCGACCACTTGCTCTGCATTCACGATTTCGAAGAGCCATTCTATGAACCCTTCGGGCTGAAGACGACCGTGATCGGCAATCCGGCTCTCTCGCGGGTCGAGCAGGGCGATCGCAAGGCCTTCAGGCTGGCTCATGGCCTGTCTGGTAGCTCTCAGACCCTGCTGGTGCTGCCGGGAAGCCGGCGCAGCGAGATCGCGCGCGTTGCGCCTGCACTGGTCGAGGCGGCCTACGAGTTGAAAATGACGCATAGCCAACTGAACGTCGTCTGCGCGCCTGCGGAGTCCGTCGCTCAGCCCTTCGTCGAGGCTTTTCCTGATATCGGGCGCTGGGCAACAGTTGTAACGCGGGCGGAGGATCGTCTGAACGCCATGGCGGCGGCCGATCTTGCGCTGGCCTGTTCAGGAACGGTGACGACGGAACTCGCCGTCCAGCGCACGCCAATGATCGTTGGCTACAAGACCGGTTGGATCACATGGGCGCTGGCGCGGGGCTTTCTCTTCAAGCCGCAGCACATCACGCTTCTCAACATTGTTAGCGATGACACCGAAATCGTGCCCGAATACGTCCAGACGCGTCTGACAGCGTCACTGATCGCTGAAGAGGGGGCGTTTCTGCTCGCCGACCCTGATCGCCTTTCGGCGCTTGTGGAGGCTCAAAACGAAGCTCTGGAGCGTATGGGTGGAACAGTGGCATCTGCGGCAAAGATAGCCGCAGATGCGATTGTTGAAGATTTGGAGGTTTCCTAGCGGCTGCTGATCGGCACGTAGTCGCGTCTGGCTGCGCCAGTGTAGATCTGGCGAGGACGCCCGATCCGCTGCGTTGGGTCTTCGATCATTTCGTTCAACTGGGCGACCCAGCCCACGGTGCGGCCAAGCGCGAAGAGTACGGTGAACATTTCCATAGGGAAGCCGATCGCATCCATAGCGATGCCGGAATAGAAGTCGACGTTCGGATAGAGCTTTTTGCTGACGAAATACTCGTCCTCCAGTGCAATCTTCTCCAGTTCCATCGCCACCTGTAGCGTTGGGTTCTGAGAGATATCCAGCTCTTCCATCAGTTCGTGCACGGTCTGCTGCATCACCTTCGCGCGCGGATCGTAATTCTTGTAGACCCGATGACCGAAGCCCATCAGGCGGAACGGATCGTCCTTGTCTTTGGCACGCTTGATAAACTCCGGAATACGGTCTGGTGTGCCGATCTCGCGAAGCATGCGCAGAGCGGCTTCGTTGGCTCCGCCATGGCTCGGGCCCCAGAGGCTCGCGACACCGGCGGAGATCGCTGCAAACGGGTGTGCACCGGACGATCCGGCAAGGCGCACTGTGGATGTCGATGCATTCTGCTCATGATCGGCCTGCAGGATCAGGAGGCGGTCCATGGCGCGGATTTTCACCGGGCTCGCCACATAGCGCTCAGCGGGAACAGAGAAACACATGCGCAGGAAATTTTCCGCATACGAAAGGTCGTTGCGCGGCTCAACGAATGGCTGGCCGATGGAATACTTGTAGGCACGGGCCGCGATGGTCGGCATTTTGGCGATGAGGCGGTGACTGGACAGTCGGCGCTCTTCCGGGTCGTTGATATCCATCGCGTCGGGATAGAAGGCCGCGAGCGCGGCCACGTTGCTGGTGAGCATTGCCATAGGGTGGCTGTCACGGCGGAAACCTTCAAAAAACCGGTCCATTTGCGTGTGCAGCATGGTGTGCAGCGTGATCGTGCGCGCAAAGTCGGTAAACTCGGTCTGCGTTGGCAGCTCGCCATTGAGCAACAGATAGCAGACTTCGAGATAGCCGGACTCCTGCGCCAATTGGTCGATTGGGTAACCCCGATGGAGGAGGATGCCTTCCTCGCCGTCGATGAAAGTAATCTTCGATTCACAGCTCGCCGTGGAGGTAAACCCCGGATCAAGCGTGAAGACGCCGGCTTCGGCATAAAGGCGTTTTACGTCGACGACATTGGGTCCATCGGTCCCTCCCATAATGGGCATTTCAACCACTTTGCCATCGACGTCGATCTTCGCGACGCCCTTTTTCTCTGCAGTGTTTTCCATCGTCATCAGCCTTGTTTTACCATCACTTCTCTCCGCCGGGCGCAGCCGCGGCGGTCAATTGATCCCCAATCCGCCCCAGCGTTTCATCGCGGCCCAGCCAGTACATGACGGGTGCGATGTTCGGGGCGGGCAGCCCGCCTGTCAGTGCCGCGCGAAGTGGCGGACCGATCTGGCCAAGCGAAAGGTCTTGTGCAGTGCAAAAAGCCTCCAGGCACGTCTGCAGGGCTGCTTCCGACCAGTCTTCCAGTTCAGTTAGTTCGTCGCCCAGTGCGCCCAAACGGTCAAGACCTTCGCCCCGTAAAGCCTTTCGGGCTTTCTTATTCGGCTGTATGGGACGCCTTGCAAAAAGAAACGAAAATGCCTCGGCAAGTTCAGGAATTGTCGATCCGCGATCCTTCAGGATCGGCAGCGCAGTTTTCGCACGTGCAATATCGTCAGCGCTAAGGTCCGAGCCGTCACCAAAGTGCGGCATCAGCAGGGATAGCAGCCGGTCTTCGTCGGCAAGGCGGAGAAAATGCGCGTTGACCGCTTTCATCTTTTCAAAGTCGATCCGGGCGGCTGCCTTGTTGATCCCTTCAAGTGAGAATACCTTCGCCGCTTCCTCTAGCGTGAAAATCTCCTGATCGCCGTGCGACCAGCCAAGCCTTAGAAAATAGGCGTTGATGGCCTCAGGAAGATAGCCCATGTCGCGATAGGCTTCCGCGCCAAGCGACCCATGCCGCTTGGAGAGTTTCCCACCGTCCGGCCCGTGAATAAGTGATACATGCGCGAATTGCGGCACGTCCCAGTCAAGCCCTTCATAGATGCAGATCTGACGGAACGCGTTTCGCAGATGATCGTCTCCGCGGATCACATGCGTGACACCCATATCGTGGTCATCAACCACAACTGCGAGCATATAGGTCGGAGTGCCGTCCGCGCGTAGCAGGATCAGATCGTCGATTTCGGCCGCTTTGATCCGAATCTCGCCCTGAACGGCATCCTTGAGCGTGATTTCGCTAGTGTCCGGTGCGCGTAGGCGAACGGTGAAAGGCGCATCGGCGGCGGGCGGCTCTCCGCCATCGCGCCACGGAGAACGAAACGGAGCGAGAAGCGCGTCCGCTTCGGCGCGAAGGGCTGCACGCTCTTCATCGCTCAGCCCATCGGCTTTGGCAGCCGCACGCTTGGCGTCTCCAGCTTCCCGGCGCGCCTGCAATTCTTCGGGCGTGACATAGCAGCGAAACGCGGTTCCGCGCGCGAGCATCTCCGCGGCGGCCGCCTTGTGCTGCTCGGCCCGCATGCTCTGATAGACCGGAGGCTCATCTGGTGTAAGGCCCAGCCAGTCGAGCCCTTCGAGGATCGCTTCTGTCGCCTCCTGCGTGGACCGGGCTTTGTCGGTGTCTTCGATACGAAGCAGGAACCGGCCACCGTGCCGCCGGGCAAAAAGAAGGTTGAAAAGTGCGGTCCGCGCGCCTCCTATATGGAGCATTCCTGTGGGGGAGGGTGCAAAACGGGTGGTGACGGTCATACAGGTCTGCTGCGCAATCGCGTTGAAGGTTCAACTCTTTCGCAAGGGCTAGAACACAGCGACGGGCGGCAAGGCAAGAGGACTCGCGCAATCGGGATGCGTCCGCGATTGGGTGTACCGCGCCATGACGTGATTCCGGTGCTTTTCGCGCTGTCGGTGACGGTCGGCGCGGCCGTCTACTTTCTGAGCTCTGAGGAGCCCGGCACTGTAAGTGTGGTCGCAGTTGTTATCGGAGCGCTCGCATTCACCGCTCTGGCCCGGCAGCTTTGGCGTCTTCCGGCCTTCTACCCAGTTAGCGTACTGGTGCTCGGTATCGCTTTGGGGCTTGGCGCTGGCAAGTTTCGCACGGCTAGCGTGGATTCTCCCACCATCGCATCGGAGATTGGTCCGGTGATGCTCGAGGGATGGGTTTGGGCGATTGAACCTGGCGCAAAGGGGCCGCGATTGCGCTTGCAGGTGCAGGCCATTGCCGGCCTTGCACCGGCGCAAACGCCAGACTTTGTGCGGGTTACCCATACATCGCGTCTAGAAGTATCTGCCGGCCGGTTTGTGCGGTGTTGGGCGGTGTTGAGACCGCCGCCCGCACCATCAATCCCGGGAGACTACGACTTCCAGCGCCAGGCCTATTATCAGCGCCTCGGGGCTGTGGGGTATGTGCAGGGACGCTGCCGGGGTGGAACACTCGGTCCACCAGCTAGCCCCGCTGATCAGGCGTCACTAACGGTTGGGGCTCTGCGGCGCTCACTGGCGCGTCATGTGAACGATGCCGCAGGGGAGCGTGCAGGTGGATTCGCGGCGGCGCTTGCCTCGGGCGACCGCAGCCTGATGGCTGAGAGCGATCGCGAGGCGCTGCGCAATTCGGGATTGGCCCACCTTCTCGCGATTTCGGGACTGCACATGGGCATTGTTGGTGGGCTCATTTACTTCATCGTCTTTCGCGGGCTCGCCCTTATTGAACCCATCGCGATCCGGATTCCCGTTCAGAAACCTGCTGCATTTACAGCGCTTTTCGGGAGCGCGATCTATCTCATTCTGTCCGGGGCATCGGTCTCAACCCAACGCGCCTTCATCATGGCGATTGTCTTCTTCGGCGCGATTCTTGTCGACCGCGCCGCCATCAGCTTCCGGTCGCTCGCCATTGCCATGACGCTGATCGTATTTCTTCAGCCTGAAAGCGTGAT
This sequence comes from Hyphomonadaceae bacterium, assembly GCA_028285145.1. Taxonomy (GTDB): domain Bacteria; phylum Pseudomonadota; class Alphaproteobacteria; order Caulobacterales; family Hyphomonadaceae; genus JANQQC01. The sequence goes on from JANQQC010000013.1 coordinate 177,442, forward strand.
GTCGCCGGGTTTCCAGATGTCCTTTGCGGCCACGGCCGCGCTGATCGCAGTCTATTATTCATGGTCGGAGAACCGGACCTTTGCCTATGGGCCTGTCGCTCGCGTGCGCACCGCCATCTGGTCCATTGTGAAAACCTCGATTGTCGCCGCAGCCGCCACGGCACCGTTTGCGCTCTATCACTTTGACAGGCTGGCGGGCCTCGGTCTTGTTGCAAATGTTCTGGCCATGCCGATCGTCAGCTTTATCAGCGCGCCCGCCGCTGCCGTGAGCCTACTGCTGGCTCCGCTCGGGGCGTCGGAGATCGGTCTCCGCGCTTTTGGGCTGTCATTGGAGGCCGTTCTGGCGGTCGCGCACTGGTGCAGTTCGATCGAGGGGCAGGGACTAACCCCCGATACACCTATGCCGGGTTTTGCTCTGGGGTTACTCATATTGGCCTTGGTCGGCTTTCTGTTCGCCCGTGGGTTTTGGAGGTTTGGCGGCTCTGGCCTTATCACGCTCGCCGCTGCTTTCGTCTGGGTTTCAGATGGGCAGGCGGCCGTGCACTTGGCTCCGAACGGAGATGTTTATCTCGTCGAAGCGGGATACCCAACACAACGCGTCGCCTTCGCCGACGGCGATGGCCTTGCGCCGCTACGCTATACCGATCAGGAGATGACACAGGATTGCGCGCAAGCGATGTGCGAGTTCGACTGGAACGGCTATCATGTGCGTCTGACACACGAGCTACCAGCGTGCGACCGGCGCTCGTCACGGACGCTCACCCTGACAACATCAGAAGCGCGTTCTGCGTGCCGCAACACCTATTCGTGGCAGGCCGCATCTCAAGCCCGTGGGCTCACCTTGTCTACAGACGCCAACGGAGACCTCACAGCGTCCACCCCGCCATGTGGGCAAAGGCCATGGCGGCCATGTCCGCCCTAGTCGTAGCGCCTGACAAGCGCGATGAGCTTGCCCTGAATTCTGACCCGGTCCGGTCCAAAGATCCGTGTTTCGTATTCGGGGTTGGCTGCCTCCAGCGCGACTGATGCACCCTTCTTGCGAAGACGCTTCAGCGTTGCTTCTTCCTCGTCGATCAGGGCGACGACGATATCGCCGGTCGAAGCCGTGTCCGTGCGTTTTAGAATTACGAGATCATCCTCGAGAATGCCGGCATTGATCATGGAGTCGCCACGCACCTGCAGGGCGAAACAATCCTCGATATCATCAACGTCATCGGGCGGCGTGACGCGGCCAGTTTCGTTCTCAATCGCTTCGATCGGTACACCGGCGGCGATGCGGCCAAGAACCGGGATTGAGCGCTTCCCGTCCGCAGCTGGACGCCCGACAAGACTGGGGCGAAAGGCCTGCCGACCTCGCGGTGGGGCTGTCGCAGTGGCTGATTCAGGCAGCTTCAGCACTTCCAGCGCACGGGCCCTGTGTGCAAGTCGCCTGATGAACCCGCGTTCCTCAAGGGCTGTGATCAGGCGGTGAATTCCGGATTTCGACGCAAGATTCAGGGCATCCTTCATCTCGTCAAAGGACGGGGAGACGCCGGTTTCCTTGATCTTTTCATGAATGAAAAGAAGCAGTTCGCGTTGTTTGGCGGTGAGCATGAGCAATCCAGCCTTTCGAATCTATGTTCACAGATGTTCTACCTGTGTTCACTATTCGGGTCAAATCACTGTGTTGTTCGCAATTTGTGGACAAGATCGCTGCGGTTCGATGCCTTCATCAGATTTTCGCCGATCAGGAAGCGTCTGGCACCGGTTGCGCGGAGCCGATCAATATCGCTGGTCGTCGCCACGCCGCTCTCCGAAATGAGAACCCGGCCCTCTGGCAGGCGCGGTGCAAGGCGTTCGGTGACGGCGAGATCGGTGGTCATCGCGGTCAGATCCCGGTTGTTTACGCCGATCAGCGGGCTCTTCAGGGCGAGCGCACGGTCCAGTTCCGCTTCATTGTGAACCTCGATCAGCGCATCCATTCCGCTACTGTGCGCCGCCGATTCCAACTCGGCGGCGATGGTGTCCGGGACAGCGGCCATTATGATGAGGATGGCGTCGGCCCCGAAGGCACGGGCTTCGGCGACCTGCAAGGGATCGATCATGAAATCCTTGCGCAGGACGGGGAGCGACACGCGCGCCCGCGCTGCAACCAGATCATCCAGTGTTCCGCCGAAGCTGCGTTTGTCGGTGAGGATGGACAGGCAGGCCGCTCCACCAGCTTCGTACTCGCTGGCAATCGCCACGGGATCGGCCCCGGGCAGGATTTCGCCGGCCGACGGGCTACGCCGCTTCAATTCACATATCAGCGCGTTTTCATCAGTCTCAGCGACGGCCGATAACGCTTTGCCGAATCCGCGTGGGGGCTCGTGCTCGCTCGCCTGTGCTTCCAACTCGGCAAGCGTCCGTTCACGTTTCAGCGCTGCAACTTCATCGGCCTTGTAGGCGAGGATCGGTTCAAGCGCGCTCATGTATCGATCGACTCATTGTTCGACAGCGCCGCGAGCTTGCGAAGCGTGTCCTGCGCCGCGGCGCTGTCAATCGCGTCCGTGGCAAGCTCCAGCGCCCCCGCGACAGAGGGCGCGCGCCCCAGCACGTGCAATCCAACTGCGGCGTTCAGCACGACCACGTCGCGGAATGGACCTTCGCGCCCTTCAAGCAGTTCGCGGATGGCCAGCGCATTGTCGTCCACCGCGCCGCCCTCAAGCGAGGAGAGGGGATGCGGGTTCAGCCCGAAATCTGCAGGCTCGATCTCAAACTCATGAACGCCGGACTCCGAAACATCGGCGACCAGCGTCTTGCCCGAAATAGAGACCTCATCGATGCCATCGAGACCGTGCACGACCCAGGCGCGCTTCACGCCGAGCACTTCAAGCGCATCGGCCATTGGCCGCACCCATTCCGGCGCAAAGACGCCGAGCACCTGATACTGCGCGCCCGCCGGATTGGTCAGCGGCCCCAGCAGGTTGAAGATCGTGCGGATGCCCAGCTTGGCGCGGATCGGCGCGACATGGCGCATGGCCGAATGATGGCTGCGCGCAAACATGAAGGCGACGCCAGCGCCTTCAAGGCAGCGCTGGAAGGTCGCTTCGTCGATTTCGAGATTGACCCCAAGCGCTTCCAGAACATCCGCCGAGCCTGTCTTGGGTGGCACTGAGCGATTGCCATGCTTGGCAACGCGGCCGCCTGCGGCTGCAACGACAAGGGCCGAGGCCGTCGATGTGTTCAGGGACTTCCACGGCAGGCCGCCCGTGCCGCACGTGTCGAGTACATCGCCCTCCACATTCAGCCGCCGCGCATGGGTGCGCATGACGCGCGCGCCAGCGATAAGCTCGTCTGAGGTTTCGCCGCGCACCGCTAGCCCCATCAGGAAGGCACCAATCTGTTCAGGGGCGGCCTCGCCGGACAGGAGCGCGTCAAACGCACCCTCCAGAACGTCTGCTGGCAGCTCCTGTTTGCGCGCGACCCTTAGGATCGCATCGGAAAGGGTGTCCGTGCTCATTTGGAAACCTGTGTCATGAAGTTCTTCAGGAGGGCGTGCCCATGTTCGGTCAGAATGCTTTCTGGGTGAAACTGTACGCCGAAAACCGGGCGCGAGACATGCCGCACAGCCATGATCTCTTCATCATCGGTGAACGCATCAGCAATCAGGTTGTCGGGCAGGTCGCCGGCGCGCACAGACAGGCTGTGATAGCGCACGACATCGTAGCGCTCCGGCAGACCCTCAAAGAGCGGTCCGCTCTCATGGCGGATCTCCGAGCGCTTCCCATGCCGGATTTCCTGCGCTTCGATGACTGCGCCGCCCATCGCCTGACCAATGGACTGGTGGCCAAGGCAGACGCCGAGGATGGGCAGGTCTTCAGGCGCTTCGCGAACGAGGTCGACGCAGATACCAGCCTCGTTCGGAGTACACGGGCCGGGTGACAATACGATGCCGTCTGCGCCCAGCGCCAGCGCGTCCTTTACCGTCAGGGCGTCGTTACGGTGGACCACGGTTTCCGCGCCCACATCGTGCAGGTAGTGGACAAGGTTCCAGGTGAAACTGTCATAATTGTCGATGACGAGGATCATTGGTCGAACTCATATGTGGCCGCCAGATTGGCAGCTTTCTTCAGGGCATTAGCCTTGTGGAGCGTCTCGTCGAACTCGTACTGTGGATCTGAGTCGAGCACCACGCCACCGCCCGCCTGAACATGCAGCGTCCCATCCTTCAGCACGCCTGTGCGCAGCGCGATGCAGGTATCAAGATCGCCATTCCAGCCGAAATAGCCGACCGCCCCGCCATAGACGCCGCGCCGCGAGGCTTCCAACTCGTCGATGATCTGCATCGCGCGGATCTTTGGCGCGCCGGAAACGGTGCCGGCGGGGAAGCCTGCAAATAGGGCATCTACTGCGTCCAGACCTTCCCGCAGATCGCCCTCGACATGAGAGACGATGTGCATGACATGGCTGTAGCGCTCGACGATGAAGCTTTCTGTGACTTCAACAGAGCCATAGGCCGCCACGCGCCCAACATCGTTGCGGCCCAGGTCGAGCAGCATGAGATGCTCTGACATCTCCTTTTCATCGGCGAGCAAATCGTCTGCCCGCTTCGCATCTTCGACGGGATCGCCGGACCGGGGGCGCGTGCCTGCGATGGGCCGGATCGCCACGCGACCGTCGCGCACACGCACAAGGATTTCGGGGCTGGACCCGACAAGCGAGAGCGGCCCGAGACTCATATGGAACATGAAAGCAGATGGGTTCAGTCGTCTCAGCGCGCGGTAGAAGCTGATTGAGGCGCGCTTGAACGGCGCGCTCAGACGCTGACTGGGAACCACCTGAAAGATGTCCCCGGCGCGCGTATATTCCCGCGCCCGCTCCACCATTTCAAAGTAGCGCTCCTTGGTCGTATTCGACTTGAACTGAAGCGCGTCCTCGTTCTGGTCGCGGGGGGCAAGGGGGGCAGGGGCAGACAGGCGTTGTTCGATCTCGTCGAGCAGCGCGTTGATCGGTTTGGCATCGCTACCATCGACCCGGCCCACCAGCAGCAATTGCTGGTAGAGGTGATCGAAGATGAGCACGACCCTTGGCACGACAAGCAGCGCCTCGGGCACGCCGAGATGGTCTGGCGCATTGATCTCGACCGGTTCGAAATGGCGGATCATATCGTAGCCGACATAGCCAAAAGCGCCGGACGCCATGGGCGGCAGATCTTCATCGCTTTCCGCGCGGGCTTCACCCGTGAAGCGACGCAGCGCCTCGATCGGTGCTTCTGCCATCGGCTGGGCGTCGGAGAAATCATCTGACCGCGCCGTCTCAGCTCGTCCGTCCATCACCCTGAACCAACGATCCGGTTCCAGCCCGATAAAGGAATAGCGCCCGAGTCGTTCGCCGCCATGGATCGACTCAAACAGGAAAGCACCGGGCTTCTCCGCACCGAGCTTGAGCATCGCCCCGACGGGCGTTTCAACATCGCCGATCCGCCGACGGACAATCAGTCGTGACGGTTGGGTCATTGCTGTCGCGTCAGTGTGCGTTTGTAGGCTTCCAGGCCACCGCGATCCATTTCGAGCTCGATCTCCTCGCGAACATCGCTCTCCAGCGCTTGTGCGGCGTCGTCCAACAACTCTTCCTGAAGACGCGTTGTCAGGACAGGCGTCAGCATGGCCAGTGTTTCATCATTGGCCCGCTCGACCGTTCTCACCTGCACGATTACGCGCTCATCGGGCGTATCGCCCGGCGATACGATGTAGTCTCCCGCATTCGCGTCAAAGACAGCGGTGATAGCGCCTCGCGGCAGGCCAACCTCGAAGCTCTGGCGCGTTAGACCCGCATCCGGTGCAGAAAGCTCTGCGCTGACGGCGGCGGCTTCGTCCGCCATCGCGGTTTCACCAGTTTCCAGACGGAGACGGGCGGCCGTCGCTGCGCGCTCCAATTCATCGCTGCTGTTCCTCGCGACGAGTGCGGCGCGGGCTTCTTCAGCCACCTCCTCGAATTCAGGCGTGCTTGCCGGGGTGATGTCCCTCACGCGGGCAAGGACCACCTGATCATCGGATTCAATCGCATCGAGCTGATCACCAGCGGCAAGGTCAAAAGCTTGCTGGAGCAGACCACGCTGACGCAGGTCGCCGGTTACCACGGCTCCATTGGCCGTCATGCCGCGCTCGTCCACGGCGGCATAGCTGATAAGCGGTGTGCCGAGATCCGCTGCCATGCCTTCCAGGTCCATGCCCAGCCCGATCAGATCGTCGATCTTGACGATCGCATCGAAGTAAAGCCGCTCGGCCTGCTGGTTTGCCAGTTCGGTCCGGATGTCGTCGACGACGTCATCGAATGGGAATGGCTCGCCCGGCGTGATGCCTTCAAGACGAGCGACAACCCAGACATTGTTGCGCTGGACGGGGCCAAACACGCTGCCTGGTAGGGAGAACTGGTTGAACAGCTCTTCGGCCAGCCCCTCATCGGAAACCGAATCCTGCAGACCGCTTCTGTCATTGACGCCAGAGACATTGGACAGCGTTGAAGGATCAGCACCGCCAGCCAACGCTCCAATCGCGGACTGCGCGCTGGTTTCATCCGGAAAGATCACCTCTGTATAGGCGCGCGTCTGCGGGCCCGAGAAGCGGCGCTCCAGATTGGCTTCATAGAAGGTGCGCAGCATATCATCCGGCAGCTCTGCCTGATGGACGAAGTCATCGCGGGAAATGCTCACAACATCGATGCCGCGCCGCTCCGGCTGGCTGAATGCTTGAATGTTCTCGTCAAAGAAGGCGCGCACCTCATCATCTGTCGGTGGCGTGGGTTCCCCGAGCGCGTCACGCGACATCACGAACCAGGACACCGTTCGGCTCTCGGTCAGGTAATTCGCCTGCAGCTTGCCGAGCACTTCGGGGGCTTCGAAGGCAGCGGTCGTCGCTCCCAGAAGCGTTTCGAAGGTAAGGTCGTCACGAATGTCGGTTTCGAACTCGAGATTTGTCAGCCTCTGGTTCCGGAGCAGGGCGCGATACTGCTCAATCGAGAACTCGCCTGTCAGCGGGTCTCTGAAAGCCTCGAACTCGCGCACGGCATCTGCGGCCGCCTTGATGCTCGCCTGCGCTCCAATCACCTGCGCGTAGCCAAGGTTCGCGGTGCGGGAGGCTTCGGAGGCAAAAAGCTGATCGACAACCCCGCGCTCAAGCGCCTGGTCGCGTGTCATGACCTCGCCGGTCTCCTGCTGATAGTTGCGCAGATAGTTTTCGAGGCGATTGTCGAGTTGCTGGGCGGTCACGGCCCGGTCACCAGCTTTGATGATGTTTCCGCCAAGGCCGCCCGAAAAGATGTCGGTCACGCCCCAGACCGCCATCGATATGATGATCAGTCCGAACAGGAGCCCCGCAAACTTGGAGCGGAGCATTTCGCGCATTGCTGTGAGCATTAGGCGTGCCTCGCACGTTTCTTGAATGACGTATCCCGGCTTGCTAGGCGAGCCGCTTAGGGAACACAAGACAAGGGGTGCCGCATGGTCCGGACGCTGATCGCTGGAAACTGGAAGATGAATGGCTCACCGGCCTCGCTGGCGGTGATCGAAGCCGTGGTTGCAGGGCTAGGCGAGGGCGGTCCGGCGGACTGCCTGATCTGCCCGCCAGCAACACTGATCGCGCAGGCGGCTGATGCGGCGCGCGGCTCATTACTCGCCATTGGCGGGCAGGACTGTCACGCAGTGGAATCCGGCGCGCATACAGGCGATATCGCCGCTGAGATGCTGGCAGGGGCCGGCGCATCCCATGTCATCCTTGGGCATTCTGAACGCCGCGCGGATCATAACGAAACTGACGCAATCGTCGCCGCCAAGGCTGAAGCTGCGCTGCGCGCGGGGCTGACCCCGATTGTCTGCGTCGGCGAGAGCCTTGAGCAGCGCGAAGCCGGGGAAACCCTTTCCGTGATCGACGCCCAGCTTGCCGGCTCGCTGCCGGACAGTTTCGCAAATGCAGGATTCGTTGTGGCTTATGAGCCAATCTGGGCCATCGGAACCGGGAAGGTCGCGGATACGACACAGATTGGCGAGGTCCACGCCGCCATCCGGCAGACGCTCGCCAAACGGTTCGGAAGCACCGGCGAAGGCGCGCCGATTCTCTATGGCGGCTCCATGAAGCCGGGAAATGCTGCTGAGATTTTGGCCGTTGATGATGTAAATGGCGGACTCATCGGTGGCGCGAGCTTGAAGGCAGAGGATTTCCTCGCCATCTACGCAGCAGCGCAGTAAGACCTGACGGGTAGGGGTTGGCGCGAGCGTCATAAGCGCTTATTCGGCCCGCTTGGCTTCTTAGACGGCACCGCACATGCAAAACGTCATTCTCGTTGTTCACATCTTCGCCTGTGTGGCGATGACTATTGTTGTCTTGCTCCAGCGCTCCGAAGGCGGGGCGCTTGGCATTGGCGGCGGCGGTGGTGGCGGCGGGCTGATGTCAGGTCGCGGGGCTGCCGGCGCTATGGTGCGTACCACGATGCTCTTTGGCGGGATTTTCTTCATCACCAGCCTGGCCCTCACCACGATTGCCAGCCGCGGCGATGATGATCGCACCGATGTGGAACGCGCCCTCGACGCGGAAGCGGCTGGCGTCACCGTGCCAGCCGATGCGATCGACACGACCGAGCCGCTTTTTGCTGATCCGTTGGACGAGACAGCGCCGGAGCCGGTCGCGCCTGCTCAGGATGAGACGGTTGATCCCCTTGCAGACCCTCTGGCGGATGCGCCCAGGGAATAGATCCTGCCAAGATGTACCGCCTGCTGGCGGAGCCTACGAATCACTCCATCCTGAGGCCCCATGATCCGCTACATATTCATCACTGGCGGCGTGGTGTCCTCGCTTGGTAAAGGCATCGCCTCAGCCGCCCTTGGCGCGCTATTGCAGGCGCGCGGCTACAATGTTCGGCTGCGTAAGCTCGATCCGTACCTGAATGTCGATCCCGGCACGATGTCACCGCGCCAGCATGGCGAGGTTTTTGTGACCGATGATGGCGCGGAAACCGATCTCGATCTTGGCCACTATGAACGCTTCACCGGTGTCTCGGCGAAAAAGTCCGACAACATCACCACCGGCCAGATCTACCGCAAGATCCTCGAAAAGGAGCGCCGCGGCGATTATCTCGGCGCGACCATTCAGGTCATCCCGCACGTCACTGACGCCATTAAGGACTTCGTCCTGTCTGATCCGGGTGAGGGCGTTGATTTCGTGCTCTGCGAAATCGGTGGCACCGTGGGTGACATTGAAGGCCTGCCTTTCTTCGAGGCCATCCGTCAGCTCGGCCAGGAACTCGGCCCCGAGCGCGCCGTCTTCATCCACCTGACGCTGCTCCCTTACATTGCCGCTGCCGGTGAGATGAAAACAAAGCCGACCCAGCACTCGGTGAAGGAGTTGCGTTCCATCGGCATCCAGCCGGACATTCTCCTGTGCCGGTGCGACCGCTCAATTCCCGAGACCGAGAAGGCGAAGATCGCCAGCTTCTGTAATGTGCGCCCGTCCAGCGTTATCGAGGCCAAGGATGTCGGCCACATTTATGACGTCCCGTCGGCCTACCATAATGAGGGGCTCGACGCCGAAGTCCTCCACCATTTCCGCGTTGTCGACGCCGCCGCGCCGGACCTGACGCGCTGGAATGGTATCGCCGAGACCATCCACAACCCCGATGGCGATGTCTGCATCGGCCTTGTCGGCAAGTACACCGATGTGCCGGACGCCTATAAGTCGGTCATGGAGGCACTCGATCATGGCGGCCTTGCCAACAAGGTGAAGGTCGATATCCGCCTTATTGATTCCGAACAGTTCGACGATGAAGCCAAACCCCTCGATATTCTCGAAGGCGTACACGGCGTCATCCTGCCGGGCGGCTTCGGCGAGCGCGGCGCGCGCGGCAAGATGCGCGCGGCCCGGTTTGCGCGCGAGCGCGACGTGCCATGCTTCGGCATCTGCTACGGCATGCAGCTTTCGGTGATCGAAGCGGCCCGCCACATGGCCGGAATTGAGGACGCAACCACATCGGAGTTCGGGGAAGTCGACGAGCCTCTGGTCGGACTGATGGAGGAGTGGACCCGCGGCAACGTCAAGGAAGTGCGCACCGCCGACACCGACAAGGGTGGCACCATGCGACTTGGCGCTTACCCCGCCATCCTGAGCGAGGGGTCTAAGGTCGCCGAAATCTACGGCGCGAACGAAGTGTCCGAACGCCACCGTCACCGCTACGAGGTGAACGGCGGATACATCGACGCGCTGGAAAAGGTTGGCGTTCGGTTCTCAGGTCTGTCACCAGACGGCAAGCTGCCTGAGATCATGGAAATCCCCGGCCATCCCTGGTTTATCGGCGTCCAGTACCACCCGGAACTGAAATCGCGCCCCTTCGACCCACACCCGCTCTTCGCCAGCTTTATCGGCGCGGCGGTCAAGCAGAGCCGGCTGGTCTAGCTCGGGGCGAGGGCTGCCTCATAGGCCTCCGCCGCTTCCAGCCAGTCGAGTTCGGCCTGCTCAGCGTCCGCCGCCAGCGCGGCGCGATCCTGCATCAGATCCTGCAACGTCTCTGAAGACAGCCCCGGCTGAGCAAGGTCTGCATCGATTTCCTCAATGCGCTTATTGGCCGTGTTCAGCCGTCGCTCGGCGTCATCTGCTGCTCTCTTCAGAGGTTCGGCCGCCTTGCGCGCCGCTCATGCCAGCTTGCGTTGTTCCGCCTTGTCGATCTTCGGGGCCGGTTCGGCTTTCGCCGTCTTCGCTTTGCCGTTCTTCTTCGGCGCGTCCTCGCCGCGATCGGCCTGAAGCACCAGCGCACGATAGTCCTGCAAGTCGCCATCATAGCGCGTCGCATGCCCGTTCTTCACCAGCCACAGCTGATCGGCGGTCGCTTCGGCGAGATACACGTCGTGCGTGATGAGCAGGACCGCGCCCTTGAAGTCGTTGAGCGCATAGATCAGCGCCTCGCGGCTATCGATATCCAGATGCGAGGTCGGCTCATCGAGGATCAGCACGTGCGGCTTTTCCATCGACATCAGCCCGAGCAGCAGACGTACCTTTTCGCCGCCGGACAACTTATCGACCTTCGTCTCCACCTTCTCGTGTGAGAACCCCATGGCGGCGGCGATGGCGCGCTGGCGGGCGACGCTCGTATCCTTCGGCAGGGCGTGGCGCACGTGATCGAGCACCGTCTCGCCGGGTGTCAGCTCATCCATCTGATCCTGTGAGAAATAGCCTATGCGCACCGCTTTGGGGGCGACGCGCTTACCGTCCATCAGGGGCAGACGCTCGGCAATGGATTTGACCAGCGTGGTCTTGCCCTGGCCATTGGTGCCGACAATGGCGATGCGGTCGTCCGGGTCGAGCCGCAGATTGACGTCGTCAAGGATCAGCGCGCCTTCGCCATAGCCAAGGCTCGCACCTTGCAATTCCAGCATCGGCGGCGCGAGTTGTTCCTCCGGCGCGGGGAAACTGAAAGGCGTCGTTCGCTCTGCGATAGGGATGGTGATGTCCTGCATCCGCTCCAGCATTTTTACACGCGACTGCGCCTGACGCGCTTTCGAGGCCTTGGCGCGGAACCGGTCGACAAAGGCCTGAAGGTGGGCGCGGTCGGCTTCCTGCTTGGCACGCTGGCTTTCAAGCTGGGCGGCTTTGGCTGCGCGCAGCTTCAGCCAGTCATCATAGCCGCCGGGGCAGATGGACAGCTTTCTGTGCTCCAGCGCCATCGTGTGCGTCACGCAGCGGTTCAGCAGCTCACGGTCATGCGAGACGATGATCACCGTATGCGTGTACTTTTTCAGATACCCCTCAAGCCATGCCGCGCCCTCAAGGTCGAGATAGTTGGTTGGCTCGTCCAGCAGCAGGAGGTCCGGCTGGGAGAACAGCACGCCGGCAATTGCCGCGCGCATGCGCCAGCCGCCAGAGAATTCCCGTGTCGCCCGCGACAGATCTTCATGCTTGAAGCCCAGCCCCATCAACACTTCCGCCGCGCGCGCCTCGGCTGACCAGGCATCGATATCGACCAGTCGCGTATGGATCTCGGCAATCCGCATCGGATCGGTTGCGGTATCCGCCTCGGCCATCAGTGCGGCGCGTTCTTCATCGGCTGCGAGCACGACATCGAGAACGCTTGTGTCGCTGGCGGCGACTTCCTGCGCCACCCAACCGAGCCGCGCCCCCGAATTCAGCCTTATCGCGCTGTCATTTGTTGGGTTCTGCACATCCTCGCGGATCAGGCGTAGCAGGGTGGACTTGCCTGTCCCATTGCGTCCGACAAGCCCCACTTTCCAGCCCGACGAGATGCTCGCCGACGCGCCCTCAAAGAGCGGTCGCGCCTCCACGCGGAAATCGAGATTTGAAATCTGTAGCATCGCAGCGCGGTGTAGCGTTTCGCAGGGCGAATACAATCGCCAACCGGCGTTTGTTACGTCGCGAAGTTCTGTTGAAAATGCGGGACGAAGGCCGCCATGTTTACAAGCGTATGGCTGATCATGGGCCATCCCACCGAATTGGTCGCGCGTGTCATCAACACCCAAACACCGCCCATAAGGGCTGCCCCGCCAACCAGTCCCAGAGCCCCATGATCGAAATCGACCCCGCGCGTTAGCAACAGCGGCAAATGCCACGCGGCGAAGAGCAGCAGCCCCAGAAGCTCGAAACTCAGCCTGTCGCCCGAATTGGCGCGAAACGTCCGCCGCCATGCCAGCTCTTCGAGCGGGCCATTGATCAGGGCAACACTTACAGCGATCGCAATGAGCGAGGCCTGCGGCGTTTCCAAAGTGAAAAGCCCGGCCCCGAAAGCGACCAGTACGGGCAGGCCAAGGGCCAGCACAGGTGCCCAAAGCGGCACTCCTTTCGGGGTCAGGGAGATCGAACGGCCCTCACGCCCGAAGATCACCGCGACAGGCAGGCAAAACCCGGTCCAGTAAACTGCCAGAATGGAGACATAGGCGATCAGGGGCTCAAATCGCGTTGACACCATCGGGACAACAAAGGCCATGGCGACGATCATCGCGGCCGCTGAGAGGACGAGGCTGATCTGGCGCTTGGTCATGGCAAGCTGCTATCCCAATCTGGGCGCTGCGGGAATTGGTGGCCCGTCCCGAGTAAGTGGTATCGAAGGCTGAAAGACAAAATGTTCCAGCTTTCCGACCCGTCCTTATCCAGCATCATTCGCCTCGCCGCCTTTCTGGAGGACACATCAGACCCGTGGTGGATCCTCGGCAGCGCGGCGGTGGCGTTGAGCGGTGTGAATCCGGGCGGCGTACGAGACATAGATGTCCTCGTATCTTTGCAGGACGCACGTCGGCTGATGGAAACAAAAGCCCTGCCGAATGAGGTGGATGGGGGAGGCGCGCTTTTCAGGTCCGAGATCTTCCTTCGGCCGGAGATCGGTGACGTCCCTGTCGAGATAATGGCCAACTACGTCATCCGGGAGGAGGGCGGCTGGTGGCCTGTGAAATTGCAGACTCGTGAGGCGGTGTCTGTCTGCGGGACGACGGTCTACGTGCCGGAGCTCGGCGAACAAGCCATGCTCTTGCAACGGCTCGGACGTCCGAAGGATCTGCGCAGACTCGCCTGCCTGCGGGCACACAATCCAAAGGGGTAGAATCGCATCCCTATCCCCGCTTTTGCTCCGCTCATCCCGGACGTGATCCGGGATCTCGTGCCGCGTGTTCCGGCGTATCTGCTGGAGATCCCGGCCTGCGCCGGGAGGCGCGGATGGATTTTTTCGCCAAAACTTATCCCCCTCCTGTGTGGCACAGCTATGATCCTCTGATCGCTCCCCTGAAGGGCCGGGTCGGCCGTCTGGCTTTGGGGGGCGAGGTCGCGGTCTGGCGGCCCGGCACCGGCGGTGTGCCGGTCTCCGTCTAGCA
>JANQQC010000014.1 GCA_028285145.1 Hyphomonadaceae bacterium
CATCCGGATCGAACGAAGTGAGCGTTCCAACAACAGCGCCGGTATCGTTCTCAGAGACGGACGAGCCGTCCAGAGCCAGATCGCTCGGCGCTTCGTTCACGTCGAGAACGTCAATGGTGAACGTCTCTGTGGTGGACAAGCCTTCGCTGTCGGTCGCGGTCACGGTGACATCGAGGCTATCGATGTCTTCGTGATCGAAGCTCACGCCGTCTGCGAGTCGCAGTTCGCCGTCGACCACTTCAAACCGCTCATCCGACACACTGTAAATCACACTGTCCCCGGCATCGGGATCGAACGAAGTGAGCGTGCCAACAACCGCACCGGCCTCGTTCTCGGCGACAGACGAGCCATCAAGGGCAAGGTCGCTGGGAGCTTCGTTCACATCAACCACGTCGATGGTGAAAATCTCATCAGTGGACACACCTTCGCCGTCGGTCGCGGTCACAGTGACATCCAGTGTCTCCACCGCCTCATGGTCGAGGCTCACGCCTTCAACGAGACGCAACTCGCCATCAACCACTTCGAAGCGCTCGTCGGACACGGTGTAGGTGATCGCATCGCCAGCATCCGGATCGAACGAAGACAGCGTGGCAACAACAGCGCCCGCCTCATTCTCGACGACAGCTGAGCCATTGCCCTCTTCTGCCGCAACAGCGGCGTCAGCGGTCAGGTTGAGGTCCGTCTGTTCGGGGGTCTCGGCAGACTTGGTGAACTCACCTTCAGGCGTGGCACCATAATGCAGGTTCGCGAGCGACATATGGCCGGCATCGTCCATTGTGCCGGGAACATTCTCGCCATCCCAGGCTCCAACCTTCTTGGTCGACTGCTCGTCACCAAAGGTAAAGCTGTCGTCCTGTACGTCGTTTTGTTTGTTCGGCTTATCGCTGCCTGGTTTGTCTACCACGGTTCACCCCATCTGATATCAGGGTGGTTATACATATCGCCCGTATATTATTGGGTAAGCAACAGAATGAATATCACAGTATATTTTTGTATTTCATTAATATATCCAACTCGGAATCATATTAATGTAAAACCGAAAAATATTCATACTTACATCTACAGCGGGATATCAGCGCCCGTTCAGCTGCAGAAAGGCCCTTTGATTAACTTCCACGAAACCAACACAGAACTCGCCGTTAACCGCAGGCCGCTAGGAAATCATATGCAACACAGGGAAGTACGGTTCCGTGACGGGAGAAAAAATCATCGAAACGCTAAAAGCCCCGAGCCTGATCAAGATGATCAAGGGCAAGAGCGGGCTAATAAACGAACCCGCCCTTCCGGTATCGATATACTGCAGCTCAGCAATCATTAGTCTTCTGGGCCTGAGCCTGCCACTCACAATCCTGCATGTTTATGATCGCGTCCTTCCCAATCAGGCATTCAACACACTGACGATGCTGGTCCTCGGGCTGATCGGGATCACTATTATCGACACGGCTCTGCGCATCGCGCGCGGATCAATCATGAGCTGGCATGCCGCCTCGTTCGCACACCGCCAGTCCATGGATGCCATGGCGCGGCTCATGTCCTCAAACTCGTCAACGGTCAGCAGCGTCCGGACCAGCTCCATTATGAACCAGTTGCGGTCCCTGTCGGAACTCGCTGACTTCCATGGCAGCTCGTCAAGGCTGCTGCTGATTGATCTGGCCTGTATCCCCCTGTTTGGCGTCGTCATGGTGATCATCGCCGGGCCGCTCATAGCCGTTCAGATTTTCCTGCTGATCGGGTTCTTCGCTTACATCACGACCCGGACAAAACGTCTCCGGGCCATCATCGAGACCAAGGAAGACTTCGAGGAACGCAAGTACGACTTCATTCTCGAGACCCTTCAGACCATGCAAACGGTCAAGTCGCATGCGATGGAGCCCCTCCTGATGCGGCGCTTCGAGCGGCTGCAATCCTCCAGCAGCCAGGAGCTCAGACAAAACGTTCTCGCCTCTCAGAGCATCGCCGAGACGGGTGGACTGTTTGCCATGCTCATGACCACGGGCGTAGTGTTTTTCGGGGCCCTGATGGTGATCTCCGACAATCTGACGATTGGCGCGCTTGCAGCCTGCATGCTGCTGTCATCGCAGATGATGCAGCCCATCATGCGCTCCATTCAGTCATGGAACATGACCACACAGACCGAGCATAAGCGCGCCGAAGTCACCGAGCTCTATGACCAGCTGGGAGACCAGGAGCCTTCCATCGATCATGTCGTCCGTACAGAAAGACATTTCGCACCGGCCGGGATCAGGATGGAAAACGTTTCGGTCAGCTTCCAGGACCATCCAGCGGTCTTCCATGACGTCAATATGGACATCGCGCCCGGTCACTTCGTCGGCCTGAAGGGTGCCGATGGAAGCGGGCGCAGTCTTCTGATGAAGTGCATCACAGGCGAGATAAGCCCTACAGGAGGGCGTGTACTGATTAATGGAGAGGCCCCAAAGCAGGAACGTGCGACGGTTTCATATGTCGGACAGATCCCTCAGCTCTTCCACGGAAGCATTCTCGACAACCTGACCCTGTTTGGAACCTACACGGCTCAGGAGGCACGCTGGATCGCAGACATTTCCGGCCTGTCGGAAGAGATCAACCAGCTGCCCGATGGTTTTGACACCCAGCTCCTGGGGACAACGAGCCCGGAGCTCTCGGCGGCCTTCTCGCAACTGATCTGCGTTGCCCGCGCGATCGTCAGCAAGCCATCTGTCCTTCTGCTCGACGACGCCAATAGCGGCCTCGATGCGCAGACGGAAGCGGTTTTCATGCAGATGCTGAAGACGCTGAGCGGCGACATCACAATCATCATGGCGACCCAGCGGCCATCCATCCTGCGCATTGCCGACTCTGTTTACGAGTTGGCAGACAAGACGGTGAGACAGACCAGCACACAGGCCCCTCCCCCTGTCGACGCCACTCTTCGGGAGAAGGCATCGTAATGGCACAGCCTCATCTTCAATCCGGCACCGAACAGAGCGGAGCACCAAACGTCTTCCAGGTCTGGCGAGAGCGCATCGCGTCCGAGCTGAACCTGCAAAGGCAGTCGTCAACGAGCATTCGCAAGGGCGACAGCCTGAGCAGTGTCCGGTACTTTCTCGACAGCATCGGATGGTCAGGGTCCGACCGGCGCTTTCTGGAAGCCCAGCCTTATCTCGACCCGATCAATGAAATAAACGCCCTGCGCACGCTGCTCTTCAAGCTCGACTTCAAGACAACGCTCGGCAACACGCGGACCACGCAGCTCCGAAAAGAGTTCCTGCCATGCTTCCTTCTGGACGCGGAGAACCGCCTTTTCGTCGTTCGCTCCATAGACGAAGACGGGCAGTATCTGGTCTTCGACCCCGATACCGGCGAACTCAGCCCGCAGACCTCCGAGAGCATGCAGGGGACCCTCATCTTTCCGGAGGAAAAGCCGGAAGCCAAGGCACAGGGCCCAGTCAAAAGATGGACACGGCTTGCCTTCAAATCCTTCGGCAAAGACCTGCAGATGATCTTCGTCGTCAGCTTCCTGACGAATATGTTCATGCTGGCGCTGCCGCTTTACATCATGACCGTCTACGATAAGGCCGTCGGGACCGACTCAACAGACGTCCTTCTCTGGCTCAGTGTTGGTCTTATCCTGATCATAGGGGCCGATCAGGCGCTGAAGATGATCAAGGCCCGGCTTCAGGCCCGGCTTGCCGCGCGGCTCGACCAGCAAGCCAGCACAGCCATCTTCCGTCAACTCATGTTCATGCCGCTGCAATATGTGGAGAACTCCCCGATTGGCAGCCAGATCACCCGCATCCGGCAGATGAGCGCATTCCGGGATGCCTTTACAGGTGCGCTGGTCAACGCAGTCTTTGACCTCCCCTTCCTGCTCCTTTTCCTTCTTGCCATTGGCATCGTAGCCGGGCCGATCGTGCTGATCCCGATCACGCTGATTGTCCTCTTCGGCATACTCGCCGCCTGGGCCATTCCTGCCAATCGCGATGCAACGACCGAACTTGGACAATCCCGCACCGCGCAGCAAAACCTCTCTATCGAGATGATCTCAAATCATAGCCTGATCCGGAATCTTGGATGCCGGGCGGTTTGGTTGAAACGGTATCGGGAAGCGAGCGCGAGAGCGGCCTCCGCCACGCTCAAGGTCCGTCAGTTCAACCTGTTCACCGAAACGGTGGCTCAGGCGCTCGTCACCGTGTCTGGCATCGCGACGCTGACAGCCGGCACGCTGATGGTAGCCTCCGGTAATCTCAGCCAGGGCGCGCTTATCGCGTGTATGGCGCTCGCCTGGAAAGTGCTCAGCCCCATTCGCAGCATGTTCCTGAGCGGAATGGTCCTGGGCCAGACCCTGCAGAGCTTCACACAGATCGACCGGCTCATGGCGATCAAGACAGAGCGTGTCCCGGAAAAGGCACCAAGCATTTCCCATACGTTCGATGGCAGCATTGAGTTCGATCGCGTCGCCTTCCGCTATGGCAGCAAGCGCGAACCGGCCCTGCGTCACGCCTCCTTCAAGATTCAGCCGGGAGAGTTTGTGGTCATCTGTGGACCAAGTGGCGCAGGCAAGTCGACCATCATCAAACTGCTGCTTGGTCTCTACCAGCAACAAGCCGGATCGATACGCGTGGATGGCATCAACCTGCGCCAGGTCGATCTCGGCTCGTGGAGGCAGAACATCGGCGCGGCGCTGGAAGTCTCAGATTTCTATCACGGCACAATCGCGCAGAATATCCGCCTCTCCTATCCGGAAGCGACTGACGAGGAGATCGAAGCCATCGCGCAGCGCTTCGACCTGCACAAATGCTCCGGCGACGTTCTGCCGAACGGCCTCGACACGCAGATGAACGCCCGAAATCTCCGCAGGTGGTCCGATGCGTTGAAAACCCGGATCTCACTGTGCCGGGCATTCATCAAGACCGACGCGATCCGTATTCTGGATAATCCGGCCGACACGCTGGACTTTGCCGGCGAGGAAGCTCTCAAGGCAGAGCTGAACCGTGCCCGCGGCCAGTCGACCATCCTTATGACAACGCACCGACCAAGCTTGATGAAGATGGCGGACAAGGTGCTCTGGATCGAAGACGGCATGGTGGCTGGCTTCGACCGGCCAGAAGACATCGTCCCGAAATTCATGACGGCTTACAGCATGAACGCCGTCCCAAAGACCGCCCAGTCAGGGAGCCAGAAATGACCCAGAACAACCTGGAAACCATCAGCAAGCGCACAAGTCTTGCGCTTCCCCTTGAGCTAGAAGAAGGCCCCTCCCCGATCTATGCGCGGCTAATGATCTTCACGATCTGTGCGTTGATGGCGGCATTGCTCATATGGGCCAACTTCGCGAAGGTCCGCGAACTGTCGGTTGCAGCCGGAGAAATTGTCCCCAGCGCGCCACTTCACGAACTGTCCCATATTCAGGGCGGCATCGTGGAAGAGGTCTTCGTCACTGAAGGGGCCGTCGTCCGGGCTGGCGATCCGCTCCTGAAGCTGCGCCGTGAAACGGCGGGCGGCGAACTTGAAAAACTGGTGGCGCAGAAGGCCGCGCTCGAGATCACCGCAGAGCGTCTGGACGCACTGCTTCAGAAAAGGCCGATGGACTTCTCCGGCTTCGACGACAAGTGGCAAACTCTCGTTTCTGAGCAGCAGACGCTGTATGCCCGCTCCATGGCAGAGCAACGGGCAACGCTGTCCACGCTAGAACAGCAATTGCGCATCGCGACCTCTGAGCACGAAACCGCCAGCGCCAGCATCTACTCAAAGGAACAGCAGGCGAGCGCGGCAAAAGAGCAGTTCGAAATTCAGGAAGCTCTGTATGCCGATGAATTTACATCGCGGCTTCAGTTTCTCGATGCGCAGTCCAGATGGCTTCAGGCAGAGGACTCATTGGCGGAGGCCCGCAATCGGGTTCAGAAGGCGGACGCTGACATCACACGGCTTCGCTCGGAGCTTGGCAAGGCGCGGGCAAGCTTCCAGCGCGCAGCATCCACTGAACGGGCGGACATCGCCGCGCGACTGGCGGAGCTGGAAGAGCCGTTGCAGTCGCTCAACTTTATATCTGAGAACATGACCATCACCGCGCCAGCAGACGGACTGGTCAAGAAGATCTACATCGCAGGATCCGGCAGTGTGGTTCGCGGCGGCGAAGTCATTCTCGATATCCTGCCGAACGATGCTCCGCTGATCGCCGAGGTGCAGGTGCAACCGCAAGACATCGGGAATATTCATATCGGCCAGGAAACAGAACTCGTTGTCTCCACCTATGACCCGAACCGCTTCGGCAAGGCACAAGGTGAAATTACATACGTTTCATCTGGCACGTTCATCGATGAGACCACCGGCATGGTCTACTTCCTTGCGCGCGTCAGCTTCGACCGGCAGGAAATCGGCAATGGCCGATACATCGGCCAACTCGCGACCGGGATGACGGTCTCAGCGGAGATTGTCACCCGCCGCCGCTCGATTGCCGAATACCTCCTGAAGCCTGTGGTCCGGTCCGTCGATATGGCCTTCACCGAGTAGCCGTCCTATCCATCAGCGCCCTTTTGGTGACGGAGACAGATTGTGGCCCTCTGTCGCCCGCATTGCCTGACGCGCCAATGCTCTCCACATAGCGAGAGATGCCTTATGGCGTGAGGCCATGCGGGACAAGATGAGGGCCGCTTCATGAAAGCGATCATTGCCGGCGGCGGGATTGGCGGACTGACGGCAGCGCTCTGCCTGAAGGAAATCGGCTGGGACGTGGAAGTCCCCGAACAGGCCGCCGAGCTCGGCGAGATCGGTGCTGGGCTCCAGATGAGCCCGAACGCGATGAAGGTGTTCGAAGCGCTCGGCATAGACGCACGTCTCGCGACAGACGGGTTTGAACCGGAAGGCATCGAGCTGCGCATGGGCGTCAGCGGTCTTCCCCTGATCCACGCCCCTCTTGGCGAAACGGCAAGAAGAAGATGGGGCGCGCCCTATCTGCACATTCACCGCGCCGATCTCGTTTCAGCGCTCGCCGATGCGCTTGAAACACGCGCGCCAGATGCCGTGCGGCTTGGCCAGTCCGTGGTGTCCTACGATCAGGATACGAGTGGCGTGACGGCTCACCTCTCGAACGGGACCAGTCTCAGTGGAGATGTCCTGATTGGCGCGGATGGCATCCACTCCGTCGTACGAACCACCATGCTCGGCCCGGACAAGCCAACCTTTACCGGCAATGTCGCTTGGCGCGCCGTGGTCCCTGTCGACCGGCTGGGGAGCGATGCTCCAAACCCCGTCGCGGGCGCATGGATGGGACGCGGCAAGCATGCCGTGACCTACCTGCTCCGCCGCGGCGAACTCGCCAACTTCGTCGGCGTGGTCGAGCGCGATGACTGGACGAAGGAAAGCTGGAATGAGCGCGGCACACGAGAGGACGCACTTTCCGATTTTGACGGTTGGCATCCCACCATCACCCGTCTGATCGAAGAGGCCGATGCCCTGTACCGCTGGGCCCTGTTCGACCGCCCGCCCCTGCCGCGGTGGACCGATGGCCGGGTCGCGCTTCTGGGAGATGCCGCCCACCCGATGTTGCCCTTCATGGCGCAGGGGGCTGCCATGGCGATTGAAGATGCATGGGCACTGGCGAGCGTCCTGCGTAACACCACAGAAATCGAGCCAGCCCTCAGCACCTACCAGACCATAAGGTTCGCACGTGCGAGCGCCGTTCAGGCGGGCTCCCGCGCCAATGCGACAACCTTCCATCAACGCTCGTTCCCGGGGCGGCTGAAGACCTATGGCCCGATGTGGCTGGCTGGCCGCATCGCCCCGAAGATCGGCCTGAAACGTCAGGATCGTGTCTACGGCTATGACATCGTCGCGGAGATGAAAGCTCACGCTGTGTAGCAGTTTCTACAACTTCAAATTGCTGCACAGCAGCATGAGGTTTGCACCGGGAACGGATCAAACAGAAGCTAAAACGCGCCCCTTCAAGAGCATTGACACGGGCCGCTAATCCACCCGAACATCGTAACTGCGCGAACATTGCTTCCGCAAAGAGAAGCGACGCGCTCGCCCAGCAGGACGGCAGGTTGCCTGTCGCATGCTTGCTTCGCTCCCTGGGCCGGGGAGGAAGTTATGCCGAAGAAAAACAATTGGATTCCGATTCTACTTGGAGGGGTTTCAGCGCTCGCGCTCGCCGCGCCCGCCTATGCTCAGGAAGGCGCTGACGCCGGTGCCGCCGACACGGACACACGCCGTCTGCCAAGCGTGCTCGTTCAGTCCCAGAGGGTCGAACAGAACATTCAGGACGTGCCCATCGCCGTCACGGCCTATGATGAAGAAGCCCTCGACCTGCTTCAGATCGACAGCGTTCAGGACATCCAGATCTCCACGCCCAATGTCTACTTCACCAAGACCTTCTTCTCGGGCTCCAATCTCCAGATTCGCGGCGTCGGCACGCTGCTCACCGCTGCCTCGGCCGATACCGGCGTTGGCATTCACATCAACGATGTCTACCTGAACGAGCCACGTCTGTTCGAAACAGAATACTACGATGTGGAACGCATCGAGATCCTGCGCGGCCCGCAGGGCACGCTCTACGGCCGCAACTCGACCGGCGGCACCATGAACCTGATCACCAACAAGCCCGTGCTTGAAGAAGTCCAGGCTGATGCCAGCATACAGGTCGGCAATTTCGACCATCTGCGCGTCAAGGGCATGGTGAACCTGCCCGTCGGCGACAATGCCGCCTTCCGCCTCGCCGGCATCGCCCTCTCCCGCGACGGCTACACCGAAACCGTCGATCCCCGCGCGACCTTCGACAGTCTGGACGGCCGCGAGCAATGGTCGGCCCGCGCCTCCTTCGGCTGGGAGCCGACGCCCCGCACGCGCATTGATCTTGTCGCCTCCTATTTCGAGGAAGACGACAACCGTGTCCGCATTCCGAAAACGCTATGCGACTTTGACCCGACCGCCGTGCTCGGCTGTCTGCCGACCGGAAACGGCAATGGCGCGGCGAACTTCTCGGCGACCTTTGGCGGGATCTTCCTCAGCGACATTGTTCTCGGCGGCCTTGGCCTCTTCCCGTTCGGCACCATTGAGAGCAACCCGAACCCGCCCGGCCTGCGCCAGGTCTTTGTCGATGAGGAGCCGGAATACTTCGCCGACGAGACCTTCTTCATGGGGGCGATCGAGCACGAGTTCAGCGACACGCTGACCCTCAACGCCAATATGGCGTATCAGGAAACCAGCGTCTTCTCGCGCCAGTTCGGCTCAAGCCCGATCGGGGCTGGAAACGTGACCATCCCGGCGGCGGTCGCCTTCCTGCTGCCTACCAACTTCGCCACCTATTTCGCCGATGGAAACATCCCGACCTCCGGGCCGGACGCAAACGATACAGGCGCTGTCGGCGGCAATATCTTCCGGTCCGCAGCCGGGGTCTTCTCCTTCGACCAGTCCGAAGCCGAGGCCGAGCAGTTCAGCTCCGAAATCCGGCTGAACTCCTCCTTCGATGGGGCGCTCAACTTCATGCTGGCCGCCAATTATCACGACTTCGAACGCACGGCGGATTACTACGTCTTCTCCAACTCGCTCGACTATTTCTCGCTTGTGTCAGCAGCCGTGACCGGCGCGCCGGACGGCACCGGGCTCCTCTCCCCCTACTTCCGGAATCAGACAGACCCCTATGCCCTGGAATCCTATGCCATCTTCGGCGAGACCTATTTCGAGCCGAACGAGGACTGGAAGTTCACCGCCGGCCTGCGCTGGACACATGACGAGAAATCGATCCGCGACCGGTCTCTGCCGCTGCTGAACACAGCCAACGCGCTCGCGGTGCCAAGCTCGATCGTGCCTATTGGAGACGCCGCTGATGCTGCCGCGGACGCGTTCTACAGCACGACCTTTGACGCCGATCCGTCCCTGCCCGGCAATCAGGCTTTCCGCGAGGCCAGCGTGACCTTTGAGGAAGTGACCGGCCGCCTCGTCGCCGACTGGACACCGAACCTCTCCTTCACCAATGACACGCTGATCTACGCCTCCTATTCGCGCGGCTATAAGGGCGGCGGCCTGAACCCGGCCCTCAACCCGGCGGTGGCGGCGCAGTTCAACATCCCGGCGACTTTCGAACCGGAATTCATCAACGCCTATGAGATTGGCTCGAAGAACACCTTCGCCGATGGCCGCGTGCAGGCCAATGTCGCCGCCTTCTATTATGATTATGATGGCTTGCAGATCGGCCGCGGCGTCGCGCAGACCGTGATCAACGAAAATGTCGATGCGGAGATTCTGGGCGCTGAGGGCGAATTCCTCTTCGCCCCGACAGACGCGCTGCTCTTCAATCTTAACGTCGCGGTGCTGGACACGGAGATCAAGGACTTCGCCGTGGTCGACAGCCGGGACCTGACGGCCGGCGAGTCCGGCCACATCCTGATCAAGGATCTGTCCAATGCCGAGCACTGCGTGCTCTACAATGCCGATCCAACGGTCTTCAGTACACTGACGAGCACGCCGACCATTCCGGTGCCCGGCCTTGAAAGCCCGGCCGCCTTCTCAGGCTGCGCCGCGCTTGCCGGTGTCTTCGGAAGCGTGCCGGAATCGATTAACCCGTCCGATCCGGACTATCGCACGGTCACGGGCATCGGTCCCGGCGTGGAGCGGGATATTTCCGGCAACTCCCTGCCCTACTCGCCCGAGATGAAGATCACGCTCGGCGGTCAGTATACGCACGATATGGATTCCGGTGCGTCCGTCGTCTTCCGGACGGACTACACCTGGCAGGACGAGACATGGGCCGGCATCTTCAACGATCCCCGGCGCGACCAGATCGATGCCTGGGAAGTCTGGAATGCGCAGCTGACCTATTTCGCGCCGGATGACCGCTGGTTCTTCCGCGCCTTCGTCCAGAACATTCTCGACGATGACAACATCACCTTCCACTCGACCGGCGCGGCCTCCACCGGCCTCGCCACCAATGTCGCCCTGCAGGACCCACAACTCTACGGCTTCGAACTGGGCGTGCGGTATTAGGGAGTCTGAGACCGGAGGCGCTCCTATGGGAGCGCCTCTACCTTTTTTGGACAGAAGCGAGCATCGGCGCTCCGCGTCAGGGCGATGCTCATCTGAGAGCTTCTTCCATCACCAGAAAGACTGTTGTGTTATCCACGATCTTGCCGTCCCAACTATAAGGTTCTCCCCAAAGTTCACCGGCCCTCAAATCGGTTCGTGTAAACTCAGCGAACTGTTCAGATCCTGGCCCTATCGCCCAAAGGGGAACCAGTTCATTGGTGTGATTACCTGAGGCGAACTGGTAGCCTGGCATATTTCCAGCGCCGCGATCCTGAACGGCGAGAAACTCATTGAAAACGTCTTCCGAAGGGTCAAACCGCGCGGCCTTGATCGCCTCCTCGCTGGAATCCGCGGCCACTGCCCCGCCTTCACTATTCGTCCAAGTGCCCTCTCCCCAAATACCACCGCATTCATGGTCGGCGGTGATAATCAAAAGTGTCTCGTCCCAACTGGAATTCTCCTCAACCCAGGTGATCACGGCATTGACCGACATGTTGAAGTCGATTTGTTCCTCAATATAACGCGGCATATTGTTGGCGTGGCCCATCCAGTCGACTGCGCCACCTTCAACCATCAGGAAGAAGCCATCATCGTTCTGGCTTAGAACATTTAGTGCACCCAAGCTCATCGTCGCGAGATCCGGCACCACGTCATTGAATGCCATGCCAGATGGCGTATCGGCGTTCGGCAATCCCTCACGCCCTGCCTGCAAGGTGGAGCCGGACCGCGCGATGCCCACGACGCGCTCTGGCACATTCTCTCCGGAGGCCAGAGCCTCAAAGTCCAACTTGTCGTCGATGAAGGTGATATCATGCGGAGCGGCGTCGCTGGTCAGCGCCATCAACGTCTCCTGTCCTCCGACAAATTGGTAAGCGCTGGGGTCTTCGGGTTCTGAATAGGTTCCGCTGGCATCATAATAGGGGTGCCCCGCACCCATAATCACACTCAGGTCGCTCGCCACCATTTCATTGAAGATGTCCGCATAATTGTTCCGGGAAACATTGTGCGAAATCACCGAGGCTGGCGTCGCGTGCGAAGCCATGACTGAGGCGACAGAGCCAGCCGAGCGACCCTGGTCCATTGCGATTTGTCCGATCGTGCGAAAACGCTCCTGACCGCTCCAATCGACATTGATACGCCCGTTCGACGTTTTGCGGCCGGCCATGAGTGCGGTGCCGGCGGCAGCGCTATCAGTATAGCTAGTATATCGGGCATTCATCGGGTCGAAATCGTTCAGAAAGGCACCCTCGAACCGGTCCCAGCGGCGGGTCGGATCATAGCCTTGCTCGACTGCGCCAACGGCGTTTGGAACATCCTCAGGGCTGGTAATTATGCTTCCGGACTCATCAATAAGATTCAGCGCATCATGGGTCATGCCATAGACCACAGGTTCAGTGCCGTCCGGACGCGTGACCTGGTATGACTGTTGTCCGGCAAGTCCCTGATAATAGTCGGCTGCGAGCCAGCCATTAAACCCAATCCCGTCCGACACCATGAGGATGACGTTCTTCGCGCCGCGTTTCTCGGCACTCGCAATTGTCGTTTCTGGCTCGACGACGCCAACAGCGCTTACGCAAGAGGTGAGAACCATCAGGCTGGTAATCACCAATACTATGCGACTTGCGAATGACGTCATTTGCGCCCCCAATTTGTGCGTTCTCAATAACGCTTAACAGTATCAGCCGAAGTTGACAGGCATGTAACGAAACACGCGAGCTGGGACGGGTTCCCTTTGATGATCGGCAAGTGCGGTGGCCGCGTCCGCACCGATCTAGAGCAGCTGTTCTAGGGCGTTTTGAGATGCTGGGATAGTATCCGGCTTTGCGCCAGTTTTAACGAAACCGTTTCCCACGCCTGACGCCAACGTCGACACCGACAGCAGACATCGCGCGCGCTATCCCCGTCTTTTCGCCCGCCGCCATTGCAGTTCGCAGAAACTTATCCCCCTCCCGTGTGCCACAGCTATGATGCGTGCATGCTCTCCCATGGGGCTTGCAGTCGACCATGGCTTGCCGGGGGAGGATGTGGCGGCCTGGCGGGCCGGGCATGGTCGCCCGTTCCCCCGTCTAGCAACGCTGTCCGGGTGCCCGGCTAAACCCCGGGTGGGAAGCGCCCCGGCCTCTGTGCTGGGCCCTGTGGAGACACGGGGCTTGTAGAACACAAGCACAGGCCAAGGCTGAGGCCCGGCGGGACTGTGCGACAAGCCGCGACGCGCGCG
>JANQQC010000018.1 GCA_028285145.1 Hyphomonadaceae bacterium
CGACGGGTGGGTGCCTTCCTTCTCCCGGCGCACCACGGAGTTGTAGTATTCGCGGAACAGAGCGATCTTCCCGTCTCGGATATGGTAGATCGCGCAATAGGTGTTGCTGTGCTCAGCGCCTGTCGCGACGTCGAGCAGGTTGCAGGCAAACTCTTGAAAGACAACGTCCGGGTCGGACATTTCATAGGTCTGGCAGGCCGTCACCGCTTTGATGCGCTTCTTCGGAAACGTCTTCTCGAAATAAGCGCCAATGGCATCGCGCCCGTCGATGGAACTCGGCTGGCCTTCGGGCGCAAAGGGAAACTCGAAGCGGGCGTCCTCGGTTAGAACCGCCTGAATGGACGCGACATCGGCCGAAGTCAGCCGGTCGAGAAAGCTCTCCGCCAGGGCGACTTGCGGTGTGGCAGTGGTGGTCATCTTTGGGCCTCCTCCGTGTTGGTGAAGGATGTAGCAGCCCAGACGCCCGCCGTTCTTTCGAGGGTTTGCCGTTACCGTGGTTTTCTTATCACGATCTTGCGGACGGGCCGCCCGGTCGCGACGGCATCGAGGACCGGACGATCAGGACAACACCGAGCACGGCAAGCGATCCGCCAATGAGCTCCGCCGCGCTGAAGCGTTCGCCGCGAATGGCTGCGCCAAGGGCCAGGGCGATCACCGGCGAGGTATAGAAGAAGCTGTTGGCCAGCGCGTGATCGACCCGTTCGCGGAGGAACACGAAGGACCCGAACCCGAGGACAGAGCCGATCACGATCACCCAAACCAGCGCGAGATAGGTGTCACGGCCGGCCGAGGTCACCCAAGTGGTGCTCTCACCCATCAAACCGGCCAAAACGGCCAGGACGAGACCGCCGGAGAGAAACTGAAGGAAGGTCGTCTCAAGGACATCGCGCGGCATCCGCAGGCGGGCCGATAAGATGGTCCCGCAGGCCCAGCCGACCGCGCCCAGAAGGACCAGAAGCAGCGGCACCATCGTTGCAGAGGCCCCCGCCGAGCCCCGGACGATCAGAAGCAGCCCGGCAAGCCCGATGCCCAAGGCCAGCACTGTTTCGCGCTTTGGCCAGCGCCGGAACAAGGCCGCCTCCAGCGCGACGCTCAGCATCGGAACGCAGGACATGATCAGCGCCACCTGGCCCGAGTTCAGCCCCTGCATCCCGGCCACCACGACGCCCTGGCCGAGGATGACGAAGAAGACCGCGGCAATCGCGCAGCTGATGATCTGGTGTTTTCGCGGACGAAACGCCTCGGCCCGCAAGAGCAGCGGCAGCGCAAGGATCGCGGCGGCGGAGAGCACCCGGACCGCCGCCAGCGAAAACGGCGGGATCTCGTCCAGCGCAATCTTGAAGCCAAGGAAATTGGTCCCCGTGGCTGTCCAGAGGACCAATAGCGCGACAAGAATCTGATAGTCACCGCTGTCGCGGCGTAGCGAATAGGCCATGGAATTGAGCTCCGGTAACGCGGATCAGAAGCTGCTTTCCCGCAGAACCTTTGGTGTCATGCCCACGTTCTTCGAGAAAACAGTTGTCATGTGGCTTTGGCTTGAAAACCCGACATGATAGGCGACATCTGCAATGGAGACGGTCGGGTCCCCGAGCAGGGATTTGGCACGTTCGATCCGCTGGTTCAGAACATATTGGTAGGGCGAGATGCCGGTGGCATCCTTGAATGCGCGCGAGAAGGAATACGGGCTCATATCGACCAGCTTGGCCAATTCGCTCACCGACAGATCCTCGATCAGATAGGCTTCAATATACTCCGTCACCTTCTTCAGATCGAACCTGGCCGATCCGGTTGCTTCGTAGAGGTCCTCTGACGGGGTCAGTTCGGATTGAAGCTGGATGATCCGGCTGGCCAGGGTCTGGGACAGCGCATCGACATAAAGCTTGCCGTTCGCACCTCCGCTCTGCGCTTCCTGCGAAATCGCCAGCATCACCTGCGTCACCAACGGGTCAGCGACCGAGGTCAGATATCTGAGCGACGGAGCATCATCCGATCGCATGGAGTCGGCGACCTCGTCGAACAGCGCCTGTTCCTGAAACACGCAGAGATATTCGTGATCCTCATCGCGGGTGGCGGTGACTTCCGTTTCAGCGGGAATGAAGGTGAAGGTGTTGCGCGGGGCAGCCACATTCTTGACCGGTCCTTCGCCCACCGCCACATCCATGCGCTTCTCCTTGCCAAGCGTCAGGCAGGTGATGTGCTG
Organism: Hyphomonadaceae bacterium; assembly: GCA_028285145.1. Classification (GTDB taxonomy): domain Bacteria; phylum Pseudomonadota; class Alphaproteobacteria; order Caulobacterales; family Hyphomonadaceae; genus JANQQC01. The sequence continues at coordinate 2,201 of JANQQC010000018.1, forward strand.
GGGCAGGATGACCCGCCCGTCGCCGGCGCGCCGCTTGGCCCGCTCAGCCCGCAAATCCCCCCAAGAGAAGCTGCGCAAATAGTGCGGCTCGGACAGATCCCAAGCGTAGGACGTTGATTCCATTGTTTCACTAGCGCGGCTACCCGTTCATCGGGCCAGCTGACATCTGGCGCACCGGGTACAACACCGCTGCGTCAAAAGGTCTGGACGCGCGCTCCTCCCTCAGTGAACTTCCTCGTGCTCGATCCTCGAAATGTTGGAAACGTATTTGCCAACATAGTACGGATCGAGCATCGGGAACAGTTT
>JANQQC010000040.1 GCA_028285145.1 Hyphomonadaceae bacterium
ATTGGTGCCATGTATGGCCCAATGGCTGTCATAGAAGACCGCATAGGGCATCGGTGCACCATTGAACAGGCGCGAGCGGTGATGGCGGCTCAGGAAATAGGGCCGGAAGGTTCCCGTCCGAGTCCAGCCCTTATGCTTGCCACCTGAGATCTTCCAGACATGTTTCTTTTCACCGTCCACATAGAGGTGAAGGCGCTGCTCGGAGAGAATGACGTGGGCGAGAACATCCGCACTCGCGCGCGCAGGGATAAGGAGCGCAAGCACGCCAATTGCTGCCATCGTCAGTAAGCGCCACATGTCTACCCCCATCGGTTGCTGCGTACGAAATACAAAACGCTGACCTGCCGCCCCAGGCAGATCGAGCTGTTTCACAGTCTATGCGACAATCATAAACAAAAGATCGCGCCGACGTTAAGGGCCCCGACTTTCACAAACCTAGCCATACCGTCCGGTTATGTAATCTCTGCAATGGTCGTTCTGCGGATTGACGAACACGTCCTTGGTGTCGCCGACCTCGAGGAGTTCACCAAGATGGAAGAAGGCCGTGCGCTGCGAGACGCGTGCGGCCTGCTGCATGTTGTGTGTGATGATCACGATGCAGTACTTCTCGCGCAGGCTTTCGATCATCGCTTCCAGATGGGCCGTTGCGTGCGGATCGAGCGCTGACGCCGGCTCGTCCATGAGGATGATGTCCGGCTTGGTGGAGACAGCGCGGGCCACGCAGAGTCGTTGCTGCTGGCCGCCGGAGAGCGAGGTGCCCGGCTCGCGCAGCCGGTCCTTGACCTCGTCCCACAACCCGGCGCGCTCAAGGCAGCTCTGAACCAGTTCGTCAGTTTCCTGCCGGGTCGCGACCAGGCCGTGAAGCCGCGCGCCATAGGCGACGTTGTGATAGACAGACCACGGGAAAGGATTCGGCTTCTGCGCGACCCAACCGAACCGCCGCCTGAGAGCGGTAGCTTCGATCTCTTCGGAAAAAATGTCTTCGCCATCGAGAGAGATTCGCCCGCTCATCCGGACGTCTGGAATGATCTCGTTCGTGCGATTTAGGCAGCGCAGCAGGGTCGTCTTGCCGCAACCGGACGGGCCAATGAAGGCGGTGACCTCCTGGTTGAAGATGTCCAGTGAGATGTCTTTGAGCGCCTGCTTTTCCCCATACCAGAAACCAACATTTTCGATCCTGATCTTCAACTCATGGACGTCATCATGGATGGGGTTCTCGCCAACATGCAGCTTGTAATCGACCAGGTTTTTTTCTGTGACGATGTCTTGCATCACTTCGCTCCCTGAAGTTGCCATCTCACGCGCCGGAACATGCCGAGCCGACATGCGTATCAAAACGGGAGGGCGCCGGGAGCGCTTTGCGTCAGGTCAACACCCAGCCGCAATGGGTGCGCTTTGTGACAGTCTTTCTGGAAAAAATGGCCCTGTCGGCGCCGGTGATGGCGCGCGACAGGGTGCATGTTGGAGCGACCTTCAATCGGTCAGGTGGAGCGAAGGTGTGGGCAACCTCGCCGATTATCGGCTCAGTTCATGCGAGCCAGCAAAAATCCCAGGACTTCGTCGTCGTCTTCGACAAGTCTCTCGATGATGTCCAGGTGATCACGCTTGTTGGCCAGGTCGAAATGGCAGGATTGACCCGCCTTGAGCAGCTTGTCCTGATATTCCTTGGTTTGCCGGAAGAACTCGGGTGTGTCGAATTCCGGGACCACCAGATGCAACGGGCACAATGGCTCGCGCGAGGCAGACGCCTTGAGCTGCGGGCTGACGGCTTCTGCCGAAGCCATGGTCATGTTGATCTCGTCATTGATGAAACTGTCGACCAGCGGGCGGACATCGAAAAGCCCGGCGAGGGAAAACACGCCTTTCAGTTTGCGTCGCGCAGGGCCGGTCAAGCCGAATTTGCCCCAGTCGGTCTCCCTCAACAGCGTGCCAAGGTGGCCCCCGGCAGAGTGTCCGACCAGATAGACCGCCGGCGATCCACGCTCGGCCGCGTCCTCAAGAACGGCAGCGACCGCTTGTTCCATCTGCTCGAGGATCGATTCCATGGGTGCGCCATTGTCCCAGTCCTGGGCCATCCGATAGCCCGGCATGTAGACCGCAAATCCGTGCCTGTTGAACGGTTCGGCCAGAAACGAGAACTGGTCTTTCGAAAACCACTGCCACCAGCCGCCATGGACATACACGACGATGGGCGCGTCTTCGGCGACGCCCTCGGGTCGAAAGACGTCCATCGAACCGGAATACTCATCTCTTCCAAATTCGATGGTTTGCAGGTGGTCGCCCATCTTTCGGCGATAACTCTCGCTTTTTTCTGTCGTGAAGGCGATATGGGCGGGAAGCAGTTCATCCGACGCCAGACGCGGCGTCCACAACGTCGGATTGTATTGCGCATCGGTCTGCTCTCGCGTGAAACAATTCCAGAGTTCGCTCATCAGTTCCTCCTGTGAACTTGGGTAGATATGCATCCGACACGTGTCGGACCGCAAAATTTCGGTTTCGCCTAGGATTGTGCTTCGAAATGATCTTCGCGCAGCAGCATCGATCCATCTTGCTGCACGACCCAAAGCTCGCGCGTGATCACGCCCTGCGCCTTGTTCATTTTCCAGCCG
>JANQQC010000047.1 GCA_028285145.1 Hyphomonadaceae bacterium
ATCATAGCTGTGGCACACAGGAGGGGGATAAGTTTCTGCAAGCTGCAATGATTGCGGGCAAAAAGGCGGGGATAGGCTCGATCTTTCCAGCCTGCGTCACCCTCGACCGCGCAGCGGTCTGAGGGTCCAGCTTCAAGCCGCGCCGCATGCGCCTTGCCGCACACGTCAGCGATGGGCCCTCAGATGAGCTGGCGCTCATCGAGGGTGACGCGGATGGAGAGGGCTGGAATCTCTCTTCGACATTGAAATGCCGCCTCCTTCGTACAGACTTGCCCCCCTCTTACGCCAAAACAGGTCAGTGTTTGTGATGATATAACATTGCGATATCCGCCGCTATTCGCTAGTCGGAACAGGAAACCCAAACAGAGTGAGAGATTGTGATGAGCAACGCCCGCATGCCCCTCGAAGACCGACTGCCCGTGACAGTCCTTTCCGGCTTTCTGGGTGCAGGAAAAACCACCCTCCTCAATCGTGTGCTCAACAATCGAGAGGGTCGCCGTGTTGCTGTCATCGTTAACGACATGTCGGAAGTAAACATCGACGCCGATCTCGTACGCGCGGGGGCCGAGCTGAGCCGTACGGACGAAACTTTGGTCGAAATGTCGAATGGATGTATTTGCTGCACCTTGCGCGATGACCTGCTCGCCGAAGTGCGCAGACTCGCTGAAGAAGACCGGTTCGATTACCTGCTAATTGAATCGACAGGTATCTCGGAACCCCTGCCAGTTGCAGCAACGTTCGACTTTCGTGACGAGCACGGCACGAGCCTGTCAGATGTCGCCCGCATCGATACGATGGTCACTGTTGTGGATGCGGTGAACCTCCTCAAAGACTATTCCAGTCATGACTTTCTCAAGGATCGCGGAGAAGTTCTAGGAGAGGATGATCAACGCACACTGGTTCACCTGCTAACTGATCAGATTGAGTTCGCGGATATCGTGGTGCTGAACAAGGTCGATGATGCCACCGCGGAGCAAGTCGATGCGGCGCGGAAGATCATCCGCAGCTTGAATGCCGATACGCAGATCATTGAGGCAAACTACTCAGACGTCCCGTCCTCCGAGATTTTCGATACGGGCCTATTCGATTTCGAGAAGGCAGAAACACATCCTGCGTGGGCCAAGGAGCTTTATGGCTTTGCTGATCACGTTCCAGAAACCGAGGAGTACGGGGTCACTTCTCATGTTTACCGTGCGCGGAGGCCTTTCCATCCTCAAGCCATTCATGACCTACTGAATAGCGAAATGCCTGGCGTCATTCGAGCCAAGGGCCATTTCTGGATGGCAACCCGCCCGGAATGGCTTGTTGAGTTTTCGCTGGCTGGAGCACTCTCCAGCATCTCTCCACTGGGAACCTGGTGGGCGTCGGTTCCATCTGAACGCTGGCCGGAGAGTACCGCCCTTCGTGACTATCTCGATACCCATTGGGAAGAGCCCTGGGGCGACCGTCGGCAGGAAATAGTGTTCATCGGCGCGGATATAGACTGGCCGAAACTGCAAGCCCGACTCGATGCGGCCCTGCTGCCAGAAGATTTCGATCCCGAGCGTACAGAACTCGACGACCCATTCCCGATCTGGCGCCGGCAGGAACTCCAGCAATAGCGCACCCTAAGCAGAGCCAGAAATACGAACCATGCCGGACCAGCCTCAAAACCCGTTCATTGAATTGTTCAACGATCCAGAACGTGCGGCCAGCTATGCTGACGGGCCGGCCAGGTTCATGCCAGGTTTTGCTGATGTTCACCGCATGGCAACGGTCCTTTTGCGCGAAAGGGTCCCCGAAGACGCGCAAATCCTGGTGCACGGTGCGGGCGGCGGGCTGGAGCTGGATGCCTTTGCGCGCGCCAATCCAGACTGGAGGTTTGTCGGGGTGGATCCCGCAAAAGCGATGATAGACGAAGCCCGGAAGCGGCTGGATCATGCGAGCGATCGAGTGGTGTTTCATTGCGGGTTCATTGATGACGCACCGCAAGGGCCTTTTGATGCTGCCACAAGTCTACTGACGCTACACTTCCTCGATCAGGCCGCGCGTCGCGACACGGTTCGAAACATTGCCCGGCGATTGAAACCCGGAGCCCCGTTCGTCGCAGCCCATTGCAGCTTTCCTCAATCCGAACCCGAGCGCAAAGCCTGGCTTTCACGCTACGAAGCCTTCGCCGTTATGTCGGGGGCCGAGCCGGAAATGGCGCAGATGGCGCGAAAGGGCGTGTCCGATACGGTCGCCTTGCTGGATCCGCAACAGGACCTTGCTACCCTCCAGGATGCCGGACTTCGGAATGTTGCGCTCTTTTACGCAGCCTTCACCTGGCGCGGCTGGGTTGGATACGCGCCGTAAGCCATGTCTGCTCAGACTTACCGGATGCGGCGTGAGCCCTTCTTCCTTGATCGGGCGCTGGCCTTCGGCGGCCTGTACGCTCAGGATGATCTTGAGGCTTGGAGGCGGTGTCCGCCGTCGGCGTCAAAGTAAATGTCGGTGAGTGACAAGAAGCACCTCAAGAGAGACGTACAGAAACTAAAAAAGGCCGCCTATCGGCGACCTTTCTGGTTGGTTCGGAGGGTGGATCAAGACTTAGCGTCAAGCAACCCTTCCTCTTCATCCTGAATGTTTTTCCGAAAGGCCCGGATACCGGAACCCATGTCGGAAAACAGGCGCGGAATGTCTTTGCTCTTGAACAGGATGAGCAGGACGGCGGCAATCAGCAATAGCTGCGGCAGAGATGGCATCATGGTCTTGTCCTCCTAGCGCGTCAGGTAGCCGCCATTGACCCAGAGGGTCTGACCGTTGGTCCACTGGCTGTCAGGTTTGGCAAGGAACTCAACCAGCGGAACGATGTCTTCCACTTCACCGAGGCGACCTTCGGTAGATAGCCCGGCAGCATAAGCCACAGAGCGCTCATTCTCTTGGCTGTGGAAAAATGGCGTGTTCACCGGACCAGGCGCGATTGCATTCACTGTGATCCGCTTGTCGCCAAGCTCCTTGGCCAGCATTCGAGTGTATTCCTCGACCGGGGCCTTGGTGCCGGCATAGATGGCATAGCCCGGGGCTGCGCCGGCCAGGAGCGACGTCCCATTATTGATGATCCGGCCACCCGGGCGCACGCGGCGCGCCGCTTCGCGCAAGCAATAAAACAGGCCGCGATTGTTGACCGCATCCAAGCGCTCAAACTCTTCATCGGTGAACTCAGCCATGGGCTTCTTGATGATTGCGCCGGCATTGTTGACGACGATGTCCACGCCGCCGAATTCGCGCTCAGCTGCATCGAACATGGCCTTAACCACTTTCACATCACCCAGATCACCCTGGACGAGGGCGGCTCGCTGACCCGCTGCGCGGACGAGGGAGGCGCTTTGCTCCGCCTCATCACGGGTAGAGGCGCGGTGATAGTGGACCACGACGTCGGCCCCCATCCTGGCCAACGCCGCGGAAAAGGCCCGGCCCATATTGGCCCGCGCACCGGTTACGATGGCGACCTTGCCGGCCAGCGGCCTGGACGTGGCGGCACCGGACTGGGCCGTGGCCGAGGCAGCCCCTACCGAGCCTGCTGCGGCGGCTGCGGCGGCGCCCATGCCGATCATGCGCAGAGCACCGCGGCGGTTCAGGTCTGATGTCTCGTTCGTCATATTCGTACTCCTTCAGGTTGGCGGCGCTTCTGGTCTCTGCGCCGATGACCAAGGAGGTACTTTGAGGATCGCGCTTTCGGTATTCGCCGATCTTGCAAACCACTCTTGCAATATCCGCACGAAGCCAGCCCACGACTATTGCAGGGAGCCGCTCGCTTTGAAGGTTTCTGCCGCCAGATCAATGAATCGGCGGATCTTGGCCGGTACGAAAACGCTTGGCGCATAAAGCGCGTGAACAGGATAAGCCGCGATCGACCAGTCCGGCAGGATCGGCACGACGCTGCCATTCCTGAGTTCATCTTCGAACGCCCAGACCGGCCCCTTGTGGATGCCCCGCCCTGCCACCACCAACGCCCGGATCGCGCTCACGCTATTGGCGCTGAAGTGCCCATGAGCCGTGATTGTCTCGGGCTTACCGTCTTTCTCCAACGTGATCTCCACCTGGCGGTCGCCCGGCCGGTAATGGATGAAATCGTGCGCCTCGAGGTCGCGAGCAGTCGTGATCGGATCATGCCGCTCGAGATAGCTGGGCGCTACGACGAGGACGCGTGGCACAAAGGCGAGGCGCTTGGCGATGAGGCTGGAATCCTCAAGCCGGCCAATGCGTATGGCGACGTCGAGCCCCTGGCCGATAAGGTCCGAAAAAGCGCTACCGAGCCGTAGATCAATCGTCAGATCAGGCGCTTCATCCTGCAGCCTGGCCAAGATCGGCGCGACGAATTTCGCACCAAAATCGACCGGCGCGGTTACTCTGAGCCGACCAGACGGCTGGTCCACGAGCCCAGTGACATCAGCCTCCAAGGCGGTCTGCTCATCAACGATCCGCCGCATACCGTCATAATAGTTCTGGCCTGCCTCAGTCGGCGTCGAGCGCTTGGTAGAGCGCTCCAGCAGCTTCACGCCAAGACGCGCCTCAAGAGCCGATATCCGCCGACTCACCGCCGAAGGATCAGAGCCAATCTGCTCTGCCGCCGCCTTAAGGCTACCAGCTTCTACGACTCGAAGGAAAAGCTGCTCATTTGTGTCGGCCATGCTTCGAGGCTAAGTCGGTGGCTGGGATTAGCAAGGACTGGCCACGGGGAAGCCCCACCCCTGCCCTCGCACGCGCTAGCTGGGGTGAGGCCGCTATATTAAGACCGGTCAGGCGGTTGGTAGCTTGTAGTCCTTGAAGGTCTCGCGAAGCGCCAGCTTGTTGATCTTGCCAGTGGCTCCGAGCGGGATTTCATCGACAAAGGCGACATCGTCCGGCGTCCACCATTTGGCGATCTTGCCTTCAAGTTGCTCCAGCACTTCTTCCTTGGTCGGGCTCTGGCCTTCGGCCGCCTGCACGATCAGGAGCGGACGCTCATCCCATTTGGGATGGTAGATGCCGATCGCTGCGGCATTGGCGACCTTGGGATGCCCAACGGCGATGTTCTCAATGTCGATGGAGGAGATCCACTCCCCGCCCGACTTGATCACATCCTTGGCGCGGTCGGTAATCTGCATGGTGCCGTACTGGTCGATATTGGCAACGTCTCCGGTATCGAACCAGCCATCCTCATCAAGCACGTCGCCGCCATCGCCCTTGAAGTAACCGGCTGCGATGGCCGCGCCGCGCACGAGCAGGCGGCCGGAGGTCTCTCCGTCGCGAGGCAGGTCCTTATGATCATCATCGACGATCTTCAGCTCGACTCCGAAGGGCGGACGGCCCTGCTTCAGCTTCTGCTCCATCCGCGTATCGACATCGGCATCGACAAGATGCGGTGGCAGCGTGCCGAGCGTGCCGAGCGGCGAGGTCTCGGTCATACCCCAGGCGTGCACAACATCGACTTCGTAGTCCTGCTCGAAGGCGCGCAGGATGTTCTCCGGAATGGCCGAACCGCCGATGATCACCTTGCGAAGATGCGGGAGCTTCAGATTGTTCTCCTGCAGATAGGTCAGCAGCATCAGCCAGACGGTCGGCACGGCGGCCGTGATCGTAACTTTCTCGGTGTCGAGAAGCTCGTAGATGGATGCGCCATCCATCTGCGCGCCCGGCATGACCATATTGGCCCCGGTGGCCGGGCATGAGAGCGCGAGCCCCCAAGCATTGGCATGGAACATCGGAACGACGGGGAGCACAACATCATCCGCGCCCATGCCCATGGCGTCCTTGCTCATGGTGACGAGCGTGTGGAGCACATTGGAGCGGTGCGAGTAGAGTACGCCCTTTGGGTTCCCGGTCGTACCGGAGGTGTAGCAGAGGCCGCAGGCCGTTGTTTCCGGAAAATCACCCCAGCGGCATGTCGTGGAGCGCCCATCGATCCAGAGATCGAAGGCGACCGCGCCGAGTGAGTTTTCCGGCATCGTGTCCTTGTCGGCGAAGATCACGAAGGTCTTGATCGTTTTCAGCTCGCCCTTGATGGCCTCAACGATGGGCAGGAAGGTCTTGTCGAAGATCAGGACTTTGTCTTCGGCATGATTGGCGATCCAGGCGATCTGCTCGGGGTGTAGTCGCGGATTGATCGTGTGGAGCACGGCCCCGATGCCCATCGTGCCGTACCATGCGGCCATGTGGCGGGCGGAGTTCCAGCCGAGCGTCGCGACGCGGTCGCCAAGGCCAATGCCCTCATCCTTCAGCGCATTCGAGACCTGTTTGGAGACATTGTAGAGCTCTCCATAGGTGGTGCGGACGATATTGCCCTCGACCCGGCGCGTGACGATCTCACGGTCGGCGTTCTGAAGCCGTGCATGTTCCAGGATCTTGTCGACCGTTAGCGGCCAATCCTGCATGATTCCTTGCATGTATTTCCCTCCATCGGCGCTGGCCCGCGCCTTCGCATGATTGTCATTGCGGTTACATCTATTCGGGCTAAGCAGACCCGGCAAGCTGATGGAGGATTCCCATGACACGTGCCCTGAGCGCTTCCCTGCTGAGCCTTGGCTTTCTCCTGTCCGCCTGTGCCGCCGAGCAGACGGGTGGCGAGACGGCCGCGACCGAGCTGGCAAGCGGGGACTACAAGGCCCGCGCGCCGCTGCCCGACTATTTCGACTGCGTGCGCAATGCAGGTGGCGTTCTCATCGCATCGCACAGGGGTGGGCCAGCTCCGGGCTATGCTGAAAATGCTCTGAAAACGATGCAATACGGTTTCGACAAAGGAATCACCGTATTCGAAATCGACGTTGCAGAGAGCCGCGACGGCGTCCTGTTCCTGATGCATGACCGGTCCCTTGGGCGAACAACAACGGGCCGGGGTGCCGTAGCGGACACCGACTGGAGCGAGATTTCCCAGCTGCGTCTCGTAGACAATGATGCGCAGATGACAGAGGCCGCCCCGCCGCGGCTCAGTGATGTCCTCCTTTGGGCGAAGACGATGGGCGCGATTGTCGAACTCGACCGCAAGCCGACGACGAGCTTCCGCAATATCATATCGAATGTGCGGGCGGCGGAAGCCGAGGATCATGTCATCATGATCTCCTATAATGACCGCGAAGCCGAAGAGATCGCCCGGCTCGCGCCGGACCTGATGATGACCGCGTCGGCCCGTGGCGGACGGGACATTGCAGCGCTCGAAGTGGCTGGTGTGGACCCTACGCGGCTGGTCGCGTGGACCGGCACCCGGGAGCCGGATGCCGCCGCATGGGACCGCAATGCGCGCGAGGGCGTGGAGTCCGCGTTCGGAACGCTTGGCCGGCGCGGCGAGCGGCTTGACGATGTCTATATCGCTGACGGCGACCTGTCAGAATATCAGCGCCTTGTTGAAGACGGGCTCGTCCTGCTGGCGACGGACGAGCCTTATCTAGTGGCCGAGGCTCTGGACGCCGATGACAGAGCTTTAGAGGTTTGCGGGCGCTAGGCCGGCTCAGATGCGGACATGGGTGCGCGGCAGGATCATCTTCCATTGCACCCCAGCCGGGTCGAAGATCAGATCTGCTGATGCGCCCATGAAGGCGGGCGCGATCATGGTCAGCACGTCCGTTCCGAAGCCCTGATGCAGCGGAGCCTCCACGATCGGCCCCTCGCGTTCCGCCCAGTGGATATACCAGTCCGCCGCATCATTTGGGTTCTGGCCCCAGCTGATCTGGACCTTGCCCTCATCATTGCTGAGCGCACCGTATTTGAGCGCGTTGGTGGCCAGCTCGAACACGGCAAGACCGATTCCCTGGACAGCATGGTTAGACACTTGGATGTCAGGGCCTTCGATCAGGATGCGACCGCTTCGATCCGTCGCGAAAGGTGCCATTTGCTGAGATACGACCTCGCGGATGGAGGCCGAAGAGACTGCATCCGACAGCATCAGGTCATTCGATCGGGCAATAGCCTGCATGCGATCAGCCAGGCGTTCGCTGAACTCCTGCACCGAATCCACGGTTGGGACCATCAATTCGGCCACGGACTGGATCACGGTGAGAAGGTTCTTGGACCGGTGGGCCAGCTCGCGTGACAGGTGTTCGCGAGTTTGCTCGGCAGCTTTTCGCTCCGAGATGTCATTCACGATTGAGATGAAGTGACTGATTTGGCCGTCGGACTTTCGCTGAGCCGCGACGGTGAGGTTCGCCCAGACAACATGACCGGACTTGTTGATGTAACGCTTGTCCATCGAATAGGAGCGAATATCGCCAGCCACCAGCGCGTTCAGCAAATCGAGGTCGGCCTCGAGGTCGTCAGGATGGGTGATGTCCTGAAACGTCATCTGCATGAACTCGTCGCGCGTGTAGCCAAGCGTGGCGCAGATCGCATCATTGACCCGAAGCCAGCTCCCATCTTCACCGACATGGGCGATCCCGACATTGGCGTTTTCGAAGGTTGCCCGAAACAGGGCTTCATCGGCGCGAAGTTTGGCAATTGAGATCTGCTGGTCATCCTCGCCGGAGAGCCGAACCAGCAGATATCCTGCATCGGGCTCAGCCGGAACAAAGGTTTCAACTGGAACTTTCCTGCCACCCGGAAGAATGAGCGCGCTGCCATCGGCAATCTCAAGGCTTCGCGGCATTTCCCGAAAGTGCGATTTCAGCCAATCCGCGGCCTGGTCGTTGAACTGAATCAAATGAGACGTCTCGGGCGCAATGGCGATGGCCTGCCCCGGCGTCTGAGACAGGATGTTTGCAAGCTTGCGGCGCAAACCAGCGTTTTCAGGCATTCAGCTCAACCCAGACTAACCATCCAGGAGACCGTGATGTGATTCGCGCTTAGGCTGCTACGTCTCCACGACCGCAGAGCTGCTCAATTTCCTGAAGCAGGCCTTCGAAATCTGAGGCTCCTTCGGCTTCAGGCGCGGCTTCCGTGCCTTCCATAGACTCCATAACCCGCTTACGGGCGCGATTCACGCGGCTCTTGATCGTGCCAGCCGCGCAATTGCAGATCTCACCGGCCTCTTCATAGGTAAAGCCGCCGGCCACGACGAGAACGAAGGCGTCACGTTGATCGCGCGACAGGACATCCAGCGCACGAATCGCGATTCCCGCGTCTGCAATATGGTGCTGCACAGCATCGACGAACATACCAGACATCAATGGCTCAACATCCGTGTCGACGAGACGCCAGTTCTTGCGCTTGTGCTGGTAGAATTCGTTCCGCAGGATCTGGAACAACCAGGGACGAAGCGGCCGGCTCCGATCATACTGGTCGATCCGGGCCCACGCCTTCAGGCAGGTATCTTGTACGAGATCGTCTGCCAGTATGTGCTGCTTGCAGAGGCTGCGCGCGAACGCGCGAAGATCAGGCACGAGGGCCTCCAGTTCATCAGCAAAGCACCAGTCATCCGCGCTCATGACTGCTTCTTCGCTTTCTCCGCCTGTCGAATGCGGTTGATCGTGTCGAGCAGGCGCTGAGGCACCTCCTCCTCCTTCACGTCCTGATACTTTTCCCTGAGCGCCTTGCCCAGCGGCTTCTCCCGCATCCACTCGGATGGCTTGCGCACATTGCTTTTCTTTGGAGGATGGGCGTCTGCCATCCGCGGTTGCTAACAGAGCAATCTTCTCTTCTTCAAGCACTTTCCCCACCTCGTCTGCAGAGCTGCAATTCGACTGCATTTGACCTGCAGACGCTCTAATCAACTTTGGGTATACGCCAACTACATTAAGTGATTCATAAGACGTGCCGGAAATTGTACAGTCTTAATGTTCGCTGTTCCTCTGACGACTGACTAATTTGGAAAACTTCATGAGCATTGCCGACGCAATTGAAAGTCATCTGCCCAAACTGCGTCGCTACGCCCGCGCCATTACAGGATCCACCAAGGCAGGCGATGACGCCGTCATAACAGCCATTGAAGGACTCGATCTGACGGAGGTGCCAGAGCGCGCCGATCTCGCCCTTTTCGCTGCCCTAGATAAGACCCTGCAAGACGTCTTCGATGACACGGCCGCCCAAAGCAGCGAGGACGACCCGCTGAGCAGCCTTGGCCTGCCTGAGCGGCGTGCGCTTCTCCTTTCGGCGGTGGAAGAATTCTCGACGCCGGACGTCGCGACGATCATGGGAACCTATGAGGAGCAGGTAGACGCTTATCTCGCCGACAGTGAGAACAAGCTGATTCAGGATCTTGCTACGGACGTCCTGATCATTGAGGACGAGCCGCTTATCGCCGCCAATCTGTCGCGCCTTGTACTTGCGCTGGGCCACACGGTCGTTGGCGTGGCGCAGACCATGGACGAGGCGGTCCAGCTGGGCTCCGAACACCGTCCAGCTCTCATCCTCAGCGATGTGAAGCTCGCCGATGAGTCTCTCGGCTATGACGCCGTCGCCAAGATCGAAGCGTTTTATTCGCCGACGACGATCTACATCACTGCCTACCCTGAGCAGCTGCTCCAGGGCGCGGAAACTGAACCGGCCTACCTTATCCCGAAACCCTTCAAACCATCTTACGTCAAAGCCGTCATCGAACAGGCGCTGCTGTCTGTTTCCAAAACCGGCAATGCGCAAAAAGAAATGCCGGCGGAAGTCCGCCGGCAAAGTTGAAGATGGAGAAACCGAACATGGTTTCGTAGGAGTTATGCAATCGCCCGAGAAATGGTTCCAATAAAAGTTCCGCTGTTTTCCGAAGGCTCGTACGAGGCGTTTGCGACAGGTACGGGCCAGACGTTTCTGACGGTTGAGGGAAAACTATGCCCGCCACCTGCAAAGCGTTCCAACAATAACGTTTTCACCTGATTTTATTGCAGATGACGCCGAATCTGCGCTGGGCCGGCCCCTTACCTGGATTGCCGGTTCCCCCTCGCTAAACCCAGAAAATCCGGAACCTTATCGGCTGCCATTTCATAGGAGATGTGAGCTGTTCGCAGGAGACGGGGATGGTCCAATCGGCCCTGAAGACGGAAATTGTTGAGAAACGGCAGCACTCTCGGTTGGATTCGAGACGTGACGCCCATGTGCAGGCAAAGGGCGGGCCGGTGCCGGTGCAGGTCAAAAATTGGTCTCCGGCCGGCGCGCGGCTCGATTTTGACCGCCTTGTTGAACTGCCGCCTGAATTCAAGCTGCTACTCGGTCCGAAGGAACATGGCGGCGAGCCTAGCATTCGCTGCCGCCTGCGCTGGCGCGATGGCAGTTCGGCTGGCGTATCGTTCTACTAGGCGTTCAGCGGCGGCTTTCGCATAGCTGCCCTCACCTCTGCTTCGCCTTCGACCGGCGACGGCAGGCCGCCGAGCAGTACTTCACCTCGTCCCAAACCGCTTCCCAGCGTTTGCGCCACGTAAACGGGCGCTCGCAGACCGGGCAGACCTTGGTTGGCAGATTGGACGGATTACGCAATGCCATCCTGCGGAGATAGCGCCCGGTGGCACGGCGTCCATGGCGGCCCCTGAGCGGGCCAGGCTAGCAACGCTTGGGAGATTTCGCTGGCGGTCCGAGGAGGATTCGAACCCCCGACCCCCTGATTCGTAGTCAGGTACTCTATCCAGCTGAGCTATCGGACCGCGCGAGCGAAGGCGGACACATAACGGCGCGCGGCCCGCAGCGCAACCAGCTTTATGCTTTGATCTGACGTCCGGCCTCGTAAACGCCGCGCGCAACGGCGCGGGACAGCGTCGAGGCCGCCAGCTCCCCTATGCGAGCGACCGCCATAGGTGCCGGCCCGGTCAGTGGCTGCTTTGCGCTCGACATGACGAAAATCGCAACGCCATCGACGGGGGCAAAGACCGGTCGGATAGCGCGGGACAGCCCTGACAGGGCCATTTGCGCCACGCGTTTGGCCTGATCCGGGGAGAGCGCCGCATCAGTGGCGATGCAGGCAATGGTCGTGTTCTGGCCAAGCGCCGGATTTGTCTTGGCCGACCCCCAATCGTCAGCGTTCACAGCGTAGTCAGCTGGCGGGCGCGCACCACCAAACTCGCCATCGACTTCAAACGGCCAGGCCCAGAACACATCCGTGCCTGGCATGAAGACGGAGCCGAAACAGTTCACCGCTGTGATCGCGCCGACCGTGATGCCGTTATCGGTAACAATGCTGGCCGAGCCGAGCCCGCCAGCATGTGTTCCTGCTTTCGCCCCTGTCCCTGCCCCCGCGACGCCGAGCGCAAACGATCCCGCTGCGGCATCGAAGGCGGCCCGGCCAAGCGTGGGGTAAGGCGAGGGATCGCCCCAGTCCTTGTCCCCGCCATTGGCGAGATCGTAAAGAATGGCCGCAGGAACAATTGGCGGGAGCGGTACGCCCGGCTGCCTTGGCGCGCCACCAAAACCATATCCACGATCGGCCGCCTTAAGTCCTGAGACAACGCCATCCGCTGCGGCAAGGCCGAACGCGCTGCCGCCGGACAGCACAATCGCATCGACCGCTTCTACCAGTGTGCCACCGGCCAAAAGATCGGTCTCCCGTGTGCCGGGGCCGCCACCTGCGACCGCAACAGCGGCAATGGCCGGCTCATCCGCCAGAATAACGGTCGTTCCTGTCCGGACTTTATGATCTTCTGCATTGCCTACCTTGAAGCCGGCGACGTCTGTGATCAGGTTCTGTGCGCCGGGGCGGGCCATGATGTCTCTTTCGTTTTGTCGTGGGGTTTCATAGGCTTGCCGAGATAGCCCGCCAAGCAAGAAAGCATCCTCCCATGTTCAATGTCCTGACCAGAGCCGCGCCGCTGGCGTTACTTCTTGCCGCATGCGGGGGGGAATCGCTGGAGCCGCCTCTGCCGGAGGTCGAGGAAACGGAGATCGTCATCGAAGACGATAGCTGGACGAAGGGCGCGATGGTGGCAGCCGCCGATCCACGCGCCGTGGAGGCCGGACTGGAGATTCTGCGGGCGGGCGGACACGCAGTGGACGCTGCGATTGCCGTTCATGCGGTGCTGGGCCTAGTCGAACCGCAGAGCTCCGGCATTGGCGGCGGGGCATTCATGATCGTCTATGAGCGCGATAGCGACCAGATCAGCGTATATGACGGGCGCGAAACCGCACCCATGGCGACAACGCCGGAGCATTTCATCGAGGATGGGGAGGCGCTTGGTTTTCTCGATGCCTGGCAGGCAGGTCTTGCGACAGGCGTTCCCGGGCAGGTCGCGCTCTACAAGACCGCGCATGATGCCCATGGACGGGCGGACTGGGGCGACCTGTTCGAACCGGCCATCGCCCTTGCAACAGATGGATTTGAGGTCTCCCCTCGCCTGGCCAACCTGCTGGCCAATCCACGCCTGCGCCAGTTTGTGAGACTGGATGATCACCCGGTCTCCGCCGCTTACTTCTATCCTGATGGCGAGCCGCTGGCGGAAGGCTTTGTGCGGACCAATCCGGATTATGCCGAGACGCTGAGCACGGTGTCCCTGCTCGGACCGGATGCGTTCTATAAAGGCTCTCTCGCGCAGAAGATCGTGACGACGGCCAATGAAGAGCCGCGCCCGGCCGGCATGACGCTGGAAGATCTTGCAAACTATGAAGTGAAAACACGCGGCGCGCTCTGCTCGGAGCATGCTACGGTACGTGTTTGTTCCGCCCCACCGCCAAGCTCGGGCGGGGTCGCTCAGAACATGATCCTTGGCTTGTATGAGCGCCTTGCCCCGACCGGCGAGGATGCCACCAATGATGCAATGGTGATGGCGGCCTTTGTCGATGCCCAGCGTCTCGCCTATGCCGACCGCGATCATTATGTCGCCGATGCCGATTTTGTTCAGGTGCCTGCCGCCGATCTGATCAATCCGGATTATCTCGATGTACGAGCGACAGAACGGTTCGCCTCTGACGCCCCCTCGACCCCCGGTGATCCGGGTGTGGCGCTTGGCGGCAATCCGATGGTGGGCATGTGGGGTCAGGACCCGACCGAGGACGCTCCGGGAACAACACACATCTCGATTATTGATGGCGACGGGAACGCCGTTTCCATGACGGCGACGGTCGAGGCCGCTTTCGGTAATTCCCGGATGGTTGGCGGATTTCTCCTCAATAATGAACTGACCGACTTTGCCCGCCAGCCCCGCGTGGCCAACCTGCCCGTCGCCAACGCCCCCGGACCGGGCAAACGGCCACGCTCTTCCATGTCGCCCACCCTCGTCTTCGACAAGGAAACCGGTGAGTTGATGATGGTGACCGGATCACCGGGCGGGAACTCGATTGTTGCCTTTGTCGCGAAGACACTGGTGGGCGTTCTGCACTGGGACATGTCCGCACAAGAAGCGGTGAACTTCCCGAACATCATCGCACGCGGCGATGTGGTTGGCGTTGAAACCAGCACAAGCGATGGCGAGCGCGCGGCGGCAACGCTTGAGGAGCTTGGCTACACGGTGGAGCAGGGTCAGGGCGAAGGCTCCGGCCTGCACGTGATTGTTGTTCGGGAAGATGGCCTTGAAGGCGCGGCCGATCCGCGCCGCGAGGGCATTGCGAAGGCGCTGGATGCCGAAGAGCCTGAAGCTTCCGGCGAAGCGGCCGAGGAACTTGCCCCTGCCGCGGAGGCGATCCCCGAGCCAGCCGAGTCCGAGTGATCAGGTCCATTCTTGCGGCTCTGACGGTCATCCTTGGCCCGTTTGCATCGGCCGAGCCAGCCATGAAGGTCCTGAATTATACCGCAGAATGGTGCCCCAAGTGTCAGATTCTCAATCCGCGCCTGTCGGAGGCGTTGGAGAGTTTCACTGAGACGAGTGTCCGGCGAGTGGATCTGAACATGACATATGCCCGCGGCGAGCGGCGATCAGCGATCATGGCCGGGATTGAGAGCAAGACCCTTGCCCATCAGGCCGGATATCTGTGGGAGTGGTATGGCGGTGCGACGGGACTGGCCGCCGTGATTGCCAGCGACGATGGCGAGCTGTTAACTTGCCTCCTACCGGGCAATAGCGTGCAAGAGATGCAGGCACGGCTGACTCAGGCGCTCATACTGGCTGAGAATGGCACGCCCGGAGACCGGATGCTCGACGCCGCCGATTGCCCGGCTCCGTTCAATTAGCAAGCGGCACTGCCTGATTATCAGGCGGCAGGGGTGGAGCCGGTGCGCCGTCCGGGTTAGGCGCTGCATATTGTCGACGCCGACCGTTAGTGAATGTCATGCCAACCTATCAGATCATCGCCAAAGGCCCGCGATCCGTGATCGAGAAAACCGGCAATGCGCTGGCGGATATGGACCCATCGCCCGCCAGTGCCGTCGATATGAAAGAAGATGGACGCTCAGGCTGGCGGCTCGACGTGTATGCCAACAGTCTGGAGGAGGCGTTTGGGTGTGCCGGCATCATGGAGCTGGTCGGGCCTGACCTGAATGCGCGCGTTGAGGAGTTGGAAGATCAGGACTGGGTGACGATGTCGCTTGAGGGCCTGCCACCCGTGCGCGCAGGGCGATTCATCGTGGCCGGCAGCCATGCGCTGGCCACCGCCTCCCCCGGGAAGACAAGCGTGCTGATCGAGGCAGGGCCCGCTTTTGGCACAGGCCACCATGGGACAACCCTTGGATGCCTGCTCGCCTTCCAGCGTGTGCTGAACAAACGCCGGGCGGGCCGGGTGCTGGATCTGGGGACAGGCTCAGGTGTGCTGGCGATTGCCGCGCTCAAGGCCGGCGCGGATTTTGCCGTCGGCACCGATATCGACAAGGACAGTGTTCACGTGGCCCGGGAGAATGCGCTGAAAAACAGCGTCGCTTCGAAGTTCCGGGCGCTTCATGCGAGCGGCGCGCGGCATGCGACTGTGCGCCGGCGCGGGCCGTACGATATTGTGTTCGCAAACATTCTGGCGCGACCGCTCGTGCGGCTGGCCCCGGACATTGAAGCGCTCACGGCCCCCGGTGGCGTGATCATCCTGTCCGGGCTGCTCGTCCATCAGGAACCACAAGTACGCGGGGCATTTGCGGGGCGCGGCCTGACATTGATCGACCGTGTCCGACGGGATGGCTGGTCAACGCTCGTCTTCCGGAAACCGAAAGTCGTCGACCTGAAAGCCTATCGCGCTGCGCGGCGGGCCCAGCGCGCTTCCCGGCGGGCCAGCATGCGTGGACGCGGTGCGGACTTCGCGTTCAAACGGGTCGCCTGAACCGGGCCGTTTACTTCGTTGACGAAGCCTTCTTCGCGGTACTGCGGCGCAACATGGTCAGCCGAACTGGCGTTGTATTCTACAGTTTTCATTGTCTTTCCAATCATCTCGCAAGTGCGAAATCTGCGCTTGCAAAGGAGACATAGGGCATGAAGCTTAAAATTGAATGACGCGACCGTCATTTATTCAATGCATTATTGCAATGCTATTATGCCGCTTCCACCTGCGGCCCGAGCGGAGTATCCCATCAATATGAGACAAAGCTTCGATGTACAGGGCGGTCCGTCAGACGGTCGCGCCCACCTGCCCCGCCTTCGCGAAACCCTCAAATCAGCGGGACTGGACGGGTTTTACGTGCCGCATGAGGACGAATATCAGAATGAGTATCTGCCCGATGCGAATGAGCGTCTTGGCTGGGCGACCGGCTTCACGGGCTCGGCGGGCTGCGCATTGATCTTTGCCGATCGAGCCGTCGTTTTTGTTGACGGCCGCTATACGCTACAGGCCGCTGACCAGCTTGCGCCGGAGCTTTTCGACACTGAAGGCCTGCCCGATCCGGGACCGTTCGGATGGCTGACAAAACAGTCGCTTAAAGGCCAGACGATCGGCTACGATCCCAAACTGATGAGCCCGAACGATGTTACGGCGTTGTCCCGGGTCGCAGAAAAGGCGGGCGCTGAGCTACGCGCGGTCGAAGAGAACCCAATCGATCTGGCCTGGGGCAGCGACCGCCCGGATCAGCCCTGCGCCCCGGCTGTCAGCCATGCATTGAAACATGCCGGCCTCTCCTCTTCGGACAAACGCGCTGATATTGCCGCCGACATCGCCGAAGATGGCGCAGATGCGGCTGTTATCACCGCACCGGCCTCCATTGCGTGGCTTTTCAATATTCGTGGCGGGGACGTGTCCCACTCCCCGCTCCCGCTCGGACGGGCCATCCTGCGCGCCGACGGCAAGGCAGATCTTTTCCTCGACGAAGCGAAGGCATCGCCTGATCTGCTCGATCACCTTGGCAATGATGTATCCCTGCGCCCGTTGACAGAGCTTGAAACCGCGCTCGGCGCGCTTTCAGGACAGACTATCAGCCTCGATCCCGACGTCGCCTCCGCCTGGTTCTTCGATCAGGTAAAGCAGGCGGGCGCGACGATCCTGCGCCAGCGCGATCCGGTCGCCCTGGCAAAAGCCTGCAAGAATGCTGCAGAGATCGACGGCACACGGCGAGCTCATGAGCGCGATGGCGTTGCCGTGACACGGTTCCTGCGCTGGCTTGATACTGAAGCGCAGAGCGGCGAGGTTTCTGAAATTGACGCAGCACTGAAACTGGAAGCCTTCCGGGACGAGTTGGACGGGCTGAAGGATCTTTCCTTTCAGACGATCTCAGGTGCCGGACCGAATGGCGCGCTGCCTCACTACCGCGTATCGACGGCGTCCAATCGCAAGCTTGAAAAGGGTACGCTCTATCTCGTTGATTCCGGCGGCCAGTATCTTGATGGCACAACCGATGTGACGCGCACGGTTCCCATCGGCGCACCGAGCGCTGACATGCGCCGCCACTACACGCTTGTCCTGAAGGGTCACATTGCGCTGGCAACCGCGCGGTTCCCAGAAGGCACGACCGGCACCCACCTCGACACGCTCGCGCGGGATGCCTTGTGGCGCGCCGGGCTCGATTTCGATCATGGCACCGGCCATGGCGTCGGCGTTTATCTCGGTGTCCATGAAGGCCCGCAACGCATCGCCAAGGGCTGGAATGCGACACCGCTCATGCCGGGTATGATCGTGTCTAATGAGCCGGGCTTCTACAAGGATGGGGCTTACGGCATCCGCATCGAGAATCTGCAGTATGTAACGGGGCCGGCCCCGATTGCCGGGGGCGACCGCGACATGCTCGGCTTTGAATGTCTGACATTCGCGCCGCTCTCGCGCGACCTGATCGACACCGCCCTGCTCTCACCGGATGAGCACGCCTGGGTCGATGCCTATCATCAGCGGGTTCAGGAAATCATCGGCCCCGATCTTGAGGGCGAAGATGCCGCGTGGCTGGCGCAGGCCTGCGCGCCGCTCTAGCGGCTAGCCCTTGCCCTGTTTGGCAAGGGCTTCGAGCTGACGCTGCATTTCGGCCATCTGGTTCTGCATCGCGCTTAGTGGATCGAGCGCTTCTTCGGATTCTTCCTTGGTGTCGTCGCGCTCGTGATCTTCCCGGCGCGTGCGCATGGAGTCCGTCGGCGCGAGGCCAGGCATGAACATGCGCAGCGCGTTCTCGAACATCGCCGCGTTGCGCTTGGCCTGTTTCTCGAACAGCGCCATCGGGCTCGCGCCGCCCAATGCATTGCGCATGCGTTCCTGACTTTCAGCAAACGAGTTCATACTCATGTCGAGCCACGCGGGCAGCATGGTCTGCGCGCCGCCGCCATAGAAGCCGATCAACTGGCGCAGGAAGTTCAGAGGCAGCGCTCCGTCTCCCTTGGTCTCTTTCTCGAAAATGATCTGCGTGAGCACGGCCCGCGTCAGGTCTTCGCCGGTCTTTGCATCCCGCACTTCGAACTCAACGCCCTTGCGCACGAGCTCAGACAAATGCTCCAGCGTCACATAGGACGAGGTCGACGTGTCATACAGCCGCCGATTGGCGTACTTCTTGATGATGGTCGGACCGTCAGTTCGCTTCTTTTTCGCCATGTCGCACCCTTGCGCCGCACAAAAATGCTGCGCAGCAATTTGTATCCTTAGTTATCATTGCACAAGCAGGAAGATTCCTCCAACGCCCTTTGCCTTTACTGCAAAGCGTTTAAGGTCTTATTGAGCACACGCAGCAAATCGAAACTCACAAAAACAACACTTCAGGGGAGATATCCATGGGAAAGACAGCGCTCGTCACCGGCGGAACGCGCGGCATTGGCGAAGGCATCAGCCAGTTGCTGAAAGCGAAAGGCTATGATGTGGCGGCCAACTATGGCGGCAACGACGAAGCCGCCAAGGCCTTCACCGATGCAACCGGCGTGAAAGCCTACAAGTTCGATGTCTCAGACTTCGACGCCGTGGGCGAGGGCCTGAAAGCCATCGAGAACGATCTAGGCCCCATCGATATCGTCGTGAACAATGCCGGCATCACGTGGGACGGTCCCTTCCACAAGATGTCGAAGGAGCAGTGGGACAAGGTGATTGATGTCGACCTGACATCCGCCTTCAATGTGACCCGTCAGGTCTGGGAAGGCATGCGTGAGCGCGGCTTTGGCCGCGTCATCAACATCTCCTCGATCAACGGACAGAAAGGCCAGTTCGGTCAGGCCAACTATTCCGCAGCCAAGGCTGGCCTCATAGGCTTCACCAAGGCGCTCGCCCAGGAAGGGGCCAAGAAAGGCATAACAGTCAACGTGGTCGCACCCGGCTACATCGACACTGAGATGGTCCGCGCGGTTCCTGAAAATGTGCTCGAAGGAATCATCGCAACAATCCCGGTCGGCCGGCTGGGCAAGGCTGAAGAGATCGCCTCCATGTGCGCCTATCTCGCCTCCGATGAGGCGGCCTTCATCACGGGCGCAACCATGACGGTCAATGGCGCACAATACATCGCCGGTTAGGATGAGTTGATCAGCCGCCCCTGCCCCGACAGGAGCGGTTATTGACTTCCACATCGACCAGCCGATCACCGTCAGGATACTGATGGCTCACAATGTAGGTGAGGCCATGCTTTGAGGAGGGCGTCCTCAGAAACCGCTGGCAATACTCGTCGAGAAACTGACGCTGGAAGCGACCCACTGGTTCATCCAGCGTCACAGCCTCTTCGTAGCGGAGCACGATGGTCATCCTGGCTGCGGCTGTTTCCACGCGCTCGCCAATCCGGCTTAGATCGCCGTCGTGAATGCTGGCTCTTGCGGCTGCGATCAGCCGACGCTCCTCGGCTTGTGCAACTTTCTGCATCCATGCCGCGCGTTCCGCGTTCGACGCATTCGGGAAATCGATATTACCGGCATACCCGCCGGTGACACCGCCCATGACTTCACGAATCCCGAGCACGGCGAGCACGCATGCAATCGCGATGAGCAGGATCAGTTTGCGCATTCAGACCTCCGGACGCCAGTTTACAGGCGCTAACTCGAATCGGCCAAAGTCAAAAGCAGGTGCGACAATACAAGACACAAACGTCCATGCGCCCAGGGTCTCCGCCGTCTGCCAGTGGTTGGCGGGGACAACACATTGCGGGCGTTGGCCGGCACGCAGATCCGGACCGATCTGGTAGGGTTTGGCCCCCTTTCCATCCGGCGGCGAAAGCGTCAGGGCGAGCGGCCCGCCAGCATGCCAAAGCCATGTCTCGTCTGCATCGACACGATGCCACCTGGAGACTTCATCGGCCTGCAACAGGTAGTAGATCGCGCTTGCCGCAGGGCGTGCATCGCCCGCCTCTTCGCTGCGAAAGGTTTCTACGTAGTGCCCGCCTTCGGGATGTGGGCTCATGCCGAGCAACCGGATGATCTCTCCGGCCCCCAGATCACCAGAAACAGATCGCACTAGAAGCGGTCTTTCCGGCCACGAATTTCTGCAAACGTCGCAACCGGGTCGCCCGCATGTCCCATAGCGATCTGAAGGCCGGTATCATCTGCCCGCAGGAACGGATTGGCATCCCGCTCACGGCGCAGGATCGTTGGCACCGTCCACTCGCCTTTTGCCCGCTTCTCCTCGACCTCGTTGACATAAGCCTGCAGCGCGGTGTTGTCGGGATCGATCGTGATCGCAAATCGCGCATTGGCCTGCGTGTATTCGTGTGCGCAGTAGATGGTCGTGTCGCCGGGCAGCGCCTTCAGGCGGGACAGGCTGTCCCACATCATCGCCGGATCGCCTTCGAATACGCGCCCGCAGCCAAGCGCGAAGAGCGCATCGCCAACGAAAGCGGTGCTCTGCGATGGCATGTGATAAGCAACATGGCCGAGTGTATGGCCCGGCACATCGATCACCGTGGCTTCCAGATTTCCCAACTTTACGACGTCTCCGCCGCCAACCGCTCTGTCGATTCCGGGGATTTTCTCAGACTCACCTTTCGGGCCGACAATATGGCAGCCCGTCACGTCCTTGATACGCTGATTGCCACCCGCATGGTCGGGATGCCAGTGCGTGTTCCAGATCTGCGTAATTGTCCAACCCTGCGCCTGCGCCTCCGACAGGTACTTTTCGGCATCGGGCGTATCGATTGCTGTGGTTTCGCCAGTGGCTTCATCATGGGCGAGAAAGCCGTAATTATCGGAAAGGCAAGGGAATTGGTGGACGGTCAACATTATGTAAGCCTCATCAGCAGGTTCTACCTCGCCTAGCACAGGAGCGTTCATGCGTCAGGACGCCGTCAAACTGCAACGATTTTACGCTGGCCGCCTCGGGCAGGCTGCCTCCGGTGTGATCGCCGGAAAGATCGATGCGCTTTGGGGCGGCGCGGAGGGCCTGTCCGTGCTGGGGCTCGGCTATGCGCCGCCGCTGCTGGGCAGCCTGACCGGTGCGAAGCGCTGCATTGCGGCCATGCCCGTTGGACAGGGTGTCTGCGAATGGAGAGCCACCGATCGCGGCGGGGCGAGCGTCAAGACAGACGAGGCCCGCCTTCCCTTCGGAGACGGACTTTTTGACCGTGCAATTGTCTTTCACGGCTTTGAAGAGGCGGACTCTCCCCGCTCCATGGCGCGGGAGTTGTGGCGGGTCATGGCCCCGGAAGGGCGAATTGTCGTTGCCGCGTCGAACCGGCGAGGCCTCTGGGCGCGAGCGGAATCGACCCCCTTCGGGCATGGCAGGCCGTGGACGAAAACCCAGCTGGTTGCCCTACTGTCGGATGCCTCATTCCAGGTCACCGCAAGTGCCCATGCCCTGCATATGCCGCCGGTGTCATGGTCTCTGGTGACATCGGCCGCTGATGCGTGGGAGCGGGCGGGAGAGCTTGTTTATCCCGGATTCGGCGGCGTCGTGCTCGTTGAAGCGGTGAAACGACTCTACATAAATCCCCGCGGATCGGCCGCCGCACCGGCGCTTTCAGCCGTCAAAGCGCGCAAGGGCGCGGCAGCGCTGCCCAGAAATGAGGCACCGAAAGCGCGCGATAAGCCCTCCGGTGGCACGTGATTGACGGCGACAAGCCGACGCAGCTTAGGTAAGACGAGACATTACAAGGGTGTGCTGACATGAAACTGGTAACAGCGATTTTCAAACCGAGCCGGCTCGATGCCGTGATCGATGCGTTGTCCGAAGCAGGTGTTTCGGGCCTGACGGTCTCTGAAGTGCGCGGCTACGGCCGCCAGCAAGGCAAGACAGAGGTCTATCGCGGCGCGGAGTATGAAGTGCGCCTGCTGCCAAAGGTAAAAATCGAGGTGGCCTGCGCCGACGAAGAAGCTGAACGCGCGGCCGAAGCCATCATCGGTGCCGCCAATACCGGCACGATTGGCGACGGCAAGATCTTCATCCGCGCGCTTGACACCGTCATCCGCATCCGGACTGGCGAACGGGATGAGAAGGCGCTGCTCAGCTAGCGTTATTCTAGGGCGACCCAATGTCTTCGAACTTGGCCTCTTCGGCCTTGTGCCGGATCTGCAGGTTGAACAGCATCCCCTTCAGCGGCGGCAGCATGGCCAGGCACAGGCCAAATGTCGCCGCGATGATCATGAGATAGCCGAGAATGGTTTGCCAGAGCGGCAGCTCCATCATTGGCAGCATGAAGTAGAACGGGGCCAGCAGAATCAGCGTGGCGAACCCGGCAAAGAAGGCTGGTCCGTCCGCTGTGTCAGCGACGGAAAAGTCCTGTCCGCAAACATCGCAATTGTCCTTGAACACCAGATAGCGCGAGAAGAGCTTCCCTTCTCCGCAGGTGCCGCATCGAGATCTCAAACCGGCGAGAACGGGATTTGGATTGGCCATGGTCGGCTCCCTTCGCCTTGCATTTGGAGAGAGATCGCGCCCGCCGCCATGTGCGATATTGACGCTTTGGCCGCCTTCCAATCTTCGCGCGGCTGCCTTGGTTCTGCCTTTGGAGGTATGGCAGTTTCCTGAAAACGCTGCGGAATTCCCAGCGATCTGGAGGATTTGAGCATGAAGTATCTCGGCATTGCGATGGCCACGCTTGCGCTGACGGCCTGTGGCGGCGGAGGCGACAGTTATGAACGCGACGAGGGCATCCTTGGCTCAGCCAATATGTATTCAAAGGAAGCTGCGGCACCGGCATCCCCGCCACCGCCGACCCTGAATGCGAGCCCCCAGCTTGAGCCATCTCCGGACGGCGCGCCCGCGCCTGAGGCCGGCGAGCAATACATCGCCTATCGCCATGCGCTGAGCCTTCGCCTGCCGGCTCGGGAAGTCGCGGCGATGATGGAACGCCAGGCGGAAGCCTGCCGTACCGCCGGTGTCGAGACCTGCATCATCACCAATTCAACCGTGAACAACTCCTCGGAAGACTGGGTTTACGCCTCGCTGAACCTGCGGGCGCAGCCAGACTGGATCGAAACATTTCTTGCCGGCGTCGATGCCGAGGCTGAGGGCGCAGGCGGGGAGGTATCCTCCCGTTCGACGAGTTCGGAGGATCTGACTCGCCAGATCATCGACACAGATGCGCGCCTGCGCGCGAAGATCGAGTTGCGCCAGCGGCTGGAAGACCTACTCGGGACGGAGGAAGCCGAGCTGTCTGACCTGCTCAACATTGAACGCGAACTGTCGCGGGTGAACAGCGAGATTGAAGCTTCCACCTCTTACCTGAAAGCGCTGCGCCTTCGCGTGTCGATGTCGGAGCTCAATATCAGCTACGAAACCAAGCCGGCCGTGGTGTCGAGCTCTACTTTCGATCCGCTGTCCCGCGCCTTTGGCGGCTTCTTCCGGACGCTGTTTGAGGCGGTCGGCGCGGTGGTGACCGCCTTTGCGATCGGCCTGCCCTGGCTGCTGCTCATCGGGGCCCTGCTCTGGGTGTGGCTGCGCCTCATCTGGCCGCGCATCCGGCGCAAGAAAAAGGCCTAGAGCGAGCGTTCCAGAAAGGCGACTTCATAGACGCCCGGATCATGAGCGGCATGGCCAACCACGCGAAAGCCGAGCCGCTCATGGAACCGCATCGAGCCTGGATTGGGCGGGAGCGTGTTGATCTCGCAGACCATGACCGAGCGCCGGCCTGCAAACCGCTCGAAGGCTTTTTCGTATAACTTCGGGCCAAGCCCCTGCCCGCGCGTTTCAGGCGAGAACGCGATGCGATCGACATAGACATAGTCGCCACCCCGCGCCTCGAACCAGGCATAGTTAGGGCTCCGATAATCTGCGCCGGGCTCAACCAGTGAGAGGAAGCCTATGGGGGAGTCATCGGCATCGACCGCGACGAGGCAGATGCCCGCTGCGAAACACGCGGCGAGGCTCCGCTCGGTCTCCTTGGACACGTTGGGAGTCGAGGCCTCATTGATGGCGTGGAGCCGAGCAAGGTCAGAGGGTGTGTAGGTGCGGATCATGGGCGAAGTAATCGTCTTGCGGAAACAATTTCAACCGGCGGCAACTCGAGAGCCGCACCAGCATTCGAGTTGTCATACCGACGTGATGCCGCGCTGCTAGCCCCGAAACACGCATAACCGATTCAGGAGTCCCTTGATGCGCATCGCATCCATGATCATCGCGGCGTTTACCGTAGCAATTATCGCCCCGCTTGCCAGCGGGGAAACTGATCTCGCTCATCATGACACCGTTCGCCACAACGCAGACATGGAGCAAACCGATCCCTACACGATCACTGGCGCCACGAACCTGATGGAGATGTCCCCGCGTACGCCCGGCGGTACACTCAAAGCCATTGTCGAAATCCCGACCGGCACGTCAGCCAAGTGGGAGTTGGACAAGCACAACCCGCATTCCGTGAACTGGGAGTTTCGGAACAACGAACCAAGAGTTGTCGATTATCTGGGCTATCCCGGAAATTACGGGTTCATTCCCGGCACCGCCCTGCCGAAAGAGCTCGGCGGCGATGGAGACCCGCTGGACGTTCTTGTACTGGGCCAGGCAGCACCACGAGGGGCGATCCTCGATGTCCGGCTGATCGGCGTAATGAAGATGCTCGATGACGGAGAGCAGGACGACAAGCTGATCGCTGTGATGACCGAGCGCTCCCCCTTCTCCGGGATCGAAAACATGGCTCAGCTCGACGCTGAATATCCCGGCGTTCGAGACATCGTCTCGATCTGGTTCAGCAACTACAAGGGACAGGATGGCGACATGGTCAGCTCAGGCTTTGGGGATGTTGATGACGCACAAGCCATTCTAGATCAGGCCGTTGATAGCTTCACGCCGATCGACTAAAGCGGCAGCCCTCACCTTGTCCATTTTTGATCGGCCTCAGTTTGGCTGAACCGTGCCTTTGCCAGAGCGCGTTGGCGATGAGAAGAAAATTGTCCGTACAAGGTAAAACACCATCAGGAGCATGATCAGGAGTTCCGGGGCGGACAGGATCCCCGACTGTTGAGCCCACTCAGGAAAAGCCTTTGCGCCCGGGCCGGTGAAGGCCGATCCGGCGGCGATGAAAAAGCCGAGCAGCATTCGCCATAGGTGACGGGCTGTTCTATGTTTCGCTGACAGGCGGTTGCGGAAGACGAGACTGGCATCCAGCAGCAAGGCGATGCCCGACATACCAGCCAGGAACAGATAGTCCTCCCCAGCGAAACCCAACATCTCGCCCTCGCTGCTGGACAGCGCGCGAAGACCGATGAGGATGAGAGCTGCGCAGTTCGCGGCGTTGACGAGACCGAGGCCCCACGGGACCGCACGTGTGCCGGAGCCGTGCCGGTTGGCCGCGAACCAGCCCGACAGGACGAGGTAGGTTCCGAGAATTCCGGCGAAGAAGGTGATGAAGAACTGGTCGATCCTGATCAGTCCGAGGACGGCTCCGAGGATGGACGACGCCGACATCAGAAGGACGAATAGCCGTCCTGCCGAGATGTGAGCGGTTTTTCCCTTTCGGCTTGTCGCCGCCACGGCCCCGGCCAGAACCGCGACAGCCCCGGTTGCGACATGAAAGAAAACAATGATGGGTAACATAAACCTTCCTCACCAGCCCGATGTGATTTATCGACTATCAATATTATTGATTTTCGATAACGGCAAGTAGGTATTTGTCCGCTGGCAGGCATCGGAGAAAGCTGGTGTCTCTTATGCGCTCACGGCGGTTCAAGACCACTTCGAAGGAGGCGCGCTGAATGGATTATCTCTCGCTCATGAGCGACCTGCATGGGGATGGCACGCGTCAGGGGCCCGGCGGCGATGATGAAACACTGCTGGCGATCACCCTGTCAGGTCTTGATCGGTCAGAGCCGCTGAAGATCGCCGATATTGGATGCGGGACGGGAGCCTCGACCTTCGTGCTCGCCAACGAACTGAATGCTGACATCACCGCCATCGACCTTGCCGCGCCCATGCTGGAGACGTTCCGGCAGCGCGCGGAAAGCCTTGGCATCATGGAGCGTATCAATCTGCTACATGCCTCCATGGACGACTTGCCGTTCGAGGATGGTGCGCTGGACGTGATCTGGTCTGAAGGGGCGATCTACAATATCGGCTTCGAAAACGGCATTCAGGCCTGGCGGCGGTTTCTGAAGCCGGGCGGGATTCTCGCCGTCTCTGAACTGATCTGGCTGACCACGGACCGGCCAGACGAACTCACCGCGCATTGGGACCGAGAGTATCCGGAAGTCGCCATCGCTTCGACGAAGCTGAAACAGCTCGAAACGCATGGCTACCTGCCCGTCGGCTACTTCCCGCTCGGCAAGCATTGCTGGCTCGACAACTATTATCATCCGTTGGAGAGCCGCTTCGATGCCTTCCTAGAGCGGCAGAAGCATTCGGCGGACGCCAAGGCGATTGTCGAGGCGGAGGCGGAAGAGATCGCGCTTTACAGACGCTTCTCGGACTATGTGAGCTATGGCTTCTACATCGCGCGCAAATTCGGCGACTGAGCGGTACGCTCGGTGCGACGCCAGAGCCGAAAACCAGACTCTGACCTCAGGCAGAACGAAGATGTTCGAGCTCAGCCAGCATAGCCGCTTCGAGCAGGGGCGCAGTTTCATGAACCCATGCAGGCTCGCGATGGCGGATCATCAGCCACAGGAGAGACTTCACATCCCAGAAGGTTGCATCGATCAAGCCGGGCTCGGACTTGTCTCGTTTGAAGTGCCAATGAATCGAGTTCGGGAACTTAGTTCGGGAGTAGCCGCCGATATGCGAGATATACAGGCCTGCCGCCTCCGCAGCGCGCTCGACCACGCGCATGATCTGCTCTTTTGAGATGCCGTCGGGCACAGGGATATGGACGTCATCTGATTTCTTTTCCTTGGGCATTTTCCTAGCCTCGCTCTGATTGCGTCCAATTTGGGTAGAGATACTTTTATGGCCCTGCAACAGCCCGCCCTTCCCCCCAAATGAAACGGCCCCGGCGCAAAGTCCGGGGCCATCGTCGCACTGGAGGTCAGCCGATTTAGCCCGGCATGACGACCGTATCGATCAAGTGGACGACGCCGTTCGAGGCATCGACATCCGTCGCGATGATGTTGGAGG
The DNA here is from genome assembly GCA_028285145.1 of Hyphomonadaceae bacterium. Lineage (GTDB taxonomy): Bacteria > Pseudomonadota > Alphaproteobacteria > Caulobacterales > Hyphomonadaceae > JANQQC01. The sequence continues at coordinate 27,538 of JANQQC010000047.1, forward strand.
TGTTACCCGCCGCATCGGTGAGGATCGGCGCGCCGTCCACGATGGACGCGGTCAGGATTGCGCCGTTGACGGTGGTTATTTCGAATGTGCCGTCTTCCTCGCCCTGAATGGCGGCGACGAGATCTGCGGCCATCACTTCACCGGCGACGACGTGATAGGTGAGAATGCCGGTCAGCGTTTCCTTGTTCTCAGGCTGCACCAGCGTTTCGACCGTGCCTTCAGGCAACTTGTCGAAGGCGCTGTTTGGCGGCGCAAAGACCGTGAACGGGCCGTCGCTGTTCAGCGTGTCGACCAAGTCAGCCGCGGTGACCGCGGCGACCAGCGTGGAGAGGTCTTCATTGCCGGCGGCGATGGTCACGATGGTTTCACCGGCTGGCGCTTCAGCGGCCATCTCAGCCTTGCCGTGTCCGTCGGCCATGGCGTGACCGCAAGCGGTCAGCGCGGCGGCGGAAAGCATGGCGGCGGCCAGCGTGGTCTTGAGCGTAAACGTCATTGGGAGGTCTCTTCTTTGCTGCTGTGTTCAACCAACACGCCCCCTATACGAAGGGCTTGAAGAGCCGGATCATATCTTATCGCATTTTGTTTAAGATATTTTTGTGACAGGTCTATTTGGGTGAAGCTTTGAAGCTCATCGCCGTCAACTCAACACGCTCTTCTAGAGGAGGCCTCAGCTCGAAGGCTTTGGGGTTCTTCGCAAACTCATAGATTCGGAACAGCACCCAATTCTGTCGATTGGAATCGGCAACGTCCAGCTCGTTTTTTGAGATATGAAATGGTGTTCGATGCCAGCCGTTGGTGGTTTTCACCTCTAGCAACCGAGGCGCTCCATCAGCTTCAAAACTGGAGATGTCAAAACCAGCACCGTCTCCCTCAAACTTCGACGTCCAAACAACTCTATCAGCAAGATCAATCCGACCGTCTTTGCGAAGTCGGAACTTCTCATAGTCGAAAGCATATTCTTCGCCGTCGTCACCGAGTTTCCGGTTCCGCTGATCGCGAGCAGCAACATCATACTTCTTCGCAATGATCGCCATGCGTTCTGCATCAACCGGGGGAGGCTCATTCGATTGCGTAGGTGGCGGCCCGACCCAAAGGGTCGACGGATCGCGGACGCCCGGCTTTAGCTTCGACCGCCCAAGTCGATCGCCCGACACAGCTTCCACCCATGTTTCGCCGTCCGGCAATTCCCGCAGAACCGCATCAACCAATGATGCCTGAAACTGAGAGGCCGGTTTGTATCCATCGATCCATGGCTGACCCAGCCCTAGCATAACGGCGCTAATGTTTTGATGCTTGAACTCGATCGAACCACGAGATCTCGACCTTAAGACCTTCTGCAACTCTCTATTGTGTTCGGCCTTGTTATAGCCCTTCCCCACCAGTTCGGAGCGGAGCATGTCGAAGTAATCACGAACGATGAGATTGTTTTCTTCGTCGGTCCAATCTCCGCCGGACATCCCCTAATTCCGCCCTGCCCGCTTGTCCCGTCCGGCCAGCAAACGCAGACGTAGCGCATTCAGCTTGATGAAGCCTTCAGCGTCTTTCTGGTCGTAGGCGCCGTGATCGTCTTCAAAGGTGACGATGTCTTCTGAGTAGAGCGAGTAAGGCGAGGTGCGCCCGACAAGGTGAGCGCCGCCCTTATAGAGTTTCAGGGTGACTTCGCCGGTGACGTAGAGCTGGGAATGGTCGATGGCGGCCTGCAGCATCTCGCGCTCCGGGCTCCACCAGAAGCCATTGTAGATGAGCTCGGCATAGCGCGGCATCAGCTCGTCCTTGAGGTGGCCTGCGCCGCGGTCGAGCGTGATCTGCTCGATGCCGCGATGGGCAGTGAGCAGGATGGTGCCGCCGGGCGTCTCGTAGATGCCGCGCGACTTCATGCCAACAAAGCGGTTCTCCAACAGGTCCAGCCGGCCAATGCCGTGCTTGCGGCCATACTCGTTCAGCTCTGTCAGAAGCGCGGCCGGGGACAGCACCTTGCCATTGATTGAGACGGCATCGCCTTTCTCAAAGCCGATGGTGATGGTCTCCGGCGTGTCGGGCGCGTCTTCCAGATGGGCGGTGCGCTGATAGACGAAGTCAGGCGCTTCAACGCCCGGATCTTCCAGCGCTTTGCCTTCCGAACTTGTGTGGAGGAGGTTGGCGTCAACGGAGAACGGAGCCTCCCCACGCTTGTCGGTCGGCACCGGGATGCCGTGGGCTTCGGCGAAATTGATCAGGTCTGTGCGGGAGTTGAACTCCCAGTCGCGCCAGGGGGCGATGACCTTGATGTCCGGGTCGAGGCCGTAATAACCGAGCTCGAAGCGGACCTGATCATTCCCCTTCCCTGTCGCGCCATGACAGACCGCATCCGCGCCGACGGCCTGCGCGATTTCGATCTGCCGCTTGGCAATCAGCGGGCGGGCGATGGAGGTGCCGAGCAGGTAGACGCCCTCATAGACGGCATTGGCCCGGAACATGGGGAAGACATATTCGGCCACGAATTCCTCGCGCAGATCCTCGATGAAGATATGCTCGGGCGGCACGCCCATTTGCAGCGCCTTCTGACGGGCGGGCTCCAGCTCCTCGCCCTGGCCAAGATCGGCGGTGAAGGTGACCACTTCGCAGCCGAACTCGACCTCAAGCCATTTCAGGATGATGGAGGTATCGAGGCCGCCGGAATAGGCGAGGACGACTTTCTTGGGGGCGGCTGACATGGACATGACCTCAGAATGAACGAAACGCGGCGCACACTAGGCACCCGGACGGCGCTGGCAAGCCGCAGGCAGGGCGAAATCGGCGCCCTTGGACCATTACCGCGCCGTAATGGGGTGTGACATTGGGGTCATCGCCAACCGGGAGGACGCCCAGATGAAGACACTCGCTTTCGCACTCGCCGCCGCCACAGCCATCCCGCTCATGGCCTGCGCGAGCCCCGCCAAACCTGCCCCACCTGTCAATGAGGTCTCCATCGTGCCGTCCGACCAAGCCGTCCATTCCTATATCCTGCTCGACCGTACCGGTTCCATGTCGTCCATCTGGGACGAGGCGCTGGGATCTGTGAACGCCTATGCCGGCTCCGTCGGCACGCCTGAAGAAGGCGAGGCCGATGATCTTGAGACAGCCGTGACGCTGGCCGTGTTCGACTATCAGGAGAGCCTGCAATTCGATGTGCTGCGCAAGGATGTCGAGCCTGAGACGTGGGCTCCGGTGACATCCGATGAAGCCTCACCGCGCGGGATGACGCCGCTGTTCGATGCCATCGGCCGCATGGTGGCGCTGGCTGAAACCGATGCGCCGGAGAAAGCGGTGATCGTGATCATGACCGACGGGATGGAGAACTCCTCCCGTGAGATCACCAAGGACGGCGCGAACGCCGCGCTCGACCGGGCCCGCGCGCGCGGCTGGGAAGTCGTGTTCCTCGGGGCCGAGTTTGCAAACTTTGACGATGCCGAGGCCGTCGGTGTCTCGGGTGCCAAGTCGATGGCCGTTGGCGCGGGCCAGCTGAGCCAGTCCATGGAAACCCTCGCCCGGAAATCGCGTGACTATGGCAAGGGCGAAGATGAAGAGATCATCTTCAATGAAGCCGACCGCGCCGAAGCCGGCGAAGCGGATGTAAAACAACGCAAGGGCCAGTAGCGGCAGTTTTCCTGCCGAAGCGCGGCCTGCGATGTGAGTAGAGTGGTGTTGCGTACCGCGTAGAGTGTGGAGACCCGGCCTCATTGGCCGGGTCTTTTACATGTCAGAGGCCGCATGAGCGGCGATGATTTCAAAGTAGCCCGGCAGGAGCGCGTCAAGTTTACCGGACGCCTTGCGGGTCAGGCTGAGCCGTCTCGATCGCTTGTCATCGGCGTCGGGCCGCTCGGTGAGGAAGCCGTCTTCGACCAGCGACCGCACGGTTCGCGAAACAACCGGCCGGGACACGTCGAGCCGGGAGGCGACTTCGGAAAAGGAGAGCCAGTCGCGGACAGGCTCGCGATCAATCACGATCAGGGTCAAAAAGCGCAATTGAGAGAAGCCGTGCCCGGCGAAGTAGGTGTCGAGCTGCCTGATCAGAGCGCTGGCGCGCCGCAGCAGAAGCAGCGTGTCTTCGATGGCCTGTCCCTGCCCCGGAGCGTGGCGGCCAGCATAGCCATCGATCATGTCGCGCGTGGGAAGCTCCGCCAGGAAAAACATGGCAGATCAGGCCACCCACATTCTGTGGATCTCGGGGTCTTCGGCGAGCCAGTCCTGATACTGCTCGAAAACACGCATTGTGTAGGCTTGGGCGTAATGGGCTTCGAGCGCGGATGGGCCCGCCCACTCCTCGATGAGGTAGAGATGACCTTCATCTTCATTCTCAAAGAGATCGAATGACCGGCACCCCTCCTCTGCGCGGGTCTCAGCAAGGATGCCGCGGATGGCCGCACGCGCAGCCTCGAAGTGTTCCGGCTTCGGGGTGATTTTCGCGAAAACATGCAGCGGGGTCATGACGGGCCTTAATTGATTATCATGATAACTAATTGATTGAAGCTGGTAAGGCAATGGGTTGTGGCCCGCTCGCATGCAGCAGGCTTCTCTAAGAAGCCTTCGGGGCGTCGAAGGGCTCCGGAGGCTCGCCAGTGCCTTGAGCAGCTACCGCTCCGCTACGGGCGCTTTCAAGGGCCTGCGCAAATTCGTCCGGCTTGGCCATGGAGGGATAATCGATGTGTAGCTCCCCCTTCCCGCTGATCATCACGCGGCCATAGCCCAGGATCCGGCCAAGCAGGCTCTCTTTCATCTTGATGCTTTCGACGGCTTCGAGCGTGAGGCTGTCGACATCCACGCTGAGCCAGCCGCGCTTCAGGACCACGCGCTGATTGGTGACGACCATTTCCGTGGTCAAACGGATCAGCATCATTCGCGCGAAGATGTAGATGCCCACGAGAAGGATGCCGAGAAAGAGCAGTGCGAGCCATGCCTGCGCATAGCCGAGCCAGTGAAAGCGGCCGCGATGAATGATGTGCTCGCCCCCGCCGAGGCGCTTCTCTAGATAGGCCATGTTTCGTCTATACGATGCGCGCGTTGCCCTATGCTACAGAAAACCGGGCACGGGCCAGTGCTCAACTCGCGCTGGATCAACGCCCGGCGCGGCGCTTCCGGCGTTCCAGGTGCTTGGCGATGATCGCGTAATTCTTCGCATGGGCGTGGAAGGCGAAGTCGAAGATATCGCCGACCAGCGGGATCGCGCCGATCAGCATATCCACGCCGATATTCCAGACCATTTTCAGGCGTGCGCCCCATGGCAGCTTCAGCCTGTGCGCCGTGGACAATGCATAGAGGCCGAGCGCGCCTGTCATGGTGTCACCAACGACCGGAATGAGACCGAGCAGGCCATCCAGGCCAATGCGCATGCCAAGCCCGGGCAGTTTGAATTGCGTGTCGAGCAAGTCCGCTATGCGGCGAAAGTTCTCCGCTTCTTCCGGGCCGGGCGTATGGGCGGCGCGATCTTCTTCATCTGTCATCACCGGATCTCCCAGCTTCCATTACGCAACGCACCCGTGCGCCGACTGTTCCGCTGAACGCTAAGCGTAGCCAAGCCTCGCGGCCCCGTGTATGTGCGCCGCAGCAATTACGGGAATTCCGCCATGGCCGAGACGCAGCCCATGCGCAATATCGCGATCATCGCCCACGTTGACCACGGCAAAACCACGCTGGTCGACAAGCTGCTGGCCCAATCCGGCACGTTCCGCGAGAACGAACAGGTGGCAGAACGGGCCATGGACTCTAATGATCTGGAGCGCGAGCGCGGTATCACCATCCTCGCCAAGACGACTTCGGTCGACTGGAATGGCGTGCGCATCAATATCGTCGACACGCCCGGACACGCCGACTTTGGCGGGGAAGTCGAGCGGATCCTGCATATGGTGGACGGAGCCATCGTGCTGGTGGACGCCGCCGAAGGGCCGATGCCGCAGACGAAATTCGTCGTCGGCAAAGCGCTGAAAGTCGGGCTGCGCCCCATCGTGGCGGTCAACAAGATCGACAAGCCGGAGAGCCGCCCGGACGAAGTGATCGACGAGGTGTTCGACCTGTTCGCCAATCTTGGCGCGACCGATGAGCAGCTTGATTTTCCAATGCTCTATGGCTCGGCCAAGAATGGCTGGATGGCGACCGATTATGACGCGCCAACCACGGATATGGACGCGCTGTTCCAGATGGTGGTGGACCATGTCCCTGCCCCGGCGACCGAGGATGGCCCGTTCCGCCTGCTGGCGACGACCATCTCCGCCGATCCGTTCCTCGGCCGTATCCTGACCGGGCGCGTGGCGTCCGGCTCCGTGAAGCCGAACCAGACGATCAAGGCACTGGCGCGCGACGGATCGCTGGTTGAGCAGGGCCGCGTCTCCAAGGTGCTGGCGTTTCGCGGGCTTGAGCGCGTGCCGATCGAGGAAGCGGTGGCCGGCGACATCGTCTCGCTTGCCGGCCTGACCAAGGCGAACGTTGCCGATACGCTCTGCGCGCCGGACGTTTCCGAGCCAATCGAAGCCCAGCCGATTGATCCGCCGACGATCTCCATGACCTTCCGCGTCAATGATTCCCCGCTGGCCGGGACCGAAGGCAAGCATGTCACCTCCCGCGTGATCTGGGGTCGCCTCGTGAAAGAGGCTGAGGGCAATGTCGCGCTGAAAGTCGAACGCTCCGCCGAGGCCGAGGCCTTTGTCGTCTCCGGCCGGGGCGAGCTTCAGCTTGCGGTGCTGATCGAGACGATGCGGCGGGAAGGGTTTGAACTCGGCGTATCGCGCCCGCAGGTCGTCTATCAGACCGGCGAGAATGGCGAGCGGCTGGAGCCGGTCGAGGAAGTCGTCATCGATGTGGATGATGAGCATTCCGGCGCGGTCGTGCAGAAGCTGTCCGAGCGCAAGGCCGAGATGCTGGAGATGAAACCCTCCGGGGCGGGTCGCACGCGCATGGTGTTCCACGCGCCGACGCGCGGCCTGATCGGCTATCAGGGCGAGCTGCTGACCGATACGCGCGGCACCGCGATCATGAACCGCGTGTTCCACGCCTATGAGCCGCACAAGGGCAAGATCCAGGGCCGCCATACCGGCGTGCTGATCGCTATGGACAAGGGCGAGGCTGTCGCCTTCGCGCTGTGGAATCTGGAAGATCGCGGGCCGATGATGATCCATCCCGGAGACAAGGTGTATCAGGGCATGATCATTGGTGAGCATACGCGCGATAATGATCTGGAAGTGAATGTGCTGAAGGGCAAGAAGCTCACCAATGTCCGCGCGAGCGGCTCAGACGAAGCGGTACGCCTGACCCCTCCCCTGCAGATGACGCTGGAACGGAGCCTCGCCTATATCTCTGATGACGAGCTGGTCGAGGTCACACCGGAGAATATCCGTCTACGGAAGATTTATCTCGATCCGCATGAACGCAAGAAAGCGGCGAAGGCCGCGGCGAACGCCTGAGCCCGACTCCGACCGTAAGGCCTTCGCACCGTTAGTCCTCAACCGGCGGAAACCAGGTCAGCGAGGAGTGGTGCAGTGAAATCAGCACGCGCCCATCCAGCTTGTGATAGGCGAAGGTGTAATCGGCGCGGGTCGCATTCCCATCGCCATCGATGAAGGTGTAGTGGCCCATATCTTTGTAACCGAGGCCGCCCGCCTTCAGAATCGGGCCGACGGCGCTCTGGAATTCAACATGTTTCCAGCCCCGGTTCAGGAAACCATGATCGTGTGGATAATCTGGATCGCCGCCAACAAAATAGGATCGAGCGCCGGCACGATCCAAACGAATAACGTCTGCAAGCGTCGGCTTGAACAGGAGCGGCTCATCCGGGGAACCGAAATCATACAGGTCCAGAAGCTGGTCGACATCCTGGTCGGTGACGTACTTAGCCCAGGCGCGCTGAGCGGCGACAACTTCAGCCTTGGTCATAGGCTCGTAATTGCGATCCGTAGTAATTCTTCCAACTCCCCTGTTTAGAAGCGCAGGATGGTGCAGGACGTGTTCAGCGATGTCCAGAACACAGCCATCGCCATCAGTCGCGCTTAGACCCCAATCAGATCCAGCCATTCATCTTCTGTCAGCGTTTCAATCCCGAGGTCTTCGGCTTTCTTCAGCTTGGAGCCCGCACCGGGGCCTGCGACGACGAGGTCAGTTTTCTTAGACACCGAGCCTGAGACCTTCGCGCCGAGCGCCGTCGCGCGGGCTTTGGCCTCATCGCGGGTCATCTTCTCCAGCGCGCCCGTGAAGACAACGGTCTTGCCGGCGACCGGCGAGTCGCTGCTGGCCGCCTCAGCATCCTGAACGGAAACCTCGGACAAAAGCGCCGTCATCATCTCTTCATTATGGGGCTCGCGCACAAAGGCAACGAGCGCGCGGGCCGCCGTGGCACCGATGCCGTCAATCGCGGTGAGCGCGGCAAAGGCCTCGCCCTCTTCCCCCTCTTCGGCGGCGGCGTGGACCGCACCCCAGAACGCATCCCATGAGATGAAGTTACGCGCATAGAGCCCGGCGGTTGTTTCCCCCACATGGCGGACGCCGAGCCCGGCGAGAAACCGGTCAAAGTCTGGTTGCCGGCGAGCATCGATGGCATCGATCAGTTTCCGTGCGGAGGTTTCTCCAAAACCCTCCCACTCCGAGAGCGGCGGAAGGCCAGCGGCCTCAATCCTTGACACAAGGCGGAAGATATCCTGAGGCCCGGCGAGCAAGCCTTTCTCGTAGAAAAGCGCGATCTGTTTCGCGCCAAGGCCATCAATGTCTAGTGCCTTACGGGACACGAAGTGCTTCAGGCGCTCGACGGCCTGCGCGGCGCAGATCAACCCGCCCGTGCAGCGGCGGCGAACATCTTCCTCGCCCTTCTCGTCAACTTCACGGATCGCTGCCGACTCGCAGATCGGGCACCTCTGCGGCATCTGGAACGGCTCACCGCCACCGTCCGTCACGACACGGAGGATTTGTGGAATCACATCCCCGGCCCGCTGCACCTCGACCGTGTCTCCCGGCTTCACGCCGAGGCGTGCGATCTCATCTTCATTGTGGAGTGTTGCGTTGGACACCACGACACCGCCGACAGTGACGGGCGTCAGGCGGGCGACCGGGGTGAGGGAGCCGGTGCGGCCAACTTGAATATCGATGGCCTCTAGTTTGGTGATCGCCTTTTCGGCCGGGAATTTATGCGCGATGGCCCAGCGGGGTGCACGGCTGACAAAGCCAAGCCGGGCCTGCCAGTCGAGCCGGTCAACCTTGTAGACGACGCCATCAATGTCATAGCCGAGCGCGGCACGATCCGCTTCAATCGCTCTATAGGCATCAATCAGGCCCTCAACCGCTTCATGGCGGGCAAAGAGCGAATTGGTGTCGAAGCCCCAGCTGGCGAGGGCCGCGACGGCCTCGGTTTGAGTTTCTGCGAACGGGCCGCTCACCAGACCCCAAGCATAGGCGAAGAATTTCAGGTTCCGCGTGCGCGTGATCTCGGCATCAATCTGGCGCAGGCCGCCTGCGGCGGCATTGCGTGGATTGGCGTAGGTTTTCCGGCCTGCTTCCTCTTCCCGCGCATTCAGAGCCGCGAAATCTTCATGGCTGAGATAGACCTCTCCGCGGACCTCAATCCGGTCTGGCCAGCCCGAACCGCCGAGCTTTTCCGGAACATCGGCAATCGTGCGGGCATTGGCGGTCACGTCCTCACCCTCCTGCCCGTCGCCGCGTGTGGCGGCGCGGATGAGCACGCCGTCCTCATAGGTCAGGCTAAGGGACAGGCCGTCGATCTTGGGCTCGGCGGTCAGGGCCAGCGTCTCGTCGGCAGGCAGGCCCAGAAAGCGGCGCACGCGCGCGGCGAATTCGACAACATCCTCATCGGAAAAAGCATTGTCGAGCGAGAGCATCGGCGCGGCATGGCGTGCCTTGGCAAAGCCTTCTGCTGGGGCGGCCCCGACGCGATCGGTCGGGCTGTCCTTTCGTTTCAGCTCAGGGAAGCGGGCTTCAATGGCAAGATTGCGCTGGCGCAGAGCGTCATAGGCCGCATCGTCCATATGCGGGGCATCGTCCTGAAAATAGGCGGCGTCGGCGGCACGGATTTCGACGGCCAGCCGGGCCAATTCGGCCTTGGCCTGCTTCTCGGTCAGGTCGTCGACGGAGACGAGATCTGGCATGGGGCCTCAAGCAGTTTCGCGGCGGCTGCGCGGGCCTCCTGTGTAACCGTGGCCCCCGACAACATGCGGGCGATTTCCTCGGTGCGCTCTTCCGGCTCTAACCCGGAGACGCGCGTCTCGCCAAGCCTTCCTTTGCGGCCCGATTTCGCGACCCGCCATTGCGCCGCACCGCTGGCGGCGACCTGTGGACTATGCGTGATGGCAAAGACCTGCCGGTCGGCTGCCAGCTGACGCAGGCGACCGCCAATCGCCGCCGCGACCGCGCCGCCTACGCCATGGTCGACTTCATCGAACACCAGCACCCCCGCTCCGCCGCTTTCTGCGAGGGCGCATTTCAGCGCAAGGGAGAAGCGGGCGAGTTCTCCGCCCGAAGCGATCCGGCGCAGCGGCCCGAAGCCCGCACCGGGATTGGTTTCAGCTTCAAACTCGACGTGGTCCGCACCGTTCGCGCCGCCTTCAGCCAGAGCCTCAATCGCGACCCGGAAACTCACCCGGCCAAGCTGGAGCGGCTTCAGCTCGACCTCAACGGCCTTACGCAGGCCCTTCGCGGCAGCCCGGCGCGCCCGGCCAAGCCGGTCGGCAGCAGCCCGCCAGCGGGCGGCAGCATCAACCTCTGCCTGACGTGCAGCTTCCAGCGCGCCGGTTTCCATGGTGACCGCCTGAAGGCGGGCCTTCAGGGCCGCATGGACATCGGGCAGGTGGTCAGGTTCCACGCCATGCTTGCGACCGATAGCCCGCAGGGCCTGCAGTCGCTCTTCGACGCTGTCGAGCCCGACCTCATCGCATTCAATCCGGGAGGCGAGCCGCGCGAGCGCATGACCGGCCTCTTCAATCTCGATCAGGGCGCGCTCAATGCCGTCAGAGGCCGCGCCGGCGAGTGCAGGCAGGTCTCCGGAGCTCGCCAGTTCCGGCACACGCAGCACGCGCTCAATGGCCCGGGCCGCCTTGCCAAGGCCGTCCTCGACGCAGCTGGCGGACACGGCGCGCTCCGCCTCCGCGACGCTTTCGGCGATCTGACCCGCCTGAAGGAGCAGTGCGCGGCTATCAGCGAGGCGCGCGGCTTCTCCCGGCTCGAGTCCGAGAGTATCCAGTTCTTCGACCGCCTCGGTCAACCAGTCCTGATCTTCACGCGTGGCGGCAATGCCTGCGCGAAGGGCTTCATGCGCTGCCTTCGCTTCAGCGTAGCGCGTCCATGCCCTGCCGCAGGCCTCAAGCAAGGCTTCGTTTCCGGCAAACCGGTCAAGGAGGCTGCGATGAGAGGACGGTCTAAGCAGGCCTGTTGCAGCACCCTGCCCGTGCACCTCGATGAGCGTATCGCCGATTTCAGCCAGAAGGGCGGCGCTCACCGGCTGGTCATTGATAAAAGCGCGGGCCGGGCCACTCGCCCGAACAATGCGACGGATGATGAGGGGTTCGGCTGGATCGCAGGCCACATCCCGGCTCTCCAAAGCGGCCCAGACCGCATGGTCTTCAGCCGGCGCGAACTCCGCGATGACGCTGGCGGCATCCGTTCCGGCGCGGATAAAGCGCTTCTCAGCGGTGCCGCCAAGACACAAGCCGAGCGCGTCGAGAATGATGGATTTCCCGGCCCCGGTCTCTCCCGTCAGCGTGGTCAGGCCAAAGCGCGGCTCAAGGTTGAGACGGTCGATCAGGACGAAGTCGCGAATGCTCAGAGCGGTCAACATGAGTGGACAGATAGCACAAGAACAAAATAGGAACAACTGCTTGACTTCGGCATCGCGCACCCCTTGGATGGAGACGATCGGAGGGCGTCATGGAACCGGGGCAGTCATACTATGCAGAAGGTGGTTGCGCTTGTGGCCAGGTGCGTTACGCGTTGGTGCGAGCCCCGCTGTTCGTTCATTGCTGTCATTGCAGCTGGTGCCAGCGGGAAACCGGATCGGCCTTCGCGATGAACGCGATCATTGAGTCCGCATCCGTAAAAGTCCTGAGCGCGTCACCCAAGCTGACGAAGATCCCTTCGGCGAGCGGACGCGGACAGATCATTGCACGCTGCCCGTCCTGCCTGACTGCGGTCTGGAGCCACTATTCCGGCGCAGGAAAAGCCGTGAGCTTTGTCAGCGCGGGTACGCTGGATGATCCCTCGCTTGCACCGCCCGACATTCACATCTTCACATCCACCAAGCAGGACTGGGTTGTAGTGCCGGACGGGGTGCCTGCGATGACGGGTTATTACGACCGCGCCCATCACTGGCCCGCGAGAAGCCTTGCGCGTTACCGCCGGGCAATCACGCCTTAGAAAATGCGGGACAGCCAGCCTTCGCGGGGCGGCTCGGCATCGGGATTGAGACCCTGCCGCGTCAGCAGGCGATAGGTATCGCGGTACCAGTCGGTTTCAGGGTAATTGTAGCCAAGCACCGCGCCGGCGGCTTGGGCTTCTCCCTGAAGGCCAACGGAAAGATAGCTCTCTACGAGCCGGTGGAGAGCTTCAGGCGCGTGGGACGTCGTCTGATAGTCAGTCACCACAGTGCGGAAGCGGTTGATCGCGGCCAGATGCTGGTCCCGGCGAAGATACCAGCGGCCCACTTCCATCTCCTTGCCAGCCAATTGGTCGTTGACCATGTCGATCTTCAGGCGGGCGTCCTTGGCATATTCGCTTTCCGGAAAGCGGCGCGTGACATCTTCGAGCGAAGCTTTGGCAAGCTCCGTCGTGCCCTGATCGCGGCCGACATCGACGATCTGCTCGAAATGGCTGATGGCGACGAGATAGTAGGCATAGGCTGCGCCATCGGTTCCGGGATGAAGACCGATATATCTTTGCGCTGTTTCGATGGCCTCGTCATAGCGGCGGGAGCGATAGGCGGCGAAAGCCGACATCAGCGTTGAGCGGCGCGCCCACTCTGAGTAGGGGTGCTGGCGTTCCACCTCGTTGAAGAGGGAAATCGCCGCCGTGTAGTCACGCTTGTCGAGTTCCTCGCTGGCGAGGTTGTAGATCTGCTCGACAGGGCGCTCAATATAAGCTGCTTCGCGGGACCGCGTGCCAGATTGGCAGGCCGTTAGGACCAGTGCGCCCAGCACCAAGCCCAGCAGTGTTCGGCTCGAAGACATGTTCATGCAGCGTCGTTCCTTAATGCGGTCAACGACGAATATCGCGAACCCCGGGCGAAACCAAGGCCGCGCGGCAGGGTCAGCGGAAAATACCCCGCCCTTGCCTGCGGGCTGTCGTGATCTATTTGAATTAATTCAGGTTAAACTGCACATTTCAGACGCCCTCAGGGGCAGACAGGACGCCCAATGCCAAGCGCCGTGAATGCCGCATCAGATATTGACCGACGCGTTGGCGAAAGAATTCGTCGTCGTCGCATCCTGCTTGGCTTTACACAGGATCAGCTCGGTGACGCACTGAACATATCCTATCAGCAGGTCCAGAAGTACGAGACCGGCGCAAACCGGGTCAGCGCCGGACGCCTGCATCAGATCGCCCAGACCCTACAGACCAATGTTAGCTGGTTCTTCGACGCCCTCGGCGAAGATGAGCAGGCCAGTCAGACATCATCGCGACACGTCATCGATCTCGTCCGGAATTTCTCGCGGATTGAAGACGAACAAGTGCGCGGGGCCGTGTTGTCGTTGGTCCGCTCACTCGCAGACGGCGACGATGATGGGGATGATGCGGGCCTTACTGCAAGCCAGAACGGCAATGGTGACGCGTCTGCCAGCAATGGTAACGGCTTGTCGGCAAGAGATATCTGACGTTTCGAGCGGGTATCGCTCAGGCGATTGCAACCTGCATTTGTCCGGCCAGGACATCGGCCTCATCGCCTTCCCAGCACCAGGCCTGCGGATTTTCCAGCAGTTTACGGACAAGCGCATTGTTGAGCGCATGGCCCGGCTGATTGGCCTCATAGGCTCCTGCAATCGGTCCGCCGGCGAGCATCAGATCGCCAACCGCGTCTAGAATCTTGTGGCGGATGAACTCATCGCCAGAGCGCAGGCCTTCCGGGTTCACCACCTCATCGCCATCTAGAACGACCGCATTGTCGAGCGAACCGCCACGGGCGAGTCCCATGGATTGAAGCTTCTCGACATCGCGCGCGAAGCCAAAGGTTCGGGCAAAGGCGAGATCACGTGCAAACATGCCGGGTGACAGGCGCAGGGCCATTTGCTGAACGCCGATAGCGCGGCTCTTGAAATCGATACGGGCGCGAACCGTCAGCCAGTCATCATTGGACGGCGAGAGACGCGCCCACTTCACGCCGTCCTCGATCTCAATGGTTTCGAGAATACGGATGCGGCGGCGTGGCGCGCCAAGGGTGCGCAGACCAGCGGTGCGGATCAATTCACAGAAAACAGATGCAGACCCGTCCATGATGGGGGTTTCTTCAGCATCCATCTCGATGATGAGATTGTCGACGCCCATGCCGGCGCAGGCTGCCAGAAGGTGCTCAACGACAGCAACTTTCACGCCCGCTTCGTTTTCCAGCGTCGTGCCGAGCATAACATCGCACACCGCATCGCCAATCGCCGGAACGCGGTTATCACGGTCGGTCACATCGGTGCGGATGAAGACAATACCCTCGCCGGCCTTGGCAGGTTTCAATGTCAAACGGGACTTCAGCCCGCTATGAACGCCAACGCCTGAACACCGGGCGATCTTGTTGATGGTTTGCTGAAACTGCACGCTACAACCCCATTTCACGCTCCCTAGATGGCGGATGGAGCATGATAACGCAAAACAAGGAATGTTTCGTTCTGTTGCAACCGGTGCCGGAGCATGTACCAAATTGATTTCTATATATTTATTCTGAAATCCAAGAAGGTGAATCTCGCGGCCCTAATTGTTCGCTGACCGGCGCAGAAAGGCAGGGATTTCCAGATCCTCATCGTCGAAGGGCGCAGCCTCCGGATGATCGTCCGGCGAAGACACGATGGATTCGCGCGCAGGCGGAGCCTGCTCGGGCGTATCGTCATTCTCCCCTTCCGGCGCGCGCCGCCAGCCAAACAGGCTGGCAAAGCCCGGCGAGCCGTCGGCAGGACGCGGTGCCTCCGCAGGAGTGGCGGGCTCAGCCTCTTCAGTCAGAACGGCATCGGCGGATACTTGGTCCTCACCCGGGCTCGCTTCGATATGCGCAGCTGGCAGCGGGCGGCCAGCAAAATCGGGGCGCGGATCGGCCTGAACCTCAGGTGTGGGCTCAGGCTCTGAAGGCCCGGGACGTGTCACTACGATCGGGCCGTCAGCATCCGCATCGGCGCTCGGAGCTGGGGCCTCCGGTTTAGCTTCCGGTGCGGGCGTGGCGGCAGCGAGAGGTGCGACGGGCTGTTCAACGACGTATTCCGCATCGATCCCTGCCGCGACGACGGAGACACGGATCTTGCCATCAAGCTCAGGATCGAAGGCCGATCCGAGAATGATCGTGGCGTTCGGATCGACTTCAGCGCGCACTTCATTCGCCGCTTCATCAACTTCGAACAGGGTCATGTCATACCCGCCGGTGATATTGATCAGCACGCCGCGCGCGCCTTTCATCGAGACATCATCAAGCAGTGGATTGTCGATGGCGGCCTTGGCTGCCTCAAGCGCACGGTTTTCACCCTCAGCCTCGGCCATACCCATCATGGCAGAGCCCATGCCCTTCATGATCGACTGAACGTCAGCAAAATCGAGATTGATCAGGCCAGGCATGACCATCAGGTCGGTGATGCCGCGCACACCGGAATAGAGCACATCATCTGCCAGGCGGAAGGCCTCGGCAAAGGTCGTGCGCTCATTGGCGATGCGGAAAAGATTCTGGTTTGGAACGACGATCAGCGTGTCGACGTGGGCGCGAATCCTGTCGAGCCCTTCTTCGGCAAGCTCCATGCGGCGATTGCCCTCGAAGCCAAAGGGCTTGGTGACGACACCGACAGTCAGGATGCCCTTGTCGTGGGCAGCCTTAGCGATGATCGGGGCTGCGCCGGTTCCGGTGCCACCGCCCATGCCGGCCGCAATGAAGACCATGTGTGCGCCTTCAAGGTGTTCCTCAATGTCAGCAATGGACTCCTCAGCCGAAGCCGCGCCGATATCCGGGCGTGCACCAGCACCAAGCCCGCCAGTGGTTTCAGGGCCGAGTTGGATGCGGTTTTCAGTCTTGGACCGCCCCAGCGCCTGCGCATCTGTATTGGCGACGACAAACTCGACCCCTTGCAGGTTTGCATCGATCATATTGTCGACGGCATTGCCGCCAGCGCCGCCAACGCCAAAGACCATGATCCGGGGTTTAAGTTCTCTCGCCATAAGCGTCCGCCTTTAAATCCTACATCTCGAAGGAGTGTGTCGAAGTTGAGACTGACGCGGCGACGCTAAAAGACGGTTAAGTGTGTGCGAAATTTCTCAGAAATTTTCGCGTAACCAACTAAACGCCCGGTTCAGGCCCGAAAACCTTGACAATAGTCCTTCGTCTGCCGCGCCGCGCCCAGCCCGCGCAGCGTCGGCGAAACCCGCCATCTCGTATGTTAACAGACCAGACACCGTTGAAAAACAAGGGGCTGAATGATCTTCCCCGAGACGTTCTGCAGCGGCAGGACGGCCCAGACGGACCGGCATATTAAGAACTCGCGTTGCCACATCGCGCACACCGCTGAGCTGACTGGCCCCTCCGGTGAGCACGACGCGGCGCGGCAACACGCTCGAAATCTTGCTGGCAGCCAGTCTTTGCTGGATCAATTCAAAGGTTTCTTCCACGCGCGGCGTGATGAAAGCGGCAAGTTCGCCGCGCTTGATGCGCGAGGCATTCAGCCGTCCATCATCGCCAAGCACGGGGCATTCGATACGCTCAGCGGCTCCGGGGCCATCCATGTCTGCAGTGCCATAAACAGTTTTCAGGCGCTCAGCAGCGGCGAAGGTCGTGCCGACGCCCTGAGCAATGTCGGCAGTAACATGCGCGCCGCCGGTTTTCGCAAGGCCAACCCATGCCGGGGCAGCGTTCAGGAAGACCGAGGCTGTCGTGACGCCCGCCCCCATATCGATGCAGATCGCGCCGTGTTCCTTCTCATCGTCGATCAGCGTCCCTGCCCCGCTGGCCACAGCGGACGGCACGAGACCATCAACGCGCAAATGGGCGCGGCCAACGCATTCGACGAGGTTCGCCACAAGCGAGCGCGGAGCGGTGACTACATTCAGGAAGACGCCGAGGCGCACGGCCAGCATGCCAACGGGCTCGCGCACGCCAGGCTGGTCATCAACCATATATGCGACCGGATAGGCGCTGAGAATCTGGCGTTCCCGCGTCTCAGCCGTGGCGAGCGCTATGGACAGAACACGCCGAACATCGCGCGACGTGATTTCCCGCCCGCTTGTATCCGTTGTCGCCGAGACGAGCTGCGACGCGACACGTGGACCCGTGATGCCAAGCGTGACCGCGTCGATCTGTTCACCGGCCTGACGCTCGGCATCTTCGACAGCGAGACGTATAGAGCGTTCCAGCCCTTCCATGTCTGTAATTGCGCCACCAGTGAAACCACGACTCTGCTGACGTCCGCCGCCAGCGAGTTCAAAGCCATGCATGCCCTGACCCTTGCGCCCGATAAGGCAGCTCACCTTGGAGCAGCCAATGTCCAGCGCGGCCAGACGCCCTCCCGAAGAGAAAGCTGACAGTGGGCGGGTGCGTTGAGCGACATTGGCCATTTAAGCGGCGCCTCCTTTTTGGGCCGACGAGCCCGGGGTTACAAAGACTGATCCCGGCGCGCGCAGATCGATCGAGGCAACTGCGCGATGGGTCAGTGCGGTCCGGCGATCAAGATCCTCAAGACGCGCGACCGCGTTCTTCAGATGCTCATCTCCGGGCAGTTCGGCGGTGACGCCGGTATCAAGGCGCAGCGTCCAGCGGCGCTCCGCAATTCTGGTCGCAAGCGCGATTCGCGGCGCAAGCTCGGCATCCGGCTCGAATGCGTCCAGCAGGACGGGCAGAGCTTCAGGTGCGCCGTCGCCCGCAATGGAGATCAGGCGGCGGCCCCGGTCTGCCTGGCGGGCAGGAATCTCGCGGCCCATCCGGTCGATCACGGCAAGGCGATCACCATCGCGCCAAAGAGCAGCAGCCTCTGCCTTGTCGGCCATGATCACAACCTGGCCAGGCCAGAGGCGGTGGACACGGACATTGAGTACGCGCTGGGTGCTCTCAACACGTGCACGGATCTGATAAGGATCAGCGCGGAACATGTTCTCGCCTGGCTCGATCATCGCCGCGCCGCGCACAAGACTTTCAAGCTCAGGCTCTGTCTCAAGTCCATAGACTTTGACGTCCGCCACAGCGAGGCCTGCTGTCCGCGCGACACCGTCAGTTGCATTCGCGATCCGGCTCTCCACCTGCGACAGGGAGCCACCCATCCAGGCAGCGGCCGCCACGACGAGCGCCACCAACATTGTCAGCCCAAAGAGGATAGAAGATACGCGCACTTCTTCGCGCGGCTCATAGGCCGGCTGCTTTGCAGCGCGTCGTCCCCTGCCCTTGGCCGGGGCTGGCTTCACCTTTGGCATGACGCGTCCTCAATCATCCAGGAGACCAGCGCCTCGAAAGACATGCCCACATGGGCGGCCTGTTCAGGCACCAAGGATGTCGGCGTCATGCCGGGTTGCGTATTCGTCTCCAAAATCACCACTCTATCCCTCACCTCGTCGTATCTAAAGTCAGACCGCGTCACCCCCCGACAGCCGAGCGCATGATGCGCCTTGATGGCTCCCTCCAATGCCGCCTCTTCGACGTGCTTTGGAATGTCAGCAGGGATCGTATGTTGCGATCCGCCTTGCGCATATTTTGCCTGAAAGTCGTAATACTCGTTTAATGTGGTGATCTCTGTTACGCCCAAAGGGTTAGCGCCGAGCACCGATACCGTTAACTCTCTGCCGGGGATAAACTCCTCCGCCATCAGATTATCTCCATACGACCAATCGGCAGACATCAGGAGTTTTGAAGGACCATTAGCGCTCTCCGGAACGATGAGCACACCAAAGCTGGATCCCTCCGCAACTGGCTTCACAACATAGGGGGGATCCATGGGATGCGCGCGGGCCGCTTCTTCGCGCGTCACGGCCACGTCCGTGGCAATGTCCAGCCCTTCCCTGGCGAAGATCGCCTTTGACATGCGCTTGTCCATGGCGATGGCTGACGAAGCCACACCGGAGTGCGTGTAGGGAATGCCAAGAACTTCGAAGAGCCCCTGCACACATCCATCCTCGCCCCATGGTCCGTGGAGCCCATTCAGGATGACATCGGGTTTCACTTCGCGAAGCTGGGCGGCCAGGTCGCGTGTGGCATCAACTTCGACAACATCATAGCCAGCACCGCGCGCGGCCTCCGCCATTTGCGTTCCGGAAGAAATCGAGACATCCCGCTCAGACGACCATCCGCCATAGACAACTGCCACACGCTTCATAAGGGTCTCCTGTCACCGCACTCATCTGGCCACATCTCAGAGAAACACGGCAGGCTTTAGGCTGAATGAAAGCCATGCGCTGACAAGATTACAAAAGCGTCACCCCTCGCAACATACTCGATCTACACTACACTTGTAACGCGATGGTTATTCGTGTAGGCCAATTCGGGTTCAGCGGAGGGAACACAGTGCTTCGATTCATGGCGGCGTCCAGTTTAGTCTTGTCTTGTCAGCTATTGGCGCACGCGGACGTACAGGCTCCAAACAGCCAATCGATATACACGGCAACTGACTTCGAACGCTTCGCGCCGCGGACGGCATTGGACATGGTCGAGCAGATTCCCGGCTTCAGCATCGAAGAAGAAGATGACGACGCTCGGGGCTTCGGGCAGGCAAGCGGGAACGTCCTCATCAACGGTCAGCGCCTCTCGGGAAAATCGAATACGCCGACCGACGCTCTCGGACGCATTGCTGCCAGCAATGTCGAACGCATTGAGGTTCTGGATGGCGCGACGCTCGATATACCGGGTCTGTCCGGTCAAGTCGTCAACGTGGTCGCCGCCACCGACGGTATTTCCGGCACATGGTCCTGGCGCATGCGGTTTCGCGACAGCCTGCCGCCAGCCTATGCCTGGGTTGAGACATCGGCCACAGGACAACGCGGCGATCTGACATGGACGCTAGGCTTCACCAACGAGCTCTACAGGGGCGGTTCCGAAGGGCTGGAGAATGTTTTCGATGGTCAGGGCGTCATCACCGAGCGCCGCGAAGAAGCAGCTCGCTTCATTGCGAATGAGCCGATTGTGACGGGCAGCCTCGAATGGACGCCGGACAACGGGCAGATCGCGAATTTGAATGCGCGCTATGAGAACTTCAATTCCAATGAGCGCGAAGTTTCCAAGGCTTTCCCCGTAAGCGATTCGCCCGACCGCATCCGGCAGTTCCAGTTCGCAGAGGACTATTGGGAAGCCGAGTTGGGGGCAGATTACGAATTCGGGCTTGGGCCAGGCCGGCTGAAGACAATTGGTCTCTATCGAACAGAGCATTTTCCAGAAGTCAGCAGCGTATTCGAAACAGACGTCGACGGAAGCTCTGCAAAGCGCCGCTTCTTCGACCAGGTGCGTGACTCAGAAGAAATCATCCTTCGGACTGAGTATGGCTGGTCAGCTGGTGCCGGACGTGATTGGCAAATCTCCCTTGAAGGCGCACTCAACTCGCTAGAGGCCGAAAGCATTGGCGGACGAAACGATGATGGCGCGCCGATTGACCCGGCCACCCTCCCCGTCTCCTTTGCGGAGGTTGAAGAGAAGCGTGGCGAAACCTTCATCACACACACCCGCGCGCTTTCGGCGAAGTGGACGCTACAAGGTTCGCTTGGCGTAGAGTACTCCGAACTCATGGCGGGCGGCGATAGCGAGACGCGGACCTTCACCCGTCCAAAGGGCTTTGTGTCAGCAACCTATGCGGCGAGCGACACTCTAACGGTCAACGCCCGCTTTGAAAGACTGGTTGGACAGCTCGACTTTTTCGATTTCGTCAGTTCACAGAACCTGTCCGTGGAGACCGAAAGTGAAGGCAACCCTGATATCGTGCCAGAGCAAAGCTGGCGCAGCGAGATCGAGATTGAGAAGAATTTCGGACAGACAGGTGCAGGAACACTTACTCTGTATCATGAGGATATTGAGGATGTCTTTGACAGAGTTCCTTTCGGAGCAGACTCTGAAGGCCCCGGCAACCTGGACAGCGCGACACGGTTTGGCGCGGAAATCGATGCCACGGTGCGTTTCGATCCGATCGGGCTGAACGGACTGCAACTAACCGTGAATGGCGACATCCGGGAGTCCAGCGTCGAGGACCCGGTCACCGGCGAAACCCGGCGGATCAATGAGGACCTGATCATGGAAATCGAAGCCGCCCTTCGTCATGACATTCCGAATACGGATTGGGCCTGGGGCGTTACGTTCGAGCGCGAAGATGAGGCGGCGAACTTCCGGCTGGATGAAATCCGGTATCGCGAGCAGCGGCCCGGTTTCATCTTCGGCTTCGTCGAGCACAAGGATCTCTGGGGGATGACGGGAACTGTTTTCGTCGCGAACCTGAT
This sequence comes from Hyphomonadaceae bacterium, assembly GCA_028285145.1. Lineage (GTDB taxonomy): Bacteria > Pseudomonadota > Alphaproteobacteria > Caulobacterales > Hyphomonadaceae > JANQQC01. Next base: position 49,105 of record JANQQC010000047.1, read on the forward strand.
CGATCAGGATGACCAGTTCACGCGTCAGGTCTTCACGCCGCGCCGAGATGGGCAGTTGGATTTCGTCGAGGACCGGAACCGTAACTTCGGCCCCATTCTCACGCTTCGTCTGCGGGGAACTTTCTAGGCCCTGATCCGTCCGATCCGGCGGATTTCCCAGCGCAGGTCGACATCGCTTGTCTCCCGCACGCGGGCACGGACAAGTTCGCCAAGAGCTTCCAGATCTGATGCCGTCGCCTCGCCGGTATTGATCAGGAAATTGCAATGCAGCTCGGAGACCTGCGCGCCGCCGACTCGCAAGCCCCGGCAGTCGGCCGCGTCAATCAGTTTCCAGGAGGAGCGCTGATCGGGTGTTCCTGGCGGGTCCGGATTCGCGAAGGTCGATCCCCCGGTCTTTTCGCGAATAGGCTGGGTGTCGCCGCGGCGCGCCTGAAGCGCTTCGATTGCAGCGCTGATCTCATCCGGGTCCCCTGCTTCGCCTTCGAAGACGGCCGAGGTGAAGATCATGTCGGTCGGCGCTTCGGAATGACGATAGCTGTAGCCCATCTGCGCGTTTGTCAGCGTCACACGCTCGCCGACTCGCGTCACGGCGCGGATTTCGGTGACGACGTCTTTTGTCTCCGCACCATAGCAGCCAGCATTCATGCGCAATGCCCCGCCGATTGCACCCGGCACGCCAGAGAAGAATTCGAGCCCTACAATGCCGGCTTCCGCCGCCTTGCGGGCGACCATGGCATCGGGCACCGCCGCGCCTGCCATGATCTGTGTGCCCTTGACTTCGACGGCCCCGAAGCCGCGCCCGGCCAGACGGATGACAACACCCTCAATCCCGCCATCGCGTACGATCACGTTGGAACCGATCCCCAGCACCGTGACCGGGATCGACAGATCAAGCTGGCTGAGAAACGAAGCAAGATCGTCTTCATCGGTCGGAAGGAAGAGCGCGTCGGCTGGCCCACCCACACGAAACCATGTGTAGGGCGCGAGCGGCGCGCCGAAGGACAGCTTGCCCCGGACGCGCGGAAGATCGGCTTCGGTCAATGTCATGCCATGGGCCTAGTCCGAACTGCGGCGCACGAAAAGAGGCACCGGTTTTTTGCGAGCGGACATAATCGGGGCTATATTAGTTTCAAATGAAACCAATTGGAGCGACCGATGACCGAGACGTCAACGGGTAAGAACCGATACGCCAATGCTGCACGGGCGGCAGACTGGACGATCGATCAAGACTGGGCCTCTTACTCCGCCGAAGAACATGACCGCTGGGATCGGCTGTTCAAGCGGCAAAGCGACGTCCTCGAAGGCCGCGCCTGTGACGCTGCTCTGGAGGCGATGCATACGCTGAAACTCTCAGAAGACGGCATCCCGGACATGGGCCGACTCTCCGACCGGCTCGAGCCGCTGACAGGCTGGCGCGTCGTACCGGTGACCGATCTCGTGCCGGATGATGTGTTCTTCAATCACCTCGCCAATCGCCGCTTTCCGGCAGGTGCCTTCATCCGGCCGGAAGAAGAATTTGACTATCTGGAAGAGCCGGACGTCTTTCACGATGTGTTCGGTCATGTGCCGCTTCTGGCCAACCCCGTCTTCGCAGACTTCATGCAAGCCTATGGCAAGGGCGGGCAACGAGCGATGGCGCTCGGTCAGCTGCACAACCTTGCGCGGCTTTATTGGTATACGGTGGAGTTCGGGCTGATCCAGTCGCCCGAGGGCCTGCGGATTTTCGGGGCAGGGATCCTCTCCTCTCCAAAGGAAAGCGTATTCTCGCTGGATGCCCCCTCCCCCAACCGGGTGGCGTTCGATCTCGCCCGGGTGATGCGCACCAAATACGTGATCGACGACTTCCAACAGACCTACTTCGTCATCGAAAGCTTCGAGACGCTGCTGGACACCTGCTATGATGATTTCGGCGGTATCTACGCCGCCGTGAAAGACGCACCAGATATCGAAGCGCATGCGCTGGACCCGGGCGACGATGTGATCACACGCGGCACGCTTGAGTACTTCAAGCAAAAGGGCGCAGCGTGAGCCGCACTCTCTCGAAAATCGGACCAGCGCCTAGATCGATAGCGTGATCTTGCCGAAGTGCTTCTGCGATGCCTGATGCGCGAAGGCCTTGGCGATATCGTCCAGCGGGAAATCGGAGTCGATCACCGGCTTGATACCGTTTGCTTCAATGGCGGCGACCATGTCTTCCTGATGTGCGCGAGAACCAACGGTGATCCCGGACACGGTGATGTTCTTTGAGAACAGCGCTGCGGTCGGCACCTCGCCGGTCACGCCGGTTAGCACGCCGATCAGGGAGATGTGCCCGCCAATGCGGCACGCCGCAATGGACTCAGCCATCGTACCGGGCCCGCCGATCTCGACCACTTCATCGACGCCGCGTCCGCCGGTGAGTTCAAGCGCTTTCTTCCCCCACTCCGGGGTCTCCTTGTAATTGATCAGGTGATCCGCGCCGAGAGCCTTGAGTTTTTCGAGCTTCTCATCCGACGAAGAGGTCGCAATCACCCGAGCGCCGGCTGCTTTCGCGAATTGAAGGGCGAAGATCGATACACCCCCGGTGCCCTGGGTCAGCACCCAATCGCCGGGCTTCACATTGTTTTCGACGAACATGCCGCGCCATGCGGTCAGCGCTGCGCAAGGGAGTGTGGCGGCCTCCTGAAAGGAGTAGCCCTCAGGCACTCTAGTGAAGGCGTGTTCCGACATGGCGACTTGCTCGGCCGCGAAGCCATCCGCGCCATCACCGGGCACACTGAAGAAACCTGCCATTTGCGGGCCGCCCGACAGCCAGTCGGGGAAGAAGGTAGAGAGCACGCGGTCACCCGGCTTGAAGCGGGTCACGCCATCGCCCACAGCTGTGACTTCCCCTGCACCATCGGACATCGGGATACGGCCATCATCGGTGGGGATGCCGCCCATGACGACGACGAAGTCGTGATAGTTGAGTGAACTCGCCTGAATCCGGACTTGGACTTGGCCGGGCCCGGGCTGGGGATCCGGGCGATCCTCAATCACGAGGTTATCGAGCCCGCCGGGCTTCTTGACTGCTGCAACTTTCATGGCTGTGTCCTCTCATCTTTTTATAAGAAAACCTTGGCGGGACGTTGGGTAAGTCAACCGCCAAACCAAGAATCACTCCGATTCCTCTGACAGGCGGGTCAGGTAGGCCCGCAGCATCGGCACACGCTCCGGCCGGAAGGAGGTGCCGGTCAGAGTCATGTGCTGAATGCGGTCGATCCTAAACATGCGGAAATCAGACCTGAGATCGCACCAGGCAAGGACCACGAGCGACTTCTCAAAATAGACAATGGCAAGCGGGCGAATATCGCGTTGCGTCGCGGCCTGGTGCTCGTCGACATAGTCGATCGTGATGATCCGCTCCTCACGCGTTTCCTCTCGAAGCGCCGGAATATCGATCTGGACACTCGGTCTCTGAATGTAGCGCTTGGCATAGAGCACCGCATGTTCGAACTCGGCCTGCATACGCGGCGGCAGGCTGGCCTTCAGCTTGGAGAGTGCATTCTCCGCCGCTTCGGACAGAACGGGGTCGCCCACTTCCCGCACCTCGCGCAGGCCAAGAACAAGAGCTTCCATCTCATCCCGGCTGAACAGCATAGGCGGAAGCGCCGGGTCCTCCTGCAAGGTGTAGCCGACCCCCGCCTCGCCATCGATCAGGGCCCCCGACCGCCGGAGCGCTTCAATGTCGCGATAGAGGGTGCGGACAGACACATCTAATTCATCCGCGAGATAGTCTGCCGTTACCGGCGGTCTCGCGGTTCGCAGACATTGCATGAGGCGAAGGAGGCGGTCGCTACGGGCCATAGCGCACCTTAGTACGACATACTGACAAAAAGTGACAGGAGAGCGAGCTTAGACAAAGGGCAACCGAAAAGGAGCTCTTCATGAATACGCTTGTCATCTACCCGGCCGTCTTTGGCGAACCGAGCGCCAGCCCCTTCTGCGTCAAGGCACTCTGTATGCTGAAGGCTGCCGGGATCGAGTATGAGGTGGAGGAAACGGCCGATCCCAGAAAAGCTCCGAAGGCCAAGCTCCCTATAATGGCGACAGATGATGGGGTCATCGCCGATAGCGACCAGATCCGTGATTATCTGGAGCACAATGCCGGGATCGACTTCGATGAGGGATTAGACCGCGGGGATCGCGCCGCGTCGCGCGCCATGATCCGCATGGTCGAGGAACACATCTACTTTGCCATTGTCTGCGACCGATGGGGTAATGACGAGAACTGGGCGCATGTCCGGGAAGCATTCTTCTCCAACATCCCGTTTCCGGTCCGGGGGCTGATCAGTGGTCACATCCGAAAACAGGCGCTCGCCAGCCTCAACGGTCAGGGCATGGGCCGGCACAGTGATACCGAACGGTTCGAGCGGGTACAGAAGGACATTGTCGCCATCAGAGACACGATCGGCAACAAGCCGTTCCTGTTTGGCGATCATCCGAGCGCCGCGGATATGAGCGTTGTCGCGATGCTATCGGCTGCGGTGGCTACGCCGGTCGAGACCGATACAAGCCGCTTCATCCGAAATGACAGCGCGCTGGCAGCTTACATGAAGCGCGGACGGGAGCGGCTCTATCCAGAAGCCGCTCCCTAAGGCGCACTCCCTAACTCTTGCAGGTCTGTGTCTCAGCCTGCACGCCGATTACAGTGACCTTGCCGCTTGCATCATCGACCTCGAAGTAGAGATCGCCGTAATCGTAAACTGTGGTGCTTTCGCGAGAAGCGACGCAGACGGGCTGACCGAGCGCGCCCCGTGCCGCAATCTGCTCAGCGCCCGGCGCAATGCCGGTCGCTGTTCGAAAGCGGGGATCTTTCGCGATAATCCAGTAAACCTCGTCATGGGCACCGACGGTAAGGCCGTCGAAGACATAGGTCGTGGCCGCGGTGCCTTTGATCGGGATTGTCTGGCGCGGGGTGCCTTTCAGCGCCAGCAGACTGCTCAGCGGCATGCCGATTTCGACATCGCCAACGCGCTCGCCGCGCACGATCTGATTGTCATTGAGGGTGAGTGGGGCCGTGGCACAGCCGGCGGCGAGAAACGCCGAAGCCAGCACGGACAGAATGGCGGCTTTCATGAACGCTACCTTGCCTCTTCAAACGCCCCACCCAAGCGCAGGCGGCAGAACAGCGGAAAAACTACCTGCTGTCGAGCGTCTGACGATGAAATGCTGCAGTCACGGGTTCACAAACGCTGCGGCGTCTGCCATTTCCGCGCGCTTCAGAAGAGACATTTTCGTCCGCATAGCGCGGCAGCCGTTCGATCCGGCCTGCCCCGCATACCACAGGCAAGACCCACATGGCGCGACAACGTAAACGCAAGGGCGATCCGGTTCATGGCTGGCTCGGACTCGATAAACCACTCGACATGACCTCCACCCAGTGCGTCGGCGCGCTGAAACGCTTGCTGAACGCCCAGAAGGTCGGCCATGGCGGCACGCTGGATCCGCTGGCGGACGGCATTCTCCCCATCGCCTTCGGCGAAGCGACCAAGACCGTCCAGTGGGCGATGGATGGCGAGAAAGAATATGTCTTCACCATTCAGTGGGGAAAAAGCACGGCGACACAGGACCGCGAGGGCGAGGTGATCGTGACCAGCGATGCCCGCCCAGCACGCGAGGCCGTCGAGGGAGCGCTCGCCACGTTCGTTGGAGAAATCGAACAGGTGCCGCCAAAGTACTCCGCGATAAAGGTGGGTGGGGAGCGCGCCTATGATCTTGCGCGGGAAGGCGAAAATTTCGAACTCGAGAAGCGACCCGTCACTGTTTATGAGGCGTCCGTCACCGACGCGCCCGATGCTGATCATGTAACGATCCATGTCGTCACCGGCAAAGGCTTCTATGTGCGCGCGCTTGCCCGGGACCTTGCCGCAGACCTTAATGCCGAGGGCCATATCGTTAAGCTGCGCCGCACGCGCGTGGGTCCATTCGACGAGTCGAGCGCTGTCTCGCTTGCAGAGATCGAAGCCATGGAAGATGCGGCTGCGCGTCGGGCCGTGCTTGATCCGATCGAGACGCCCCTTTCAGACACGCCTGCCCTCGATATCGGGCCGGACGGTGCAGCCCAGCTGCGTCAGGGCCGCACCATAGTTCTGCTCCCGCATCTGGTGGAACAGTGGCGCGCCGAGACGCCAGACCCGGAAAACCGGATCGCACTCGCGATGGACAGCGACACGGCGGTCGCACTCGGCGAGGTTCGCGCAGGCCGCTTCCAGCCAACGCGGGTGTTTCAGCTCTAGGCGCGTACGCGCTGCCTTGCCGGACGGACACGCACGAGGACGATCCAAATCAGCATGGCGATGAGCGGGGCGAAGGAGAGTACAGCCGGGAGCAAGGACCGATTGAACGCATCGGAGAAAACTTGCGGCTGCCCGAAGAAAAGCGAGGCGGACGCAAAGAACATCGACGCACACATCCGCCAGAGATGACGCGCAAGCCGCGCAGGGCCGATAAGAGCGCGGCGGAGGATCATGTTGATCTCTCCAAGAAAAGCCAATGACCCAGCTACCATGAAGATGACGAAGGCCTGCGGTGGAGAGCCATCTATCGTCCCCGTTGGACTATTGAGGCCCATGATCATGAAGGCGATCCCAAGCCCGGTAATGATCAAAGCGAGCGCGGCCCCGATATAATTCGCGAGGCCGGCGCGATTGCTGGAGCCACGCCGAACGGTGAGCCAGGCGGTGATCAGAAGGTATAGCGCCAGCACACCCGCAACGAAGTTGGGCCGTTGACCTTCATCCAGGAAGGGCGCAACGCCAGCGCCGATCAGATAGGCGACGAACATCGAAACCAGAAAGACCTTGCCAGCCGCACGATGGATTGATCCGCCCTTCGGAGAGGCGATCGCAACAGTTCCTGACAGGAGCCCCATCGTCCCACCGCCAATGTGGGCATAAAGCAGCGCCCCGGCCCCAAGATGCGCGATCAATGGCGCATCGGCAGCCACCTGAAGCGTGTTGGCGTGTGCCAACCCCGCGCAGATGAAGACAATGGCCAGCAGGCAGGTCAGACTATTAGCGGCAACTCTCGGCATGTCCCATCAATCTTCAGTCTCGACATGATTTATTGATAAACGGAAAATCCGGATTTGACAATGTAAGTTGGCTCACTCCGCCGCACGAGCACCGAACATGGCGGAAACCACGGGATGAGGTTCTAGCTTTTCTGCATCGGCCTGCACTTGCGCAAAACAGACCCGCGCCGCCTCGACTGTCATGTCGATGTCGGCTTCGGTCATTGCCGCGCAGATGAACATGTTGTGCCAGGGGTGCATGTAGACGCCATGATCGAGCATGGCCGAGGTCCAAGCAAAACCCTTGCGGAAGTCTTGGTCATCCTCGAACAAGATTTGCGGCATCTGCGCCGGGCCCGTCTGGCGTAGCGATACGCCTTCCGCTTCGGCAACTGTCTCAAGCCCGGCGCGCAAGTGCTCTCCGAGAGCGATTTGATGCTCAAGATAGTCTGTCTCGCGAATAATCCTCAGCGTCTCAAGCGCGGCGGCCATCGGCACGCCTGCGAACCAGAAAGACCCGGTCGCGTAGATTGCGCCGGCCCCTTCCCGGCAGCGTTCTGATCCGAGCACAGCGGAAATCGGGTGGCCGTTGGCAAAGCACTTGCCCCATGTACTGAGATCCGGACGCACGCCGACAAGCTCCCAGCTGCAATCGCGGGTGAGCCGGAAGCCGGCGCGGATATCGTCAACAATGAGCATGGCACCTGTCTCATCACAGAGCTCACGTGCGCGTTTGGCATAGGCCGGATCCGGTAGTGCTTGATCGATGAAAGCGTCATGCTTGAAGGGCGCGGCGAAGATACCGGCGAGGTCATCACCAGCCTCAGCAACAGCGGCTTCCAGGCTGGCAACGTCGTTGTAGGTGCAGGTCTGAATGAAGGCCCGGTCTTCCGGAAGGGTGCCGGCACGAACCGGCGTGCACCATGGGGCAGCGCCGTGATATGCACCTTCCGCCACAAGGATGACGCGCTTGCCGGTTTCAGCCCGCGCAATCGTCCGCGCCATGGTGGTGGCGTCCGTGCCATTCTTACAGAACATGGCCCAATCGGCATGGCTGATCATGTCGATGAAGGCTTCAGCCAGATCGATCATTAGCGGTGGCGGGCCGGTCATGGCATTACCGAGCGCAAGCTGGGCGGTCGCGGCCTCATCTACGCGCTTGTCGCCATAGCCCAGAAGGTTGGGGCCGTAGGCGCACATGAAGTCGAGATATTTGTTGTCGTCGGCATCCCAGAGATAGGCTCCTTCGGCCCGCTTGAAGAATTGCGGATAGGTGTCCGGCAACAGGGCGGTGGACTCGTGGCCATAGACCCCGTTTGGCAGCGCCTTGCTCGCACGTTCGCGCAGGGCCCGATCCTGTGTTCTCTGACGCATGCCTAACCTCCTCCTACATTTCGTTCTTCGCAGGCAGGTTAGCGGCTCGATGGCGTTTCAGGAACGCCTTTCTCGCCTGCCATTCTGGCCGCAAAACCCCTTCCCTTCTTTCCCTAAAGGCGCCATAAGCCGCGACTTGAGGCGAGCGGCGCTCTCCTTAGCCCGGCTGGACGACATCCCGGCCGGCGCTGGACGACCCGCCGACCCGCCCAAAACCCAAACGCAAAGAGCGTTCAATCCACCGCGCCCGCGGGCGCAGAATAGAAAGTGTATCGATGTCGATTACTGCCGAAAAGAAATCGGAACTGATCAAGAAGTTCGCCCGTTCCGAGGGCGACACCGGAAGCCCTGAAGTCCAGGTCGCAATCCTCACGGAGCGCATCAACAATCTGACCGGTCACTTCCAGAATAATCATAAAGATCATCATTCCCGCCGCGGCCTCCTGACCATGGTCGCCACGCGCCGGAAACTCCTCGACTATGTGAAGAGGAAAGACGAGGGCCGCTACTCGGCGCTCATCAAGGAGCTTGGCATCCGCCGCTAGCTCCCGACAGCCCGCCCGGTCATGGGGACCCGGCGGGCTTTTCGTACGCAAAGAAAGACAATCACATGTTTGACAAGCAAACCGTGTCGCTGGAATGGGCCGGCCGCACGCTCACACTCGAAACTGGACGCGTCGCGCGCCAGGCCGATGGCTCCGTCCTCGTCACCTATGGCGACACGACAGTTCTCGCCAATGCGACCTTCCGGAAGGAAGCCAAGCCCGGCCAGGATTTCTTCCCGCTGACGGTGAACTATCAGGAGAAATACTACGCATCGGGACGCATTCCCGGCGGCTTCTTCAAGCGCGAAGGCCGCCCGACCGAGAAAGAGACGCTGACGTCTCGCCTCATCGACCGCCCGATCCGCCCGCTTTTCGTCAAAGGCTTCAAGAACGAAGTCCAGGTCGTCCTCACCGCGATTTCCTATGATCTGGAAAACGATCCGGACATTCTGGGCATGATCGGCGCATCTGCCGCGCTCGTCCTGTCCGGCGCGCCCTTCATGGGCCCGATCGGCGGCGCGCGCGTCGGCTACAAGGATGGCGAGTATATCATCAACCCAACCATCGAAGAGCTCGAAGACAGCGAGCTTGATCTCGTCGTCGCCGGAACCAACGATGCCGTGATGATGGTGGAGTCGGAAGCCTATGAGCTTTCCGAGGACGTCATGCTCGGCGCGGTTATGGCCGGCCACGAAGCCATGCAGCCTGTGATCAATGCTATCATCGAGCTGGCCGAAAAAGCTGCCAAGGATCCGTTCGAGTTCGAGCCGGAAGACTATTCCAGCGAACTGAGAGCCATTCAGGACCTTGTTGGCGCGGACCTGTCTGACGCCTACAAGATCACCGAGAAGCTTGAGCGTCAGGAAGCAGTCGGCGCGGCACGCGAGAAGGCTGCGGCTGAACTCGTCGCGACTGAAGACGCGCCTGATGGCATGGACGCGCAAGTATTCAAGACCGCTTTCAAGGAAGCCGAAGCTTCTGTCGTTCGCGGCGACATCATCAAGACCGGTAAACGGATTGACGGACGCTCTCTCGATCAGGTTCGCCCGATCGTGGCTGAAGCCGGCCTGCTGCCGCGCACGCATGGCTCCTCGCTGTTCACCCGCGGTGAAACGCAGGCGCTTTGCGTGGCAACGCTCGGCACGGCCGATGATGAGCAGTTCATTGACGGCCTGGACGGCACCTCAAAGTCCAAATTCATGCTGCACTACAACTTCCCGCCCTACTCCGTCGGTGAGACGGGCCGGATGGGAGGCGCAGGCCGCCGGGAGATCGGTCACGGCAAACTCGCCTGGCGCGCGCTTCAAGCCGTCCTGCCCGAGCATGAAGAGTTCCCGTACACGGTTCGCCTTGTGTCCGAGATCACCGAGTCCAACGGGTCCTCGTCCATGGCAACAGTTTGTGGCTGCTCGCTGGCCATGATGGATGCGGGCGTCCCTGTGAAGCGGGCTGTGTCCGGCATTGCTATGGGCCTTATCAAGGAAGATGATGGCGTGGCGGTTCTCTCCGATATTCTCGGGGACGAAGACCACCTCGGCGACATGGACTTCAAGGTGGCTGGCACCACTGAGGGCATCACGTCCCTACAGATGGACATCAAGATTGCCGGCATCACCAAGGAGATCATGGCCACTGCGCTCGAGCAGGCCAAGGGCGGCCGTGCGCACATTCTCGGCGAGATGGCGAAAGCGCTCGACTCCAACCGGACAGAGCTGTCTGAAAACGCCCCGCAAATGGAAATGATGAAAGTCCCGGTCGACAAGATCCGAGACGTTATCGGCTCCGGCGGCAAGACGATCCGCGGCATCGTGGAAGAGTCCGGCGCTAAGGTGAACATCGATGATGATGGCACCGTGCAAATCTCTGCATTGGATCGTCCGTCCATCGAGAAAGCCATGCAGATGATCAAGGAACTCACAGCCGAAGCTGAAGTCGGCGAGATCTACGAAGGCACAGTTGTGTCGATTAAGGATTTCGGTGCCTTCGTGAACTTCTTCGGACCGAAGGATGGCCTTGTGCACGTGTCGCAAATGGCGAACGAACGCGTCGGTCATCCGAAGGATGTGGTCAAGGAAGGCGACAAGGTCTTCGTGAAGCTGATGGGCTTCGACGACCGCGGAAAAGTCCGTCTCTCGATGAAAGTTGTCGACCAGGAAACCGGCAAGGAACTGGAAACCGACAACGCGGAATAAAAATTCCGAAGACGGACGATTATTGAATATCGATAAAGGCCGCTATCATAGCGGCCTTTTTTCGTGCTTGGCGCGAAAAATATTCTCCGGGCCCAGTATACCCGGAAACACTACAGACATGCGGATTTTCCGGGCCAGAAGCACCGTCTACGGACGGAAAAATGCACCAAATCGAGTTGACACATAACTGTCATATAACTCAATTTCGGTGTTATGTTACAGAAATATGACAAACTCCTCGCAACAACAGCGCTGGCCGTAGCGGCGCTAGCGGGATCAGCAATGGCTGACGCTGTCGGCGACTTGCCTGCATGTGATCTATCGGAAGGCTACGCCAACAACACTGCTGCCTTTAGCGCGCAACTGGAAAGCTGCCTGGCAGATCAAAGCACGACGGTCCATCGCGGCGATGTCGAAGCCAACGTACTTGCCCTGACCCAGCGCCATAGAAGCCGGCTTGGTCTGGACGAACTCGAAACCCGTTCTTCACTCGATATGGCGGCGCAGGCTCATGCGCTCGACATGGCTGCCCGCAGCTATGCTGCGCACAAGGACCTTGAAGGTCGAGGCCACCTGCATCGCGTGCGCACCCTCGACCGATCCGTGCTGATCGGGTCGGCTGGCGCGAACATCGCGGCTGGCGGACTGGGCACCGGCGTGGACGCGTTCAATGCGCTGACGGCTGATCCGGTGAACCGGGACAACCTCTCCCGGGATGCCTTCTCGCATGTCGGTGTCGGTGCCGCTGAAGCCGCCGATGGAACGATCTACGTGGTGCAGTTGTTTGCCCAGATCGATGGCGAACTGGAAACCCCCATTCCCGCCGCCCTCAGCTCAAGCGCCAAGCTTGATGCGTCTTTTGTGGATGCGGGCTTTGAGCATGTCGGCTGGTCGCTGACAGATGAAGCCGGCCGCCTGCTTGATCGCGGCTATGGAGAGCGCGTCACCGCGACGCTCGACGCGGCGCAGTCGGCCTTCATCAATGTAGATGTCGCCCGGCATGGTGGCGACACCTATTCGCTGAAGGGACCACGCGTCACCGGCCAATAGGCAAACGAGACATTCGAAAAACGCATCGCCGGGAGACCAGCGGCGCGTCGGGCACCCGGACATCCTCGAACCCTGTCCGGGTGCCCTTCTTTTTGCCGGCGGCCCGGGATAAACGGGAGCCATGGCTAAACGCTCATCTTCATTCGTCATTGGCTTGTCCGGCGGTTCCGGCTCCGGCAAGTCGACCGTCGCCACCGCGCTGATGGAACAACTCAGCCCCGGTGAGGCCGTTCAATTTCATGAAGACGGCTACTATTGGCCGATGTCGGAATACGGCGCACACGACACCGAAGAGCAGCGCGCCGCCATCATTGCGCGCGTGAACTATGATGATCCGAGTTCCAAGGACACAGCTTACATGGCGCGCGATCTCGCCACCCTGAAGGCAGGCGACGTCATCGAGCAGCCCGTTTACGATTATGCGGCCCACGACCGGGCCAGCGAGACCGAAACAATCAAGCCGGCCAAAGTGATCATCCTTGAAGGCATCCATGTGCTCTCGATCCCGGAGATTGCTCCCCTGATCGACCTGTCGGTTTATGTCGACACACCGGTTGACCTGCGCCTCGCGCGTCGGATTCGGCGCGACGTGGTCGAGCGCGGTCGGGATGTGGACAGCGTGCTGCGTCAGTATGTCGGCACCGTCCGGCCCGCACATTACCGCTTCACGCACCCGTCCAAGTACCAGTCCGATCTCGTTATCGCCGATGAGGGCCTGCCCGCTTATGGCAATGTTCGGCCCACCAAGGATGCTGTTGAGCGGATGCTGGCACCGATTCTTGAGCGGCTGCGCCGGCAGGGTGTTATCGAGGATGTCGTTCGCTAGAGTGCGTTCATGCGCGCGCTTCTATTTCTGGCCGCCCTGCTCTGGTCCGGAGCAGCGCATGCCTGCCTCCTGAACCCCGATGCCCGGCCAGACCGAGTCGCGGACTTTGCGGCCGGCGCCTTTGACTGCCTCAACACGCCGCCACGCGGATATGCGTTCGAGGCGCGCATCGAGGCCGACTTCATCGCCCGGGTGAACGAGACGCGCCGGCGCGCAGGATTGCCTTCGCTCGAACATCGCCCGGAGCTGACGCTTGCGGCGCGTTATCACAGCCTCGACATGGCGGCGAATGACTATTTTGCCCATAACGGCCCGAACGGGCGCACACATGCCGACCGGATCGCCGCGCTCGACCGGCGTTTGCTCTGGCAAGCTGCGCGGGAAAACCTCGCCAAGATCGGCGGGCGCACGGACAAGGTCGCCGAACTGCTTCACGAGAGCCTGATGGACAGCCCCGGTCACCGCGCCAATATTCTCGCCCGGAATGTCGATCATATCGCCGTCGGCGTGGTGCGGCGGGACAATGAAGTGCTGGTGACGCAGCTCTTCGTCGCCGAAGCGGGCGCGCTGAGCGCAAACGCCCCGCTCAGCCTCTCTCCCGGTGAACGCTTCTGGCCCTTTGCCATCATGAACGGGTTGAGCTTCAGCCGCTTCCGCGCAGATGCAGGCGGGGACACCCTTGTGCCCTTTACGGCAACTGCGGACGGGCGGTGGCTGGCACCAGACGAGGCGCTCGGCGATGCCATTATCGAGGCGCGCGGCGAAACCCGCGGCGAGCGCGAGGGTGTGACAAGCTACATCTATCTGCGCGGCCCGGCCGTGAGCCTGGACGAATCCCCATAGAAACCCCGCATTGACGGAGCCTCTCGCCCGCGATACGCGGCTGCCATGTGCAAGCGGACGCAATACCAGCAACAGACCCAAACCATCTACTCTGGTGGTCTGCGCTTGTGCACGCCGAAGCGACCCGCTCTTTAGACCGGTCCTTCCTCTCTCAAGCCTCGCCGCCTCGGGCGGGCTTGTGCGCATGTAAAGCCCGCCGGGCGTCTTCACACTAGGAGACAACCGATATGGTTTTTCACTCAGACGCAGACCTTGAATACATCGCCCACGGGATCATCACCCGCACGCTGCCCAAGGCGGACTGGACCCACCCTGCCCATTGGGCCGCCGCAGCATGGCTCCTTGCGGTGCCTGAGATCGATGCGCACGCGGAGATGCCGGGACTTATTCGCGCCTACAATGAAGCGTGCGGCGTCCCGAACACCGATCACGACGGCTATCATGAGACCATCACACTGGCCTCACTGCACATGATGGCGCTCGCTATGGGCGGTGCCTCGCCCGGCAAGCCTTTGTACGACAGGGTGAACAGCCTCGTCGCATCCGCTCTTGGACGGCCGGACTGGATTTCGTCCTATTGGTCGAGCGCCACTCTCTTCTCGCCACGCGCGCGCCGGGCATGGGTTACGCCAGACCTCGCGCCGCTGCCAGCAAGCAAAGCGGCGTTTCAAGCGGCTTATTGCGTCGACTGAGCGCTACAGAAAGGACGCGATGTCGCCGAGCGGTTTCTTGATCAGCGCATGTTTGGGCGTCATGGCGTCGGCTGCGGGATAGCCCGCCACGAGAATGAGAAACGGCTTCTCGGTTGGCGGACGCCCGCAGGCCTCGTTCAGGAATTTCATCGGGTTGGGTGTGTGCACGAGTGTGGCAAGGCCCGCATTATGGCAGGCGGCGATGAGCATGCCCGTTGCGATGCCGACGCTCTCATGGATGTAGTAGTTCTTGTTGTCATCACCGGCGCGGACACCGCCGCGCCTTTGAGCAAAGATGCAGATCAGCCATGGCGCGATTTCCATGTAGGGCTTGTCGGCATCTGTCCCGATCGGGGCGAGCGCATCCAACCAGTCCTCCCCTGCCTTGCCCGCATAGAATTCGCGCTCCTCGGCTTCGGCGGCGGCGCGGATCTCGCGCTTTCGATCTGCAGAGCCGACGCAGGCGAAAAACCATGGCTGATGATTGGCGCCGGATGGTGCCGAGCCAGCAGTGAGCACACAGTGCTCGATGATGTCTTGGGGGACAGACGTGTCTGCGAAAGCCCGCACTGACCGTCGCGAAACCATCTGCGCGTGGAACGCGGTGGCGCGCGCCTGCATCTCCTCAAGCGGATAAGCCGGAAAGCTCTCCAACGGCACGTGGGTTTCCGGGTCAGTCTTCACGAGGCGGCATCCACGCCCATCTGGTGAGCCATTTCCAGCCAGGCTTTGATCTTCTGTTCCTTGGCGGTCTTCACCGTTCCGATCTGGACGATCTTGCCGGGTTTGATGCCGGTGAACTTGTAGATCTGGTTTGTGAGCACGCGCCGGCCGGGTTTGCGATAAAGCAGCGTGTCGTACCAGGGCGGCGTGTCGGACGTGATGATGCCGTCACCGACGCGTCCGCCCAGCAGCTTATCCCACATTACGCTGTCCTTGCGATACTGGAATCCAAAGCCCGGCAGCAGCGCACGATCCACAACCGCCTTCGTCTTGGCCGGCATCGCGCCCCACCAATAAGGGTAAATCCAGACCATGCGTTGGGACCAGCTGATCGCCTCCTGCCAGGCTTTCAGGTCAGGCTCCAGATCGCGTTTCACCTTGTACCCGCCAAACTCATCGAGATCGAACTTCATCTCGCCGACATGCATACGGCGAATCTCTGCGCCCCGGCTTTTTGCCCCGCGCTGGTAAGCGTCGGCGAGCCCGTGGGACAGCGAGTTCCCGCGCGGATGTCCGACCCAAATGAAAATACGTTTCGCCATGATCTCCCTTTCACGCGATGCCGCGACAATCGCCTATTCTACCGCAGCGTCAATCGTCTACGCTGAGTTCAAATACGTGCTCTAGGAGGAACGGCATGAAGGATTTCAGCGGAAAAATCGCGGTGGTGACAGGCGGCGGTGCAGGCATGGGCCGGGCGCTGACACGCCAGCTCGCGGAGGCCGGATGCAGCGTTGCCATCTGTGATGTGTCCGAGGAGGATATGGCCGAATCGATCGCCGCGGCTGAGAAAGACGCCCCGCAAGGCGTGAAGGTCACGGGCTTCAAGGCGGACGTCGCCGACGAAGATGCGGTCAATGCGTTCCGCGATCATGTGCGGGAGGAACACGACATCGATCATATCCACCTGCTCATAAACAATGCCGGCATTGGCGGCGGCGGCGGCTTTGTGAACGGGCCGCGTGAGAACTGGGAGAGGACCTTCAATGTCTGCTGGTATGGCGTCTACAACAATGCGCGCGCCTTCATGCCGATGCTTGTGGCCGCCGATGAGGGTCACATCGTCAATGTCAGCTCGGTGAATGGCTTCTGGGCGAGCCTGGGTCCGGACACCTCCCACACGGCTTATTCTGCTGCAAAATTTGCCGTGAAGGGATTCACCGAAGCACTCGTGACCGACCTCCGACTGAACGCACCTCATGTGAAAGCCAGCGTAGTGATGCCGGGCCATATCGGCACCAAGATCGCGCTCAACACGATGCGGGAATTCGGCACACAAACCGACCTTCCAGGCACGGCTGGCCAGACCGAAGAAGAAGCCATTCAGCGTGGTGAAGAGTTCCGCGACAATGCCATCACCAGCGCTGAGCAGGCTGCCGAGATTATCCTGCAAGGCGTGAAAGATGAGCGCTGGCGGATTCTTGTTGGCCCGGATGCCGAGGCGATAGACAAGGCTGTTCGTGCTACGCCGGAAGACGCCTACACTGGCGACTTTGGCACCAGCATCTTCGCTAATCTGCGCGACGCTATCGGCGCGGAGTAGACGCCGCATCAGTAGAAAGGGACTTCGGAGTTACCTTGAGCACATCCGATGATCGCAAGGCCGCCATGCTCGATCGCGTGGTCGATTACCTACTCGACGAAGGCCTGTCGGCGGCGAGCCTGCGTCCGCTCGCCAAGGCGGCCGGCACCAGCGATCGGATGCTGCTCTACTACTTCAAGGACAAGGCCGAGCTGATCGAGGCCGCGCTCGAACATGGCGCAGCGCGGTTGACCGAGGTTCTTACAGAGCGAGCCGCCCCCGAGCCCCTACCCCTTGATGAGCTGCGTCCACATCTGGCCGACGTGGTAATGGGCGAGGAGTTCTGGCCGTTCATGCGGCTCTGGCTCGACATCGCAAATCAGGCGGCGCGCGGCGACCCGGTATGCGCGCGGGTCGGTGAACGGATTGGCCGGGGCTTTCACGCCTGGGGAGCCGCTCAGCTAAAAAGCGACCAGCCGGAGATCGACGCCGCCCGGCTGCTCGTCCAGCTTGAGGGCATGGTCCTGTTGAAGAGCCTGGGCCTTGGGGATGTCGCCGAGAAAGCGCGCTAGGCCTTCGTTCTATTGAAGAGGAAGGCGAGCAGTTGACCGACGCCCGCGCCCCAGAGGATCGCTGCCCCGGCACCCGCAACCAGTTCCGGCGTCCCGCCATAAAGCGCGGGAAACCATGCAAGCGCCAAACCATCGAGCAGCATGGCCGAGGTTGTGCCGACCGCATAAGCGATCGCGATCTGGTTTGAGGCGAGGCCGCCAATCCAGCGTGCCAGCAGGACGAATGGAACCGTCCCGGGAACGATCAGGGCATAGAGCACCCCCCGATTGATTCCCTCGTAAATGCCCATTGGCCCGAGATATCGAAGCGTGAGCGCCGCAAGAAGCCAGAGCACGGCTCCGAAAACCGCCATCGTGATAATCTGGCCTGCGCTCAAGGGCAGCCGGCCGCCGGGCGTCTGCTGGGTCATAGTTGTATCGGTCATCAGAGATCTCCGTAGCGGTTGCTACAGGCCTGATAGCATAATGTAGCGGTCGCTACAAATCAGTCAGGATTCTCATTCTTCCCAAGCAAATTCAGTCCCGGACGCCGCTCTGCGCTTGTAGATGTGACGTGCTGCACATCCTCCCCAAGGATATCGACCCAAACATGTTTCCGGTTCTCGTAGACCGAGTGCTTCGGAGCCGGGAAATCGAGGTCCGCGAACGCGCCGACCGGGATGGCAGTCACACCCGGCCATCCTTCTATGACATAGGCCATAGTCGACCCGCAGTCGGGGCAGAACTGGTAGGTCGCCTTGTGTCCGCTATCGGCTGTGCGGACCCATATGCTGGAGCGACCCTCGATCTGCACCTGCTCATCGGGCCAGCGGGCCTGCACGGCGAAGGCGCTGCCCGAGCGTTTCTGGCAGGCAAAGCAATGACAGACCGAGACCCGAACGGGTTCGCCCTGACAGGTCACTGTTAGCTGCCCACACCGGCAACTCGCCTGACGGATTAAAGGGGCATCCGTCACCGGACTCAGCCGTCGTAAAAGAAGGGTGGATGAAGACCGACCAGCGTTTTCTCGCGCGATGTTCCCGCCCGGCCCGCTGCGTCATCCGAAAGGGAGTTGACCTCCCCCGTCGTGAGCAGGCGCTGCGCGATATCTCGGCGACCATAATGGGCCTGCAGGAAGTAGCGGCGTTGTCCTTCTTCTGCGGGCGTGCCTCTGTGCCAGGTATCGGACACGAAAAAGGCCGCGTCGCCGGCCTTGGCGGTGAGGTAAACAGGAGGGCGTCCGTCATAATCGGGGTCTGTCTCCGCCTGAAACCCGCCATCGGGAACACGGCCGGACTTGTGCGATCCGGCGATGACCGCTGTTGGGCCGGCTTCCATCGGACAGTCCTCAAGATAAAGGTGCATGCCGACGGCGAATACCGGATAGGGAATCTCGTCCGGCCACGGAACACCAGCCGGGCGCGGGACATGTGGCCCGGCATCGATATGCCATGGCCCACCCTGATGACCGGCATGATTGCGCCAGGCCGTATTCGCGATCACGTGACAATCATCGCCTAGCAGGGGCTCGATGGTTTCGAGAATCGCCGGATGGCCAATCGCTTTCTGGCAGAGCGGGGAATCGTTCAGGATGGCGTAGCGAAACTCGTCCGTTTCCGTGCGGGCGCGATGGGTATCGGGCGCGTGCCCGTCATAGATCTCGTCGATCTCTGACGTCAGCGCCGCGACTTCTCCGGGCGTCAGAACGCCTTCCACAAGCGCCCAGCCTTCTGCTTCCAGATGACGTGCAGCCTCCGGCGCGGAGGCGCTATCTTTAACGGAAAGGACACCGAGGTTTCGCGTAATCATACGCCATCTTACTCGTCCAGTTGCGGGACTCCAACCACATGGAAGCCCGCATCAACATGGATGACTTCCCCAGCGATGGACTGGCCGAGCGGCGACAAGAGGTAAAGCGCGCAACCCGCTACGCCTTCCATCTTTGTGTCTTCCTTCAGGAGCGACCAGTCACGTCCCGTCCCCATCAGGCTCTTGCCGCCTCGAATCCCGGCGAGCGACAGCGTCCGCATCGCTCCAGCGGAGATCGCATTCACGCGGATGCCCTGCGGGCCGAGATCGCGCGCAGCGTAACGCGTGGCGGCCTCAAGGCCGGCCTTGGCAACGCCCATCACGTTGTAGCTGGGCACCACCCGCTCTGCGCCGAGATAGGTCATGGCGATGATGGACCCGCCATCCGTCATCAGCTCACTGGCGCGGCGCGAGCAGTCGATGAAGCTGTAGACAGAGATGTCCATCGCCCGGCGAAAGCCTTCCCGGCTCGTATTAGCGACCATCGAGCCCTGCAACTCCTCCTTGCCGGCAAAGGCGATGGAGTGGACGAGGAAGTCGATCTTTCCCCACTTGTCCTTAAGTGCCGCAAAAGCCGCGTCCATGCTGGCATCGTCGGTGACATCTGCGGGCACCATGAAATCAGCACCAATGCTTTCGACCAGCGGGCGCACGCGGCGTTCCAGCGTCTCGCCCTGATAGGTGAAAGCGAGCTCTGCGCCCTGCAGGCTCAGCTGTTTTGCGATGCCCCAGGCGATGGATTTATCGTTCGCGACGCCCATGACGAGCCCCCGCTTGCCCTTCATCAACTCGCCTTCAGGCATTTGCCAGTCGTCAGCCATGGAACGGTTTCTCCTGAGTCCGCACAATTTAGGTGTGGCTAGGCGGCGACGCACAACGCGTCAAGTTCAGCCCACCCGCTCTCGACGGGATCAGGCATTTCGCTGGCTGATCGCCAGCAAAGTCAATTTAGCGCAGAATGCGCGCCGCTTTCTGGCCGCGCTGCACACTCCCTCAACGAGCTTGATTATCCGGCCAGTCCCGGAACAGGGCAAACTTGACCCCTTGCACCATAGAGTTGGCTGAGAAGTGCAATCGGTCCGTTTCCCCTTCCCGGCCAGCGGCCGCCGTGAAGGCTCGGTCGAGCTGGGTCAGGTTCTCGGTTTCGATCATGATGTGAAACTCCGGCATATAGTCCGGACGAAAGCCGAGCTTGCAACGCATCAGGCGCCAGCCAGCGACACGCCCCTGTGCCTCCATATGATCCATGAATGCAGTGAGCGCATCGGCGAAATCGTCTTCATCCGCGTCGGGTTTCAGGTCGAACCAGATATTGTAGATGTCCATAGCCCTCGTCTCCCGGGTTGGGTCCGTGTAGGGCTAATCGGGCGATTTGCGAAGGTCGGGGAGTTCAAAACGTGTTGGAAAAGGCTCCGGACCTTTCAGTCCTGATTCCATTCTACAATGAAGCAGGCAATGTGCTGCCGCTTCTGGAAGAAGTGCACGAGGCGCTC
Organism: Hyphomonadaceae bacterium; assembly: GCA_028285145.1. GTDB lineage: Bacteria > Pseudomonadota > Alphaproteobacteria > Caulobacterales > Hyphomonadaceae > JANQQC01. The sequence continues at coordinate 69,758 of JANQQC010000047.1, forward strand.
GAGGGTCTATCCTTTGAGATTATCGGCGTGAATGACTGCTCCGATGACACGACAGGCAACGAGCTTCACGAGGCCCAGCAACGTTGGCCCGAGACCATCACCGTGCTGACCCACGTGACACGCCGGGGGAAGTCGGCCGCCCTGTTCACCGGGTTGAAATCCGTGCGCGGGACATGGACACAACTGCTGGACGGGGACGGCCAGAACGATCCGGCCGACACGGCGCGAATCTGGGGCGACGTCATTGCGCCGGGAGCTCTACCCCGCCTCGGCATCATCGCAGGCCGGCGTACAAGCCGGAACGATTCCGGGTTCAAATGGCTGCAAAGCCGGATCGCAAACGGGGTCCGGCGCTTCGCCCTTCGGGATGATGCGACAGATACCGGCTGCGGCTGGAAGCTGATCCGCACAGCCGCCTTCCGGGACCTGCCCTATTTCGCATCCATGCACCGCTTCCTTCCCGCCTTGATAAAGCGGGCCGGGTGGGAGGTCCGCGAAGAACCCGTCAATGACCGCCAGAGATGGCACGGGACTTCAAAGTATGGCTTCCTTGGGCGGCTGGGAGCCGGCATTTTTGATCTGATCGGCATGTTCTGGCTCACGCGCCGAGGCGGCTATGGCGTCGCAAGGGAATGGAACGACCCACGCGCCTAAGGTCTGCCGAACGTTACTCTTCAACCGTCCGCGAGTTGCCGCCACCGCGACGCTTGCGAATCTCTCGTGTTGGGGCCGTCCTTGGTGTGGCACGTGGCGCGACAGGTCTTGCTGCCGGCGCGGACCTGGCCGGAGCCACGCTGCGTGTTTCAGGCGCACGTGGGGTTACGGCGCGGGGGGTCGGGCGAGCTGGTCGCGCCCCTGCATCTCGCGATGGGGACCGGCCAAGACCAGCAGGGCCTGTGCGCCGTCCACCTTCAGAGCGGGCCGCTCTCGCACCGCCGCGACCTCGCGGACTGCCAACCTCCCGGCGAACATCACGACCCGCACGTTCACGCGGAGCGTCCCGGCGGCCTGTTTCGATACGGCGAGGCGCGCGGTCACCACGGCCCGCATCGCGGCCAACCCGAACGCCATCGCCGCGTCTCTCATTGAAGCGACGAACGGAGCGGTCTGGTCGGCCACTGTCACGACCGCCCGCGAGCGCGTCTGCCGGTGGCGCGACATCGATACGGCCACCACGGCGCTCACCCATGCGGCGGCTACCGTCGCCACGGTCCGCACGATCGCCACGCGCGCCGCGATCCCCTCGCCCGCCGCGACCCGTCGCACCATCGTCACCACCTCGACGTCCACGCCGGGACCCATCGCCTCGGCTGATGTCGTCAAGCGGCCGAATGGAAGAGATATTATCGTTCAGGCGGAGATCGTTCAGACGCCCCGTCGTGGCGTCAATCACCTCGCAACGGCCACGGAAGTTGGCATGTTCGCAGACCTCCCAGCGCCCTTCACGAATGGAGATGGACGAAGTGTTGTCGTTGAAGCGCCAGCGCGACAGGTCTGGAATGGCGCGGTTGATTCCAAGCGACGGGCCACGGCGATGACTGTCAACATGAAGGGTGGCAGCGCCATCGCGCGCGCCATAGTGGCCGCGCAAGGGCGGTCTTTCGTAGCGGTAGCCACGATGGCGATGGCCATAGTGTCGGTAGTTCCGATGGCGGTAATGCCTGTACGCGCGGCCATAGCCGACATGGCCCCCGTGCCGATATCCATAACCGAACGGGCCATAGCCAATGCGGGGATGGTAGTAACCGTGGCGATGATAGTCGTGGGAGTGTCCGTAATAGACATGCACGGTGGTGCGTGGCCGGCTGTAGGCGTAATCGCGCTCATAATCTGAATAGCGGATGCGACCGAGGCTATCGCGGCTGAACAGCAGGCCGTGCGGCGCGTCGGTGTATTCGTAGATCGGACGAACGGAGCTGATGCGGTTACGCAGGCCAAAATCCGCCAGGTCATAAACGTCCCGGCGAACAACCGCGCAGCGCCCACGGAAATCGCTATCCTCGCAAACCTCCCAAACACCGGACAGAACGACCAGCGACCGGGCACGATCATTGAAGGAGACATCGTGAAGCGTGGGAAAGACATCGTAGAGTTCGCGAACATCGCCGCTCATGTTCGTCTGGGTGAAAAGCGTGATGACTGGCGGGGCGTCGGCTCCTTCAGACGGACCCGGTGCCTGCGCCACTGCGGGAGCAGAGAGCGCCCCAAACAGCGCAGCACTGAGCGCAATTCTGATCCGATCCAACATAGACACACCCAATTCTCTTTATCTTATAGGGCATTATGCGGACTGGCACCTGAACACCCGGCAACATTTCTTCGTGTTTAGGGTGTATTTCCTTTTTCAGGCGCGCCGCTCTCATCGGCCCAGGCAGGGAAATCGAGCACTGTCACAGAGCCGGCCTCAAGATTGATGTCTGGGGTCGTTTCGCGTGAAAACGGCACCAAAACGGACTTTCCGCCCTGTTTTGGCGCAATTTCAAGCAGATCGCCTGCCCCATAATCCTGCACGGCCTTGATACGCCCGATCGGCTCACCGCCCTCCGAAACCACCTGAAGGCCCACCAGATCCTCGATGTAAAATTCATCGTCATCGGGGGCATCGAACGCCTCGCGGGGCACATAGAGCTTGGCGCCTTTCAAGGCATCCCACTCCTCTTTCTGGCGCGTTCTCGTCGGGCGAACGATGAAATGATCCTTTGCCGGACGTGCGGAAACAGGCTCAATGAGGATATCACCGTCGGCGTCCAGCAATGGGCCGTAGTCGAAGCAGGCATTCGGATCCTCGGTGAAAGGCTTCACGCGGACATCGCCGCGCACGCCATGCGCGCCCTTCACGACGCCCACGACGATCAGCCGGCCCGCAGGGTTTGAATCTTTCACCATCCGTCGCGGCTATAGCCGCCGTAATCATCGCCGTATAGGCCCGCGCGGCGACCGTAATACGGCTTGATGGAGGAGATATTGTTGTTGAGGCCGATGCCGCGCAGCTGCGGTGTCGACCGGTCGATCACCGCGCAGCGGCCATTGAAATTCGCATGCTCGCAGACAAGCCAGGTTCCACGATTGACCGCAATGGAGCTTGCCTTGTCGTTGCCGCGATAGTCGCCGAGTCGGGCGATAGCACCATCAATGGGAAGCGACCGGCCTTCAAAGTGCGGCCCATCGAACAAGATGACATCCGCGCCGCCACGCCGACCATATCGACGGCGGTGGTCGCCATAGTCCCTGCCCCGGTCATATCCACGACCATAGCCACGACGGGCCGGGCGAATGGAAGAGATATTATTGTTGAGGCCGATGCGACGCAGGTCGCCAATGTCGCCAGAGACGATTTCACAGCGCCCGCGAAAATTGGAGTCCGAGCAGAGCTCCCATGAACCGGAAACTGAGACTGAGCCGGCCCGATCATTGAAACGCGCACTCGGCAGACGGGCGACAGGCCCATCAAAGCTGACCGCTTCGCCGCGAAACCCTGCGCCATCGTAAAGGGTGATTCCGCCACCACGTCGGCCATGATCGGCGATAGCGGGCAGAGCAAGAGCCGCCATAGCGGCCAGAAGAGCGAGCGGGCGAAGCATTGCGGCAATGGTCATGCGGACCTCCAAGTCAGTTGACCCGGAAATGCCACACCCCGCCTGAACGCCTCGCCCGGACGCTATTTAGCTGTTGTTCAGCCTTCGGTTTTCTCTTCTTCGGCTGGGGCCTCGTCGGCTGCAGCTTCCTCAGCCGGGGCTTCTTCGGCAGGAGCCTCTTCAGCAGCAGCTTCCTCGGCAGGGGCTTCTTCGGCTGGCGCAGCAGCCTTGGCGGCTTTCTCTTCAGCGCGCTCCTTGGCTTTCGCGCCCGGCTCGCCTTTCTGCGGGTTGTTGCCGTGCTCCCACTTCCAGACGGGGGCGGATTCGCCCTCAACCGTCAGTTGGGAGAGGAACCGCGCGACACGATCAGTCGGCTTTGCGCCTTTCTTGATCCACTCAGCAGCTTTCGCCGCATCGATCTGTACACGATCTTCGGAGTCTTTCGGAAGACGCGGGTCATAGGTGCCGATCCGGTCGATGTAGCGGCCATCGCGCGGGGCGCGGCTGTCAGCGATAACGACACGATAGAAAGGGCGTTTCTTGGACCCGCCTCGGGCGAGCCTGATCTTGAGGGCCATGATGGATACTCCTGTTGTACTGGCTGTCTCTTATGAAGGTTTTCTCGCGGCGATTGGCTGGCTTGCGCCAGCCGCCGCTGCGCCTTGCTTGTGGGGCGCGGGGTGTTGAGGTCGGGAGATCATTTAAGAGCTCTCCCTGAGTTGTTCATGGTGACGGATGACTTCGGCCACGATGAAATTGAGGAACTTTTCGGCGAAGGCCGGGTCGAGGCCGGACTCATCCGCGAGGGTGCGCAGCCGGTCGATCTGGCGCGCTTCCCGGTCCTTGTCGGCAGGCGGCATATCGTGCTCGGCCTTCAGCTTGCCGACGGCCTGAGTGACTTTGAACCGCTCCGCCAGCGTGTGGAGGAGGATCGAGTCAAGATTGTCGATGGAGGCGCGATAGGCCTCAAGCTGGGATTTGGGAGAGGTCATTTCTTCTTGTCTCCACCGAGGCCGGGAAGACCGGCACCGCCAAGGCCCGGCAATTGACCGGGTGCGCCGCCGCCTAGTCCGGGAAGCTGGCCAGCGCCCGGCATTGCACCCGGCGCGCCGCCCATCCGAGCAAGATCCGCCTGGCTGACACCGGCTGCTCCCATGGCATTCATCATGCCTTTCATGCCGCCCTTGCCCATCTTCTTCATCATGCCGGCCATCTGTTTGTGCATTTTCAGCACCTTGTTGACCTCAGACACTTCAACGCCCGCGCCGGCGGCAATGCGCTTGCGGCGGGAGGCGTTGAGAACGGCAGGCTTGCGGCGTTCCTGGCGCGTCATGGAGAGGATGATCGCTTCCTGCCGGGCGAGCACCTTGTCGTCGAGATTGGCGGACTCCATCGCCTGCCTGGCTTTCTTCGCGCCGGGCAGCATGCCCATGATGCCGCCAAGGCCGCCCATCTTCTGCATCTGACGGAACTGCTCGGCCATGTCTTCAAGGTCGAACTCGCCCTTGCGCATTTTCTTGGCCATGCGCTCGGCTTTTTCGACGTCCATCTGCTCGCCGGCCTTCTCGACCAGAGAGACAATGTCCCCCTGCCCCAGAATGCGGCCCGCAAGGCGTTTGGCGTCAAAGGCGTCGAGCCCATCGAGCTTTTCGCCCGTCCCGAGGAATTTGATCGGCAGGCCCGTGACTGCGCGCATGGACAGCGCCGCACCGCCGCGCCCATCACCATCCATCCGTGTAAGGACGAGCCCGGTTAGCGGCAGACGCTCATGGAAGCGTTTGGCGGTTTCGACTGCGTCCTGACCGGTCAGCGCATCCGCGACGAGGAGGGTTTCCTGCGGCCTGGCGATCTCGGCAATCTCGGCCGCCTCGCCCATCATCTGCTCGTCGAGCGTCGTGCGGCCTGCTGTATCGAGGAAGACCACGTCATGACCGCCGAGCTTGGCGGCCTGCATGGCGCGCCGCGCAATGTCGGCCGGCAGCTGGCCTGAGATAATCGGCAGCGCAGAGACGTTCTCGCCAAGCTGATCAGCGAGAATAGCGAGCTGTTCCATAGCCGCGGGGCGGCGCACATCGAGCGAGGCGAGAAGAACTTTCTTGCGGTCCTTCTCAGAAAGGCGCTTGGCGATCTTCGCGGTGGTCGTCGTTTTACCAGAGCCCTGCAGACCCGCCATCATCACAACGGCCGGTGGGCTGTCGACGCGCATGCTGGTGTCGGCGGCCTCACCGCCCAACATCTCGACGAGTTCATCATGCACGATCTTGACGACTTGCTGGCCCGGCTTGACCGACCGGATGACGTCCTCGCCGACGGCCTTTTCCTTCACCTTGCCGATGAAGTCCTTGACCACAGGAAGCGCGACATCGGCTTCCAGCAGGGCGACGCGGATCTCGCGCAGGGCCGCCGTGACGTCCTTCTCCGACAGCGCGCCACGCCCGGTGAGGCCATCGAATATGCCGCCAAGGCGGTCGGTTAGCGCGTCGAACATGCGTTCGTCTCCTCTGCTTGCCTGTCTTTTCTTACAGGTAAGCGCTCAAATGCGCCGCACAAAGCAAGTGAGCCCCGCTGAGCGACACTTCGCCGGGCGGGGGGCCTCGCCGGGCTCGTGTCCCGGTCAAAGCGCGCTTCTCGATTTGCGCGGATTTCAACGCGCTAACAGCACGGACAGGGTGAGAAATCAAGCGCAGCAAGCTTCACATTGTGTCGCGGGATCGCTACACATGTCACAAAGCGGAGGTTCCCATGCTCAAACTCGTCTCAGCCTCGGCGGCGCTGATCCTTGCCGGCTGTACATCCCTTTCGTCTGGCCCGCCCACGCTGGAGCAGGCCTGGGTGGCCGATGGGTTCGCCGCGCCGGAAAGTCTCGCCCTCAGTGCAGATGGCACTTTCCTTTATGTCTCGAACGTCTCCGGCGAAGGAGCCGAAAAGGATGGCGACGGCTTCATCTCGAAAATCACGCCGGATGGCGAACTCATTGAGCGTCGTTGGGCCGAAGGGATGAACGGTCCGAAGGGTCTCGCCCTGTCAGACGATGGGTTGCTCTGGATCAGCGACATTGACCGGCTGCTTGCGATGGATGCGACGACAGGCGAACTGAAGCAAAGCCACGAGATTGCAGAAGCGGTTTTCCTGAATGATGCCGCCGTCCTCTCAGACGGAACGGTACTGGTCGCGGATTCCGGCGGCTCGAAGATTTACGGATTCGACGGGAAGACCGTTTCCGTCTGGCTGGAAGACGAGACGCTTCAGAGCATCAATGGCCTCCTGCCCCGCGGCAACGAGCTTCTCGTGACGACCATGGATGGGCTCCTGCTGAACGTGGATGTCGACTCGAAGACCTCAACGGTCCTGGCCAGCAATCTCGGTCAGGGAGACGGGGTTGCCGTCATGGCGGATGGGTTCATCGTGAGCCACTGGCCCGGCCGCGTGATGCATGTCTCAGCCGACGGCGAAGCGACCGTCCTTCTGGACACCGAAGCGGACGGGACGTTTCAGAATGATCTGATCCTGATGGGCAACACCCTGCTCGTCCCAAACTGGCAGCCCGGCACCGTCACCGCCTGGACTGTGTCCCGCTAAAGAAAACGGCGGCGCAGAATGCTCCCGCGCCGCCGTCTCTTATCGGGCCGTCTTACGCCCAGAGGTCACCAAGTTCGAGTTGCTCGGCAAACTCGTTCGGGATGACCTGCGGGTGGCCGTGGCCGTTGGCGTAAGTGTCCAACCGGCACTGAAGCGTTTTCAGCGACGGCCCCGTACGGACACCGGCCGCCTCGACCACTTCGACAATGGCCCGCAGCGGAGCTTCCTCCAGCGGTTCATTGTCTGCCGCTTCGGCCTCCGCCAGACGCCAGCCGGCCGCGTCCCATGTCAGGGCGAGCGCCGCATTCGGACGCCCGCGCCAGACAAAGACAACCATCCGGCCATTGGCGACATCGCCCATGAAGTCCCGCAGGCAATTGCGAAAATCCATGGCGACCCGGACGAGCTCATCCCGCTTGCGAACCCGCATGAAGGGCTCGGGCAGGACCGGGGCCGGAACCGGCTCGGAAAACGCGTCCGGAACCAGCTCGGTCGAGGCCATCTGGAAGAGCGCGTGCGTGGCTTTCGCACGGATCCACCGCTCAACCACCCGCCGGCGTGCCCCCTCACCTTTCATCCGAATGATCAGATGATAGGCCCGCGCGAGATCCTCGGCGGCATGGATGCACGGCGTTGCCGCGAGAATTTTCGCCTCGCGGAGCGGGGCCGGCAGCGCGCGGAGCGGAGCCAGGGTCACGGGGCGGATTTCGTCCATGTGGCGCAGAGCCCGGTTCGCCAATGGCTCGCCGAACAGTTCCAGCAGTTGCCGGTAGGCGTTCGCCGTCCAGAGCGGCTCACCGGCCTTGCCAAGCGCCTTCATAAGGCCTGGCGCGGCTCCACCCGCGATCCGTCGAGCAAGGACGCCGTCCTTCTCACAGGTGATCCGCCGGGCCAGTCCCTGATCCAGCGCCGGGACAAGATCCCGGCCGGGACCAAGGGCGAGGATCGCCGCCGCATGACGCCGGGCCGCCGGCAGCGCGAAGAACCCTTCGTGCGGAGCCGGCCAGGCATGGGCCAATGCGTCGGCGAATTCGCCAGCGATGAACCGCAGCAGCGGCGTCGGGGGTCCGCCCCGCATATGCGCAAAGGCGACCCGATGGGGCATGGCGTTCATCAGACGCCTCCTTTCCAATGAGCGGCACACGCCGCTCCGGAACGGAGACGCGGGTGCCGGTCTAAATGACTATTTGAAGAGGATCAGCGTCGCCGGGCCATGGCGCGGGAACGCTGGTCGCGCTCCCAGTATCTGGGAGCGGCAGAGATATGTTCTGTCGCTGCATCGCATGGACTCCGATTATTCAGGCCACGATTTGCGCCTGAGGGGCCGGTCTATGCCCCTGATCTGTGACAAGAGTGTGACGGTTTGCCTCAAGCGTCGTTTTTTTCCGGCGCAGGGTCTGCGTCATCGGCATAGCGCCACCCCTCACCGCCGGATTTGCGCCGACCGCGCATGCGCCGCCAGAAACCGCCGCGCTCTTCGGCCTCGCGCAATTCCTTGTCGAGGGCTGCCATGGTCCTGGTGAAATCCGGGCTCTCTTCCTTGCGCCACGCCCGCTCTGCCCGCGCCATGGCCCAGGCCACGTTCACGGCTTTCAGAGACAGCGGCGCATCTTCCGAGCCATCAAGGCCGGCGCAGACCAGCGCCCACTCGGCTGAACTCTGACGCGCCGAGAGGAGCGACAGGAGCCGCGCAGGCGACGCCTCGCGGTGCCTCATCAAGGAGAGGAGACCGGCACGATAGTCCTCCATCGCTTCGAAGCGCAGCATGATCGCCTCAAACAGGCGCGTGCGTGCCGCCTCATTGGCATCAATAGCCTCGGCGGACATCACCTTGTCGAAAAAGGGCTCAACCGCATCCGCAAGGTCGCCCTTGTCAGCGACACCATGGAAGTCCGAGAGAGACAGCCCTGCCTTCTCGGCAATATCCTTAAGGTGCAGCGCCGCCCAAGGCGTCTCTTCCGCCAGCGCGAGCGCCGCTTGCACGCCTTTTTCGATGATTGTTTCCGGCGACTTCTTCCGGGCCATGGGTACTCCTACTCCGAGGAGAGCTCGGCGTCGCGTTTCTCTGCGGCCTCGAACGCTCTCTTAAACAGAGATGGCGCTGCATCTTCCGCCATCAAGACATCGAGCGCCGCTTTCGTGACACCGCCCGGCGAAGTAACAGCCTGGCGAAGGGCGGCCGGGGCCTCCTCGCTCTGCGCCATCAGGGCGGCCGCGCCTTCTACCGTTGCTCGTGCGATCCTCGACGAAAGCTCTGGGTCGAGCCCGCGCGCTGCGCCGGCCTCCGCCATCAGTTCGGCCAGCAGGAAAACATAGGCCGGCCCGCATCCGGACACGGCAGTTGCCGTCACAAGGCTCTCCTCATCCAGCGGGCCTTCCACAAGCCCGAGCGGCGAGAGCAGATCGACAGTGGTCTGAAAATCACCGTCCCGTACGCCAGAGCCGGGAGCCACAAGTGAGACACCCTGCCCGATCGCGCCGGGCGTATTGGGCATCGCGCGAATGATACGGTCAGTTCCAAGCACCGAGCCGAGCCTGGCAAGGGTCACGCCCGCCATCACAGACAGGGTGAGCGTGTCCTTCCCGATCCATGGCGTGATGTTTGGAATGGCAGCCGGGAAAACCTGCGGCTTCACAGCGATCACCAAAACGTCGACGGGCGCTGGATCGGGATTTAGCGCAACCTCAGCACTGCTGGCCCAATCCCGTGTCTCGCCGCCGGGGGCCGGATCAACGATGGACAGCGCAACATCGCCGCCCGCGACCCATCCGCGAGCCATGGCGAAGCCCATACGGCCGGCCCCAATCAGCGTGATGGCCCGCGTCATGACGGGCCTCAGGCCTCGCCAGCGGTCTCGAACATGGCCGCATCGATCGCATCATGGGGCGTCTTGCCGGCCCAGATAACGAAATTGAAGGCCGGAACGAACCTGTCGATTGAATCAGTCGCCGCCGCAATGATGGAGCGGATCTCACCTTCGCTTGGCTCATCCCGGTCGAGCATGGGCAGAGCATGGCGAAACAGAAGCACGGCATCCTCGGCCCAGTAGTCGAAATGGCCGAGCCAGAGGCGTTCATTGGCCATCATGACCAGTTCGGCAATCGCGGCACGCTTGCTGGCAACGGGTTTGACATCGAGCGTCACGGAGAAATGGATCGCGGCGGGCTCGCGCCGCAGCGCGAAAAGACCGCCCATTTCGCCCCAGCGGCTCGGCAGCGCGCACTGGATGGCGTCATCCTCATCGCGCTCATAGTGCCAGCCGGCATCGCTGATGATCTCTTCAATCAGCGCCAGCGGATCGATTTCAGTGTCTTCGCTCGTCGAGATGTCCAGGCTCATGGTTTGGCCTCCGAATCAACGTGGATCTTACTCCACTTAGTGGACGCTATCATGCGCCCGCAGCCCTGCAACGGAAGGGCCGCCAATCTCTTATGGAATGCCTGTGGGATAATCAGGAGTCGGTTTTCGCAGCGCCGGTGGTGCCCTCAAGCGCCGCAACGCGTTCTTCCAGCGCCTCAACCCGCGCGATTGCCGTGCTCGCGAGCGCTTTCAGCACCTCAACTTCGTCCCGTCCGGCAAGGTCCATATCCGCAATCAGGCTCTCCACCCGCGCCCGCACAGCGGTCTGGGCTTCCTCACCTGCAGCGCGGGCCGCGCCCATCGCACCGGTCATCAGGCCGGCAATGTCGTCCAGCAGTGGATTTGTGCTTTTCATGACGCTACTCCTTCGCGGATACGAAAATCCTCTGCGTGTCCTACACAAATAAGGGCCCGCTAGACAGGGAAAAGAGGCCGCATGTCCCTTCTTGCTATGACGGTGCTGAGCTTTCCGGAGATCAGCCCGGCGGTCTTCCAGATCGATCTCGGCTTTCTTGGCCTCGGTAGGTTCCCGATCCGCTGGTATGCGCTGGCCTATATCGCAGGGCTTCTGCTCGCCTGGCGCTATGCCATCTACATGATCAGGCGGCCGCAGCTTTTCGGCGGCACCGCCCCTGCAACGAAGGATGATATCGACGACATCATCTTCTATGTGATGCTCGGCGTCATTCTGGGCGGACGGCTCGGCTACATCCTGTTCTACCAGGTTCCGTTTCAGGCGGACCGGATCGCCAGCGATCCGATGATGCTTTTGCGGGTATGGGAGGGCGGCATGTCCTTCCATGGCGGTCTGATCGGCGTTGCCCTCGCCCTCGTTTACTCCGCTCGCGCAAGGGGGCTGAACCTGCTCACCATCGCCGACATTGCCGGCGTTGTGACACCGATTGGCTTGCTGCTCGGCCGAACCGCCAACTTCATCAATGCCGAGCTTTATGGCCGCCACACAGACTCCGCCTTTGGCATGGTGTTCCCAGAATCCAATCAGGGCGGAACGCCGCCCGCCTATAATTGGGAAAGCGGGGAGTGGGTGTATTCGGGTCTCGAAATGGCGCGCCATCCAAGCCAGCTTTACGAGGCAGGTCTGGAAGGGCTTTTGCCGCTGGTCCTGATTTCGGTGCTGGTGCTGCGCTTCCGCATTCTTCAGCGGCCGGGTCTCGCCGCAGGCATTTTCCTGTTGCTTTACGGGGTCGGACGCTCAATCGCCGAACAATTCCGCGAGCCGGATCAGCACATCAATTTCATCGCCGGTGACTGGCTGACCATGGGCATGTTGCTGTCCCTGCCGGTCTGGATCGGAGGGATCTACCTGCTCTGGCGGGGCTTGAAGGCCAAGCCAGTTTCGGATGCCGCAAAAGCGTGAGCCTGAAAGACCGGCTCAAAGGCATGATCAGGGCGACCGGGCCGATACCGGTCTCGGCCTACATGACCCACTGCCTGCACGATCCGCTTGATGGTTACTACGCCACCCGGCCAGGCCTCGGCGCGGACTTCACCACCGCGCCCGAAACCAGTCAGATCTTCGGAGAACTGATCGGACTTTGGGCCGCACAGGAATGGTTGGTGCTGGGCCGTCCCGATGAACTATCCCTCGTCGAGATCGGTCCCGGGCGCGGCGTGATGATGGCCGATGCGATGCGGGCAACAGCGCGCGTGCCTGGTTTTCATCCGGCCAAACAGTTGCAGTTGGTGGAAGCCAGCCGTGCCCTGCAGAGCGTGCAGGCCGACCGGTTAGGTCGGTTCGATCCAGTCTTCCGGAACGCGCTCACAGACGTGCCAATGGGGCAAACCATCGTCCTGGCAAATGAGTATCTGGACTGCCTGCCCGCGCGTCAGTTCGTCAAAGACTCAGGCGAATGGCGCGAGCGCGTAGTTGGGCTCGATCAGGCCGGTGAGCTCGCCTTCGGTCTGGCCGTCGATCGCGCGCCACAGGACATCGCAGAGACCGGGGCTGGGACAGTAGAGGTTCAACCGGGGCTGGAAACCCTCGTGGACGAGCTGAAGGCCCGGGCCGATGAAGGCGATGCCTTTCGGGCGCTCTTCATTGATTACGGCCCCGATACCGTTGCGCCCGGCGACAGCCTGCGCGCCTATCAGGCCGGACAGCAGGTGTCGCCGCTCGCGGCCCCGGGACTCAGCGATCTCACCGTCGATGTCGATTTCGGCCGGCTGGAACGGCTGGCGCAGTCGGCCGGACTTAAGGTGGACGGGCCAGTAACGCAGAGCGGGTTCCTCGGCGCGCTCGGCATGCAGCAGCGGCTCGACACGCTCATCAAGGCCCAACCAGATCGCGCCGAAGCAATCTTCAAAGGCGCGAATAAGCTCGTCGATCCGGCTGAAATGGGCGAGCGCTTCAAGGTCATCTGCCTGTCTTCACAGGGGCTGCCCCGAGCCTCGGGTTTCGGTTAAAAGGAAGTCATGTCCCAGCCGCCATTTGAAACCGTGGATGTCCTCACCTCTCCCGAAGTCGCACACGGCTTCTTCGGGCGGCGCGGCGGCGTATCGATTGACCTCTACTCCAGTCTCAATGTCGGCATTGGATCGGATGACGATCCCGTCTCGGTCGCGGCCAATCGCGCACGCGTCAAGGAAGCCATGCAGGCCGATCATCTCCTCTCCTGCTACCAGGTCCACGGACGCACCGTAATGACCGTTACAGAAGCCTGGGACGAGCGCCCGGAGGCGGATGCCATGGTCACAGACAAGCCCGGCTTTGCGCTGTGCATCCTGACGGCGGACTGCGCGCCGGTCCTGTTTGCCGATCATATCGCCGGGGTCATCGGCGCGGCCCATGCCGGTTGGCGCGGCGCAATTGGCGGCGTCTGCGAGGCGGCCCTCGACGCCATGGAAGCCCTCGGCGCGGAGCGGGAGCAGATAACTGCCGTTGTTGGCCCATGCATCCATCAGGCGAGCTATGAAGTCGGTCCAGACCTACGTGAGGCCGTGCTCAACGCATCAGACTGGGCTGGCCAACACTTCGCGCCCGGAGCCGGCGATCGTCTACAATTCAATCTGCCACACTACGTCGTCGACAGGCTGGAGCGCGCCGGCTTGCGAGCGGCCGCGGCGCTGTCCCACGATACCTGCGCGATGAACGACATCTACTTCTCAAACCGCCGCCGGACCCATGCCGGCGAGCCCGACTATGGCCGAAACGCATCAGTCATCATGCTCAAGAGCTGAATCTGCGCGCGCAGCGTTGCGACTCGGCAGGCTTTGTTACACAAGCGTGACGATTGACCTGCCAGCGGGGGCTGACCGATGAAACTGATCGCCTGTAACGCGAACCTGCCGCTTGCAGAGGCCATTGCTGACTATCTGGACGCACCACTCACCGAGAGCGAGATCAAGCGGTTCGCGGACAACGAAATCTTTGTGCGGATCAACGAGAATGTTCGCGGCGAGGACGTCTTCGTCATCCAGTCAACCTCCTTCCCTGCCAATGACAATCTCATGGAATTGCTGATCTGCGTCGATGCGCTCACCCGCGCCTCGGCCAAGCGGATCACCGCCGTGATCCCCTATTTCGGCTATGCCCGGCAGGACCGCAAAACCGATGGCCGCACGCCAATCTCCGCCAAGCTTGTCGCCAATCTGATTTCCAATGCCGGGGCCGACCGCGTCCTCACCATGGATCTTCATGCCGGCCAGATTCAGGGCTTTTTTGACGTACCGACTGACAATCTCATCGCCGCGCCCGTGATCGAGGAAGACATCCGCATTCGCTACAATGGTGACAATCTGATGATTGTTTCACCCGATGTCGGCGGTGTGGTTCGGGCGCGCTCCCTTGCCAAGCGGATTGGCTGCGATCTCGCTATTGTCGACAAGCGCCGCGAAAAAGCCGGTGTTTCCGAGGTTATGAACATTATCGGTGATGTCAGCGGTCGCCGTTGCATCATGGTGGACGATATCTGCGATTCCGGCGGCACGCTTTGCAATGCAGCCAAAGCCCTGAAAGACAAGGGCGCGACCGATGTCAGCGCCTATGTCACCCATGGCGTGCTTTCAAACGATGCGGTGAAACGCGTCGAGAAATCCGTACTGGACGAGATTGTCATCTGCGACACGATCAAGCCGCGCGATGAGGACATGAAGTCGAAAGCGCTGCGCGTGCTGCCCGTCGCCCCGCTACTCGGCGAGGCCATCCGCAGGATTGCAAATGAAGAGAGTGTCTCGAAACTCTTCGACTAGGTCGAGGCCGGCTCCGGCGCTTCGCAGAGATTGACCCCCGCCTCGGCCGGATCAATCGGCTCATGGGTCTCGCCATCATCGACGACCTTCCAGAGCTCAACATGCACATGCGGGCCGGTCGAGTTCTTGGCGGATTTGCCGACGGTGCCAATCACGTCCCCTGCCCAGACCCTCGCACCGACCTCCACCTTGACCTCGTCAAGGCTGGCGAACCGCATCTTACGCCCATCGCTGAGATACATGGAGACAGAGTTTCCGAAACTGGGCTGGTCTTCTTTCGTTCCGACATAGGCGATCTTGCCGTCGGCGGGCGCGTAGACAAGCGCGCCTTTGGGGGCCGAGATATCAACGCCCTCATGCAGCTTGTCTTCACCATTCCATGCGCGCCATCCGAACTCCGAGGAGACGCGGGCTTTTTCATGCGCGACGACAACATGGGAGAAATGCGCCTTGTTGGCCTCGGCCTCCAATGCGATGCCCTGGGCAATCGCGATGGGCGCGGCAATCAGGGCGAACAGGCCCGCAAGGGCGGCAGCTGGCCGGTTCGGTTTCGGATCAGTGCCTTCCACAATGCCGCGCACCCGCATGGACAGAGCCTTCTTGCGGCGCGGAATGAAGCCTGAGACAGGCAGCACTTCAACGGGGCGAACGGCGCGCGCGACACGGGTCAGCGCCCGGGCATATCCTGTGCGCTCACCGGTCAACGCCACCGTCTCGGCGTCACAAACCGCCTCACGCAGATAGTCGAGCCGGCGGCGTGCCAGCCAGGCGAAGGGAGAGAACCAGAGAAGGTCGGCCACGCCGCGTTCGAACTGACGGGTCAGAAGATCGCCGCGAGACAGGTGCACACATTCATGTGCGATCACCAGCCGGCGGGTCTCATCATCCCGGATACAGGCCGGCAGGTAGATCTTGGGGTCTCTCATCCCGGCCACGAAAGGCGAGCCCGACACAATCGTCCGCACATCCGGCATACGGCGCAAGCCGAGTGCACCAGCCCATGAAACGGCATCGGCGCGGCCATTCGCCGGGACGGAATTTCGCTTGATGGATTGAAGCCGGGTCTGCGCCCGAAGCCCGCAGGCGAGCCGGACAGCCCACCCCGCCGCAAGCACCGCGAACAGGACCCGTGCAATGGCTGGGCCTGTCGATGTCTCAAGCGCCGTTTCTGCGCCGCCGATGGCCGTCATCGCCGCCCCGGCCGCGCCGGGCACGGCGTCCAGCGTAGGTAGAGGCGTGCTCGCCAGCGTCGGCCAGACCGCACAGACCAGTGCTGCAAGCCATGGCAGCACCATAAGGGCGGCCGCGCCACGCCAGACGCCTTGAGCGAAATGAGGCCGCACGGACGCGCTCGCAATCCATTCCGCTGACGCTGCGATCAGGCCGGTCCAGATAAGGGATGCAAGGACCAGCCAGACCACACTCACGGTTTGCCTCCCTTGCCGCTCTTCTTCTTGTCAGCGGCATTGATGATGGAATCGAGCTCATCAAGTTCGGTGTCGGACAGATGCGGGCTCCCGGCAAACAGGGCCGCCGGCAGTTCGCCATCCATATCGAGGACCGATCGTGCCAGATGGCGGACGAGCCCGCCCAGCGTCTCAACCCGGTCAATAGCCGCAGCATAGACGGCTAGGCCGTGCATGTCCTGACGCTCGACCCAGCCCTTGGTTTCCATCCGGCCAAGCACGGTCCGCGTAGTCGATGATTTCCAGTTCTGCGACGGGCCGACTGCATCATGGACCTCACGAGCGCTCTGCGCGCCGCTCGACCAGAGGTGTTTCAGAATTGTCAGTTCAGATGGGTTTGGACGGGGCATGTGAGATTCTCCAGCGCCTCAAGCTACATCTGTCGCTGATGCGCGTCAAGAATCGCGCCGCTGTCCCCGAAAGATGATTCAGCGCTGCTTTTTCATCTCCGAACAAAAGATATATCATTTGATCTTCGGCGCGAGCCGCTTAACGTCTAGGGTCACTGCACACGCTTCGGAAAACGGCAAAGGGGATCACCGATGAAAACGCAAATTAGTTACGCCATCGCAGCGTTGCTCCTTGCCGGATGTGCAAGCCAGGCCGTCCTGAACGATGTGCCTCAGAACCCGATCATACAGAAAGACTCTTACACTGCCGCGCCGGACGTCCTGCGCGACTGGGTGAATGCGCGCGCGGGAACGGGTGAGCCTGTACACTGGCTGGCGGAGGGCGGCGTCTACGCTTACCCTTCAGGTGAAAAACTGTTCGGCATGATTGGCTTTGACAGCTCGACTGTGATCTGGCCCGACGACCCGGACGGTGAGATCATCCACCTGACCCGCAAGACCTTCGCCTATACCGACAAGGACACCGGCGAAGTGCTGACGGAGTATAATGGCCAGGCTGTTGAACCGATCGCCTACCCCTATCAGATGATCACGTACCGCCTCGAGAATGATCGTATCTATGGCGATGTGGAGCAAGGTGTCGGTGACGCCGTTCGGGTCATCGAAGCCAAGGACGGCATTCCCTATCGAAAGATGGGCGATAGCTACATCTACAATGCGGCTGTTTTCCTCGATTTCCCTTTGCCGTCGGGCAACCAGTACGAGGCCTGGGAGAATTATGATTTCTTCATCCATCCGGAGGGCAGTGTCGACGAGCCCTATCAGATGAGCTGGCAGCGCTATGGTAAGCTCCCGCCATGGGCCGGTGGTACGCCATCCATAACACATCTTCACTCCTGGCGCGTCGAATCTCTGGATGAGTTTCCGCAGCAAATGCTGGACTGGGCCAAGGCCGAACGTCCGATGTGGTTGAAACCACCTGCAACTGTCGAGGAAGTCCGCATGCTCCAGAAAGGCGAAGGCGGTCCGGGCTGGAGCGGCAATTAGAGCCCCGGTGCCTGAGACCTGACGCCGCTTTGGTGCCACGATGCGGGGATAGGCGGGCCCCTATCCCCGCCTTTTGGCCAGAGGTGACAGGGCATCGCGCAAACCTATCCGACCGTATCGGGCGCAGGGCTACGCTGCGCGTCATGTTCTATCTGCGTGAGTACCCGGAATTCTTCGCCGCCGTGCCGCTCTATTACTGGCCGGTGCTGTGCTGGGAGCTCTTCTGGCACCGCCGCTGGTGTGAGGCCGAGCTTGCCCGGCGTGGCGGCGTCGACATGCAGATAATTGTCAGCGTGACATGGAATGGTCGCGTGGTCGTGCGGTTCATTGGTGATGAACCCGGCCCCGACTGGCAGACCGAGCTCGCCGCGCATGTCTCCGCAGTGTCCAAACTAACAAGCTCTTCGCCCTTTGCCCTGATCGACGAACTGGTCGTTGAAGCTGTCCTCAGGCTCCGCGATCCGTCCCAGCGTCAGCGCTCAGCCCCTGATCCCAGCCGAAGCGCGGTCGGTTCTGCACCGCTGCGCCTGCTGCTCGACCCCGGCTAGCTGCCACCCCGCAACCGCAACTCAGCTCTTTCGCCGGATGTGCCCCGCACAGACCGGGCAAAGGCGCTGGCGACTACTTCGGCACGCCCTCGGGCAGACGCGGCAGGGCCGCGGCCTCGTCCAGATCGAACCAGTCCGCCTTGTCAGACTGCCAGATATGAACGACCGGCTTGGTCGGCAGGCCATCATCAAGGCTCGACACCCGGAGAATGGTGCGCTGCTCAGCGGGCAGGATCGCAACCATGTGAGACCCGCACTTTGGACAGAAATACCGATGCTTACCCGGCGAGCTTTCGATCGAGGCGACGACGTCCTCGCCCTTGGTCCATCTGAAACCATCATGCGGGGTCAGCGCTGTTGCAATGAAAGGCGCAGAATGGGTGCGGCGGCAGGTCTCGCAATGACAGTAGCCAACCGGCGAGGCGAGCCCGTCGGCCTCGTAGTGTACCGCCTTGCAGAAACAGCCGCCGGTGATCTTGTCTGCCACGTCTAGTCCTCCTCAAACAGCCCGCTCTGCGCGCCGCCCGACGGCCCCGGCAAGCCAAGGCGTTCATAAGCAAGCGGAGCCGCCACGCGGCCACGCGGTGTACGAGCAACATAGCCTTTCTGCATCAGGTAAGGCTCGATCACATCTTCCACGGCGTCGCGCGCTTCAGAGAGTGCTGCCGCCAGCGTATCGGCCCCGACCGGCCCGCCAGCATAGGTCCTTACAAGTGCCTCAAGATAACGGCGATCGAGCGCATCAAGGCCTTCTTCGTCAATCTCCAGCCGTGCCAGCGCGCGCGCCGCGGCCGCCTTGTCAATCTTCGCGCCTTCGGCTTCGGCAAAGTCGCGAACCCGCCGCAACAATCGCAGCGCGATGCGCGGCGTCCCGCGTGCTCTCGTCGCGATCTCCACGGCACCATCTTCCGACAGCGCCGCGCCGAGCTTGCGCCCGGCCGCCATCACGATCCGAGCCAGCTCGGCTGGCTGGTAGAATTCCAGCCGGACGGGAATGCCGAACCGGTCCCGCAGCGGCGTCGCCAAAAGCCCGGCTCGCGTCGTTGCGCCAACAAGCGTGAAAGGAGCCAGATCAAGGCGTACCGACCGGGCCGATGGCCCCTCCCCGATCACGATATCGAGGGCATAGTCTTCCATCGCAGGATAGAGGATTTCCTCCACCGCGGCCGGCAGCCTGTGAATCTCATCAATGAAGAGCACGTCATTGGCTTCGAGATTGGTGAGAATGGCAGCGAGATCCCCCGCCTTGGCGATCACCGGGCCGGAGGTTGCCCGGAAGCCGACCCTCATTTCCCGGGCAAGGATCTGCGCCAGCGTTGTCTTGCCGAGCCCGGGCGGGCCAAACAGAAGGACATGATCCAGCGCTTCGCCGCGCCCGCGCGCCGCCTCGACATAGACTTTGAGATTATCCTTGGCTTTGCGCTGGCCGACATAATCATCGAACGTCTGAGGCCTCAGCGCCCGGTCGAGCGCCTCGCCGGACTGCATTTCGGGATCGGTAATCGTGCCGTCCCGGCTCATTGGCTAAGCTCTTTCAGCGCTGCCTTTACGAGCCCGCCAACATCATCGCCGCTGGCATTTCGAGCGGCGGCCGCGACGGCTCTCGCCGCATCGGACTGCCCGTATCCGAGATTGGTGAGCGCGGAAACCGCTTCGCCGCGTGCACCGCCGGAAAGATCGGACGCCTGCACGCTGGCCGACGGATCAGCCGCAAACGCCCCAAACCGCCCAAGCGGCGGCGGTTTGCCTGTCATCTCGCCAACAATACGCTCGGCAAGTTTTTTGCCGACGCCCTTTGCGCGCATCACTGCCGCAGAATCTCCTAGTGCGATCGCGTCCATCAACTCGGCAACAGTCAGCGCATCAAGCACAGCCATTGCGGCTTTGCCGCCAACGCCCGGGACATCCTGCAGCCGGACAAACCAGGCACGTTCATCATCTGTGGCGAAGGCGTAAAGCTGAATGGAACTGTCTGTGACTTTCGTTTCGACATGCATTTCTGCCGTCTCGCCCGGAGCGAGTTTCGACAGCAGCCGCGAGCCGGCATTAGCGACATATCCAACGCCGCCGGTATCGATCAGGACGGTATCCGCGCCGGTTGAGATGACGCGGCCCTTGAGCCATCCAATAATCACGCCGCGCCCCTTCTCGCTTCAGGTGGCAAATGGTTGGCCGCGCAAATGGCGCAAGCGAGCGCATCCGCTGCATCGCTGGTCATCTTGCCCGCCTTGGGAAGCAATCGCGCGACCATGAAAGCGACCTGCTCTTTCTCTGCATTGCCTGTCCCAACAACCGCGAGCTTGATCTTGCGAGGCGCGAACTCCGCCACCGGCACGCCAAAGCAGGCAAGCGCGGCCATCGCCGCGCCGCGTGCCTGGCCGAGCTTCAGGGCCGATTGCGGCCCAGCATTTACAAAGGTTTCCTCAATGCCCGTTGCCGTCGGCTTGTAGTGTTCCAGAAGGCTTTCGACAGCGACATAAATCTCACCAAGCCGCGCGGCCAGTTCAGCCTTCGGATCCGGCTTGATCACGCCATGGGCCACATGCGCGAGCCGCGAGCCTGTCTGATCGACGACGCCCCAGCCCATGTTTCGCAGGCCGGGGTCGATGCCGAGAATTCGAATCGTCTGTGTCATGGCGGCCAACAATAGCGGGGAAGGTTAACCCCGTCTTGCGATTTTCGCCTTTTGTTCGCGTCAACTGATGAAACACGTCACGCAATTCGTGTAGACTTATCAGATGACCGACAGGGTAATTCACACAAAACTGGAAAACGGCACACGGATCTGTCTCCGCCCCATCACTTCCGGCGATGAAGACCGACTGCGCGATGGCATTGCCGAGCTGTCAGACCGCTCTCGATATCTCCGCTTCTTTACAAACCTCAAACGCGTGCCCGAAGCAGTGATCCAACGGCTGGCCGATGCCGATGGCGAACATCATATCGCGTGGGGGGCGATCGACCTCGATAAGGAAAACAAGCCTGCGATCGGGGCGGTTCATGCGATGCGTGAAGGGCATGAAGCTAAGGCCGATCTCGCGATTGGCATTCTTGACGCCTATCACGCGATGGGAATTGCCCGGATGTTGCTGACCGCGCTGGTATTCGACTGTAAGCGGCAAGGCATCACAGCGCTGATGGCTGATACGCTTGCCGAGAACAAGAAAGCGATCGGGCTATTTCGGTCTTTGGGCGCAGAGTCCGTCAGCGTGCCCGGATCGGTGGTCCATTTCCAATGCGATATTGATGTCATGAGCAGCCGGCTCGCCACATTAGACGAGCCGAAAGGCATCCTCGATGTCAGGACTGCTTTGAGCGAGATGTCCTAGGCGACGCGCTCCACCATCATATGCTTGACTTGCGCAATGGCCTTTGCCGGATTCAGGCCTTTCGGGCAGACCTGCGCGCAGTTCATGATGGTATGGCAGCGATAGAGCTTGAACGGATCTTCAAGATCATCCAGGCGCTCGCCAGTGGCTTCATCGCGGCTGTCGATCAGCCAGCGATACGCCTGAAGCAGTGCGGCAGGGCCCAGATACTTGTCGCCATTCCACCAGTAGGATGGGCACGACGTCGAACAGCAAGCGCAAAGAATGCACTCATAGAGTCCGTTCAACTCATTGCGCTGCTCCTCCGATTGTTGCCACTCCTTTTCAGGTTCTGGCGTATCGGTCTTCAGGAAGGGCTGCACATAGGCATGCTGGGCGTAGAAATTGGTGAGATCGGGAATCAGGTCCTTCACGACCGGCAAATGGGGAAGCGGCGCGATAGAAATGACATCGCTCGCAATCTCGTCCCAACCCTTGGTGCAGGCAATCGTATTGTGACCGCCAATGTTCATCGAGCAGGAGCCACAAACACCCTCGCGGCAGGAGCGGCGGAAGGCGAGCGTCGGATCGATAGTGTTCTTGATGTAAAACAGTACATCCAGAAC
Source organism: Hyphomonadaceae bacterium (assembly GCA_028285145.1). GTDB lineage: Bacteria > Pseudomonadota > Alphaproteobacteria > Caulobacterales > Hyphomonadaceae > JANQQC01. The sequence goes on from JANQQC010000047.1 coordinate 91,827, forward strand.
CATGGGTCCGCATTTTTCAAGATCGACCCAATAAACGTCCCAGCGCGGATTACCGCCCTCTTCCGGGCTGTAGCGATAGATACGAAACCGGCGCAGCTTCTTTGCGCCGTCGGGCTTGGGCCATTCTTTGCCCTTACCCACTTTCGAATTCTTGGGCAGCGTCAGCTGAACCATTGATTCTTCACCTCTTCCTTTATGCGGCGCAACTTAGCTGGCGATCTCGCAAAGAACAGCCCCCACAGCGCAGCGGACGGAATGCCGCAGGGCCACGACGTTGATCTCGAAGCCTAAAGTTTACTGGCGGTTAACGGGATAAACGGCGATGTTGCGGGTACACAAAATGGAGAGAGCATCATGGACTTCTATTTTTCAGCGAAGGGCCGAGTGAGCCGAAAGGACTACTGGCTCCGCTTCGTACTGCCTCTGATCGGGGTCTACATCCTCGTTGTCGCCGTTCTGGCGGGCCTCGCGGTGGCGCTTGGCGATGCCGGTGCCATCATCGGATTGCTGGCGATCCCGATCTACATTGCCATTGTCTGGGCCAGCGTCTGCGTCGCCGCGAAACGGTTCCACGACCGCAACTGGAGCGGCTGGTGGGTGCTGTACTTCATGTTGATCAGCTTCGCGATCGTCGCCGTTCAGTATGCCGGCATCTTCCTGTTGGGCGAGACACTTGGCGGCATCATCGCGCTGATCACCGGGCTCGCCAGCATAGGTGTCGCGATCTGGCAGCTTGTGCTGCTCGGTTTCCTACCGGGCGACAAAGGCCCAAACCAGTATGGACCAGATCCGCTGGATCCAAATGGCGGTACAGCGGAAACATTCGCCTGACGCGACCAAAACCATTCAAACAAAAGGCCGCCCGTACAGGGGCGGCCTTTTTCGTTGCGCGTCGAGAAAACGGGCTTAGTAGACCCGCGCCTTCGGCTCGATGTACGCGATGTCATTCGACATCGTGTAATCGTGAACCGGGCGGTAGTCGATATTGACCTTGCCACCATCATCGACCCAGGCGAGCGTATGCTTCATCCAGGTCTCGTCGTCGCGATCGGCATAGTCCTCACGGGCATGCGCCCCTCGGCTTTCCTCGCGGTTAGCCGCCGAGTTCACGGTCACAGCCGCCTGCCCGATCAGATTGTCGAACTCCAGAGCCTCGATGAGGTCGGTGTTCCAGACCATGCCGCGGTCCTGAACATCAATCCCCGGTAGCTTCTTGAAGACCGCATCGATTTTCTCAACGCCCTCACGCAGCACGTCGCCGGTGCGGAAAACGGCGCAATTGGACTGCATCGCTTTCTGCATCTCGAGCCGCAGCTCAGCGACAGGCTGGTCACCGCTTGCATTCCGAATGCGATCAAACCGGGCCACATGTCCATCGGTCTGATTGTCTTTCAACTCCGGCTGGGACGCTCCGGCGTCAAGCGTCGCGCCGCAGCGCAGACCAGCGGCCCGTCCGAAGACGACCAGATCGATCAGCGAGTTGGAGCCAAGGCGGTTTGCGCCATGGACCGAAACACATGCCGCCTCACCCACGGCCATCAGGCCGGGCACGACGTGGTCGGGATCGCCATTGGCCTTGGTCAGCACTTCGCCATGAAAGTTCGTTGGGATGCCTCCCATATTGTAATGCACGGTCGGGAGCACGGGGATCGGCTCTTTCGTGACATCCACACCCGCAAAGATGCGCGCTGTTTCGGAAATCCCCGGCAGTCGTTCAGCCAGCGTTTCCGGCGGCAGGTGATCCAGATGAAGGAAGATGTGGTCGGCCTCTTTGCCGACGCCGCGGCCTTCGCGGATCTCAACCGTCATTGCGCGCGAAACCACATCGCGGGAGGCGAGGTCTTTTGCGCTCGGCGCGTAACGCTCCATAAAGCGCTCGCCCTCAGAATTAGTGAGGTAGCCGCCCTCCCCGCGGGAGCCCTCGGTGATCAGACAACCTGAGCCATAAATACCGGTTGGGTGGAACTGGACAAACTCCATGTCCTGAAGCGGCAGCCCGGCGCGCAGCACCATGGCATTGCCATCGCCCGTACAAGTGTGGGCGGACGTACAGGAGAAGAAGGCACGGCCATAGCCGCCGGTCGCAAGAACAACCTTCTGCGCCCGGAACCGGTGCAGCGTGCCATCATCGAGCTTCCATGCGGTCACGCCTCGGCAGGCCCCTTCATCATCCATGATGAGGTCCATCGCGAAATACTCGATGAAAAACTCAGTCTCGTTCTTCAGTGCCTGACCATAAAGCGTGTGCAGCATGGCGTGGCCAGTGCGGTCAGCCGCAGCGCAAGTGCGCTGCACCGGGCCTTCGCCGAAATTCTTGGTCATGCCGCCAAAGGCACGCTGATAGATCTTACCTTCCTCGGTTCGCGAGAACGGCATGCCCCAGTGCTCAAGCTCGTAAACGGCAGCCGGTGCTTCGCGGCAAAGATATTCAATCGAGTCCTGATCACCGAGCCAGTCTGAGCCTTTGACGGTGTCGTACATGTGCCAGCGCCAGTCATCCTGGGACATGTTGCCAAGAGAGGCTGCAATACCACCCTGAGCAGCGACCGTGTGGGACCGTGTCGGGAAGACCTTTGTGATGCAAGCTGTCTTTAAGCCGGCCTGAGCCGCACCAAGCGCGGCACGTAGGCCAGAGCCGCCAGCACCGACAACCACGACATCATAAGTGTGGTCGACAAATTCGTAATCGCTCATAGCTCGTCCTCTCGTCGCATAGGCCCTAAAGCCCGGCGGTAAACCAGATTTTCATCACAGAAAGCGCGGCCGCAGCAAAAGCGGCTATGGCTGCAAACGTATTCAAAAGCAGCAACGCAAACCGGGTCGATGTTTTGTTGATGTAGTCCTCGATGACCACCTGCATACCCAAACGCATGTGATAGAACGCCGCGCCGAACGTGAGGATTAGAAGGACCGCATTCAAAGGTTGAGCGACCCAGAGACTTGCACCCGCAAAACCGGCCTTGCAGGCGTGAATGACGGAAAAAAGGAACCACGGGACGAGGAAAAGTAGCGCAATCGCCGTCACGCGCTGGCGGATATAGTGCCCGGTACCCTCTTTTGCCGAGCCGAGACCACGGGTTGTTTTTGTCGGAGTCTGGAATTCTGCTGAAGGCATGCCGCTAGCTCCCGATGAAAGAGGCGGCCGACCAGATGGCAGCAGCACCGAAGATCGCGAAGGCGAAATTGAAAACTGAGACTGCGCTCGCACGTTTCGGATCGAACCCGGCACCCGGCCCGTCCCAGATCAGGTGGCGCAGTCCATTCGCGAAATGAAAGAGCACCGCCATCGTCCAGAGATAAAGCAGGATCTGGCCTGGCAGCGAAAAGATCAGGCCCTCGATAAACTCATATGGGCCCTCGCCCATGCCGAGCGCGACAATCCATGCCGTGATCAGAAAAGCACCGCCATAGAGGCCAACCCCGGTGACCCGGTGAAAGATGGATGCAGCCATGGTGGCGTGCCAACGCCAAATCTGCAAATGCGGCGAGAGCGGCCGCTTATCGGTCCATTCAGAACCCGCCATGTCATGCCCCTTGCGTCTTCTAGAGATTCGGGAGTTGTTCTAGAGGTGGACCAAGCAGTGTCAACGCGGCGTGCACGCAGGAAGGACAGCCCGACATGAAATATCGCCTGCTCGCGCTTGCTGTAGCTCTTTCAGCGGCCCCGGCGCTCGCGGGACCGATGGAGACGCAGGATTCCCTCTCGGCCATTATCGCCGATTACAATGCGCTGACTGGAAATGCAGACCCGGAAACCGCAGCAAAAGCTGATGGTTCAGCACCCCGGAGCTGGGGTGATGTGACGCCGGGCGCGGTACAGGAGCGCGCAGGGCAGGCAAGCGAACTTCGTGAGAGACTGTATGCGCTGAAGACCGCAAACGGCGATGATGCCGCCATTCTACAGCGACTGCTGACGGTCTATGTGAATGCCGCCGAACTCGATAGCGCGCGCATTCCGTTCACGGGCGATTGGGGGTTTCACGCGGAGCCGATCTTCGCTGCGCTGCAGGTGCGTATCGAAACGGCCGCGGATGCCGAGGCCTGGATCGAGCGTGTCAACGATCTACCGCGCTATTTCGCCGATCACACAACCAATATGCAGCGCGGCATCGAGACCGGATGGACAGCACATTCCGATCCGCTGGGCACGACGATGGAACAGGTGCGTAAGCAGATCGTCGATGCGCCGGAAGAGAGCGGCCTGTATGCGCCGCTGGAGACTCTGCCGGACACGATTCCTTCAGCAGAAGCGGACAAGCTTAGACGAGACGGACGGGCGGCCGTTGCGCGCGCTGTGGACGCCTATCGCGTGCTGCTGGAATTCCTTGAAACAGACTATGCTCCCGCCGCGCGGCCTGAACCCGGGATCGGCACTCTGAATGGTGGCATTCTGGCCTATGCCGCCGCGCTCGATCATCACACGGCAGGCGCTGGCTATTCTGCTGAACAGATCCACGCGCTTGGGGAGCGGGAGGTTGCCCGCATCCGCGCTGAAATGGAGGCGGCCATAAAAGAGGCCGGTTTTGTTGGCACGTTTGACGCCTTCGTTCAGTTTCTGCGGACAGATCCGAGTTTCTATGCCGAGACACCGCAAGAGCTTCTGGCCAGCGCTGCCGAGATTTCGAAACGGCTCGACGCGATCCTGCCGCAATACTTCAATCGCCTGCCACGCCTGCCCTATGGTGTTTCCCCGGTCCCCGCCGCAATTGCGCCTGGCTACACGACCGGTCGTTATGCCCAGGGCGACGCTGCGGCCGGCCGTGCAGGCAGCTTTCTTGTAAATACTTACGATCTGTCCCAGCGCCCGCTTTACCAACTCCCCGCGCTTGCCGCGCATGAAGCCGTTCCCGGTCACCACCTGCAGATCGCGCTCGCGCAAGAGCTGGAAGATCGCCCGCATTTCCGCCGGGATTATTACGCCACGGCCTTTGGCGAAGGCTGGGCGCTCTATGCCGAGCGCGTCGCCGGTGAAGCGGGGATTTACCGAACGCCATATGAGCGCTTCGGGGCCTTGTCTTATGAGATGTGGCGCGCCTGCAGGCTCGTCGCCGATACAGGGCTTCATTATTACGGCTGGTCACGCGACGAGGCCGAGGCCTGCTTCCGCGAGAATACCGCCCTTGCCCCTCTCAATATCCGTACCGAGGTGACCCGCTATATTGGATGGCCCGGCCAGGCGACAGCCTACAAGATTGGTGAGCTCAAGATCCTGGAATTGCGCGACCGGGCAGAAGCCACGCTTGGAGAGCGCTTCGATATTCGCGCGTTCCATGACGTTGTGCTCGGGGCCGGTTCCCTGCCGCTGGATCGACTTGAGATCCGAATCGAGGCTTGGATTCTTCGCCAGGCGGGCGGGCCCTCGCCTGTTGCGCCATGAAACTGACCATCGTTGAAACAGGCCTCGCGCCGGAGCCCATCCGCGACCGGTTCCCGGACTATCCGGCCATGTTCCGACGTCTGATCGGTGCCGCGGACCCTGCGCTTGCCTTCGAGACCGTGTCAGTTGTGAAAGGCGAGCCCCTGCCCGACCCTGCGACGCTGGACGCAATCCTGATCACCGGCTCGCCGGCCGGCGTTTACGACCCCGAGCCCTGGATGAACCCCTTGATGGATTTCATTCGCTGGGCAGCCGACGCCAAGACACCTCAGATCGGAATCTGCTTCGGGCATCAGGCGGTCGCGCAGGCCATGGGAGCACGCGTTGCGAAATCCGACAAAGGATGGGGTGTCGGTCGCCACGCTTATGATGTTCACGATGCCCCGGACTGGATCAACGGAAAACCTGATGAAGCGGCTTTTGCCGTTAGCCATCAGGATCAGGTCCTGTCCCTGCCGCCGGGCGCAAGGCGAATAGCATCAAGCGCGTTCACGCCTTATGCAGCACTCGCCTTCCAGCAGGTACCTATTATCAGTTTTCAGGGGCACCCTGAATTCGAAGATGATTTTGCCGAAGCGCTTTATGATTGCCGGCGAGACCGTTTGGGCGACAATAGCGCTGATACCGCTATTGAAAGCCTGAGCCGCCCCCATGACAATCAGATGATTGCGTCATGGATGACGGCGTTTTTGGCGTTGTCTAAATCCTAGACGGCGAAATCTTCGCGGCTTTTTCCCTTGGCTTCATATTCGCGAAGCCAAACTGGTGTCATGCCACGACCGGACCAGGAGTTTCCTGATTTTGGGTCACGGTATTTGATCGGTGCCTTGCCGCGCGAACCACCACGGCCACCAGACTTGCGCTTGCCGGCCAGCGGACGAAGCTTTGCCATTTTATCTTCGAGCGCCTGCAATTCATCTTGCGCCATATCCTGAATACGCTGCTCAACCCGATCCTTAAGATCGAGAAGCTCATCCATCTTCATGCCTTCAAGTGCGCTCTTGCTGACTGCCATATCAAATCTCCTAAATGAAACTATTTGCTCGGCGCTATAATTATTGAGCACAGCAAGTCAACAAAGGCAAAGAATATACTTATATCAAAGCTCAACTAAAAATACGCGTACTGAGCGAATCCGGTATTTTAATGAGCATACAATCACTTTTTGCGACTTATAGTTGCTTGCCCATTCAGCGGCTTTCCAGGGCCAGGTGCCCAGCCGAAGCGCTGACATCGTGAGCAGATGAAGCAGCCCCTCTAACGAAGATTTCATGCTTGCGGTATACGCGAGGCCGCGAATTGATTTGCGCCGTCAACTAGGGTTACTGGCGCAACCGACCAAAGGGACAAACCGATATGATACCTGCGCCGCGCGCCGACATCGCACCAAATACGATCGACTTTGAAATCCTGCCATTGGTGAAGCCAACAGGTTTTCGCGAATATGATGCTCGCTGGTGGTTTAATGGTATCGGCCACGAAAAGGCACCTGAGCTGAATCTTCAGGGCGTTCAGGCGCTCGGGCTTGGCATGGCAACACTGTTCCATGAGCTTGGGGTCGAACCGAAAGTTGTCACCGGTCACGACTTCCGATCCATCTCCGGGGGAATCAAGAACGCTCTTATCCTCGGCCTTGTTCAAGGCGGATGCGAAGTGCTTGATGTCGGCCTTGCACTGTCGCCCATGGTCTATTGGAGCCAGTTTGAGCTCAATGCCGCGTGCTGCGCGATGGTTACAGCCTCCCACAATGAAAACGGCTGGACCGGTGTGAAAATGGGTGCCGATAAACCCCTCACCTTCGGGCCCAAGGAAATGGGTCGCCTGAAAGAGATTGTTCTTGCGGGCGACTTTCAGCCGCGTGCTGGCGGGGCCACTTATCGGGTCGATGGTCTGCGCGAGAAGTATATTGCAAGCGTTTCTGAAGGCGTGTCGATAAAGCGTCCGCTCAAGGTTATTGCGGCTTGCGGAAATGGCACAGCAGGTGCGTTTGCCCCTGATGCCTTGCGCGCGATGGGTGTTGAGGTCATCGAGATGGATTGCGATCTCGACTGGACTTTCCCGAAATACAATCCGAACCCGGAAGATACTGAGATGCTGCACGCAATGGCAACTGCCATTAAAGAGCACGGCGCAGACATCGCACTTGGTTTTGACGGTGATGGAGACCGCTGCGGCGTTGTCGATAATACCGGCGAGGAAATCTTCGCCGACAAGATTGGACTGATGCTCGCCCGTGATCTTTCGCGAGAGTATCCCGGTGCGAAGTTCGTCGTCGATGTGAAATCGACCGGGCTATACAAAACCGACCCGGTTCTGAAAGAGAACGGCTCAACGGTCGACTACTACAAAACCGGACACTCCTACATCAAACGCCGCACGACAGACCTCGACGCGCTCGCAGGTTTTGAAAAGTCCGGTCACTTCTTTTTCCGCCCACCAATTGGGCTCGGATATGATGATGGCCTCGTCGCCGCCAAAGCCATCCTTGAAATGCTGGACCGGAACCCGGACCAGTCCATGGCCGATCTGAAATCGCATCTCGGCGAAGCTTATACCTCCCTGACAATGTCCCCCCATTGCGACGATGAGCTCAAATACGGCGTTATCGACAAGCTTGTTGCCGAGTATGAAGGCATGAACGGCAAGGAAATCCTTGGCCGGAAGGTTGTGGACGTGAACACCGTGAATGGAGCCCGCGTGACACTGGAAGACGGGTCATGGGTGCTGGTGCGCGCCTCTTCCAACAAACCTGAACTGGTTGTGGTCGTTGAGTCCATGCGGTCTGACGAAGACATGCGTGACCTGTTCAGGAAGGAGGTAAAACCACGCCTCGCCGCGCATCCGGAGATCGGTGCATACAATCAGGAAATCTGATCACCGTCTGCGCGCCAACAACCCGCAACGGGTTGACCTTTTCGCTGCGTCGTTCGATGGCTGCTCGCGACTTGTAAGCGGGGCATAAACGAGAGGTAAGATCATGCGCGTAGCAATGATCGGAACAGGCTATGTCGGTCTGGTTTCAGGGGCGTGTTTCGCCGATTTCGGACACACGGTCACCTGCGTCGACAAGGATGAAAGCAAGATCGAGCGCCTGAAGAAAGGCGAGATCCCGATCTTCGAACCAGGGCTTGATGCGCTGGTTGAGAAGAATGTGCGCGAGGAGCGCCTGTTCTTCACCACGGAGGCGAAAGACGCCATCGCGGATGCCGACGCTGTTTTCATCGCCGTTGGCACACCCTCAAGGCGGGGCGACGGTCATGCCGACCTTTCTTATGTCTATGCTGCGGCTGAAGAGATTGCCGGGCTGATGGACGGCTTTACGGTCGTGGTCACCAAATCGACCGTACCTGTCGGGACCGGCGATGAGGTTGAGGCCATCATTCGCAAAGCGCGGCCGGATGGCGATTTCGCCGTCGTGTCCAACCCCGAGTTCCTGCGCGAAGGCGCGGCCATCAAGGACTTCAAGATTCCTGACCGGGTTGTGGTCGGAACCGACGATGAGCGCGCGCGCGAAGTGATGCGTCAACTCTATCGTCCGCTCTTCATCAATGAAACGCCGATCCTGTTTACTGAGCGCCGGACATCAGAACTGATCAAGTATGCGGCCAACGCGTTCCTCGCTGTGAAGATCACCTTCATCAATGAAATGGCCGACCTTTGCGAGAAGGTTGGCGCGAATGTGCAGGAAGTGTCCCGCGGCATCGGCCTGGACGGTCGGATCGGCTCGAAGTTCCTCCATGCAGGTCCCGGATATGGCGGCTCATGCTTCCCCAAAGACACGCTGGCTCTGACAAAGACCGCCAATGATTACGGCTCGCCGGTTCGCATCGTCGATACCGTCGTCGAGGTGAATGCGGCCCGCAAGAAAGCGATGGCGCAGAAAGTGATCGATGCGATGGGCGGAGATGTGTCAGGCAAGACGATCGCCGTGCTCGGCCTCGCTTTCAAGCAAAACACCGATGATATGCGCGACGCCCCATCTCTGGATGTGGTCCCTGCCCTGCAGGCCGCTGGTGCCAAAATCCGGGCTTATGATCCGGAAGCCATGGAAGAGGCCGCAAAGCTCTTGAGCGACGTCGAGTATTGCGACAGCGCCTATCACGCGATCGAAAAGGCTGACGCGCTTGTCTTTGTGACGGAATGGGACCAGTTCCGCGCACTCGACCTTGACCGCATCAAGGCCGGGCTGAATACCGATATCGTGGTAGACCTGCGAAACCTCTACGAACCCGAATACATGGCTGAGCGTGGTTTCACCTACACCTCAATCGGGCGTCCCCAAGCCTAGGAACTCGCTATGAAATTCTTCGTCGACACTGCTGACACCGCCGAGATCAAGGAACTGGCCGAAACCGGATTGATTGATGGCGTGACCACCAATCCGTCTCTGGTCGCCAAATCCGGTCGACCGTTCAAGGAAGTCATCGAAGAGATCTGCGGCCTGACGAACGGCCCGGTCAGCGCTGAAGTCGTGGCGACAGACTTCGAGACCATGGTGTCTGAGGGCAAGACGCTCGCCGCCATCGCCGACAATGTCGCGGTCAAACTGCCGTTGACATGGGACGGTCTGAGGGCGTGCCGGGCGCTCGCCGACCAGGACATCGCGGTCAACGTGACACTGTGTTTCTCCGCCAATCAGGCTCTGCTGGCCGCCAAGGCGGGCGCAGCCTTCATCTCGCCGTTCATTGGACGTCTCGATGATATCAATATCGATGGAATGGAGCTGATCTCCGAGATACGGATCATTTACGACAATTATCTGTTTGAGACGGAAATTCTCGCCGCCTCCATCCGGTCGGCCAATCATGTGAAACTGTCGGCTATGGCAGGCGCTGATGTCGCGACGGTTCCACCAAACGTCATCAAAGGACTCGCCAGCCATCCGCTGACGGATAAAGGCCTTGCGGCGTTCCTTGCAGATGCAGAAAAAGGCGGCGTGAAAGTCTAGCGCCGCTAGCTGCCTCTCAATTGTCACAAAATTCCTGTTGACCACAACTGTAGTCGAGTCTATCGACTACAGTTGTAGTTTATGGGAGTCACACGCATGCAGATCACTCAGGCAGAGCTTGAGGTTATGAAAGTGCTCTGGCGAGCACCCGGTCTCGCCGCGAGCGATGTCGCGTCCGCGCTTGAGGATCAGCAGGACTGGACCATCAAGACCGTGAAGACCCTCCTGGCCCGCCTGGTTGAAAAAGGAGCTCTGAAAACCGAGGCGGACGGCAGGCGGTACCTCTATCACCCTGAGATCAAAGAAGCGGATTATCGCAAGCGCGCCGCCGGGCAGTTCGTTGATCGCGTATTTGACGGCCGTGCCGCGCCTCTCGTCGCTCACCTAGCGGACGCACGAGGACTCTCACCTGACGACATTGAAGAGCTCGAATCCCTTCTCGAAAGACTGAAATCATGACCCTCCCCATGGACCTTTCCGCTATTTTTTCCTGGGGCCTGCAGACCAGTTTGGCTGTTTCCCTGCTCATCGTCCTTGTGCTCGTCATTCGAAAACCGTTCGCCCGCCGGTTCGGAGCCAAGGCCGCTTACATGCTGTGGGCCCTGCCCTTTGCGCGGCTCGTCCTGCCGCCGCTCGAAACACCGCTCGCCCAGTTCTGGGGGACGGCAAGAATGGCACCAGCCATCGACACGAACACGCCGGCCCACATCGTTGCCGCGCCTGCCATGCCAACTGGACTTCCAGAAGCTGCCGCAACACGTCCCGTAGAGACACCTGTTGTGACGACAGTAGCGCGATCCGTTGAAGCACCGACATCAGGGTTTGAGTGGACCGTGCTTGCAGCCCTGCCTTGGACATCCATCCTGCTGACAATCTGGGCCCTCGGGTTCGGTATCGTCCTGACCCGCATGATCCTCAGACAAGGCCAATTCATAAGGCTGATCGGGGTGGAGTCGCGCGAAGCGTCCCCAGCGCTTCGCGCGTTAGCGCTCGAAACCGCACGACACATTCGGCTTCGCCGGATGGCAGATGTCCGCACCAGCCTCCTCTGCAGCGGTCCCCTCGTGACCGGAGCGGCCAGGCCCATCATTCTGCTGCCAGAATGGTTCGAAGAGGACTATACCATTGAAGAGCAGCGTCAGGCGCTGACCCACGAACTGATGCACGTGAAACGCGGAGATCTTTGGGCGCTGCAGGCGGCAAGCTTTTTCCGCGCGGCCCAATGGTTCAACCCATTCGCCCACATCGGCATAAAAGCCTTTCGCACCGATCAGGAAGCCGCCTGTGATGCCGACGTGCTGCGTCAGAAGAACGCTGAACCGCACACCTACGGCAAGACGCTGGTCAAAGCTGTCCGGCTGGCACAGCCGGTGCCGCACATGGCAGGCGCAACCGGCCTGACGCTCAACCACGCCATCAAGGATCGGCTCCTGATGATGCAACGCCCGGCCCCGACTCTGAAAACACGCCTGACTGGGGGCGCAGCCGTGCTGGCCATCGGCGTGGCGACGCTCGCCCTCACAGCAAGCCCGAGTGTCGCACAAGGCAATGACACTGGCCTTGACGGTGGAGAGACAGAACGCCAGATCGAAATCGACGGCTCACATGCGGCCCGGACAGTTCATATTCACGGCGAAGCGCGGATGGTCTTGTTTGGCGACCCGTTTGAGGACACTCACGCCATTCACGAACAGATTTCAGCGATCGAACCTCCGGCCTTTGAACTGGAGATCGAAGCACTCGACCTTTCAGAGCTCGAAGCCCTGGAAGAACTCACCTTCCCCGACATCGACATCCCGGCTCCGCCCATGCCGCCTGTTCCCATTCCCGAGTTTGAACGGATCGAGACCGAAAGCGGCGTGAAAATCGTGATCCCACGGCAAGAGTTCGAATTCTCGACCGAAAGCGAGGCATGGGAAGCTTATGCCGAACAGTGGGAGCAGCAGGCCGAAGCGTTTGCAGAGCGTATGGAAGCCTACGCTGAGCGCACCGAGGCTCATGCGGAACGCATAGCTGCGCGCGCCGAAGCCCAGGCTGAGCGGATCGCGGCGCGCCACGAAGCTCATGCAGAGCGGATGGCAATGCGTCATGAACTGGAAGCTGAGCGTTTTGAACGCGAGATAGATCGGCTGGTGGAGGGCCAACTCGAACCCATTCTTGATGATGCCGACGACGTGATCGAAGAGCTCGACGATGCTTGCAGCGACGCACAGGATGACGACCAGTCGCTTGCGGTGGTTGAAGCGAGCAGCAACCGAACGGGGAAGACGTTCCGGGCGCTCTGCTTTGACGGCTCGCGCGAATTGAACTCCGCGGAGACAGCTTCATTTGTGGAAACCCATCCCGATCTGTCCGACGCTGAAAAGGCCGCTTTCCGCAACCGCAACAACTAGACGTCAGGCCCTTGGATGGGCCTCGGCATGCACCTCGCGCAGTCTGGCGGAGTCGACACCCGTGTAAACTTGGGTCGTGGACAGGCTGGCATGTCCCAGAAGGCTCTGGATGGAGCGCAGATCTCCCCCGCCAGCCAGAAGGTGGGTTGCGAAGGCATGGCGGAGCGCATGTGGCGTCGCGGTGTCCGGTAGACCAAGCGCGCCGCGGAGTTTCTGGACCAACCCCTGAATAATACGGGGGCTAAGCGCACCGCCCCGGGCTCCTCGAAAGAGCGCACTCGATTTTGACGGCGTGTAGGGGCAGATGGCGGCATAAGCGTCGATCGCTTCTCGAACGATCGGCAATAAAGGGACGATCCGTACCTTGCCGCCCTTCCCCTTTACTCGAAGCCGTTCCGGTGCAGGCGAGTCGGCTCCGGTCAGGGCCAGCGCCTCTGAGATACGAAGGCCTGCCCCATATAGAAGTGACAGTACGGCCGCATCTCGCGCGCCGATCCACGCCTCTTCATTAAGAGCCTCGGCTTCCGCGATCAGGTCCTTGGCGGCCGGCTCGGATACCGGCCTTGGCAGGCGCGCTGGGCGCTTTGGGCCCTGAAGGTAATCGATCTCGGCATTCTCGACGCCAAAGGCAGAACCCAGCCACCTGTAGAAGGCCTTAATGGCAGATAGCTGGCGCGCAATCGAAGCATCAGCGATGCCGTCCCGCCGCCGGGCGGCGAGAAAGGCCCGGATATCGCGGGCTTTGAGTTTCCCGAACGCCTTCACGTCCGGCGTACGGCCGAGATGACCCGTCATGAAGCCATGAAATGTCGCCAGATCATGCTCGTAGGCCGTGACCGTATTGGCCGCCATGCGGCGCTCATCCTCCAGATGATCAAGAAATGCGTGAACAAGCTCCATGAGACGACTTGTTTCAGAAGCAAATTAATGGCGGGTTCCCGAATCCATGGCCATCGCGCGAATCCTCTTTCCCCTGCCGCTCCCGGAACCGTTCGACTACGCGGTCCCGGAAGGGATGGATTTGGTCCCCGGCTCCTATGTGACAGCCCCGCTCGGCAAGGTCGAACGCACCGGGGTGGTCTGGAGCGTTGAGGATGACGAGGTGCGTGGCGACCGGGTCTTGAAGGAGGTTCTAAGCGTCTATCCAACCCCGCCCATGCCGGAATCTATGCGAAAGTTCATCGGTTTTGCTGCCGCCTATACAGTGTCTTCGCCCGGCGCTGTTCTTGGCATGGTCCTTCGGGCGCGGGGCGGTCTGCGCCCGTCGCCAACTGAAACCCAGCTTGAGGTGAGCGGCGAGGAACCGCCGCGCATGACGGAAGCCCGCACAAATGCGCTTGGTGCAGCACGTGACATCGGTCCAGCCTCGGCCGCCAACATTGCTGAAGCCGCTGGCGTTTCAGCAGGTGTGATTAAAGGGCTGAAAGATACTGGGGCGCTGATCGCCCGTACAGTCGATGTCGACCAGCCCTTCCCATTGCCTGATCCGTCGCTGCCCGGCGCAGACCTGACGTCTGAACAGGCGGCAGCCGCCAAAGAACTAAGAGCCGCCGCTGGCAAAGGTGGTTTTGCACCCTTCTTGCTCGATGGCGTGACAGGATCGGGAAAGACTGAGGTCTATTTCGAAGCCATCGCCGAAACCCTCCAGCGAGATCACAGCGCACAGATTCTTGTCATGCTACCGGAAATCGCGCTCACACAAGCGATCCTGTCAAGGTTCGACGAGCGCTTCGGAGCCGCGCCCGCGCCATGGCACTCCGGACTACCGGACAAAGAGCGCCGCAGGACCTGGCGGGAAGTCGCTCATGGCCGCGCGCGGATCGTTATCGGCGCACGGTCCGCGCTGTTCCTGCCGTATCGAAACCTTTCGCTCATCGTCGTCGATGAAGAACATGACGGCTCCTACAAGCAGGAAGACGGGGTCACCTATCATGCCCGCGACATGGCCGTGATGCGGGCCAAGCTGGAAGGCGCGGGCATTGTCCTCGCTTCGGCGACGCCCGCGCTTGAAACAAGCGTGAACGCTGAGTCCGGCCGATACACCCGTCTGAAACTGTCCGCCCGCCCGGGTGCCGCCCGGCTGCCCGATGTCTCTCTGATCGATATGCGTACTGCCCCGCCCGAGAAGGGATGCTGGCTCTCACCGCACCTCGCTCATGCGCTTCAGCAAACGCAAGCTGCTGGTGAGCAGAGCCTGCTGTTCCTAAATCGACGTGGCTATGCCCCTCTGGTTATCTGCAAGGCGTGTGGAGAACGCTTGAAAAGCCCGGGCACGGACAACTGGCTGACAGAGCACCGCTATACCGGCAGACTCGTCTGTCATTTGACCGGCTACTCCATCCCCAAGCCTGACACGTGCCCGCAGTGCGGCGCAAAGGACTCGCTGATGGGGGTCGGGCCGGGTGTGGAACGGGTGGCTGAAGAGGTCCGCACACTTCTCCCCAACGCCGTCATCGAGATCTTCTCATCGGACACCGCCCGGTCCGGGGAAGAAACGCGTAGCCTTGTTTCTCGCATGGCAGACGGAGAGATCGATGTGATGATCGGAACACAAATCGTTGCCAAGGGTCACAACTTTCCAAATCTGACGCTGGTTGGCGTGGTTGATGCCGATTCGGGCATGCAGGGCGGTGATCTGCGCGCCGGCGAGCGAACCTATCAGCTTTTATCGCAGGTTGCTGGACGGGCTGGACGGGCCGAGCGGCCGGGGCGCGCACTGGTTCAGACTTATGCGCCGGACATGCCAGCCATGCTCGCCCTGCGCGATGGCGACCGCGATGGCTTTCTGGCCATCGAACGCGAGGTTCGCGCCGAGATGTCCCTGCCCCCCTTTGGCCGCCTGGCAGCAATGATTCTCTCAGCGCCAAGCGCAGATGCTGTTGACAAGATGGCTCTGGAGGCTGGTGCGGCCGCCCCTCATGGCGATGGAATCACGGTCTACGGCCCCGCGCCGGCCCCGATATCTGTCGTTCGCGGCCGCCATAGAAGGCGCTTTCTGGTCCAGAGCGCAAAATCGGTCGATCTGTCGGCATATATGGCCGCGTGGCGGAAGGTCCTGAAACCTCCGGCAAACACGCGCATCTCCATCGATATCGATCCGTATTCCTTTCTTTAGTTGCAACCGCGCCAATGCGCCGCAACCTCAACAGTCACGCCATGTTGTCAGGCCAAAACCGCCATGCTAAGCCGCCGCAAATCCTGAAGGGGCGCGTGCTGTGCGCCGCCTTTTTCATGTTCTAATGAGGGCTTTAGTCAGCCCGCTCTTTCCGGGAGCCCGCCTTGGCCGCAGCCTCAGCCCCTCTCGCCAATGAAGCGGCGCAGCGCTATGCGAGCGCCCTGTTCGAACTGGCGCAGGATAATGCCGCGCTCGAAACCGTAGCCCGGGACTTCTCGGACTTTGGAAAACTGCTTCGCGAAAACAAAGAGCTCGCCCTTCTGATCGCGTCGCCAGCCTTTGGCCGCGAGGAGAAGACGAAGGCACTGACCGAGATCGCGAAAGAAGCCGGCGTCAGCGATCTGCTGCGTAAATTCTTCGGGGCCATGGCCGCCAATGGCCGGGCCAGCGACATTCCTGCCGCGCAGAACGCGTTTGATGCTCTTTATGCAAAGCAACGAGGCGTAAAACGCGCCGTTGCCCGTACAGCCAAGCCAATGAATGACAGCCAGCGAGATCGCATCCGCGCGATTTTGGCGAAAGCCGTTGGCGGCGATGTAGATCTTTCCGAAGAAGTCGACCCGAACCTGATTGGTGGCATTCAGCTGCGTATCGGGTCTCAACTTGTCGACGCTTCGATTGCCACCAAACTTGACCGTATGAACACCGCCATGAAGGGAGCGTAAGCTCGATGGATATCTCCGCAGCAGAGATTTCAGGCATCCTGAAGACCCAAATTGAAAACTTCGGCGTGGAGGCGGAAGTCTCCGATGTCGGGCAAGTGCTTTCCGTCGGTGACGGGATCGCTCGCGTCTACGGCCTCGACAGCGTTCAGGCCGGTGAGATGGTCGAGTTCGACTCTGGCGCGAAAGGTATGGCGCTCAACCTTGAAAGCGACAATGTCGGCGTCGTGATTTTCGGCGACGACCGCGGCATCAAGGAAGGCGACACCGTCAAACGCCTTGACGAGATTGTGGCCGCACCTGTTGGCAAAGGCCTGCTCGGACGCGTCGTGAACCCGCTTGGCGAGCCAATCGATGGCAAGGGCGAGCTTGGCGATGTCGCCTCGCGGAACCGGGTGGATGTGAAGGCACCGGGCATCCTGCCGCGCAAATCCGTGCACGAGCCAATGATGACCGGCATCAAGGCCATTGACGGCATGATCCCGGTTGGCCGCGGCCAGCGCGAACTGGTCATTGGTGACCGCCAGACCGGCAAGACCGCGATCTGCGTTGACGCCATCCTCAACCAGAAAGCCGCTTTCGAAGCCGACAATGAAGGCCAGAAGCTTTACTGCGTCTATGTCGCCATCGGCCAGAAGCGGTCCACGGTGGCGCAGGTTGTGAAGACGCTCGAAGAGCGCGGCGCGCTTGATTATACGGTCGTTGTTTCCGCGACGGCGTCCGAGCCGGCCCCGCTTCAGTATCTTGCACCTTTCACCGGCTGCACGATTGGAGAGTGGTTCCGCGACAACGGCATGCACGCCCTGATCATTTACGATGATCTTTCCAAGCAGGCTGTAGCCTATCGTCAGATGTCCCTGCTGCTTCGCCGCCCGCCAGGTCGTGAAGCCTATCCCGGCGACGTGTTCTACCTTCACTCCCGCCTGCTCGAGCGTGCGGCCAAGCTGAACGAAGATCATGGCGCAGGCTCACTGACGGCGCTGCCAATCATTGAAACGCAGGCCAACGATGTGTCGGCCTACATTCCAACCAATGTGATCTCGATCACCGACGGTCAGATCTTCCTTGAGACCGACCTCTTCTACCAGGGCATCCGTCCTGCCGTGAACGTGGGCCTCTCCGTGTCGCGTGTGGGCTCCGCCGCTCAGACGAAGGCAATGAAGAAAGTGGCTGGCTCGATGAAGGGTGAACTCGCCCAGTATCGGGAGATGGCCGCCTTTGCGAAGTTCGGCTCCGATCTCGATGCCGCAACGCAGAAGCTGCTAAATCGCGGGGCCCGCCTGACGGAGCTTCTCAAACAACCCCAGTATGCTCCCCTCCTGATGGAAGAGCAGGTCGTTGTGATTTATGCCGGTACGCGCGGCTATCTTGACGAGGTCGCACTGGAAGATGTGACCCGTTACGAAGCTGAGCTTCTCACACATCTGCGCGGCCAGAAGGGCGACCTTCTGAAGAAGATCGCCAAGGACGCGGCGCTCAGCGACGAGATCGAGTCTGAGATTAAAGACACGCTCGACGCTTTCACGAAAAGCTTCGCTTAGGACTTTTCGGTGCCGCAGGACCTCATCTCCTCATACCCTCGTCAACGTCCCGCTCTGCCAGAGCGGCACGCTGCCATCTTTGCGGAGAGCTACAAGTCTAACCGCGAGGGGCGGGACACAGCATCAAACGCGGCACAGCGCTTGGAAGAATGGATGCATCGCCACATTGCCTCCGAAGAAGGTGGACCCATCCTTGAGCTGGGTGCGGGTACACTCAACCATCTTCGCTTTGAGGATCGAGACGAAGCATACGACATCGTGGAACCCTTCAGCTCGCTGTTTGAAGGTAGTCCCCGGCTGGAGCGAATCCGTGACGTATATGAGTCACAGAAACAAATCATGGGAACCAAATACAAGCGTATCGTATCTGTCGCTGTTCTTGAACACATGGAAGAACTGCCGCTGGAAATCGCCATATCTGCGAGCTTGCTTGAAGAAGATGGTATTTTCCAAGCCGGCATCCCGAGTGAAGGCGGTTTCCTCTGGTGGCTTGGATGGCGCTCAACGACTGGCTTGTCCTACTACCTTCGTAACAAGCTCGACTATGGCGTTGTGATGCGCCATGAGCATCTGTCCACCGCAAAGGAAATCAAGGACATTGTGAAGTGGTTGTTTGACGACGTTACCGTTAAACGCTGGCCGTTTCCTTCCGATCAATTGAGCCTTTATCAATACATTGAGGCACGGTCGCCGAGATTGGATCGTGCAAGACAGCTCTTGGAACGGAGTAGTCATTAAGTGCCAAGTCTAAAAGATCTCAAAGGCCGGATCGCCAGCGTGAAATCAACGCAGAAGATCACCAAGGCCAAGCAGATGGTCGCGGCGGCCAAGCTTCGCCGTGCGCAGGAGGCTGCCGAGGCTTCTAAGCCCTATGCGCGACGCCTTGCAGACGTCGTGGCAAACCTGACGTCCGCCATGGGCGAAGGTGCGGGCGGGCCCAAGCTGCTGGCAGGCTCCGGCGACGACAAGGTTCACCTGCTCGTCGTAATGACGGCGGAGCGCGGTCTGTGCGGCGGCTTTAATGCCAATGTTGCAAAGAAAGCCCGCATCCAGATTGAAGAGCTGCGCGCAGCCGGCAAGACCGTGAAGATCATCACGGTCGGCAAGAAAGGCCGTGACATGCTCGGCCGGGACTATGGCGACCTCTTCATTGATCATGTCGATCTCTCAGAGGCCCGCGACAGCTTCACGCCTTACGCGATCGGCCTCGGTCAGGAACTCGCGCAGCGCTTCGAAGCCGGCGAGTTTGACGTCGCCACGCTGATCTTCTCCGAATTCAAGAATGTGCTGACGCAGACGCCCGTCACGAACCAGCTGATCCCGGCAACTGCACCAGACGATGCCGAGACCATCGACCTGTCCGGCGCGATCTACATCTACGAGCCGTCCGAAGAAGACATTCTGGAAACGCTCCTGCCGCGTTACCTTAACACCCAGGTCCTCTCGGCCATGCTTGAAAACGCTGCTGGCGAACAGGCCGCCTCCATGACCGCAATGGACAACGCCACGCGAAACGCCGGCGAACTGATCGACAGCCTGACCCTGCAATACAACCGTGCACGCCAGGCACAGATCACCAAAGAACTTATCGAGATCATTTCAGGGGCCGAGGCCCTTTAAGACTAGTACGCTCCCAAGGAGACGAGCCGCATGAGCAAGACATCCGCAAACGTGAAGGGCTCCATCGCCCAGGTCATCGGTGCCGTCGTCGACGTTGAGTTCGACGGACATCTACCGAACATCCTGAACGCCCTGGAAACCGACAATAACGGCAACCGGCTTGTCCTTGAGGTCGCCCAGCACCTCGGCGAGAACACGGTCCGCACCATCGCCATGGACTCTACCGAAGGCCTCGTGCGCGGCCAGGAAGTCGTCGATCTCGGGGAGCCGATCACGGTGCCCGTTGGCCCCGCCACGCTCGGCCGCATCATGAACGTGATTGGCGAGCCCATTGACGAGCGTGGCCCGGTTGAGAGCCAGCACAAGGCTCCGATCCACGCCCCTGCCCCTGAGTTCGTTGATCAGGCAACCGAAGCGGAAATCCTCGTCACGGGGATCAAGGTCATCGACCTGCTCTGCCCCTACACGAAGGGCGGCAAGATCGGCTTGTTCGGCGGTGCCGGTGTTGGCAAAACGGTTCTGATTCAGGAGCTGATCAACAACATCGCCAAACTGTTCGGTGGCTACTCAGTGTTTGCCGGTGTTGGCGAGCGGACCCGTGAAGGCAACGATCTCTACTACGAGATGCAGGACGCCAAGGTCATCGATCTGGACGGCGAAAGCCGCGCCACGCTGGTTTACGGTCAGATGAACGAGCCTCCCGGTGCCCGTGCCCGTGTTGCCCTGACGGGTCTCGCGCAGGCCGAGTATTTCCGTGACGAAGAAGGTAAGGACGTCCTGTTCTTCGTTGATAACATCTTCCGCTTCACCCAGGCCGGTGCCGAAGTGTCCGCTCTGCTCGGCCGGATCCCGTCCGCTGTGGGCTACCAGCCAACGTTGGCCACCGACATGGGCGGCCTGCAGGAGCGGATTACCTCGACGAACAAGGGGTCCATCACCTCGGTTCAGGCCGTGTACGTGCCAGCCGATGACCTCACCGACCCTGCCCCGGCCACCTCGTTTGCCCACCTTGATGCCACCACGGTTCTGAACCGCGCCATCTCGGAAAAAGGCATCTACCCGGCTGTGGACCCGCTCGACTCCACCTCGCGGATTCTTGATCCACTGATCGTTGGTCAGGACCACTACGACGTCGCCCGTGGCGTTCAGGAAATCCTCCAGCGCTACAAGGAGCTGCAGGACATCATCGCCATTCTCGGCATGGACGAACTGTCGGAAGACGACAAACTCGCCGTGGCACGCGCCCGTAAGGTTGAGCGCTTCCTGTCCCAGCCCTTCGACGTGGCCGAAGTCTTCACCGGGTCGCCCGGCGAGCAGGTGAAACTGGAAGACACGATCAACGGCTTCAAAGGCCTGATCGCTGGCGACTATGACCACCTCCCAGAGCAGGCCTTCTACATGGTCGGCGGCATCGACGACGCCATCAAGAAGGCCGAGAAAATGCTGGCGGACGCGGCTTAAGAAACAATGGCTGAGAAACTCACCTTCTCTCTCGTCTCCCCGGCCCGGGAGCTTTTCTCTGGCGAGGTCGATCATGTGATCGCGCCAGGCACGGATGGCGAGTTCGGGGTGCTGGCGAACCACGCGCCGTTCATGTCAACGCTTAAGAACGGCGTCGTCCGTGTACTAGAAGGCGAGACAATCACGATGCGCATCTTTGTGCGTGGCGGCTTCGCCGACGTAACGCCGGAAGGCCTGACCATCCTCGCCGAGGAAGCCAAGGATATGGCCGATGTTGACGCCTCCGACGTCGCAGCCGAACTTCAGCACACCCGTGAGGAGCTTCTGAAGCACCCTGAGGGCGATGGGCAGCACGGCGCGCTCGCAGAGACCGTCGCGTATCTGGAAGCGCTCCACGAAGCCGCAGCGGCTTAAGCTGAGCTAACCCTTCGATACCATGGACACAGAGCCTGCCTTGTCGCAGGCTCTTTTCATGTCTGCTTCCATTGATATCCAGCCTGTCGCCGGTGCGCTTGGTGCCGAAATTTCGGGGATCGACCTGAGCGGCGATCTTTCAAACGCTGAATTCGACGCCGTCCATCAGGCTTTCCTCGATCATCAGGTGATCTTCTTCAGGGATCAGCACGACCTTCAACCGGACGCGCACAAGGCCTTCGCCAGCCGCTTCGGCAGCCTGAATGTGCACCCTTACGTCGCTGGCATGGAGAGCCATCCGGAAATCCTTGAGATCATCAAGGAGCCCGACGAGAAACTGAATTTCGGCGGCGGCTGGCATTCCGACATGTCATTTCTGGAGGAGCCGGCGCTCGGCTCGATCCTGCACGCGATCGAAGTGCCGCCCTATGGCGGCGACACGCTGTTTGCGAGCCAGACGGCGGCCTATGAAGCGCTGTCGCCCGGCATGAAAGCCATGCTGGAAGACCTCACAGCAATCCACTCAGCAAGCCGAGAGTACTCTTCCAAAGGGGCCTCAGCTCAGGCGCGCCAGTCCATGCAGGCCCAGCAGGCTGACGATGCTCCGGAGTATGAACATCCCGTCGTACGAACGCACCCGGAAACAGGACGAAAGGGCCTCTACATCAACCCGGCTTTCACGCTGCGCTTCAAGGACATGACGACACGCGAGAGCCGGCCGCTTCTGGAGTATCTCTTTGCACACTCTCGCGAGGAACGCTTCACCTGCCGCTTTCGCTGGTCCAAGGGTGCCGTCGCCTTCTGGGACAATCGCTGCTGCTGGCATTACGCCCTGAACGACTATCAGGGATTCCGCAGGCACATGCGGCGCGTGACCGTAAACGGGGACCGGCCCGTCTAGATCTGGCTCAGGCCGCGAACAACGCGTCCATGTCCTCAAAATACTTGAATTCAAGCGCATTACCGGCCGGATCGAGCAGGAAGAACGTCCCCTGCTCTCCCGGCTCGCCGGCAAACCGGATGCCCGGCTCAATGATGAACTCGGTCCCAGCGGCGGCCAGCTTGTCGGCGAGGTCACGCCAGTCATCCGGGCTCAACACAAGCCCGAAATGCTTCACCGGAACCGCCTTGCCATCCACTTCATTTGTCGCCGCCTTTCCGCACTCCTCAGGCGCGAGATGCGTCACCAGCTGGTGTCCGTAGAAGTTGAAATCGATCCATTGATCAGACCGCCGACCACGCGGGCATCCGATCAGATCGCCATAGAAAGCCTCCGCAGCGATGAGATCATCAACCGGAATGGCCAGGTGAAACGGCACAAGCACATCGCTCATCGAAAGACCTCTCAGAATACACTCCGAGTACGTCTAGCCCTATGGACTGGTTTCACCAATTCGGCCGCCCACCTTTAATCGCGAGCTTCGGCCTCGATCTGGAAGACCATCTTTTGCTGCGCGAGGTTTTCCAGGCGAACGCGGATCACGCCATCCTTCGGAGAAAACGAAACGCCGCCGCCATGCTGGCCTCGGAAACCGGGTACAAAAATCGCGTCTGGTTCAGCATTGGCGTCGGACAGAGCTCCGCAAAGCTGGAGCATAAACGGATCTTCTTCATCACCCGTGTTGAACTCAGGGCAGTCGCCAGTTGCATCCCAGCTCTGTGAGCCGACTTCAAACCCAAACGTAACGAGCATGGGTTTCTCCGACGGGATCGAAATCACCGTACTCCCGCCTTTCGGCAGCGCGTACTCGCCGACGCCGTCTTGAGAACCAGAAGCGGCGGCGCTGCAGCCGGCGATCAGAAGAGGAAGTGCAAAAAGTGCGATGCGGGTCATGACGATCTCCATGATTTCAAGGAGATGATA
The DNA here is from genome assembly GCA_028285145.1 of Hyphomonadaceae bacterium. Taxonomy (GTDB): domain Bacteria; phylum Pseudomonadota; class Alphaproteobacteria; order Caulobacterales; family Hyphomonadaceae; genus JANQQC01. The sequence continues at coordinate 115,282 of JANQQC010000047.1, forward strand.
GCCGTCGTCGACTAATATGACCGAAACCACATCGCGCAAATTTCAGCGCTTCTGGAAAGACTAGACGAACACCGCAATCGTCTGACGGCCAACCATGACCGGCTCGCCGGAGGTGTTCCACATCCGCATGGATTGGCTTGAATAGCCGTCCTTTGCGGTCTGCGCGGTGTGCTGGGCGAGGAACCAGCCATTGTCCGTACTGATATGATCGGTCAGGAATTCCGCCATCCATGTCATTGAGCTAAGCGGTGCGGGTTCGGTGAACATGGTCATCGCCGCTGGCGGCGGGGCATCGGCGAGCGACAGGAGCGTCGTCGCATTGTAGAGCGCAGCTTCGTCGCGGTGGCGCAGCCAGAGCGTGATATCGGCATCGCTCGCGCCTGAGATTGGTGGCGACCCGGCCATCAGACGAACATTGAAATTGTTTGCGAAGTGCGGACGGCGACCTTCCCGGAAAAAGCTGGGGGCGTCTTCAGGTCCGCCAACTTTGGGCGCATCGAGCTTGGTGAAGGCCAGCCGGCTGTCCCGCCTGGCCCCAAAAGCGAAGATCGACCGAGCCGCAATGCCCTGCTCGCCGACAACGTCAACGCTAACGAAAACCGTATTCTTGCCGCGCCGGAGAATGCTCGGCGAGATCACGATCTCGCCGCCGACAGGGCCGACAAACGCGACTTGTGCGGAGCGTATGGGGAAGTCGTCGACAAGCTCCAGCGCCGACTCAAGACTCAGCGCCGCCGTGAGGCCGCCATACGTCGTTCGCCCCTGCATCCAGTCCTCTTCGATAGAGGCTTCAATGCGTCCGTTCGGGCCGCGCCGCAGCCCGGCAAGAAGTTCGGAATAGGTTGGCAAGAGACCGCCTAGTGCTGGCTTTCCGGCGTCGTTACCTTGAGACCGTCAAGCTCGTCAGACACTGTAATCTGGCAAGACAGGCGCGAATTGGCCTGAACGTTCTCGGCGAAATCGAGCATGGACTGTTCCATGTCTTCGGGCTGGCCGACCTTTTCCATGAACGCTTCGTCCACATAGACATGGCACGTCGCACAGGCACAGGCACCCCCACAATCGGCATCGATGCCCGGTATGGAGTTCTTGATCGCCGTCTCCATAACGGTCTCGCCATTCTTGGCCTCAATCTCCCGCGCTTCGCCGGAGTGATCGATATATGTGATTTTCGCCATGGATTCGTTGTCTCCTCAGGCCGCGGCTTTAGCGGCGATCTCTTTCATCGACGTTGATGTATCTTGTAAATCTGCAGGTGCAACAGAGGCCCCCACCATAATGAGCTTTTTGGATGCCATGAATTCCGGCCCGCTATTGACCGCATCAACAGCGATCAGGCGGCCAGCGCGCATGTAAAACGCGGCAAACTTGCGCGCGTCCGGGTCTCCGCGAACGATAATGTCGTCATAGCCTTCAGAGAGTCCGGCGATCTGGAGCTTCAGATCGTATTGATCGGACCAGAACCAGGGGCAGTCTTCGGGCGGTCGAGGCTTTCCAAGAATGGCCGCTGCGGCAAGCTTACCCTGCTCGATTGCGTTATGGACGCTTTCAAGCCGTCCCTCGCGGCCATAGTGGACCAGCAATCGCCGTGTGCAGTCACCGGCGGCAAAGATACGCGGGTCTGATGTGCGCGCATCACGGTCGACGATGATGCCATCCTTGCAGCCAATTCCTGCCGCTTCGGCGAGTTCGGTGTTCGGAAGAATGCCAATGCCCACCAGGACGATGTCAGCTGGGACTTCAGTCCCATCGCCAAGAACGGCTCCCGTGACCTTTCCGCCCTGCCCTTTCAGGCCCTCGAGACGCGCACCAACGCGCAGATCGACACCCTGACGGGAATGCTCGGCTTCGAAGAAGTCGCTCATTACAGGGCTCGTTACTCGCGCAAGCACCCTCGCGGCCATTTCCAACACGGTCACTTCAAGACCCATCTGCCGGGCAACGGCGGCCGCTTCCAGACCAATATAGCCCGCCCCGACCACAACAAGGCGATGGCCTTCAATCATCTGAGGACGAATGCGCTCTACATCGGCAAGGCCGCGAAGATCATGCACACCGCCAAGGTCGGCACCCTCTACGGGAAGTTTGCGAGGGCGCGAGCCTGTGGCGAGGATCAGCGCGTCATAGTCCACATGACCGTCATTCTCGAGCAGGACCCGCTGCGCGCGCCGGTCGATGCCGGTGGCGCTGACACCGAGCATGACCTCGATATTGTTGTCCTCATACCAGGCGGCTGGCTTGAAATAGAGCCGCTCCTCCGGGAGGTCGCCCTTCATGTAAGCCTTGGACAGGGGCGGGCGCTGATACGGCAAGGCTGGTTCGTCACCGATCACTGTCAGCCCGCCTTCATAGCCGCCCATGCGCAACGACTGGCAGGCCTGAGCCGCAGCCTGGCCAGCGCCAACAATCACGACAGATTTCGCGTCTGATAGGTCCAAAGGAAACGACCCCGCTTCTACGCCGCCGAAATTATGACGCTCGCGTCAACTTTGCAAGCGCGGCGGATCGTCAGAGCGGACGAACAATCACGGGCACGTTCGTGTAACCCATTACGAAGTTCGATAGGACACGCTCAGGGTCGCCTGCAAGCTCAATCCGATCGAAGCGCTTCAGGATTTCTTCCCACAGGATTCGCAGCTGCATTTCCCCGACACGGTTGCCCATGCAGCGATGGATGCCGAAACCGAAGGAGAGATGATGACGCGCGCGGTCCCGGTCAATCAGAAACTCGTCCGGATTGTCGATGACCTCTTCATCCCGGTTTCCGGAAATGTACCACATGACGACCTTGTCGCCTTTCCTGATCTTGTGACCGTTGAAATCGACATCTTCCAGCGCGGTGCGGCGCATATGACCCAGCGGCGTCTGATAGCGAATGATCTCTGACACCATGTTCGGGATCAGCGACGGATCGCCTTTGAGCTTGGCAAACTCCTCAGGATTGCGGTTCATCTCCACGATACCAGCGGAGATCGAGTTCCGCGTCGTGTCGTTTCCGCCAACGATGAGCAGAATCAGATTACCCAAAAACTCTTTTGGATCATTGACCATCTCGGCCGTGGCCGGATCGTGTGCAAGCAAGGAAATGAAATCAAACTTCTTCGGCTGAGCGGCCCGTTCCTGCCAAAGTTGCGCGAAATACTGGTAGCACTCTCCCAGAATTCGATCGCGCTCCTCCCAGTCCAAACCTCCACCAACGGCAGGAGAAGATGTCGCGATATCAGACCAATAAGGTAGTAGATGTCGGTCTTCGAACGGAAAGTCGAACAGCGTCGCCAGCATCTGGGTCGTCAGCTCCTTGGAGACGTGCTCCACCCAGTTGATCTCTTCATTCACAGGCAGGTTGTCGAGGATCGCGCAGACCCGCTGTCGGATCAGATCCTCAAGCTCTGACAGCTGGGTCGGGGCCACTGCGGGCTGTACCACTTTGCGCTGCACATCATGCTTGGGCTGATCCATCGCAATAAACATCGGCGTCAGAAACTCTTCGGGCTGATCGCCAATGACGATGTGATTGTGAGACGAGAAGCGCCGGTGATCGCTATCGATCGCGACGATGTCCTTGAACCTGGTGACCGACCAGTAGGGCCCGAACTCACTGTCCTTGCAGTAATGGACCGGGGCCTCTTTGCGCAGGCGTCGAAAGTACTCCCAGTGCGCGCCGGTGGAGTAGAGTTCCGGGCGGCTGACATCGATCTCCTCGAGGGCCATCGCCCAAGGATCTGCGATCTCACCAATGTCGTCCAAAGCTGCTGTGTCTGCCATGCGTTCCTCCACCGCGGTATTTTATGGGAACAGCTTAAGTCTGTGTGCAGCGCAGCAACAAGACCTGTTGCCGAGGCGCGCCTCCCCTGCCACCTAGACGGAATGAGCGATCGGCTGGAACTTTACCTGGCTAATGAAGAGCGAACCCTGGCGCTTGGGTCGGCGTTGGCCCGGATCGCAGTAGCCGGCGACGTAATCGCCTTACGAGGTGGTCTCGGCGCGGGTAAAACCGCCCTCTCCAGAGGTTTTGTGCGAACGCTGTGCGGACCAGAAATGGACGTTCCGAGCCCGACCTACACCCTCCTTCAAGCCTATGACGCGCCCGGCTTTCAGATCTTCCATTTTGACCTTTACCGCATCGAGTCGCCAGACGAGCTGACTGAGCTTGGCTGGGATGAAACCGAGGATGGGATCGCGCTGGTCGAGTGGCCGGATCACGCTTGCTCCCGCTTGCCAGTCGAGCGCCTCGATCTCACCCTGGTGCCGGAAGGCGATGGGCGCATTGCCGCTCTGGAACCGCACGGCGAAGACTGGCAAACACGCCTTCATGGGTTTCGACTCTAACGCTCGCGACGAACTGATCGATCGCTTTCTCTCCGCTGCCGGCTGGGGAGACGCCGCGCGTGCGCCACTGGGACAGGACGCGTCGACACGGCGCTACATTCGAGTCACGCATAGAACCGGCGATACCGCGCTCCTGATGGACGCCCCGCCAGTGGAAGACGAACCCTGCCCGCCGGACGCTGATGAAGCGACGCGACTGTCGATGGGCTGGAACGCCACATCTCGCCTCGCGGCCAGCCGTGTCGGGGCCTTTGTCGACCTTGCCGACCATCTACGCGAACGCGGGTTTTCCGCACCGGAAATTCTTGCCTCCGACAGGGATGAAGGCCTCGCACTGATCGAGGATTTTGGAACCCGCCGGGAGTTCGCCCGCCTGATAGAGAGCGGCGAGGAGAACGAAACCGAGCTTTACACAGCTGCAGCCGAAGCCATGGCCGTCCTGCACAGCGAGCCAGCTCCGAAACGGGTCGGCGACTGGCCGATTCTCGATTATGATCGGCTCGCCCTGCAGGTGAACGCCGATCTCTTCTTCGAATGGCTGCCACAGCTCGAGAGCAACATGCGCGCAAGTGATGCCGATGCTGCGCGTTGGGTCATGGAACGCGACGCACTGATCGAACAGGCGCTGAGCTTCCCGCGGGATTTTGGCCTGCGGGACTATCATGCCGAAAACCTGCTCTGGTTGCCGGACCGAGACGGCATCGCCCGGGTCGGCCTGCTAGATTTCCAAGACGCGGTGAATGGATGGGATGGCTGGGAAATGGCCATGCTCGTCCAGGACGCCCGCCGGGTGGTGAGTGGCGAGGCGCATGAAGCAGCCGTGCGGACTTATCTGGAGGGCACAGGCAAGGATCGGGCGGGATTTGATGCCCGTCTTGCTGTGCTCGGCACCTTGAACGCGCTGCGCATCACCGGGCTCTTTGCCCGCCTCCCTGTTCGAGACGGCAAACAGCGGTATCTGAGTTTCATGCCGCGCCAGCAGGAACTGCTTGCCCGCAACCTGCAGCACCCAGCCTGCGAGGGTATGGCAGCCTTTGTCCGCGAGACAGCCCCTTTCATCTTTGAGGCCCGTGCATGAGCCCTGTTCCTAAGACTGCGATGGTGCTTGCCGCAGGGCTTGGCACGCGGATGCGCCCGCTGACGGACGACTGCCCGAAACCGCTGATTAAGGTCGCCGGGCGGACGCTGCTCGACCGGGTGCTTGATCCACTGGTCGCCGCCGGCGTCGAGCGGGCTGTGGTCAATGTTCATTATCTCGCTGAGCAGGTGGAAGCCGAGCTCTCAGCGCGTACGGATCTCGAAATCATCATCTCCGATGAACGTGCCGGTGCGCTGGAAACCGGCGGCGCGCTCGCCAAGGCGGTTCCGCATCTGGGCGATGACCCCATTCTGGTGGCCAACACCGATGCGTTCTGGGGTCCGGCCGGGCCTGAGCCGGTGGAGGCGCTGGCGCAGGCCTTCGACCCGGCGGGTATGGACGTGCTGCTCCTGCTCGCAGATCGCGAGCGCGCCCTTGGCTTCAACGGCCCCGGCGACCTGTTCATGGATGAGGCTGGCGCGCTAACCCGGCGCGGGGACGCCCCGTCAGCGCCGTGGGCCTATGCCGGCCTGCGCATTACAAAGCCACAGCTTTACAGGGACATGCCGGTCGAGCCCTTCTCGGCGCTCAAGATCTGGGATCGCCTTATTCCGGACAAGCGCCTGCATGGTGTGGTGCTGAACCGGTTCTGGCTTCATGTCGGCGACCCGCAGGCCCATGCAGATGCAGAGATGTGGATGAGGTGCCACGGGGCATGACAGGCCCATTATTCGACCGCGGTGCGCCAAAACTCTTCACCATGCCGCCCGGCGCGGACTTCCTGAAACAACTGGCTGCGACCCTCGCACAGGACGCCGGGCTCGCCGAGGAGCCCGACGCGCTCGCTGACGCCCTCATCTATGTGCCCAATCGGCGTTCGGCCCGAGCGCTGGCGTTTGAGCTCTATCAGGCTGCCGGTGGGACGGCTGTGCTCCAACCGGATATCCGGGCGCTGGGCGATCTGGAGACTGACGAACCACCAACCGGAACCGAGGAAGCGCTAGCGGGCCTCGGCCCGGCGCTCGACCCGCATGAGCGCCTCGGTGCGCTGGCGCGTCTGGTCATGGCTTACTACGAGCAGCGCCATATCCCTTTGCCGCCCACCTCGGCGATTGCGGCGGCGCGAGAGCTCGGCCGCCTGCTCGATCAGGCGGCACTGAGCGGCGATGTGGATTGGTCTGTGCTCCCCGAGCTGGTCGCTGACAACGACCTTGCCGCGCATTGGGAGGACTCGTCCGCATTCCTCGCCATTGTTGCCGAAGCGTGGCCGAACTGGCTGGCTGAACAGCACAAGCTCGATCCCTTCGATCGGCGGCGGCAGGTCGCTGAAGCGGTTGCCACCGCGTGGCAGAGCTCACCACCATCAGGGCCTGTCATTATCGCAGGCTCGACAGGCGCAACACCAGCCTCCCGCACTTTGATGGAGGCGGCACTTGCCTTGCCCAAGGGACTGGTTGTGCTGCCCGGGCTTGATCGTGAGGCCACGCCCGACGCTTGGGCTTCAATCGGCCACACGGCAAGCCATCCGCAATTCGCACTCGCTGGACTGCTGGACGCGCTCAGCAAAACACCAGCCGATGTCGCTGTTTGGCCCGGCGCACTTGAAAGCGACGCAGCATCCGCCCGGCGTCGGCTGGTCCAGGAAGCGCTCGCGCCTGCCGACGAAACGGCAGACTGGATCAAGCGCCTTGATGATCTGGCGGGTGACGGCGAGGCCAGCGATTTCGCCCGGAAGGCACTCGAAGGCCTGTCCATTGTCGAGACGGCTGATGAAACTGAAGAGGCCATGGCGGCAGCGCTATTGCTTCGGGAAACGCTTGAAACGCCAGAGCAAACGGCGGCTCTGATCACACCGGATGCAGGTCTTGCGAGACGCGTTGCATCTCTGCTTCAGCGCTGGGATGTGTTCGTTTCGCCGAGCGGCGGCGTGCCCCTGCTCCGAACGCCTGCTGGCAGCTTTATGGCGATTGTCTTCGACTGGCTGCTCGACCCCGGAAATCCTGTCGCCATCGCCGCATTGGCGAAGCATGAGTTCATCGCGGAGAACGAAAACGTCTCGGCACTCGAACGGCTCGTGCTGCGTGGTCCAAGACGGTGGCGCACCTTCGGCGATCTCCAACAAGTGCTTGCAATGGCTGCAAAGGAAGACCGGGCAGAAGAAGCAGATATCGAACGAGCTGGAGTAATGCTCAACCGGCTGGAAACGGCCTTACCAGCGCTCAGCATGGAAGATGGCGATGAACGACCAGTGTCGGACGTTACTGAAACACTTCTTGAGACGATCAACCAACTCGCCCCTGATCGTCGCGTCTGGTCAGGCGATGACGGGGCAAGCGCAAGCAAGCTGATCGAAGCGCTTCAACTGGTCGGGTCCCAGCTTGGCGCGATCATCCCCGGTGCCGCTCGTGATATGATGGAGAGCCTCGCTCAGCAGATGACCGTCCGAGAGACCGGGTCGGATCATCTGCGCCTCTCCATTCGAGGACCTCTGGAGGCACGGCTACAATCTGCTGATCGGCTCATCCTTGCAGGCCTGAACGAAGGCATCTGGCCGAACCGGCCTGCGCCTGATGCCTTCCTCCCCCAACGTTTCCGGACGGATCTCGGCCTCGCAGATCCCGAAGACCGCCTCGGCCTTGCCGCGCACGATTTCGCCCAGCTCGCCTGCGCCCCGCATACAACGCTAATCGTCGCTGCCCGCCGGGATGATGCACCAGCCGTTGCCTCACGCTGGGTCTGGAGACTGCAAACGCTGGCCAAGGGTGCGCTCGGTTCTACCCGGGCCGCCGAAGCTTTCGCACCGCCTGAAGCGCAGGACCCGCGACCATGGATCAAGGACCTCAACACGCCTGAGGAGACCAAGCCGGCCAGCTTCGCCACGCCGCGCCCCTGCCCTCCATTGGAAGCACGGCCGCAACGTCTGTCCGTCACACGGATCGATACGCTGCAGCGCGACCCCTACTCGATTTATGCCGAGCAGGTCCTGCGCCTGTCCGCGCTCGATCCGCTGGATGGCGAGGTCGACGCCCGCAAGCGCGGCACAGCCATCCACGAGGCGCTGGAAAAGTTCGAGGATGCAGGGACGCCAAAAACACCCGAGCATCTTTTATCGCTGCTGGAGGCAGAGCTGTTAGCGGCGGGGACACCGACCCATGAGATTGCCGCGAACCGAGCGCCAAGACGAAACACCATTGAGGCTTATCTTGAGTGGCGCGCTCAGCGCTTGCCTGATGTCGCTGAACACCGGCTGGAAAAGAAAGGCACGCGTGAGTTCGAGATCGCGGGCGCACCTTTCACTCTCTCTGCGCAAGCCGACCGGATCGAGCTGCGTCATGATGGGACCCTCGCCATTCTGGACTTCAAGACGGGGTCGCCCGCCACCGACAAACAGATTGCCGCCGGCCTTGATCAGCAAATGCCGCTACAGGCGGTCATCGGGCGCGCGGGCGGCTTCGAGCACACCCCTGCCCGCCCGGTCGAAGAGCTGACCTATGTCGCCTTCCGGTCGAACTTCGAGGTGCGCTCCGTCGGAGACGGCAACCGCAGCCCCTTGAGCGACGTCTCGATTCCGGAGCTTGCTGACACGGCTGAAGCCGGCCTCGTCCGCCTGATCAGCGCTTACCGTGATCCGAAGCAGGTCTTCCTTTCAGCGCCGCGCGTGCAGTTCGTGAAGTATCAGGGCGACTATGCCTGCCTTGCCCGGCGAGATGAATGGACCAGCGAGACCGGGGGTGGGGATGACTGAGGTTGCTCAAACAAGAGATTATCTCGCCGCCCAGACAGCGCAGGCGGACGCAGCCAATCCTGCGCAATCTGCCTGGGTCGCCGCCAATGCCGGCTCAGGCAAGACGAAAGTGCTGATCGATCGCGTTGCACGCCTGCTGCTCAAGGGGGCCGCGCCCGATTCCATTCTCTGTGTCACTTACACCAAGGCTGCGGCGAACGAGATGCTCGATCGCCTCTACCAGCGCCTTGGAGAGTGGTCGACTATGGAGACTGGAACCCTCGGGGAGCAGTTACGCGCGCTCGAAGGCGACGCTGACAAAATCTACTCCGATGATGAGCTACGGCAGGCCCGCGCCCTGTTCGCCCGCGCGCTGGAAACGCCCGGCGGGCTGCGCATTGAAACTATCCACGCCTTCTGCGCCCGCGTATTGCGGCGATTTCCACTGGAAGCGGGTGTTCCGCCCGGGTTTCAGGAGATCGAAGACGACGAGGCCAATACGCTCTGGGCCGAGGCTGTCAGCGCTGCTGTCCTTGCTGCACCGGAGGCTGAGCTTGATGCGGTCGCGATCGAGGGCGGCGGCTGGGGCGCGGACGCTGGGCTCTCCGCTCTGAAGGCTGGGCGCAGCGCTGTCTCGGCTTTTGCGCATGCTCATAATGGCGACATTGATGCGATGAGTCAGACGGTCAGGGCACAGATCAGCGCACCGGCAGACAGCCCGTCCGAGGTACTTGCCCAAGCCATGGGTCCCGACCTGCCGGAAGACGATCTGGTCACAAGCATTCCGGTTCTGATGGCCGGTGGGAAGACGGATCAGAGCACCGCTCAGGCTCTGCAGGCCGTCCTTGCCACGGAGTCCACCGAGCAGAAATGGACGCTCTATCGGGCGATCTTCGCGACCAAGCAAGGCAGCTGGCGCGCTTCCAATCCCTACACCCAGAAATGCGCTGACGTGCCGCTGATCCCCGATCTCTTCCAGATGAAGGACGGGCTCGGTCGAGAGGCGGAGCACGTCCGGACCGTCGACATGAACTGGCGCAAGGCGCAAGCGGTCGCCCGAACGCGCGCGCTGCTCTCGGTCGGCCTGCCTGCGCTCGACGACTACAGGCTCGCAAAGCGTCGGCGGGCGGCGCTCGATTTCGATGATCTAATCCAGTTCACACGCGACTTGCTGGCGGACCAGTCCCGCGTCGACTGGGTGCTCTACAAACTCGATGGCGGCCTGACACATGTACTGCTGGATGAGGCACAGGATACGAGCCCTGTCCAATGGTCGCTTATCCATGCGCTAACGGAGGAGTTCTTTGCCGGCAAGGGCGCAGATCGCAGCCAGTCGCCACGCACGCTGTTTGTCGTGGGCGACGAGAAACAATCGATCTACTCGTTTCAGGGGGCTGCCCCGGAGAAATTCCTGACACAGGGGCAAGCCTTCGAAACGCGCTGCCAGGCGAGCGAACATCCTTATGCTATGCCGTCGATGGCGATGTCATTTCGGTCCTCGCCGGATGTCCTCAACGTTGTGGACGCTGTGTTTGATACAGATGCATTTGACGGCGCGCCTTTCGCAGTCGATCCGCCGCCGGAAGCCGACCTTGTCCGGCACACAGCGCGCCGAGTAGACGAGGCCGGGTTCGTGGAACTCTGGCCGGTCAAGCCACGTTCTGATGCCGCCGATGACGATCCGTGGGATGCTCCGGTTGATATGACGAGTGAGCGAGCGCCGAAATCCGTGCTCGCCAATGATGTCGCTGACGCCGTCAAAGCCATGCTGGATGCTGGTGATAGCGTCTGGAGCGGCGGACAGCGGCGCGCGATGCGACCGGAAGATGTGCTGATCCTTGTCCGGGCGCGAACAGGTGGCCTGTTTGAATCGATGATCCGCGCGCTAAAGGATCGGGGCTTGCCGGTCGCTGGCGCGGACCGGCTGAAGCTGGCCGATCATATTGGCGTGCAGGACTGCCTGAATCTCATTCGGTTCGCCCTGCTGCCGGAGGATGATCTGACGCTGGCGGAGATCCTGCGCGGGCCGTTCTGCAATCTTGTTGACGATGACATCCATCTCTTCCCGCTGGCGCACGGACGCGGACGAGCAAGCCTCTGGTCGCGGCTTCAGGCTGAGATCGGCCAGCCTTTTGGCGAGGCACGGGCGCTTTGCGAACGCTTGATCGGTATGGCGGCCCGCCCGGCTTTTGAGTTCCTTACCTCTGTTCTTGCAGGTCCCCTTCACGGCAGGGACACGGGCTGGGATCTGATTGGCTCTCGACTGGGATCACCAGCTCGCGATCCGATTGAGGCGCTGCTGGCCCGGGCGCTGGCGCATGATGCGAGTGGACCGGCTTCGCTCCAGACCTTTGTCGCAGCGATGGATAGCGACGCCTCCGAGATCAAACGCGACCTTGCCGCGCCGAATGGCGAGATTCGGGTGATGACGGTTCATGGGGCCAAAGGCCTTCAGGCTCCGGTCGTAATCCTGCCGGATACGACCAGCGCGGTGAAACCGGCGCGCCAGACGCTGTTCGATGTCGAGGGCGTTCCAGTCTGGTCGCCGAGCACGAAGGCCGACATTGAGCCGATCGAAGTCGCGCGAGAGCTGGAAAAGCAGAAAGCGCTGCGAGAGCACAGACGGCTGCTTTATGTGGCGCTGACGCGCGCGCAGGACCGACTGATTGTTGCCGGAGCCTGGCATGGCAGCGCCAATGGAGACGGCCGGGACAAGAATAGCTGGCACGCGCTCTGTGAAGACGGGCTGCGCCGGCTTGGCGCTGAAGAAAATGAAGGAGGCGTTCTCGGGTTTGGAGAGCGCCCACCAGCTTCTTCCGATGAGACGACCGAACAGAAAAAGCCAATCGCGCCGGACTGGCTCCGGCGGCCCGCACCGCAGGAGTCTAACATACCTGCGATGATTGCACCGTCGGCGCTTTCACCCGGCGGGGCACCGGTTTTACCGCCGATCGGTCAGGACCGGCGAAACAGGCTTCAGCGCGGCCGAGCCATCCACGCGCTACTGCAACGCCTACCGGACATCGCCCCTGACCGCCGGCCTGAGGCAGCGCGGGCCTATCTTTTCGGGTATCCGGAGTTCTCCGATAAAGCCCGCGAGGAGATGATGACAGCAGCCTTTGGCGTGTTGGACGATCCTTCTTTTGCCGAGGTTTTCTCACCGGGCGGACGTGCCGAAGCCGCTGTGACCGGGACGGCCCCCGAACTGCCGGACGGGCGCATCGTCAATGGCCGCGTGGACCGATTGGTGACCACTGACACCGATGTACTGATCGTCGATTTCAAGACCGACCGCCCTGCCCCAAGCGATGAGAGCGGAGTCGCGGAGACCTATCTCGCCCAGATGGGAGCGTATCGCGCGGTGCTTTCTGCGGCCTATCCGGGCCGGAGAATCCGGTGCGCGCTGGTCTGGACGGACGGCCCGAAACTGATGCCGCTGAGCGACGAAGCGATGTTAGCCGCGCTAAACAGAGCATCTGTTGCCCTTTGAACCGAGCAGAGACTCGCTATCTATCCTTCCGAGAGACAAAAAAGGAGCCTCCCATGGCGATTGACGCAATCTCCGATGATGATTTCGACGCAACGATCGCGGCTGATCTGCCGGTCGTAGTGGATTTCTGGGCCGAATGGTGTGGCCCGTGTAAGCAGATGGCCCCGCATCTGGAAGCCGTTGCTGATGAAATGTCCGGCAAGGTGCGCTTCGTGAAGCTGAATGTGGACGAAAACCCAATGGCCGCCTCCAAGTATGGCGTGCGCGGGCTCCCAACGCTGATGATCTTCAAGGATGGCAAAATCGCCGCGACGGACACCGGCGCGAAATCCAAGCAGCGCATCTCCGACTGGGTTAAAGAGACGGTTTAGACCAGCACTTTTGCCCGGCCCGCGGTGACGCGTCCGGCAAGGTTTGAGATTGAAGCCCCGCATCATCGCAAGATGGTGCGGGGTTTTCGTATCTAGCCGGGGTCGAGGATTGGGCGCGCTGGTTTGGCCTCCATCTCAGTCAGGCTGAGGGGTTGGCTCCGGGCGAGCCACAGCTTCATGCGCGCTGCAATGGCTTCAGAGACGGGACCTTCGATCCAGTCGAAGGGCGACGAAGTGATGAGTCTGGAAGTGGTGGCGGCGAGTTCGGACAGGCGTTGCGGCCAGGTGTCGGCTGGCGCGTCCTCGATGAACTTCACACGGATGCGGCCGGTATAGGACACACCGACAATCATCTGGCGGGCAACCCCATGGGTTTCCGCATCGGCCCAGGCCCAAAGATAGAACTTCACAATCTCGAGGCAGAGCACCGGCCAGTAGAGGACGGGCACATAGTCAAACCATTCGGAGATCATCTGGCGATCCATGCATGGAGTATACGCCGGGCCATTTGGGGGTGGGATAAGGTTTGGCGGGATTCCTCCATCCGCCCATACCGGCGCGAGCTGGAATCCCAAGCAACCACTCAGGAACAGGCAGCACGAAATCCCGGGTCAGGCCCGAGATGAGCGGTTAAAGAGGCGGGGATAAGGACGACGTTACCGCGACGCCTGAGTTGCTTGCAGCACCACGCCCCACGTTAGCACGAACATCCGCTCAAAAGTAACTGAGCCACGGCTTGTTGCGTTTTTCGCGGTGTTTGTAGACTGAGAAGGCCCTCGCGAGCGGATGGTGGACCGCGACCAGTGCGATCGGATCGCCGGTGCGCACGTGCATGTAGAACCGCTCGCACACATGATCCAGCATCATCAGTATGATGACGAGACCACGCATGATGTCGATGGACGCAATCCGTGACATGGACGAGGCATTACCGCTCGTGATTGCGGCCCCTTCAACGCGATCACAAGCGTTTGGCTAGAACGCGTACGTCGCGGTCAGGCGGAAGCGGCGCGGCGCACCCGGCTCCACCCAGACGTCTGCAAACGAGTTGGTGTAGAAGGTCTCGTCGAAGAGATTGTCGACTTCCAATCGCACGGACACATTCTCAATTGGCTCGATCTCACCGAACAGTCTGGCCGTCGTATAATCCGGCAAAATGAAGTCAGACCCGACAAAGCCATTGCGCTCACCGACGAAGAGAACGCCCCCGCCGAGCGTGGCTGGCATCGCGCCAACACTGAAGTCCTTGGCGACCTGCGCACTGAACTGGTGCTCGGGCGAGTTGATCACGGGATCACCAGCATCGATGGTGAATCCGAAGCCATCGGCATCAGCGAAGCTATTTGAGAATTCGGCATCTGTGTAGGCGTACGAGACCCAAAGGCTGAGATCGTTTTCGAACGCAACGTTTGCATCAAATTCAAGCCCGGTGCTCTCCGCCTCACCTGCCGGGATGGAGAAGAAACCAACCGCGGTCGCCTCAGGTCTGTCGTCATTCACAAGGAAATTGCTTTGATCGACCTGGAACACAGTGACCCCGACAGAGCCATCTACGGAGTTATAGAAATGACCAAGATCAGCCTTGAATCCGATTTCGGATGACTCGGTGATGTTGGGATCAAACTGGTTGCCCTGGAAATCCTGTCCGGTTTGCTGGCGATAGCCCTCGCCATAGGACGCATAAAGGCTGAAACCGTCATTGACGCGATACACGACGCCAAATTGCGGTGAAACGCGATCATCGGAGGACGTAATTGTCGTGGCGGGAGTGGCCAGGAAATTTGTCAGATCCTGCTCGAAATCATCGAAGCGCGCACCGATCCGGACCTGGAGCTTGTCCGTGATGTCGATCTGGTCCTGAACATAGAACCCATAGCCGGTGAGGACCTCGTTCCGGTTCGTATTGGCCCCTGCTTCCGGGTTCAGGTTCACGCCATAGACGGGGTTGTTAATGTCCAGCAGCAGGTGGGTGAAAATGTCGTCCGGAGTCAGGTTGGCCAGATCTCCATCCGCCGGAAATCTCGACCGATAGCGATTTATGACGAGGGTGTTGTCGAACTCGTCATAGTCCGCGCCGAAGATCAAACGATGGCGCAGCGGGCCGGTTTCAAACTCCCCGGCGACCTCGCCGCGAACGACAAGATAGTCGGACTCAAAGTCGCGAGACCGGAAGAAACGAGAGATCGTCTGACCGTCCCGGAAATAGGTCTGGCGGGAGCCGAACTGAGGTTCAAAGGCATCGCCCTCTAGGCTGGTCTCCCGATAGCCAATGCCGCCGAGAAAACTCCAATTGTCATTGAAGGTGTGCTGAAGTTCCAACTGGTGTCCGAGCACCTCAGTCTCGATCGGGACCGGCTCGCCAACGAAAACGTCGCGCGGCGAAAACCCGAACTCTTCCGAGAACACGACCCCGCGATCAAAGGGCAGCTCCTGAGTTGTGTACTCAAGTTCATAGGTGATGTTGATCGCGTTGGTCAGGTCCCACGAGACCGACGGGTAAAAGCCGAGCTTCTCGGTCTCGACACCATCGCGAAAGCTCTCAGCATCTTCGTAAAACCCGACGAGGCGGAAACCCAGCGCCTCATTCGCTCCAATGACAGACTGGTAATCGCCTTCCGCGCGCAGCTGGTTCCAGCTGCCGATTGTGCCGCGCACATAGCCGCCCGTCTCGAAGTTCGGGCGCTTCGTAACGAGGTTCACGGTACCGCCGGGCTCGCCGCGGCCGAACAGGGCTGACCGTGGGCCTTTCAGCACTTCCACGGACTCGATGCCGACAAGGTCGCGCGGACCGCCGAAGCCGCGGCCAGCGTTAAATCCGTTTACGAGGAAGCCGCTCGGCAAATTGATGTCGCCGGAGAACCCGCGAATGGAGAAGGCGTTCCATAGCCCACCAAAATTGTTCTGACGGGCGACCGAGGCAGACAGATCAAGGGCATCGTTCAAGTTCAACGCCCCTGCCTGGACCAGCAGTTCTTCATCAATCAACTGATCCGCCGCAGGGATCTCGAGATCGTCAAAATTGCCTCGATAGGCCTGACGATCGCCGACGACGAATATCGTTTCTTGAACCCGCTCGGCATCATCATCCTGAGCAAAGGCCGGCGCGCTGGTGAGCGCGAAGCAGCTGACCGAAGCCATTGCAGAAGCAAGCGCGATCTTCGCGGTTCTGTTCAGTTTGATGTCACGCATTGCCAATCCCTCAATTCCGGCTGAATCCGCTAAGCCAATCGAGTTATGTTATTAAATAACGAAAAACAAGCGGGGGAACTGAGGAGAGCGTGACGGTGATGTTGCGAAGACACGACCGTCGCCGAGACGGTAGGAACCCTGACGGTTTTTTTCACTGGCCGAACAGGCAGGAACTACCCCCGCCCTTGTCAGCGGGAGGCTCCTGCGCCGCGCTGATGCGCCGGCCTAGTACTCGTAGATTTCGACCTTATCGAGCGTGATCGTGTAGGCCGCATCGGCCAACTCAGTGTCCTGAGTTTGCGTATTCAGCGTGCCTTCGATCCAAACCGCCTGTGCCAGATCCTTCAACGTCAGCGGATCGTCTGTCTGCACGAACACGGTCTGGTTGGGCGGTGGCGGCGGGGCGTGCAGGCAGGCTCCGAAATATGGCACCAACAGGAACTCGGTGATCTTGGCGTTCGCGCCGTATTCGAACGGCACGGTATAGCCAGGAATGCGGACTTTGACGCCGTCCAGTTCGGGCACGACGTTGAACGTGCCGATCTGCATGGCCTTGTCGGCCGGTGAGCCCTCGGCGATCCCGCCAGCACCATACAGCATGGCCATCTGGGCCTGATACATCTGGGCGAGGCGTTCCTCCTCTCCTTCCGGCATCAACTCTTCCCAGCCGATCTCACGGATGCCGCGGGCATCCAGCGAAGCCTGAAGTTTGGCCTCCTCGGCCGCTTGCGCAGCGATTGAGTTATCCGCCGCATCGGCCAGCTGCGCTGCACCAAACCCACCCACAGCAATGACACCGACGATGGCGGCAGTCGAAAACAGTTTCTGTATCATGTCCCCTAGATAGTGCATTCTTGGCTGAACCGCCAATGACTAAAGCTTGATGGACAAACCGTCTGCCAAAGACCGGCGCAGGGCCGTCCATGCCGGGACTGCGCCAATAATCAGCGCCGAAAGTGTAACAGCTCCGATTGTATAGAGATCGGTGAGACCGGGGCCCGTTCCGACAAGGGATACGCCATAGCGGGCCGCGAGGATCGGTCCGGCCACCGCCAGCGCCAGATTGATGACGAATGCGCCGAGAACGGCACCAACAAAGCCGAGCGCGCCGGCCTCCAACACCATCAGCGAGAAGATGTGACCGGGACGCGCGCCGGTCGCCCTCAGGATCGACATTTCGCGGCGGCGTTCGTTCAGGCTGGTGAGAATGCTGGTCAGAATCGAGACGAGGCCGACCGCGATTACAAACAGGGACACAGCGATCAGCGCGCGTTCGGCGACGCTCGTGACCTCCCAGAGCTGGGACAGGGCCTGCCCCGGAATGATGGCGAGCAGGGCTTCACGCGGATAAGTGTCGAGCGCGCGCTTGGTGCGCAGGATCGTTCCGCGGCGCTCAAGGCCGACCAGAACCGCTGTGACCGTACGGGGTGTCAGATCGAAGGAGCGGACCATTTCTTCGCTAATGGAGTCCGCCAGCGGGTTTCGCGTGCCGGTCTCCCAGCCAACATGGATGGCGGTAATCGCTTCCAGCGAGACATGAATGGTGCGGTCCACAGGCGTACCAGTGCGGGCAAGGACACCGCTCACCCGGAAGGGGCGATTGTCGTGGTCCATCAGCCCACCCGCGCCGAGACCATGGGTGAGCACCATGCTTGTCCCCACCTCATAGCCGAGCGCGCCTGCCACTTCTGCACCGATGACGGCGTCGAAGAGGTCATCGAACAATTCGCCACTGGCGACGCTCAACTCCTGCCGATCAGCATATTTGTACCGGGTGAAATAGTCCTGCGTGGTGCCCATGACCCGGTAGCCGCGATGAGAGTCGCCCAGCGAGATCGGTACCGTCCAGGCAACGTCTTCGCGGTCGGCGATCATTTCATAGGTCGGCCATGAGATTTCGGCTGTCGCATCGCCGAGACGGAAGACCGAATATAGCAGCAGATTGATCGGACCGGATCGGGCCCCGACGATCAATTCGGTGCCGGAAATGGTGCTTCCGAAGCCTTCACGGGCCCCCTCCCTTGCCTTGTCCACACCCAGAAAGAGCGCGACCGACAGGGCGACGGCGAGCACGGTGAGGATGGCGGTGCCCTTGCGGTTCCAGAGGCTGGCAAGGGCGAGCGACAGGATCGAGTTCATGCGGCTTCCCTGCCGACCGCGTGGTTGATCTCAACAAGATCGATGGCTCGGTCGAACTGGCTGGCGAGGGCAGCATCGTGACTGACGAAAAGCAGCGCGGCCCCGGTGCGTTCGGCTTCCTCGGACAAGAGTGCGATGAAGCGGTCCCTTGCATCGGCGTCGAGCGCTGAGGTTGGCTCATCAGCAATGACAATCTCCGGCCCACCGATGAGGGCACGGGCAGCGGCGACGCGTTGCTGTTGTCCGACGGAGAGATCCACTACGCGGCGCTTGAGAAGCGCCGAATCATCAAGGCCAAGACGTGCGAGCAGTCGGGCGGCTTCTTCGGAAACGTCACCGCCAACCGCCTTCCGGCGCGCGCTGGAGAAGCGGCAAGGCAGCGCAGCGTTCGCCGTGACCGAGAGATACGGCACGAGATTGAACATCTGGAAGATCACGCCGAGATGGTCTGCGCGGATCTTGTCGCGGGCTGCGCCGGAGAGCTTTGTCATCTCATGGCCCAGTACATTGACGGTGCCGGATCGGGCGGGCAGCACGCCCGCGATCAGCCCAAGCAGGGTCGACTTGCCTGAACCAGAAGGGCCACGCAGGAACAGGCGCTCTCCCCGGCCGAGTGAGAACGCTGGCAAATCCAGCAGGGGTGGACCGCCATCATAGGCGAAACGCAGGTCGCGAATCTCAACAGCAGGTTCGGACATTAAGCCGGACTCTAGTCGAAAGAGAATCTCTGGTTGGAGGACGTGATCTCGGCGACCGTTTCATCGTCGCCTTTCAAACCGACGGCCTCAATACTTTCGAAGCCCGAGAATACGTCGATCAGTTCGGTCGACACCTCCGCCAGTGCGTCAGGTGCTGCGCAATCGAATGTCCACGTGATAAGACCGTCGGCTGGACCGCCGCTCGTATCCACCGTCGCCTCACGGTCCGGATCGCCGCAGCGCGCATCGGTCGACGGAAAAACAAACGGGCCTTCGGCATCCAGGACGGCTTTGAATTCCGCATCACCGGCTGAGCCATCCTCAGCCAGACCGAAATTGGAGAGCGGCGCGATAAGATCGACCGTCAGCGCCCCGCCGTCCAAAACGATGGACATCTGTCCTACCCCGTGGACATGCGCCCGGCCACCGGCATGGTCATGATCATGGTCGTGGTCATGCGCGTGATCATCGTGCGCTTCTTCATCGTGATCATGGTCGTGGTCATGATCATCATCTGCCGCCTCTTCGGCATAATCTTCTTCCGACTCTGAGGATTCAGATGCCTCAATTGTTTCCGCTATCTCAGGCACCTCGGCCACTTCTACGACCGTCTCTTCCTCAACGGGTGGCATAGCAGCCTCAGCACCGTCCGGCTCAGCCGGACTCTCTGCCTGACCGCACGCCGCGAGGGCGAGTGCAAGAACAGCGACACTTGAATTGAGAAAGAGGGTCGAGCGCATGGGAGGACTCCGCGTTGAATCAGTCTTGAACTAGCAGAAATAATGGGTCGCGCGAAGCATTTTGCGATACTATAACACCGGCTTTCGTCTACCTGCCCGGTAGCGCATACCAGAGAGTTTCACCCATGTGGGAAAGCGTGCAGGCACCCCTGTTCTTCGGCCTGATTGCCGCAAGCGTGACGTGCCTTGGCCTCATTGCCGTCGCGCGCAGCGGCGCGTGGTCTGAGCGGAATGCCAGTCTTGTCTCGCTTGCCGCGGCCGGCATGCTGCTAACGCTTACGCTCCTTCATATCGCGCCTGAAGCCATCGCTCATAACAGGAATGCACCGTACTTCATTCTGGCGGGGTTCATGGGTGGACTTATCATGAACACAGCGGTCCGTGCCTTTTTTCCTCAGCCGATCGATGAGTTTGGCTCCAAAGCTGAAGCATTCACCCCCATCGCGGCAATCGCCGTGCACTCCTTTATCGACGGGATCATCTACTCGGTGACCTTCGCGGCGAGCTTCATGGCCGGGGTTTACACCGCACTTGGCCTGATTCTGCACGAGTTTCCGGAAGGCGTGATCGCCTTCGCCATTCTGAAACGCCACGGCGTCTCCACGCGCAATGCCTTCCTGTGGGCGTTCCTCGCAGCAGCCGTGACGACGCCGCTTGGTGTTATTGTGGCCGCCCCGGCCCTCTTCCATCTGAGTTCGGAAGCCATAGGCGCGCTCTTCGCGATCTCGGCCGGATTACTTCTGTTTGTGGCAACCGGGCCGCTTTTGTCGCCCATGCGGGAAGATGCAAGACCGCGTAGCTTCGCCGCGCTCGGCGCAGGAACAGCGATCGCGCTTATGCTGACGCTTGCGCCGATCCACAGCCATGGGCATCACGATGACCATGTCCATGATCACGCTCATACGCACGAAATGCCGCGTTTCGATTAAAGCATTTCTCACCGCGCTAATCCTCCTGCTGAGCATAGCTTTGGTGTTTAGCGGAGAGGCGTTCGCCCATCCCGAGGACGAGTTCTGCACGCCCGGGGCGGGCGGCCTGGACCCTGCCCTCTGCCGTCAACTCAATGCGCTGCAAAGCGGCGACGGAATTGTCGAGGCGGCAGTGACCGGCGCAGACACGGCCTCGTTCGACGTCGAAGAACGCGGCATGATGGGCACCTTGTGGACCTATACCAAGATCGGTGTTGGCCACATCCTTCCCGGCGGGCTGGACCATATTCTGTTCGTACTGGCGTTGTTCCTCTCGACGAACCGCCTGAAACCGCTCCTGATCCAGATCTCAGCCTTTACTGTGGCGCACACAGTAACGCTTGGGCTTGCGGCGGCGGGCGTCATCGCGCCGCCCGCCTCGATCGTCGAGCCGCTGATTGCCGCAACCATCGCCTTAGTGGCCGTCGAGAACCTCGTCTTCAAGGAGATGACCCGCTGGCGACCGCTGGTCGTCTTTGGGTTCGGGCTGGTCCACGGCATGGGCTTTGCCGGCTTTTTCGGAACGCTTGGCCTACCTGAGGGCCAGTTCTGGCCAGCACTGATCGGCTTCAATGTCGGGGTAGAAATCGGCCAACTCGCCGTGATCGGTCTTGCTGGCGCGGCCGCCTTCTACTTCAAAGGTGTGCTTCATCAGGCGGGCCGCGACGACCTTTATCGCGCCATGGTCTCTATTCCTGCGTCCGCGCTGATCGGAGCCATCGGATTGTGGTGGACGGTGGAGCGGCTCGTCGCCTGAGCCGCTCCGATCCAGCGTCTACAAATATGCCGTCTCACCGTGGCTTGATTGATCGAGGCCGACTTCCTCAGCGGTTTCGTCTACCCGCAGCGAAACGAACTGCTTAATCGCGAACAGGATCGCCGCCGATCCTACAATCGACCAAGCAACCACGCTCACCACGCCGAGCAATTGCACGCCAAACGCATCGCCGATGCTGGTGCCACCAAGACCCGGTGCCATCGGCCCGACCGCCGCAAGGAACGGGATGAGCAGCGTTCCGAGTATGCCGCCGACGCCATGTACGGCGAACACATCAAGGCTGTCATCGATCTTCAGCCGACCGCGAATGAGATTAACCGCGTAGTAGCAGATGATCGCAGCCAGTGTACCGATGATGAGCGCGCCGACCGGACCGACTGATCCGGCCGCGGGTGTGATCGTTGCAAGTCCGGCGACCATGCCCGTGGCAATGCCAACCAGCGTTGGTTTCCTGAAGGAGATCCATTCGATCAGCATCCACACAAGCGAGGCTGTTGCCGCAGAAATGTGGGTAACGATCATGGCGCGCGCTGCGTCGCTGTTCGCGCCAAGAGCAGAGCCCGCATTGAAGCCGAACCAGCCGACCCAAAGCATGGCGGCACCAAGCATGACATAGGCCGGGTTGTGCGGCGGGTGGAGCTCTTCCGGAAAACCTGTGCGTTTGCCCATCATCATGACGAAGACGAGCGCGGAGACGCCCGCCGTTGCGTGAACCACAAGCCCTCCAGCGAAATCTGCCACGCCGCGATCGGCAAGCCATCCCCCGCCCCAGACCCAATGGGCGACCGGCGCATAGACAATGACCAGCCATAATGCGCTGAACAGCAGCACGGCGAGGAAGTTCACCCGCTCGGCATAAGCACCGACGATGAGCGCGGGCGTTATGATCGCAAAGGTCATCTGGAACATGAAGAACAGGCCCTCCGGGATGGTGCCGGACATGGAGTCCGCCTCAACACCCGAGAGGAACGCCTTGCCGAGGCCGCCAGTGAATTGGCCCATTCCATCAGCTGCGCCATTGCCGTCTCCGAAGGCGATGGAATAGGCCACCGCCAACCAGACAACCGACATAAGACAGGCTACGGCGAAACACTGCATCAGGACAGACAGGACGTTCTGGGACCGGACAAGGCCGCCATAAAACAGGGCCAGACCCGGCAGGGTCATGAACAGGACGAGCGCGGTGGCCGTCAGGATCCAGGCAGCGTCGCCTGTATCGGCAAAGGCCGGCGTAGCGGCGAAAAAAGCGATCGGCGCAAGCGACGCCAGCCGCGCAAAATAGCGCGGCGCGAGTTTGAATTGTTTTGGCACGAAGCCCTCCCTTGGTCTCCGTTTACGGATGACGCGATCCGGGAGACCAGAAATGGGAACGCTGAACCAGAGCGCGCAGGTATTCCGCAGCGTTCCAGCTGGACGGGTGCCCGCTTCTTAGGCGCTGTCGCCCATCATCTAGGCGCTCATGAGACGGTTGAGCCACGAACCGCAGCTACCTTTCCTGTTCGTCATTTGAGCGGTGAAGCGAGCGACCGCTATAGGAGGCCCAGTAGATTAGGATCCCGACATGATTCGCTTCGCTTTTATCGCAGCGCTAATTTTTGCTGGCTGCTCGACTCCGCAAATCGAGGAGATGGCCTGTGAGGCGGGCGCGCCATATGCCGGACCCGAGCTTCGAGCACCGTTGGCAGGCGATGCCTTCCCTTCAAATCGAGTCGATCTTTTCCAGGCCCCATCCGAGCGGGTCGCCAGCACACTTGAGGTTGAGTTCACAAGCCTTGTCGCGGAGCAGACGGACGCGACCCGCGCCGCCGTGGCGCTGTGGGGGCCGGGCACCGGCGCATGGTCGGCAAGCTATGGCGACGGGCCTGAAGAGACAGATACGTTCTGGTGGGCGAGCGTTGGCAAGATGGCCACGGCCACCATCATCCTGCAACTGGTGGAAGAGGACAAACTCTCCCTCGATCAAAGGCTGTCTATATGGATGCCGGATTTTCCAGATGCCTCGCTGATCACGGTCGATCAGTTGCTGACCCATACGAGCGGCGTGTTTTCGTTCAGCGAAGATCCCGCCGAGCAGGAAAAGACATGGCCGAACTCATTTGATCGCCTGATCGAAACATCGGCGCGCAATGGTCTCGATTTCTGCCCCGGAACGGACTGGCATTACAGTAATACAGGCTATCTGATGCTGAGCCACATCGCCGAGCAGGTTGAAGACCGCAGCTTTGCCGAAATCGTGGAAGCACGGATTGCAGCGCCACTGTCGCTAACGTCTTTCGCAGTCATTCAGGCCGATGACGCACCATCCTCCATGGTGTCTCCCGGCGGGCCTGATGTGCCTGAGATAGAAGAGTTCGCGGGCATTGCAGGCGCGGGCGCAATCCGGTCGACACCGGAGGACATGCTGGTGTTCCTCTCGGCCTATCTGAACACGGAACTCTTCTCAGAGCAGACCCGCGCCCTCGCCTTCCAGGCGCTCTATCCGATGTTCGACGATCCGATGGCTTATGGGCGGGGCGTCATGACCCTCGATGTGCCAGACCCGGATCGCCCGACCGTGTGGGTCGGGCATGTCGGCGGCTCTCCCAACGGGAAGGCGATGGCGGTCTATGATGTCGAGCGCGGGGCCTATGTCGCGCTTGCGCTCAATACGCGGGCTCCCCCCGAGGCGATCGCAAACACATTGCTGAAACGCCTCGACGCGGAATAGCGCCCCTAGCCGTCTCCGCCTTCGGTGACGTCAAAGCCGCGACCACGCAGGAGGGGCTCGATGCTCGGATCGGATCCACGGAAGTTGCGATAGAGTTCGTCAGCCTCCAGTAGACCACCGGATTCGTACACCCACTTCTTGAGGCGCGCGGCGGTCTCCGGGTCGAAGATGTCGCCAGCTTCCTTAAAGGCCTCGAAGCCATCAGAATCGAGGATTTCAGACCACAGATAAGCGTAGTAACCGGCGGAATAGCCGCCCGCGAAGATGTGGCTGAAATACTGGCTGCGATAGCGCGGCTCGATTTCAGGGATCAGGCCATAGCCTTCAAGCACCTGTTTCTCGAAGGCACGGGCATCGGTGATCTCCGCCGCTTCTTCAACCGAGAGCGAATGCCAGGCGAGGTCCAGCAGCGAGGCGGCCACGTACTCGGTCGTTCTGAAGCCCTGATTGTGGTTCGACGCGGCGTTCAGTTTGTCGAGCAGGTCCTGCGGGATCACCTCGCCGGTTTCATAATGCAGCGCATATTCGGCAAGCATTTCCGGATGGCCGGCCCAGTGCTCGAGCATTTGAGCGGGAAACTCGGTGTAGTCGCGTGGGCCGTCGACGCCAGAGAACGTCTCATAATTGATCCGCGTCAGAAGCCCGTGAAGCGCATGGCCGAACTCATGGAACAGAGTCTCCACCTCGCCGAACCGCATCAGAGTGGGCTCACCGGCCGGCGGCGTGATCAGGTTCATATTGTTGGTGACGACGGGCCGGATCGAGTTTCCGTCGATATTGGACGCGCCGCGATAGCTGCTCATCCAGGCCCCGCCCCGTTTTGAGTCACGGGCATACATGTCCATCATGAACAGGCCGAGATGCTCACCGGTCTCCTTGTCGCGGACGTCGTAGGAGGTGACGACCGGGTTCCAGATGGGGGTCTCCACTTCTTCTAGCGTGATGTCGAAGAGACGCTCTGCCATCATAAACGCCCCGGCGCGGACGGCATCGAGCTCAAAGTAAGGCTTGGTCACGTTTTCGTCGAACGCGAATTTGTCCTGACGGACCTTCTCTGAATAGTGCCACCAGTCATGTCCGGCAAACTCGAATGCCTCGCCAATCATGGCCTGCATTTCGGCCCGCTCTTCGATGGCGCGGGCGAGCCCCGGACGCCAGACGCGCAGGAGAAACTCCTCAGCGCCCTGAGGTGACTTCGCCATATTGGTTTCGAGGATGAGATGTGCGTGCGTGTCGTATCCCATCAGGCGGGCGCGCTCAGCCCGCAACTGAGCGATTTCGATGGCGATGGGGCCGTTATCGTTCTCGCCTTCGGAGGCGCGCAGGCGATAGCCGTCAAAGAGCTGTTTGCGCAGATCGCGATTTTCCGACTGCGTCATGAACGTCTCGTAGACTGAGCGGTCCAGACCGACGATCCACTTGTCTTCGCCTTCGACTTTGAGAGCCGCTGCAAAGCTGTCCGAAAGGCCGGCCAGATCGGCTTCATCGGTGATCTCGATCTTGAAATCCTTGGTCTCGGCCAGGAGGTTCTGGCCATACTGGGTCGTCAGGCCGGCGATCGCCTCATTGATCTCCGCCACACGAGCTTTTGTCTCGGGATCAAGCGCGGCTCCCTCTTTCACGAAATCGCGATGCGTGATCTCCAGCAGACGCGCGGCCTGCTCGTCGAGATCAAGGCTGTCGCGTTGGTCGTAGACGGCCTTCACGCGCTCATAGAGATCACCGTTCAGAGTGATTGCGTCTGTTTCCCGGGTCAGCAGCGGCCAGACAATACCTTCGAGATCACGGAGCGTGTCATTCGTGTCGGTATTGGTGATGTTGGAGAAGGTGTAGAAGACCTTGTTCAACTCGCTGCCGGCGGTCTCCAGAGCGAGGATCGTGTTCTCGAAGGTCGGAGCCTCCTCATTGTCGATGATCGCCTGAACCTCCTTGCGCAGCTCAAGCACGCCATTGTTGATGGCCGGCATATAGTGGCTGTCGTCGATGTCGGCGAAGGGCGGCACGCCATAAGGTGTGTCCCACTCTTCCAGGAATGGGTTGCCCTCAAGCTCCGCCTCAGTGACCGTGATGTCTTCCGCTGCGGTGGCGACCCCTGCTGTGGCTTCGGCAACCGCCGCATCTTCCGCCAGGCTCTCGGCATCTCCGCCGTTTCCGCAGGCCGCGAAAAGAAAAGCCGCTGCCGCAGCACCTGAGAACAGGATAGTCTTGGTCGTCATGCAAAGCTCCTAAAGCATTTGCGACGTTTGTAACGTGAGTTTCACGCAATAATCTAGGGACGACCTGCCGCAAGCCGGGCAATTGTTGCCTCATACTCGGCAAGGGTTTCCTCGAAGATCTGCGCGACGGGCTTCACCTCGCCAATCCGGCCTGCGACCTGACCGGTGAGCGCGATCCCGGCTTCCAGATTTCCACCGAAGTAAACATCCTGCGTGCCGGCAAACTCGCCAAAGATATTCTCCACGCCTTCCTTCTGGATGCGCTCTGTTCGCTCGGTCCGCAGCGCGCGCAGCGCCGGGCCCGGGCCGGAGCGGTTCAGGAAGACCGTGTCGGTGGCCTCGGCATCGACAATGGCATCCTTCCAGTTCTGGTGAACCGGGGACTCTGCACAGGACAGAATACGCGTGCCCATCAGAACGGCCTCGGCCCCCAGCGCAAAGGCCGCTGCCATGCTGCGCCCATCTGTAATGCCGCCGGCGGCGACGATCGGCACATCAACACGCTCGGCCACAAGCGGGATCAGCACCATGGAGGCGACATCCTTGGGGTTCTTGAAACCGCCCCCTTCCCCGCCTTCCACGATCAATCCATCTACGCCGGCTTCAATGGCGCGCAGGGCCCCGGCGAGGTTTGGCACTACATGGAAAACCGTGAGGCCCGCCTCTTTCAGCATGGAGGTGTACTTCATCGGATCGCCAGCCGATGTGGTGACGAACTTCACACCCTGGTCGATGACGAACTGAACGATGTCCGGGTCGCGAACAAAGGCCTGGGCGACATTCACGCCAAAGGGTTTGTCCGTCAGGTCCCGCATCCTGATGATCTCTTCGCGAACGGCGTCGAGCTCCCCGGAAGAGGTTTCGATGATGCCCATGCCGCCCGCATTCGATACTGCAGAAGAGAGCTGGGAGCGTGCAATCCAGCCCATCGCGGCCTGAATGATAGGCTTCTCAATGCCGAGCATCTCGGTGACGCGGGTTTTGACGGTCATTGGCTCTTCCTCCGTATCGATCTGGCCGGAAGGAGTGCGCGGACCAGTCTCTCAAGGCAAGGCTTCTCCCAGCGGAAATCGTTCGAACGGCCAACCAGCAGATGGTCGTTATGGTATGTTCCGACAATACGGATGACAGGGAGGTTCAAATGAGCGTGACATTTCCAAATGAAAACGCCGCTTACCGCGCCGCACGGGACGAACTCTTGGCGGCCGAGGCGGCATTGCGCGATCAGGTCGAGGCCGTGGCCGCCCAACGGCGTTCCCTGCCGCCCGGCGGGCGCGTCCCCGAAGACTATGCCTTCCAGTCGGCCAATGGCGAAGTGAAACTGTCGGAGCTTTTTGCGCCGAACCGTCGACCCACGCTGGCGCTCTATAGCTACATGTACGGACCGGACGACGCTGCGCCCTGCCCATACTGCACTTCATTTCTGGATAGCCTCGATGGCGCGGTGCCGCACCTCGATCAGGAAATCAGCCTCGCCGTGACGATATCAGGCTCCGTCGCCAAGGCGGAGGAGATCGCCAGAGATCGCGGCTGGCGCTATCTGAAAATGCTGTCCGCACAGGGCACCCGCTACAACCGCGACTATCACGGCGAAACGGCCGATGGCGGGCAGATGCCGATGATGAACGTATTCCACAAAACCAGTGATGGAATTCAGCATCACTGGGGCAGCGAGCTCATGTTTTACAAAGCCGAGGAGGGACAGAACGGACGCCATATCGACATGATGTGGCCGCTCTGGAATGTGCTGGACCTGACGCCGGAAGGTCGCGGCGACGGCAACCTCAAACTCAACTACGATTAAGCTGCCCCAGCGGGAGGGTGACAGGCCGTTCCGCCGGTCTAAGGTGAAGCAAGATCAGGAGCCGAGAATGCCAGAGCTTGTCCACCTGCCGCCCACGGCCTCGCCAGAGGAATTCATGGTCGTGCTCGAGCGCGATGCAGCCGTTGTATGTGACGATTTCATCTCTCCGGAGCTGACAGCGAAACTGCGGGACGAGTTGATGCCGATCTTCGAAGCCGGGCCAACCGGTGCAGATGATTTCTCCGGCTACAAGACCAAGCGGATTGGGGCCCTGATCGCGCGGTCGTCCGCCGTGCGGGAAATCGCGGTGAACCCGCTGCTGCTCGCCCTGTCTGACGCCGTGCTCGGCCCGTTCTGCCAGTCTATTCAGATGCACCTGACGCAAGCCGTCAGCATTGGTCCAGGGGAAGGTGGGCAGATCCTGCACCGGGATCGCGGTCTCTGGGGCGGATGGATTCCGCGACGGATCGAAACCCAGCTTGGCACCATGCTCGCCGTCACCGAATTCACCCATGAGAACGGCGCGACGCGCGTCGTGCCCGGCTCGCAAGTCTGGGACAAGGACCGGCAGCCCGAACCCCACGAAATCCTCAGCGCCGAGATGAAACCGGGCTCTATTCTGATTTACACTGGGACGGTTATCCATGGCGGTGGGGCCAACACGACGGATGAAGACCGCATCGGCCTGCTGATGCATTACACACTTGGCTGGCTGCGCCAGCAGGAGAACCAATACCTCTCCTGTCCGCCAGAGATCGCAAAAGACTTTTCACCAGAGCTGCGCGCGCTCATTGGCTATTCTCAGGGTAGCCCTGTCATGGGCTTTTATTCGTCCCCGAAAGGCGAAAGTGGACTTGAAGCGGTGCCACCGGAAACCCTGTTTGGCGACAAGCCGAGCCAGGCGAGCCAGCGGATCAGCGCAGAAGATGTTGTGAAGGCCCCGAGATAAGAGGCCCATCGTAAAAGGAATCGCATGACCGAGATGAAACGCATTGTCCTCCAGACATACTGCGAGGGCCCACCCAAACTGTCCGATTTCACCGTGGACACCGCCCCCCTGCCCGAACCCAAGGACGGGCAGTTCCGTGTGCGCCATATCTGGAACTCGGTCGATCCGGGCACGCGCTCGCGCCTGTCCGGCGGAGACAGCTATGCCGCCGCCCTGCCGCTCGGAAAGCCGATCGACGGATTCTCAGTCGGGGTGATTGACGCCACTCAGAACCCCGACTGGCCGGAGGGCGCACATGTGTTCTTTGCAGGCGGGTGGCGAACACACTCCATCCAGACGGGTAAGGGCTTTATCGGCAAGGTGCCGGAAACGCCGCTGCCGCTTTCGGTCTGGATCGGCGTGCTCGGCGTACCTGGACTGACCGCCTATTTCGGCATGAAGGATACGGCCCGGTTTCAACAAGGCGACCGCGTGCTGATCACCTCGGCTGCCGGCCCCGTCGGTGCAACGGCAGGACAGCTTGCCAGAGCCTGGGGCGCAGAAACCGTTGTCGGCGTGGCAGGTTCAGACAAGAAGTGCGCATGGCTGGTCGAGGAGGCCGGCTTTGACGCCGCGATCAATTACAAGACGATTGGCGACCTCGACGCAGCCATTGCCGAGGCCATGCCGGACGGCGTGGATGTGCTGTTCGACAATGTCGGCAATGCAATGATCAATCGCGTGATGCCGATGATGCGCCTGAATGGGCGAATCTGCGTGTCGGGGCAGGTCGCAGACTACAATCTGTCCCCGGAGGAAACGCCGGGCATCGTGAACACAAAGCCGTTCATCACTCATCGCGTGAATATGCAGGGCCTCGTCGTCTTTGATTTCGCGCGGCGCTTCCCAGAAGCCTTTGAGGAGATGGTACCATTGCTAGTTGGCGAGAAGCTCGTCCGCGCCGAGGAACGGTTTGAAGGCATTGAGAGCATGCCGGAGGCGTTCTGCGGTCTCTTCAAAGGCGAAAACTTTGGACGCCGGGTCGTGAAGGTTGGAGACGAAGCGTGAGTCAGGATTTCAACATAGAAGACGAGACCTATACGCGCTTCACCTTCGAGCGCGATGGGCGGGTTCTGACCGCAGCGATCACGTCGGACCATCCAGTGAATGGCGTTGATGGGCCCATGCATGACGAGCTTGCGCGGGTCTTCACCGACCTGCAGCGCGACTCCGGTTCGGACATCATCGTGCTGACCGGCAAAGGCCGCGCTTTCTGCGCCGGCGGGGATTTTGACTGGTTCGACGAGCAGATGGAGGATCCATCAAAATTCCGCGCGATCGCATGGGACGCCAAGCAGATCGTCGTTTCACTGCTTCAGATGGAGAAGCCAATCATCTGCCGATTGAATGGTGCCGCTGCCGGTCTCGGCGCGACGATCGCCCTGCTCTGCGACATTATCATTTCAGACGACAAGGCCGTGATTGGCGACCCTCATGTGAAGGTCGGCCTCGTGGCCGGGGATGGCGGCGCATTGATCTGGCCGCAGCTCATCGGGTTCGCGAAAGCAAAAGAACTCCTGATGACAGGGGACATGCTGTCCGCGCCAGAAGCGAAAGAGCTCGGCCTGATCAATTATGCTGTGCCAACGGATGAACTGAACGGCAAAGTCAGTGAACTGATCGAAAAGCTTCAGGGCAATCCGAAGTGGGCCGTCCGCTGGACGAAGACGGTCGCGAACATCCCGCTTCGCGCCCTCGCAGCTCAGCTCATGGACGCGTCAATTGGCTGGGAGTCCGTCTCGAACATCCACAAGGATCGCAAGGAGGCTGTCGACGCCTTCCGCGAGAAGCGCAAACCGAACCTGACCGGGGATTGAATGCCCCCGCTCGTTCCGGAATTCTATGTCAGCGACCTTGAGGTTAGCCTGCCCTTCTATCGAGACATCCTCGGATTCGAAGTGGTCTACAGCCGCGCCGAGGATCGCTTCGTCTATATTCGGCGCGAAGGGGCCG
Source organism: Hyphomonadaceae bacterium (assembly GCA_028285145.1). GTDB lineage: Bacteria > Pseudomonadota > Alphaproteobacteria > Caulobacterales > Hyphomonadaceae > JANQQC01. Next base: position 146,454 of record JANQQC010000047.1, read on the forward strand.
ATCTGATGCTGGAAGAACCACGCTCCGACGGTCGGACATTCCTGGCCGGACGCCTTATGAAACCTTATGGGGTTGGTATGCATCTCCAGATCGGGGTAAGCGACGCCGCTTCATTGCACGCAGACTGTGTGGCCGCCGGCCTCGAGATCCATCTGCCACTCGAAGAGCGTTGGTATCGCCGCGACGATGACGAGGCGGGCCAGCTGCAATTCCTGATTGCCGATCCGGACGGATATCTCCTTCGCTTCGCCCAAGACATTTCCTCAAGCCATAAGGCCGCCTCATGACCCACTCCTTCGCCCATGAACCCGATCATGTCGTGGAAATCCGGCGGCAGCTTCAGCGTTTTGTGGCTGAAAAGATGCCGCGCGAGAAGCGGATCGAATGGGACAAGGCCTCGACCTGGGACCGGGAGCTGTTCAAGGAGATCGCAGAGATGGGCCTTGTCGGCCTGACGATTCCTGAGGAGTATGGCGGGGCCGGAGAAGATGTGTATGCGGCCGCTGCAGTGATCGATGAGCTTTGCCAAGGCGGCTCGAGCATGGCCGGCCCCTACATCCACGCAGCCTTTTACGGCGGCATGAACATCTCCGAAAACGGATCGGACGCGCAGAAGGAAGCCCTTCTGCCGAAGCTGGCACGCGGCGAGATCTTTCTCTGCTACGGCCTGTCCGAACCGAATGTCGGAGGCGACCTTACGAGTATCGAGACGCGCGCCGAACTCGACGGGGACGAAATCGTCATTAATGGCGCGAAGCGCTGGTGCACCGGCGCCGACTGGTCGTCTTACATCTACTGTCTCGTCCGGACAGGGCCGGTCGAGGACAAGCGCAACAATCTCACCTTCATCCTGATCCCGACGGATGCACCGGGTATTTCCATGCAACCGCTGGCGCACAGCAATCTGCGATACACCGAAAGCATGGACGTCTATTTTGACAATGTGCGCCTGCCCAAGTCTGCGATTGTCGGGGGCGAGGAGAACTGGAATCGCGGGTTTCAGATGCTGACCGGCCGCGCGCTCGACGTCGAGAAAATCGAGATCACCGCTGTTGCCTATGGGATAGCGCGCGCCGCCGTCGATGAAGCCTGGCAGTATGCGCAGGAACGCGAGCAGTTCGGCAAACCAATCTCCAAGCATCAGGCCATCCGGCACAAGCTCGTGACCGCCAGGACCAAGCTCGCCGCCTGTCGGCACATGCTCTATCATGGCGCATGGCTCGCCAATCAGGGCCTGCCCTGTTCTGCGGAAACAGCAATGGCGAAGCTGTTCTGCGCCGATACGGGCGTCGAGATCGGCATTGCCTGCCAGCAGGTGATCGGAGCCTATGGCTTGTCGGACGCCTACGACATCGAGCGCTGCGTCCGCGACCTTCTGGGCATGCCGATCGTTGGCGGCTCCAGCGACATGCAGAAGAACAATCTGGCGAGTTTGCTGCGCTTGTGAGACCATCGCCAGCGATGGATTCGCAAACGCCTTCTCTCTCCTATGCGGACTATTTCGAGCATCCGGTGAAGAAACGGCTTGTGCGGGCGGTCGAGCGGCTCTCCGGTCAGCCGCGCATTCAGAAGCTCTACGAACAGTACCGGCGGGACCTGCAGCACGAGCCTTTCTTTTCCGCTGCGGTGAAGCTGCTCGACCTGCGGGTCGAGTTTGACGCGGCGCGGCTGGCTTCGATTCCAAAAGAAGGGCCGCTCGTGATCGTCGCGAACCATCCGTTCGGCGTGCTTGATGGCCTCACCATTTGCTGGCTTGTTTCGCTCATCCGGACAGATTTCAAGATCCTGACCAATGCGGTGCTGGACGGGGCACCCGAGGCCTCGGAATGGATCCTGCCCATCGATTTTGCTGGAACGAAAGAGGCAGTGGAAACAAACATCCAGACTCGGAAAACGTCGCTGATGCTGTTGAGGGGCGGCGGCTGTGTGATTGTCTTTCCAGCTGGCGGCGTCTCGACCGCGCCAACGCCGTTTTACCGCGCCGCTGTTGATGACACATGGAAGCCGTTCACGGCCAAGCTGATTACACAAAGTGAGGCGAACGTCGTTCCGGTTTACTTCGAGGGGCAGAATTCGCGGCTCTTTCAGCTTGCCAGCCATATGTCCCTTGAGCTGCGTCTGGCGCTCGTCTTTCGCGAAGTGAATCGCAAGCGCGGCAAACGGATGCCGGTTCATATTGGCGAAGTGCTGACGCCCGAGGACCTTTCGAATGCGGGCAAGCGGGCTGAGTTGATGACCTTTCTACGCCAGGCGACCTACGGGATGGCCCCTGACCGCCTGAAAGGACGGCTCGCCCGTGCAGAGGCGCGATGGCAGGAAAAGAAGCCGAAAATCTTTCAGTAACTGGCGTCCCGCAAACTTCTGGCTCCGGACTGAAATCGTGCCCGAAGGCGAAAGCAGCCTTCGGGCACGATGCCCGTCATGTGGGTAAACTTGATGGCGGCGCAGCATCGGGAAGAGAGAGCGCCGCGCCGCCAAGTGTTTGCGTCCCCCTTCAACACCGAGGGTGTGTGAAGCCGCATTCACTAGGGATGAATATTGCGCCGACTTGGACAGGAGTCACGCAGGTTTCCCACACAAACGCCGATTTTCACAAAACCGTCACGCAAAATGGCGCTTCTGCGCCGACTTTAGATCAGGCCAGCCTTGTCGAGCTTGTCGATCACGCGTCTCTGGCGATCGATGTAGAACTCCCGGGCTGGCGTGGACTGGCCATCGCCAAGCCCATTACGCTCAGCGGCGCTTGTCCCTTGATAGGCCCCGGCCCAGAGCTCCATGGGGTGCCGGGAGATGAGGTTTCCCATGCCGGGCCGGCGGCGATAACGGCGCAGCGCGTCGATATCGATTTCAGAGACAGCGTTGATCGACTCGCCCGGCCCGGCCTTTGCCAGGATGTGCCCCTTGAAGCCAACGATCTCGGACCCGCCATCGGTTGAGTTTTCGGGGATGTCGATCCCTGTCAGCCCACCCGAATTTGCCGAGACAATGTAAGCCATATTCTCCACCGCCCTCGCCCGGCGTGTGATCGACTTTGGCGTCGGGTCCGGGCTCGAGACCTCGCTGGAGGAATGCACGAAGACCTCCGCTCCGCGGCTGGCATGAATGCGCGCGATCTCCGGATAGAGAATTTCTTCGGATGCTATCGCAGCCAGACGCCCGATCTCGGTATCGGCAACCGGAAAGACCGCCGCCCCGCCATAGGCATCGAGATATGAGTCCCAGACGTCGAATGGGGATGGTGCGAACATTGAGATCAATCGCCGATAGCGAAGAACGGTCTCTCCGGAGGGCGCGATCACGGTGGACGCCTGAAAGTAGAGTGCCGGAAAATGCGGATCGCGCTCGTAGTGGTTGCCCGCGATGAACACGCCGGCCTCGCTCGCAATCTTCGCAAATGCCTCGTATTCCGGGCCGCCGATTTCGAAAGCCGCCTTCTCGCGCCAGGTCGCGGCGTCCTCGCCCCAGGGAAAGCTCGTTACGGCGTATTCCGGGAGCACGACGAGTTTCATATCCGCGCCCAAAAAACGCTTGGCGTTGACGATCTGGCCGCCGATGCGGGCGATGTTGTCGGCGATGGCGATGCGCGCCTCATCGCCTTCAAGACGGTTCACGGCGCGGCACAAGGTCTGCAAAGCAAGCGCGGAATAGGCTAGAGCCATGATTGGCCTCCTGACGGGAGCGTGTATCCTGCCGCTAGATAGCCGTCTTATGTGATCGGTCAAAACGGAGCCCGAGCGAATGCTCTCAGATGTTGCCCTCGATATCAGTGCCGACCAGATCGATGATACGGCCGATTCCCCGCTCTATCAGCAGATATATGCGCTATTGCGGGAGCAGATTATCTCCGGTGCTGTCCCGACAAATGCGCGCCTTCCCGCCGAACAGGAGCTGACCGAACGGCTCGGCGTGTCCCGAATCACGGTGAAGCGGGCGATGAACGAGTTGGCGACATCCGGTCTTGTCCGCCGTCATCGGGGCCGGGGCACAGTCGTTGTTTTCGATGCTGCGGCACCGACGGTCAAAGGCAGCTTCAGCACCTTGATCGATGGCCTCACACGCATGGGGCTAGACACCGAGGTAAACCTGCTCGATTGCGCAACGATCACGCCTGACCCGGAAACCGCTGAAGCGCTCGAGCTGAAAGGCAAGGCCAAAGTCCAGCGCATTGTCCGCCTGCGGAAGCTGGAAGGCGAGCCCTTCTCCTATCTCATCACCTGCATCCCGGCGGATGTCGCCAAAGGGTACTCGGACGATGAACTCGCGACCGAGTCACTCATTGCTCTTCTGGAGAAGGCCGGACACGCGCCGAAAGAAGCGGAACAGACGATCACCGCGATCGCGGCGGAAGCTGCTGTCGCCTCCGTGCTTGGCGTTACGCCCGGCTCTCCCCTGCTCCGGATTCATCGCGTCATGCGCGATGCGGAGGGACGTCCGGTACAGGACATTACCGCCCACTACCGGGCCGACCGGTTCCAGTATCATATGCGCCTTACACGCGATGCTGACGAGGACTGGACCGAGACCAACTAAGTGTCGAAACGCCGCTCTCGCCAAGCGCGCTTTAAATGATATATCTTTTCCGGAAGGAGGCGGGAATCCGGAATGGACCTGGCGATACTCACGCTGCTGCACATCCTCATCCTCGTCTACTGGCTGGGGGGAGACCTTGGCGCGTTCTATGCCAGCCGCTTCCTGACGGCTCCTGATGTTCCAACAGACCGCCGACTGTTTGCCGCCAAGATTGTCAATGATGTGGACATGGCTCCGCGCACCGCGCTGATCCTTGCTTTCCCGACAGGTTTCCTGCTGGCGCAGGCCACGGGCTGGATTGGCGGACCGCCCATCTGGGGATGGATCGCGCTCGGCCTGGGGCTGGTCTGGCTGGCGCTCGCCTGGGCATTGCACCTCAATCATGGTGCCGGTGGCTGGATGAAGACCGTCGATACCATCATTCGCTGGGCCGCTATTGCCGCGCTTGTGGGCGCGGCAATAGCGGCACTTTCAGGGTTACTTGCCCTTCCCGCCTTTCTCGCCGTGAAGTTTCTTCTGCTCGCCAGCGCCATTTTCATGGGACTGATGATCCGCATCGTCCTGAAACCGCTCGGACCGGCACTTGTCGGGCTAACCGGGGACACGCCCGCTGCGGCTGAGGGCGCGCTGGCGACAACGCTGAAGCGCGCCCGACCGCTTGTCATGATAATCTGGGCACTCATCGTGTCCGCCGCTTTTGTCGGGCTGCAGCCCGCCTTGTTCAACGGAGCCTACTAGCCATGCCTGACGACATCTCTTCGGCCACCACCGAACTTACTTCCGTCCTCAAACAGGTGCTCGGCGCGGATGGCCTGAAAGACGATCCCGCGACCATCGAGCTGATGAGCCAGGACATCTGGGCGAAAGGTCATGCTGCCGACTTTGTCGCGGTGCCAGAGACCGTCGAGCAATTGCAGGCGACCGTCCGCGCTGCCTATGAACGAGGCGTTCCGCTCAATCCTCGCGGCGGCGGCATGTCCTACACCAAGGCCTATGCACCGGACCGCGACGGCGTCGGCATGCTGGACCTGTCCAAGCTCGACAAGGTCGTTGAGGTGAATACGGACGATATGTACGTCACTGTCGAAGCGGGATGCACTTGGGCGACGCTTCATGAGGCCCTCAAGGCCCAGGGCGTGCGCACGCCCTTTTGGGGCCCGCTCTCCGGGCTGACCTCTACGATTGGCGGCGGCCTTTCCCAAAACAACGCCTTCTTTGGAGCAGGCAAATACGGCTCGACGGGTGACAGCGTTCTATCCGTTGCTGTCATTCTCGCCGATGGCACGCTGGTGCGCACGGGCACAGGCGGCACGGCAAATGGCAAGCCGTTCTGGCGCCATTACGGACCCGACCTGACGGGCCTGTTTGTCGGTGATGGCGGCGCACTCGGCTACAAGGCAGAGATCACGTTCCGCCTCATCCCAGCTCCTGAACACGAAGACTGGGCCAGCTACGAATTCGATACACGCGATGCCTGCGGCGAAGCCATGGCCGCACTAATGCGTGAAGACCTGGCCTGCGAGATTTTCGGCTTCGATCCCAATCTGACAAAAGTTCGCATGGCACGGGCCTCTTTCCTGTCTGATGCGAAGACGCTGACCAATGTGATGAAGAAACAGGGGTCCTTCCTCAAAGCGCTGAAGGAAGGCGCGAAGGTCGCTATGGCCGGACGCGGTTTCATGGACGACGCCGCCTACACCCTGCACTTCTCCGTTGAGGGACGCTCCAAATCCGGCGTTACGGAAGAGCTTGCGATCTTGAAGAAAATTGCGGACGCACATGGCGGCAAGGAGATCGAGAACTCCATTCCAAAGATCATCCGCGCCAATCCATTCACACCGCTCAACAATATGCTGGGGCCGCAGGGCGAGCGCTGGGTGCCGATCCACGGGATTGTGCCTGTCAGCGAGGGACCCGCCTGCTGGCGCGAACTTGAGGATGGCTTCGAGGCCATGCGTGAAGATCTCGACAAGCACGACGTCCTGACCGGCGCATTGGTCACCTCCCTTGGAACAACGGGCTATCTGATCGAGCCGGTCTTCATCTGGCCTGAGGAACTGTTCGCCATCCATGAGGAAGCGGTCGAGGATCAGGTGTTGGCCAAGTATCCGCGCTACGAGTCGAACCCTGACGCGACCGCCATGGTGGAGAAGGCCCGGCAATTCGTGCTGGACACATTCTCCGCCCACGGAGCCGCGCATTTCCAGATCGGCCGGACCTACCCCTACAAGGCCGGCAGGGACCCGAACGCCTTTGCCTTGCTTGAGACCATCAAGGCGAGCCTCGACGAAAACGGGATCGTCAATCCCGGCGCTCTTGGGCTCGGTTAGCCAATGAGCCGGCAACTGAATGTCCGGAACCCCCGGACGGGCAAGATAGATTTTCACATCAATGCTGCAGACGCCGCAGAAATTGGTGAAGCGGCAAACCGGCTGCGACTGGCCCAGGCCGAATGGCGAGACAGATCGCTAGAGGATCGCTCGGCTGCCCTGGCAAAGCTCGCCAACACCCTGACCGAAGCAAAGCCCGAGATTGCGAAAGCGCTCGAAGCAGACACAGGCCGCCGACGCATTGCCGCCATGGAAGTGGACGGCGTCGTCGGGTCGATCCATGGCTGGATCGCTCAAGCCCCGCATCTGTTGCCTGAAGGCTGGACGGACGGGCGCATGAACCCCGCGATCCGGCATGCGCCGCAATTCGTTCCTTACGCATTGGTAGGTGTCATCTCGCCTTGGAATTTTCCGATGACGCTGTCGATGATCGACACGATTCCCGCCCTGCTCGCAGGCTGCGCCGTGATGATCAAACCATCGGAAGTCACACCGCGTTTTGCCGCCCCCTTCCTGAGCGCGATTGAGGCAGCCGGGCTATCCGATGTCCTCACTATCGTTCAGGGGGATGGGGCGACCGGCGCGGCACTGATCGAGTCCGTTGATGCGGTGTGCTTTACCGGTTCGGTAGCGACTGGGCGAAAAGTCGCTGCCGGAGCCGCTGCGCGCATGATCCCGGCTTTCCTCGAACTTGGCGGAAAAGACCCACTGATCGTTCTGGCAGATGCAGATGTTGAACAGGCCACAAATGCTGCGTTGCGCGGGTCCGTTCTCTCAACCGGTCAGGCCTGCCAGTCCATTGAACGCATCTACGTTCAGCAGCCGCTTCTGGAACGATTCCTCCAGCGTCTTGTTGAGAAGGCTGGCGCAGCGCGCCTGAACTGGCCGGACATTACGGTCGGCGAGATCGGCCCGATTATCTTCGACAGGCAGGCCGCCATCCTTGAAGACCACATTACAGACGCTCGCAACAATGGTGCGCGTGTTCTCACAGGCGGAGAGATTGAAACGCATGGTGGCGGGCTTTGGCTGAGGCCGACGGTGATTGCTGATGTGACGCAAGACATGAAGGTCATGCGGGAGGAAACCTTTGGGCCGATTATGGCGGTGATGGGCTTCAGTGACGAAGAGGAAGCTGTGCGCCTCGCCAATGACACAGAGTATGGGCTGTCCGCGGCTGTGTTCGCGGGATCAATCGAACGGGCGGAAGCAATCGGCCGCCGCATCGATGCCGGGGCCGTCAGCTTGAACGATGCGGCGCTGACCGCCCTCTTCCATGAGGCAGAGAAGCATTCCTTCAAACTGTCCGGACTCGGCGGCTCAAGGATGGGCCCAGCAGGGTTCCAGCGTTTCTTGCGGCGCAAGGCGCTGATCGCTAATACAGGCGCGCCCGCGCCACTTGGCGCTTTTGCCGAGGACGCCGTTTGACCCCTTCCATACGCCTGGACATTGAAGCCCCCTTCGCCGAACTCGTGCTCAACAAACCGGAAAAGCGCAATGCGCTTTCGGTGGATATGTGGGCTGCAATCCCTGAGCTGATCGCGCAGGCCGAGGCCGCCGAACAGGTCAAGGTCGTTATCATTCATGGCGGCGACGCTGGCGCGTTCGCGGCTGGAGCGGACATCTCCGAATTCGAAACGACCTACGCGACTGCAGAGAGCGCAGCCGCCTCCGGTGACACGATCGCACGCGCGCTCGACGCCGTTGAGGCCTGCAAAAAACCTGTCGTCGCAGCGATTGAAGGCGCTTGCGTCGGGGGCGGCGTCAGCCTTGCCATGGCAGCAGACCTGCGGGTGGCGTCGGAGTCCTCGAAGTTCGGTGTCACACCCGGCAAGCTTGGCCTCGTTTACCCGGCTGGCGACACGCGGCGGCTCCTCGCCGCGATTGGACCAAGCGCGACCAAGGACATTCTGTTTACCGGTCGTGTTTTCATGGCTGACGAAGCCAAATCCATCGGGCTGATAGACCGAATTTCAGACGCGGGCGAAGCTCTGAGCGCCGCGCGCGCCTTCGCTGGCGACATCGCGGCGATCTCACAATGGTCGACGCGGGCGACCAAGAAAATGATCGCCGGCATTGAGACAGGCTGGACCGAAGCGAGCCCGGAAGCCCGTGCACTGTTTCTGGAAGGCTTCTCGAACGAGGACTTCGAAGAAGGGTATCGCGCCTTCCTTCAGAAACGCCCGGCAGATTTCACCTTCAAGTGAAGCCAGGCGGCATGGGTGGCGCGCCGAAGAGAGCCTCCAAGGCGGCGGCGGCACTCAACGTCTCAGCGTCCTTGCCTTCCGGCCCAATCACCTGAAGCGACAATGGCAGACCGTCATCCGACAGGCCGGTGAAGACCGATGTGGCGGGCAGCGCAGCAAAATCTGCCCACGCCGTAAAGTCGGCCTGGTTCGCGGGCGCGGCCTCATCGAACGAGAACGCTGTCTGGGGCGCGGTGGGCGCGAGAATGAAATCGACATCATCAAACGCGGTAGGTGCGGCCCGGCGCACCGCTGCCACATGATCATAAGCTGCTTCAATGTCGGCTTCGGGCCGTCCCGCACCCCATTCTAGAAGCTTTCGGAAGGCCTCACTAAACCCCTCAGGGTCCGCCGACAGGCGCTCGTCATGAATGGCTGCGCCTTCCACTTCCGAAACGAGCAAACCAGCGCGACGGGACTTCCCATAGTCATAAACCGGCGGCTTGATCGGCGTGGTCTCACCGCCAGATTTGCGGATGCGTTCAACGGCCGCTCTGAAGCCGGCTTCGACATCATGAGCGAGATCAACATCGCCCGAGCTGTCCCAGAGGCCGAACCGCAAGGCTGACAGGTCTGCCTTTCCGAGTGTGATGCTCTGCCCTGATAGTACACCGAGCGTCGCCGAAAGCCGGCTCACATCCCGCGCATGTGGCCCGACATGATCAAGCGTGTGCGACAGGGCAAGAACGCCATCATTGGAGACAAATCCAGTGGTCGGCTTGTGGCCTTGAATGCCGCAATAGGCAGAAGGAATCCGAACACTCCCCATCGTATCAGACCCCAGCGCCACGTCGCAGAGCGCGGCCGAGACAGCGGCGGCCGAGCCGCCGGATGATCCGCCAGGCGTGAAGTCACGTCGCCAGGGATTGTGAGTCCGGCCAAAGGCCTCATTGTCAGTGGTCGCGCCAAGCGCACCCTCATGCATGTTCAAGGTTCCAAGAATGACGGCACCTGCGGCCCTCAGGCGTTTGACAATCTCTGCGTCAGACGCGGCGATGACATCCCGGTAGGCAGCAATACCAGCATGGTGCGGGAGGCCCGAGACGGCGATGTTCGCCTTGATACCGAAGCACCATCCATCAATCGCCGAAAGCGGTGCTCCTCTCTCTGCCCGCGTCTTCGCGGCCGCCGCCTCGGCCTCAGCATCTTCCAGACGAAGATCCAGAAACGCATGGAGCGCCGGGTTATGCTTTTCTATTCTATCAGCATACAAACGAAATGAGTCATCGCTACTCATCCGAAACGCTCATCGATCAAACGGATCGGCTTCTGCCGAACTTCTGTCTGCGTCAAATCCGAGAGTTGGCCGGGGGCGGCGAGTTCAACGCCGATATCGATGCCGATTTTCTGCTTGAGGAGCGCGCGCAAGCGGCTCTCCACGGCGTCGGAGCGGTCCCCGGTGACTTCTGCGGCGACAGTGAACTCGTCCCGGCCGGCCTCATCGCGAATGGCTTTGCAGATAAACTCCCCCGCAAAGGCTGGGTCTTCTTCGAGCAGCGGACCCATGGCCTGCGGGAAGATGTTGATGCCGCGGATTTTGACCATGTTGTCGGAGCGGCCAAGAAAGCCTTCGATCCGCTTGAAGTTCATTCCGATCAAGGACTCGCCGGTCCGCACGCGCGTCACATCATGCGTGTTGAACCGGATGATCGGATAGATATCGTCCTTGTAGAGACAGGTGCAGACCATATCCCCGTCCGCCCCATCGGCGACCGGTTTTCCGGAATCGATGTCGCAGACTTCCAGATACTGGGCGTCCTCCATCACATAAAGGCCATCCCGGTCCGGGCCCTCTCCCGCGATGCAGCCGGTATCGCCCACGCCATACCAGTCGAAGCAGTCGACACCGCCCCAGGCTTCCGACAAGGCGTCCTTGTCTTCGCGCCCCAGATGACCCGACACCATGCGGATCTTCAGATCCCGAACCGGATCAATGCCCTGCTCGGCGGCGACCTTGGCGAGCTTCTTGATATAGTCGGCAAAGCCGACAATCACGGTCGCACCAAAATCACGCATCAACTCGACCTGCCGAACCGAGCGTGTCTCTACCCCCGTCCCGGCAGACATGAAGATGGCACTCGTCCAGTGAATAACGGACTCGCGAACATAGTGTCCGCCATTGATCATCCCGTGACCGTAAACCGAGTGGATGACGTCATCCCGTCTCAAGCCCTGAAACCGGTACAGCCGGCCCAGCAGAAGGTTTTGGGCCTCGCGGGACTTCGCGCCGAACAGCAGCACCTGCGGCGTTCCCGTTGTCCCTGACGTCGTGTGCATGATGACGGGCGGGCGCTGACCGTCCGGGTATCCCTCAAACCCGGCAAAGTCACCGAAGGGCGGGTTTGCCTCGATAGAGGCCATGATGTCGGCCTTGTCAAAAACAGGCAGGCTTGGCAGCGTTTCCAGACCTTTGATATCGCCCGCCTCAATACCAGCCTCGCCCCATAGCCTTTGGTAGAAGGGCGTTCTCCAGGCCCGGTCGACACAACGCGCGAAGAGCTTTTCCTGATGCGCCCGAATCTCATCCTTGCTTCGACTAGCAAAAGCGATGAAGTCATCCCCGATCGGATGATCGGCCTGCAGGGCGTCCCAGTCCACCGAGTTGAAATAGGTGTTGTGCGTATCTGCCATGTCTCAGGCCTCCATTCCCGCTGCGAGGCGCGCAAGCCGCGACACATCGTCGAGTGTTTCTAATTTGTCAGTAAGCTGAATAAGTCTGTTTTCGATATCTGCCTGCGTGTCACCAAACCCGAAAGCGCAGCATGAGCGGAATTTCTCGATATGGGCTTCCCGGCTCATGGGATCAGCCGGTGAACCGTAGAGCGCATCGATCTGTGCGGTGACGGTCCTGCCATCCTTAAGGGTGGCCGTCGCGATTTGCGGTGTGAAAGCGGCAGGGTCTGTCGTGCCATTGTCGAGGACCGTGATCCTTGCCCCGAGTGCGCGCGTGTCGTCGTCCTGAAGCGCAGCCTCGGAGAAATCGTCCAGCCGAACCCCGCCTTTAAGGAGCGTAACGGCACCCGAGTACTGGAAACAGAGCCGCGCATAATTGGCGGTCATGTCGTGGACAAGCGGTCGGCCAACGAGGCGATGGATCAAAGGCGGAGCGCTCAGTTCCAAGTGTTCGATCTCGCCGGCCGTTACGCCGTCGGCCAACAGCTTTTGTATCAGTACGATCCCGCCTTGCGCCGCCCGGCCTGTCGGAAAGGGCTTGTGGCTGACCTCGGCGATGCGCCAGGTCTTGCCGAGCTGTACCACAACAGGTGCAATATCGTAGGCTTCCTCGAACAGGGCAAAGTAGCCAAACGGGCCTTCCAGCGTGTCGTGCGGACCGGGCAGCCCCGTTTCGGCGAGATCGACGGCCATAATCGCGGCTCTGGCAGCATTGGCAATCTGGACCGGCAATGCGGGCTTGCCCTCGACATGCGCCTGCATCGTGCCGGAGCAGAAGGAGAGCGCGTAGCCCATGGCATCTTTCGTCTGGGTCTCATCAAAGCCACGCAGCCGGGACAGGCCAAGCGTTGCGCCAAAGAGCCCGGCATTGGCAGGACGGAAGAAGCGGATCGGGCTTGTCACAGCCACACCGAGACCGGCAGCCATGTCGACACTGACCGCCATGGCCACAGCGAGGTCTTTCCCACTGACATCTCCACGAATCTCACACTCGGCCATGAGAGCCGCGAGGATGGTCGCCAGCGGATGAACCACGGCGGGTTCATGAACGCAGTCAAACTCCTGTCCGTGGATCTGAAAGCCATTCACGAAGGCGGCCGTGGGAGCAGTCGCCTCAACGGCACCCGGTCCCCAAATGTGCGCGCCGCGCCCCTCGCCCCATTTGGCGCTCGCCGCGCGAATGTTTCGAGACAGTGGAGCTGCGGCACCGGCGATGCCGACCCCCAGCGTATCGAGGAGGAAGGTTTTTGCCGCAGAGACAGCCTCAGCCGGGAGATCCTCGAAGCGAACGCCAAGGCCATGTCGCGTGAAGGCATCAATCGCGTTGGTCACGAGAGCGCACCTTTGAGGCTGCGGAACATGTCCCGGGCATCCATGACATCCGGATCCTCGGTTAGCGCCGACATCAGAGATTCGGTCTCGCTGTCGCTGAGCCCACCGGCCGCCATCAATGTTCGCGCTTTCATATGAAGGTCATCGGAACTTAACGGGTTTTCGGGATCGCCAAGCGCGTCGGGGGCCGTAAAGGTCTCCGTTCTTCCATTTCGCTGAACTAAGACCGACGCGCCATAGCGAGCCGGATAGGCGGACGCGAACGGCTCTCCAATCTCGACCGTCGTCCTCGCCCGGAGCGCTGTCAGGTCAGGGTCTACAATCGCACCCGGCTCGAAGTCGTCCAGAGTAGGTTCGCCCCGAGCGAGCGCCACAGCGACGGAATGCTGCAGGGAAAACTTAGCTTCGACAACGCCGGCTGGTTCGGCCCGGTCACAAAAAGCGAGCGCGTCCGAATAGGTGGTGACTTTGATTGCCTCTATTTCGGATACCGGCATCTCACCGGCGAGCAGCGCTGCATCAATGGCCGCATGAGCGTGACGGCAAGCCGGCCAAGGTTTGAAGCTGACATCGTGGATCAGCCAGTCCGGGCCGTGATTGGCCAACACCTCCGCTGGATCAGCATCTGGGCACGTGGCGGCGAAGAAGCCCTGCTGACCTTCGAGAATGGTCAGCGGCCCAAGAAATCCACGCGAAGCCAGACGAGTGGCATCCACACCAGCTCTTGCTGCGTTCCCGGTATGAAGCTGCTTGCCCATGGAGTCCGGCTCGTGCCGCGTCTGCCATACGCCAGCCGCCTGACTGGTCGCCAGTGCAAGTGCGTGCGCCGTTTGCTCGGTGTTCAGCCCCATCAGCGACGCCCCGGCCGCCGCCGCGCCAATCGGACCGCACGTCCCCGTATTGTGCCAGAAGGCGTAATGCGACGGTCCGACGGCACGACCGAGACGGATGACAGCCTCATACCCACGGACAACGGCATTGAGAATATCGGTACGCGAGGACAGTAGCACGTCGCCCAAGGCCAGCGCGGCAGGGATGACCGATGGGCCGGGATGAAGGATGGCGCGCTTATCGACATCATCCATCTCCAGAATGTTGCCAAGCATCCCCCAGGCGAACGCCGTTGCCGCTGGCCCGTCCCCCCGGCTTTCAAGGGCGATCTTTCCGGCAGGCTCGTTCCGGCCCGCTATCGCGCAGCCTGCCCAGTCGAGCAGGTGCATGCTCGCCCGGCGGCGGTCTTCAACCGATACCGGGCCCGCTAGCTTCACGGCCAGCTGTTCCACAAGGGCGACATTCGAACTTTGTCCGGACATATTCTTCATGTACAGCGACTTTCCGAGATGCGAAAGTCGCAACTCGGCTGGGAGGACACTTTTTGACGCGCCCCGTTTTGCTAGATGCCCTCACCCGATTTCGCGGCAGCCTGCCGGATAAAGCGCGCGTTTATGTTGGCGGGTGTTCCGGGGAGCCTCTCAGCGCGGCCGAGGCAATGGCAGGTGACCCATCGCTGGCGGAGGGCATCACCTTTGCGGGAGTCTGGATTCCAGGTGTGAACCGAACGGACTGGTCCGCTCTCAGCGAGACATCCACCGCCGAGAGCATTTTCATTTCCGCTGATCTCCGCGCCGGCTTTGAGGCCGGCCGTGTGCGCTTCCTGCCCCTTCCCTACACTCAGGCCTGGCCATGGCTGGAGACAGCGGCCATCGACGGAGCGATTATCGGGACCTCGCCACCGGACGCAAATGACCGTGTCAGCCTTGGCGTGTCGCCGGATTTCGCGGATGCGGTGATCGCACGGCCTGACGTCCTCAAACTGGCCATCATCAATCCGTCGATGCCGGCTCCGCCAAACGCGCCGACCTATCCGCAGGACGTGTTCGATCTTGTGGTTGAGCAGGATACACCACTGCCAGAGATGGTGCCGGTAGAGCTGCCGCCCACCTTTGCAGCCATTGCCGGGAACATCGCGTCTCTTATTGAGGATGGCGACACGCTGCAGTTCGGCCTCGGCAATGTGCAGCAGGCGACGCTCGGCGCGCTGACCGGGCATCGCGACTTGTCGGTGCACTCAGGCATGATCTCCAATCCGCTGATGCCGCTTCTCGAGGATGGCGTGGTGGAGAAGGTCACAGCCGGTGTCGCGATCGGTACACGCGAGCTCTACGATTATTGCATCAATAATCCGCGTCTCTCCTTCAACCCAGTCTCGCACACGCACGCACTGTCGACGCTGGCCGCCATCCCGAACTTCAAGGCCATCAACTCCATTATTGAGGTGGACCTCTTCGGTCAGGCAAATGCCGAATTCATCAATGGCAAGCAGGTCTCCGGGACGGGCGGGCTTGTCGATTTTCTTCGCGGGGCAGGTGTTTCAGAGGGTGGCCGCGCGATCACCGCCCTCGCCTCCACCGCACGTTGCGGCACGATCAGCCGGATCGTGCCACGGCTGGCCAAGAATGCCACATCGATTGCGCGGGCCGATATTGGGACAGTCGTTACGGAGCATGGCGTGGCCGACCTGCGCGGACTGGACATCGATGCGCGGGCGCAAGCCCTGATAGAGGTCGCCGACCCGGCATTTAAAGGTAGTCTTACGAATGAATGGGACGCGATCAGGAGCGCCATGTGAACGCCTCACCTCCAAGATACCGCCAACTCGCGGACCTGCTGCGCGCGGATATCTCCAGCGGGAAGCTGAAGCCCGGCGACCAGTTGCCGACGGAAATGGAAATCTGCGCATCCCATTCGGTGTCTCGGTACACCGCACGCGAGGCACTCCGGCTGCTATCGGAAGACAGGCTTATTGAGCGCCGGCGTGGCGCCGGAACGGTGGTCGCCGATACGCCGGCCCCGGCTTTCGCCCAGCCAATCGGCGATTTCGACGCCATCCTGCAATATGCAAGAGACGCGATCTTCGCTCTCGAGGATAGCGGCAAAGCGGATGATGAAGCGCTGGCCGCGCTCGGGCTGACGGGAGATTATATCCGTTTCTCTGGCCTGCGCCGCGTTGAGGATCAGCCTCCACTGGCGGTGACGACAATCTACACGATTGCAGCTCATGCCCCCCACCCGGCAATCGTTGCGACGCTTGAAGAGTCGGTCTCAGAATGGATCGAACGGGAGCACTCCGTCCCGGTGGAGCGGGTGGTTCAGCGCATGGAGGCCGTGGCCCTGGAGGCGGCATCGGCAAAGAAGCTTGGTGTCAAAACCGGTACGCCCGCGCTTCGCACGATCCGGCGATATCGGGATGCATCGGGCCGTGTCATCCTGCTGTCTGAAAGCCTGCACCCTGCCGGTCGATTTGCCTATGAGATGCGGCTGGAGCGCAAGCGCTAGGACACTCGCGCCTCATCGCAGAGCGTGCGGCGGTAAAGCGCGCCATCCTTGAACCAGTGCCATGTGCGCGCGCGGCGCTCACCGCCTCTCGCCATGATAATGGCTTCTACGAAGTGCGCGCCAGGCTCGTCCTTGCGTTCAAGGTTGAGCAGCACGACACCGTCCTGTGTTTCCCAGCTCTTGCCAACAAAGGTCGGGGTGTCGAACCAGACGTGATCTTCCTTCGCGATGCCGTCAAAGGTGGCGCGGTGAACCTCACCGGTCTCGCCAGTCAGCTCAATCGACTGCCGGTAGAACACATCGCCCTCTTCAGGAAACTCGCAAATCACACGGGAGCGGATCAGCTCTTCCTGTTCTGCATTAGCATTGAAGTGCCGGTACGTGCCTTCCCAGATCCCTTCATGCGCGCGATGGGCTGGATAGTCCGGGGTCATATGACATTCCTCTTCACAAGATCCTCGATCTGCTCAGGCTCCAGTCCGGCCTCTTCGGCGATGGACGCACTGTCTTCGCCAAATGCTGGCACGCGCGGATTGGGCTGAGGCGGCTCATTCTGGAAACGAATGGGCGGCCCGATATGGCGGTTGCCGGCCTCATCCTCGAAGACCATGCCGCGTTCCGCCGTAAACGGATCATCGAAGGCATCTTTCAAGCTGCGCACCCATGACCAGCAGCAGTCGACCTCGCCGAGGAATGACTTCCAATCTTCCAGTGTGCGCGTTGCGAAGACCTCCCGGAAGAAGTCTCGCAGCGGTCCCTGCTCCGGGCCGGGCTCGATCCGCGCGAGATCGAGCAAGTCAGGCCGGTCGAGTGCGTTGAGAAGGTTGGATGCAAACTTCACTTCGGAGCCACCGATAATGATGAAGCCGCCATCGGAGGTTTCGTAGATATTGTTCATGCCGGCACCGCCAAAGCTGCGCATGGTTTTCGGTTCGGGGTGGGCATCGGCACCGAAGACGGGGCCAGTGACATTCGGTGTCCAGGAGATCGCCGAGTCGTACATGGCGATATCGAGATAATCGCCCACGCCCGTCTGCTCGCGCCGGTACAGCGCCATGAGAATACCCGACAACGCCATCAGGGAGGCAGTGATGTCCGCGACAGGCATATTGGGGAGCGCAGGCTTGCCATCCTCCAGCCCGCGATTGAGATCGACAAGGCCCGCCAGACCCTGAATGGCAAGATCATGTGCCGGCTTCTGCGCCAGGGACGAGTCCTGCCCGAAGGCGGAAATCGAGCAGTAAATAATCTTCGGATTAAGCGCGGCGATGGTGTCGTAGTCGACGCCCAGACGTTTCACGACGCCGGGGCGGAAAGCCTCCACGACGATGTCAGCTTCCTTGGCGAGGCGGTGAAACAGGGCGCGCCCGTCTTCATCCTTGAGGTTGAGCTTCAGGCTGCGCTTGCCGCGCGAGACGTTACGCGCCCAAACACTGACACCGTCTTCTGTCTTCAGGCCGATCTCGCGCGTCGGCTCCCCCACCCCGTTGGCAGGTTCGACCATGATCACGTCTGCTCCGTGATCGGCCATCATCATGGTCATGTGCGGGCCCGGCAGGAAGGCCGACAGATCAAGGACCTTCACACCGCTCAGCTTCATTTCAGCAACTCTTCTGTGTGTTCGCCAAGTTTTGGGGCGCGCGTATTAGCCGGGCGCTGTCCATTGACGCGGAAGGGCGAGGCCAGCGTGCGCAGGCCATTGGGAGTCTCTGGGTGGTCGACCGTTTCGATCATGTCCACGGCCTCCACATATGGGTTGTCGAGCGCCTGCGCGATATCCAGCACAGGGGCGAAGGGAGCCTTGCCGCCAAGCCGCTCCATCCAGTTCGCCGTGGTGTCTTTCATCATCACCGCATCAACAGCGTCTGTCAGAGCGTCGAGATTTTTCCGGCGCGCGGCCGTATCCCTGAAGCGCTCATCTTCGGCAAGATCGGCCGCTCCGCTGACCTCGCACCAGATGGTCCAGAATTTCGGCGTCTGGCACATCAACAGGCCCCAGCCGTCCTGCGTGCGCACAAGCTGCGAAGGCGCGATGGAAGGGTGCGCACCACGCTTCAGACGGCCGGTCACATGCGCCTGATTCAAGTACCAGGTCGCCGGATAGGACAGCTGGTGCAGCGCGGTATCAAAGAGCGAGACGTCCACATCGCACCCCTCCCCGGTTTTCTGAGCGCTCAACACGCCTGCCAGTAGAGCTGTGGCCAGATGGGAGCCTGTGTGGAAATCCACCATGGACAGGCCGAAGCGGACAGGCGGGCCGTCGGGTTCCCCCGTCATCGTCATGAAACCCGCCTCGGCTTGCATAAGATAGTCGTAGCCCGGCCAGGCGGCACGCTCATTGTCACGACCATAAGCCGACAGGTGCGCGCAGACGATCTTAGGATTAACCGCCTTGAGCGCGTCGAACGTGATCCCCAACTTGGCCTGCTGGTCTCCACGCAGATTGTTCGCGACCGCATCCGCCGTCTTCACTAAAGCCTCAAAACCGCTCCGGCCATCATCGGACTTCAAGTCCAGAGCGATCGACTTCTTGCCTTTCGAGAAGGTCTGGAAGAACTCGGAATCCCCGTCTCCCAGCATATACGGCCCGACCGACCGGGAGACATCACCGCCACGCTGGGCGTCCTCAATCTTGATGACCTCAGCGCCAAGATCAGAGAGAAGCTGCGTACCGTATGGCCCGGCCCCGTACTGCTCGACCGAGAGAATCCGCAGGCCGGAGAGAAGCGGCTGGTTCACACCGGATTCCGTTTCACAAGCTGCTTGGCAATGATGATACGCTGCATCTCATTCGTGCCCTCGCCGATACACATCAGCGGCGCATCGCGGTACAGGCGCTCAATCGGATACTCTTTCGAATAACCGTAGCCTCCATGGATACGCATGGCCTCGGTGGCCACTTCAACGGCGGTTTCAGACGCGAAATACTTCGCCATGCCGGCTTCCATGTCGATCCGCTGTCCGGTGTCGTAGGCACGGGCGGCGTCTTCAACCAGCAGTTCCGCCGCGCGGGTCTTCGCACCCATCTCGCCGAGCTTCAGCTGGATCGCCTGATGCTCGCAGATCGGCTTGCCCATCGTATGTCGTGTCTGGCTGTAAGCCACCGACTCTCGCAACGCGCGGCGGGCGATTCCAACCGACCGCGCGGCGATGTTGATGCGTCCGATCTCAAGGCCACCCGTCGCCATGAAGAAGCCTTTGCCCTCTTCTCCGCCGACAAGACAGAGCTCAGCATCGCACTCATAGCCGTCATAGATCAGCTCGCCGCTGTCGATGCCCTTATAGCCGAGCTTCTCCAGCTTATTGCCATTCTTAACGCCCGGCAGATCCTTGCCATCGGAGTCCTTTGTCTGCGTGATGAGGATCGACATGCCCTTATAGCGCGGTTCGGCGGAGGGGTCGGTTTTCACCAGCAAGGCGACGCAGGACCCTTCAATGGCGTTCGATATCCAGGTCTTCGCGCCTTCGACAATGTACTTGTCTCCCTGAAGGGTCGCCTTTGTCGTCAGGGCCTGCAGATCGGTTCCGGCATTTGGCTCCGTCAGCGCCAAGCCGCCACGAATCTCGCCAGTCGCGAACTTCGGGAGCCAGTGTTCTTTCTGCTTGTCCGTGCCGAAGCGCTGGACGATCTGCGCCATCATCAGGTGGGAGTTGAAGATGCCGGTCAGGCTCATCCACTCTTCGGCGATCCGCGTCACGATCCTGGCATAGGTCGATGCTGACAGCCCAAGACCGCCATACTCGGGATCAATGAGTGCGCCGAACAGGCCGAGTTCTTTCATATCCTCGACGAGATCGGTCGGATACTCGTCATCATGCTCGAGTTGCATGGCGACCGGTTTCACCTTCTGCTCCAGCCATTTCTCAATGGCGTCAAGCATCATGCGCTCTTCTTCGGCGGCCTCGTCCATATGTTGGGTATCTGCCATGAGGGGCTCCCTAATAGGTGTCGATCTTGTCTTCGACAGCGCTTCCGCGCGCCGGGATCAACATGTTGCGCTTGAACGTGCACACCATGGTGCCGTCCTGATTGTATCCGCGGGTCACAATGGTCACGATGCCCTGCCCCGGTCGGCTCTTGCTCTCGCGCTTTCCGAGCACTTCGCTTTCGCCATAGAGCGTATCGCCGGCAAAGACAGGCGCGGTGAACTTCACTTCGTCCATGCCGAGATTGGCAATCGCCTTCTGGGAACAGTCGGTGACGCTCATCCCGATGAGCAGCGCGAGCGTGTAGGGGCTGACAACAAGGTTCTTCTTGAACTCGGAGGCCGCCGCGAACTCGGAGTCGAAGTGCATCGGATGTGTGTTCAGCGTCAGCAGCGTGAAGCTGTGATTGTCGTACTCGGTGACCGTCTTGCCCGGGCGATGCTCATAGATATCGCCTTCCTTGAAGTCTTCGAAGTATCGTCCGAAAGTCTCCCGGTATCGGTTCGGGCCGACCTCTTTCCAGTTCTGAACCATGTATTGTCTCCTAATGTCCTGCGAGCGCCAGCGTGCGTTCCGCGGCGAGTATGACCGGGCGATCGACGAGCTTGCCTTTGTGCAGCACAGCCCCCCCCTTGGCGTCCTGAAGGGATTTGATGATGGCGCGTGCCTCCTCGACCTCGCTGTTGGAGGGCGTGAAGACAGCGTTCACGGGAGCCACTTGGCTCGGATGAATGCAGGCGCGTCCGGAGAAACCCATCGACCGGGCTCTCCGGGTCTGCGTCGTCAGGCCATCCTCATCCTTCACATCAAGGAAGGGAACGTCATAGGCAGGCACACCGGCCGCGCCACAAGCGGCTGTAATCGTGCCTCGGGCGACAAGCATAGCATCCCAATTAGACAGGTCGGCACCGAGGCTCGCAGAGAAGTCCGCGCCACCAAAGAGCACCCCGCCGCTTGCCTGTTTGGCAATATCGAAGGCGCGGCGCAGACCGCGGCCGCTTTCAATGACCGCAACCACCGGAATGTCTCCGTCCAGTGCCTCACTCACGATTTCGATGTCGATGCCGGTTTCCGCCTTGGGCACCATCACGAAGTCTGGTCTGGCCTCGCTCGCCGTTAATGCCCCAAGATCGCGGCAGCCATCGCCGGTGCGCGGGCTGTTCACACGAAGCCCGGCCATCACGCTGTCATCCCGGCCTTCCAGCCAGCCAAGTGTCTGGCTGCGCGCCTCGTTCTTGTCGTCGGGCAGGACCGCGTCTTCCAGATCGATGATGATCGTATCGGCCCCGCTCCCGGCGGCCTTGTCGAACCGGTCAGGGCGCGCACCGGGCACGAAGAGGAGCGAGCGAAAAGCGTTTGTCATGAAGGCGTCCGAATTTGTCCGGACAAATTAGGTCGAATGCGTCGTCCCGTCAAACGAAACCACGCTTGCCGCCGGCGATGGCTCCAATTCTGTCAGCAAGGTCGAGTTCCAGCGATTGAGGAAGCCGAACATCGCGATCACCGAAACGATCTCGACGATCTGGCCGTCATCGAAGTGCTTTCGCAACCGCTCGAAATCATCGTCCTCTGTCTCATTGGGGACGACACCAGCCTTCATGGCGAGATTGATCGCAGACCGCTCAGCTTCGCTGAAGAGCGGGCTGTCCTCGAACGACCAGACCGCCTCAATCTTTTCCGCAGAAACCCCCTGCTCTTTCGCGCCATGGGCCGCATGAGCCGAGCAGTAGAAGCAACCGGCAGCCTTGGACGCGGCCTCGCCAATCAGGCGTTTAAGCCCAGCATCCACCTCGCCCGGCCCATAAATCGCGCCGACAAGCCCTGCCATGGCCTTCAACACGGCGGGGCGGCGCGCCATTACAAGAGAGTCGTTTGGGACGAACCCCATCAGGTCTTCGGCGAAGGTGATCATCTTACGCGTATCCGCGTCGAGGGCCTCCACTGGAAGCGGCGAAAGCCGGCTCATTGGTCGCGAGGATCAAAAATCTTTTGGTTGAGCTCGATTGTGTGACCGTCCGGATCGACCAGCATCGATACCATCACGACAATATCGCCGGCTGGGGACGGGTAGCGTCGCTCTTTTGGTTCGCCCAGCACCGTCACGCCGGGCGTCGCTGCGGCGCGCGCAAATGTTTCCTCAAGCTCACTCGTATGGAAAAGCAGGACGATCTCACCGGGCGTGAAATCAGCCGCGTCCGGCTCAGCAAGGTCCTTTTCAGTCTGATCAAGGAACTGCCAGATGCCAATCATGCCGATCTCGGCGCTGTTCGTCTGTGTCAGGACGAGGCGTGACCGGTTCTCACCGTCCGCGCCATAGCGGCCCGATAGTCCGGGAGAGGTCAGCTCCTGATCGTAGACCACCTCGAAGCCCAACGCATCGCGATAGAGTGCGAGGGAGGCCTCCGCATCCTTAACCACCAGGGTCGTTCGGCGGAGATTGATCGGATGAACAGGATACGGATCATCCGACCCAAACAGGGGTGAGCCGGTCTGCGAAGCATCTACCGTCGTGACGCGCGTCACAGTGTTTTCCGGCGTCTCATCGGCATCTACGATGATGCAGCCACCCAGAGCGAGGCTCGCCGCCAGTCCGGCGATCAGAGTTCTTGTCATTCTGCGTCCTTCCGCTTGAAAATGTATCCGCCTTCAGCCGGGCCCCAGACATGGTTGCCTTCGGCGTCAAAGCCGCGATCCCAGTTCACATGCGCACCTGGCGAGCGAACCGACATACTCACGACGCGGGCCGCGCCCCTGTAATTGTTCGGGCAGGTGGTTTCGCCGCGCCAGAAACCTTCTCCGACCCGCTGCATGCTTCCCATGCAAGACACCTCACCGAGCCAGTCAGGTGAAAAAGTGTCCGGCGCACTCCATGTCCCCTTGGCCGCCGCGCGATCGGCAACCCTGTAAGTCGTTGTATGGAGGGTCCCACCACCGACATCCTGAATATGCACGACGACCTGAAAGTAAGGCCGCGCTTTTGGATCGCCCTCAACCGGTACCTCTGGCGAGGCCGCGATGATCGCATTCTCCTGATACAGCCAGACGCCCTCTTCCCGGTCTGGCCAGATCTGGCGCACTTCGCTTTCGACCCAGTCATAACCGGGATCGGCGGACTGTTCCGCACTGGACCATGATCCGGCGGCGCTCTCCGCGAACTCGGCCGCGGTATCAGCGGCAGCCGGTGCCGCGAACAAACAAATAGCGAAGCAAAGCGTCCTCATGGCGAGACCTCCTCAGCAAAGTGCGCCGCGATGTCTTCACGTGTCGCAACCCAGACATCGGAATGGGCTTTCACATGAGCAAGGAACTGGCGAAAGGCATCGATCCGGCCTGGGCGCCCGATAATGCGAAGATGCAGACCGAGCGACATCATCCGTGCGCCATCGGTTTTTGCTTCTTCGTGCAACCAATTGAAGGTTCGCTTGGCATAGTCGAGCCACATATCCGGTGTGAAGGACGGGCTCAGCCAGAACTTCATATCGTTGGAGTCGATCGCATAAGGCAGGATCACCATCGGCTCTTTTGATCCGTCACCCATTTCAACCTGAGACCAGTACGGAAAATCATCCGAGTAGTCGTCCATGTGATAAGTGTAGCCCTGCTCTTTCAGGATACGCCGCGTGATATCCGTGTGCAGATAACGGGAGAGCCATCCGGATGGCCGACGGCCAGTCGTGGCTTCAATGCTCTTCGTACCCTTCGCGATGAAGGCCGTTTCTTCTGCTTCGCCCATGAAAGCAGTGAAGGCCCATTTGTGCCCATGATTACATGGCTCATCGCCGCGCGCGACAATCGCCTTACCGAGCCATGGCGCTTTTTCCAGCGCCTGTCCGCACACGGTCCATGTCGCGGGCAACTTTGCCTCGTCCAGCAGCTTGATCACGCGCGGGGCTCCGCGATTGATCCCATACTGATAATTGCTCTCATTACCATGAATCCGGATCGGCTTGCCGGGAACAGCGCCCAACTCGTCGACCGGCTCCGGGCGCTTGTCGCCTTCGTCGATCCGGCGCTCGGCCCCCTCTTCCACGTTCACGACGATCGACAGGGCGAGCTTGCCACCATTTGGCCAGGTGAAGTCCTTCGGCGCGGGATCGGGTGGCAGCGCCATCAGTGAGGTTCCTCGCCGCCGGACACATTCATGCTTTCAGCAGTAATGTAATTGGCTTCATCGGAGCAGAGGAAGGCAACCGCGTTGGCGGTGTCCTCCGGCAGGCCGGGCCGCCCCATCGGGATGCGCGCGGCCATGGCTTCGAGATAAGCCTCGACCGAATCCGCACCGACCACTTTCGCGAAGTACTCGTTCTGCCACGCCCCAAGACCCGTGGTGACATGATTGGGGCAGACATTGTTGACGGTGATCTTGTGCTCTCCGAGTTCCACGGCAGCTGAGCGCGCAAGGCCAACAAGCCCGTGCTTGGACGAGGTGTAAGCCTGTGCATGCGGGAAACCGGACTTCGCTGCCTGCGAAGCGATATTGATGATGCGACCGCCCTTGCCTTGCCCGACCATGGTTTCAGCGGCAGCCTTCACGCCGAAAAAGGCCCCGGTTAGGTTTACATCAATCACGGCCCGCCATTCGGCTTCTGAAACCTCCAGCAGTGGTTTCATGATGTAGCCAATCCCGGCATTATTAACCCAGATGTCGAGCGACCCATGCGTATCCACCGCATGCTTTGCGAGCGCGCGAACTTCTTCGAGGGACCGTACATCGCACACACAGGTCGATGCGCCGACGCCGTGCGCGGTCATCTCCGCTGCAATCGACTCCATCTCGTCCGTGGAGCCGATATGCTCTTCGCCTGTGGCGCTGTCCCGGGACGCGCCTATGTCGGAAATCACGATGTTCGCACCGTCTTCAGCGAGGCGTTTGGCGATCGCTTCGCCAAGCCCCTTGCGGCGGCCGGAGCCGGTAATGACAGCGGTCTTGCCTGAGAACCGTCCCATCGGGCTAGCCCAGCTTGTCGGTCAGGATGAAGACGAGGTCGTCAGTCATGGCCTGAAACTCGCCTGCGATCTTCTGCATGGTCTCGGTGCCAACTTCACCGCCGAAGCCATCCATATCGTTCACGTCGATCGTCTCGATATAGGCGTAGGGCGGCTTGTCATCAGACCCCAGCAGGCCGACCGATTTGAACACCGCGAACTCATCGACCGAGTTCAAGCCATTTACGGTCGGAATGTCGGTCGCCAGCGCCCAGGCCTCGTAGTCTTCGACGCTGATTTCGGGCTTCAGATTGAAGAGTGCGACAATTTTGGTGGCCATATCCGTAGTCTCCCCTATGGCAGGTTCGGGTAAATGATATATCTTTTGTATGACCGACCCCGTTGCAGGAGTCGACCCCAGCCGCCATCTTGGCGGCGATAAGGAGCGAACACCATGGCTGACTCAGCGACTCTTCCCAAAGACACGCCAGCATATGACGGCCCGCCAGATTACCGCGTTGTTGGCAAGCATGGCGTTTATCCTGAGACGACACATGATGAAATCGCCCGGTTCAACTTTCTCGCTCAGATGAACCGGCACCTGTCGACCAAGGTAATGCCCGGTGTCGCTGAAGCCTTTGAGGCCCGCGTGGAGCCAGGCTTCAAGAAGGAGGCTGGCCGCGACTTCGAAAACCGTCACGAGGTTCGCAAGGCGCTTACCAGGGAACCGATCTGGCAGTGGTGGTCAGCACTGCGCCGCGCCACGATGGAGACCAGACAGCAGGCAGGGCGCTGGACGACGATCCGTCAGGCCGACAGCCTCAACGAAACAGCGCGCGCCCTGACCGAAGGTGATGAGCGCCTGCAACTTGACCCGAAACTGTCCCTGCCCCGTGGTGTGACAGCGATCGACCATCACTGTATGCCGGGCTCCTATCATTCAGAGCTCGTACCGGGCGATGTCACCGGGCCGGCCAATTACGATGCCGGTATCTTCGCGACAACCGGCGGCATGCTTGGGCGCTATAATGATGGCGGCGGTGTCGCCGTTGCCGAGTGGGCCAAGCGAACCCTCGGACCGGACTTCAAGCCAAAGCGGATTCTCGATATCGGGGCTGGCCTCGGCCACAACGTGCTTCCAATTGCAGAAGCCTTCCCGGATGCCGAAGTGGTGGCTGTTGATGTCGGTGCACCGATGCTGCGCTACGGTCTCGCCCGCGCGAAGTCTATGGGCATTGAGAACGTGACTTTCGTTCAGGGCGATGTGACCGATCTCTCTCAGTTCGAAGATGAAAGCTTCGACTGGGTGCAGTCGACCATGTTCCTGCATGAGACGAGCTACAAAACCATGCCGGCCATCTTCAAGGAGACCCGCCGTCTCGTGAAGCCTGGCGGCATTGTCCTGCACGTGGAGCAACCCCAATACGATGAGAACATGCCGCTCTTCGAGCAGGCCATGCGTGACTGGGACGCCTTCTACAACAACGAGCCCTTCTGGACGAAAATGCACGAGATCGATCTCGATCAGTGGATGAAGGATGCCGGCTTCTCCGACAATGAGCTAATCCATGATGGCGTAGCCGCGATTGTCGACAAGGACGTGTTCCCGGACGCAGCCGAGGATGACAGCGAAGACTATGGCCGCAAGGCTGCCTGGCACGTCATCGGCGCAAGGAAGGTCGCATAATGAGCACGCTCGATCCCCTTCTGCTCGCCGGCACCAAAGCCAAGGGCAAGCGCCCATGGTTCCTGGACAATCCCGATGTCGAGCGCGTTATGAACATAACGCTGGCGCTGGCTCAGGAAGTCGCGGTGATGCGCGAGCGAATGGACACGATTGAGCGCCTGATCGAGCGGGATGGAACAGTCTCCAGGGACGCAATCGAAGCGTTCGAACCGACGAAGGCCGAAGCCGCAGAGCGTGGCTTGTGGACGCAGGAGTATCTCGCCCGCATCTTCCGCATCCTCCAACAGGACCGCGAGGCGCTTGAGAGTCCCGATGAAGAAAGCTCCGAGGATGTCGCAGAAGAGTTCGCGAAGACCTGAGCCAGTCTAAGGCTAATCGCAAGACTTCAGGCCCCATCCATGATTGACGGGGCCGTGGCCACGCCCAAAACCGGGCGCGTTCTCGATCGCTCCGCGCAAGTACTCGCGCGCCCCTTCCACACTATCTGGGACGTCTTTACCTTGAGCGATCAGTGCAGCACAGGCCGAGGCCAGAGTGCAGCCCGTGCCGTGCGTTGAATCGGTTTGAATGCGCGGGCCATCAAACAGCCATTCGCCTTGTGTAGTCTGCAAGACGTCCGTGATCGTATCACCGCCAACATGCCCGCCTTTGACAAGCGCGCCGAGCGCGCCGAGTTCAAGCAAGCGTTCGGCGGCACGGCGTTGACCATCCACGCTTTCAACCGCCTTTCCCGTCAACACTTCCGCCTCCGGCGCATTTGGCGTGACCAGCGTGGACTGCGGAACCAGATCAGAGCGGATTGCCTCAACACCTTTCTCATCGACCAGCCTGTCACCAGATGTCGCCACCATGACCGGGTCAATGATGCGGGCAGTATCCGGCGCGCGGTCTGACAGGCGTTCAGCGATGGCCTCGACCAGCACGGACGATCCGAGCATTCCGGTCTTGATGGCATCCACCCCGATATCGGCAAGCGTCACATCGATCTGGCCGAGCACGGCCTCAAGTGGAACCGACCACACACCATGGACGCCGGTTGTGTCCTGAACCGTGATTGCCGTGACCGCCGTCATGGCGTAGCCGCCAAGCGCGGTGATGGACTTGATATCCGCCTGAATACCAGCCCCGCCGCCAGAGTCCGATCCGGCAATGACCAGCACCCGGCCCTTCAGGTCACTCATCCGGCGTCGGCCGTAGGGTTCAACGTGACAGGTTCGGATGTATCGAATTCAAGACGGAAGAACCGCCCCGGACGAGCCATTTCATAAGCAAACATGTCTTCGCTTGGACGCATCTCCATCGCCCAGACATTGGCCATCGATTCTGTGAGGCCTTCTTCTTCAAAGACAGCAACGGTCGCCGCATCGACCGGGAACTCCAGGCGGGACCCGGTCGCGCCTTTGGCGAGTACACCACCATAATCGGTCACAGCCTCGGGCCGGTTCGGCAGGTGACGGTGATAGTGGCGAAGCAGAACACCCTCCTCTCCGCGAGACAGCACCCATGTGCGCGTGTCATCGGAACCGACACTAAACGGGATATGGATTTCGGTTTCAGAACAATCGCGCACCAGCATCACAAGCCGTTGGGACTCAAAGAAAGCGTCCGCTTCGTCGCGGCTGACCATTTCGCCTTCAAAGGCCTGCCCGCACAGTGCCGACATACGCAGCCAGAAGTCGTTCACGGCCACATCCTGGCGTGCACAAGCAGACAAGAGCAGAAAGCATGCGCCGAGTGCTGAAAACCTGATCATGGGGTCCGCCTTTCGTCCGCAACCTTGGCGCTTCTCATAGCATGCACGCGGTTAATGCGCGCTGACAATGATCACGCGGTTTGCGTCAGAGACGGCAAGTAACCGTCAGGATCTCCGAGCCGACAGACCCACGAGCCGCATCAGGCTGGCTCTGGATCACCCAACCCTTCAGGCCCAGGCTTCGGCTTGCGACGCTTTCCGATGACCGGAACAGCAGATGCCGGTCCATCATCTTCGTCGTCCAGATCAGGGCGCTCCGGCGGCTTGCCGTCGAGCAGGTTGGTGATCTCTTCGCCAGACAGGGTCTCGTATTCGAGCAGCCCTTCAGCGATGGCCGCCCACTGGTCGCGATAGTCGGTCATGACCCGGCGCGCATCGTCCATACCGGTCTGCACCAGCTTACGGACTTCTTCCTCAATCTTCTTCGATGTCTCCTCGGAGACATGGGACGACTGCACCAGCTGCTGGCCAAGGAATACCTCGCCCTGGTCTTCGCCATAGTCCACCGGCCCGATCTCATCAGAGAGTCCCCAGCGCGTGACCATGGCGCGTGCAAGACGGGTCGCCTGCTGAATGTCAGAGGCGGCACCAGCCGTGACATGATCGTCCCCGAACTTCAGCTCTTCAGCGACGCGCCCGCCCATCATGATGGCGAGACGAGACACCATTTCGATCCGCGACATGGAGAGTTTATCGTCTTCGGGCAGCTGCATAACCATGCCCAGCGCTCGTCCGCGCGGGATGATCGTCGCCTTATGGACGGGGTCGGCTGCCGGCACTTTCAGCGCCACGATCGCGTGGCCCGCTTCGTGCCATGCCGTCAGTTCCTTCTCGGACTCTGACATCACCATGGAGCGGCGCTCCGGCCCCATCAGGACCTTGTCCTTGGCATCCTCGAACTCACGCATGGATACGACACGCTTGCCGCGACGCGCGGCCAGCAGGGCCGCCTCGTTCACGAGGTTAGCCAGATCAGCGCCAGAGAAGCCCGGCGTGCCGCGAGAGATCGTCTTTGCGTTGACGTCCTTGGCGAGCGGCACATTGCGCATGTGCACTTTCAGGATCTTTTCACGGCCAATGATGTCCGGATTGCCGACAGTCACCTGGCGGTCGAAACGGCCTGGACGCAGCAAGGCGGGATCGAGAACATCCGGCCGGTTGGTTGCAGCGATCAGGATGATGCCTTCATTGGCTTCAAAACCGTCCATCTCCACGAGGAGTTGGTTCAAGGTCTGCTCGCGCTCATCATTGCCACCACCAAGGCCGGCCCCACGAGAGCGGCCAACGGCGTCAATTTCGTCGATGAAAATGATACAGGGCGCAGAGCGCTTGGCCTGCTCGAACATGTCCCGGACACGGCTCGCGCCGACGCCGACAAACATCTCGACAAAATCAGAACCGGAAATTGTGAAGAACGGGACATTCGCCTCCCCCGCAATGGCGCGGGCAAGCAATGTCTTGCCGGTTCCGGGCGGGCCAACAAGCAAAGCACCTTTCGGGATTTTGCCGCCAAGACGCTGGAACTTCGTCGGATCTTGCAGGAATTCGACGATCTCCTGAAGCTCTTCCTTGGCTTCGTCCACGCCGGCCACGTCATCGAAGGTTACGCGGCCATGCTTTTCCGTCAGCAGGCGCGCACGGGACTTGCCGAAGCTCATCGCACCACGGCCACCGCCGCCCTGCATCTGGCGCATCATGAACAGGAACAGGCCGAGGATCAGAAGAACAGGCAGGATGTTCAGGATCAGCGCGCCAATCGTGAAGCCACCCTCATCGGAATTATAGGTGACGTTCGCACCGCTATCGGTCAGCCGTTCGCCAAGATCAGGATCGAAATTCGCTTTCTCAGCGATAAAGCGTTCACCGCCGCGCAGCTTGCCCTCAATGGTCGTCGCTGAAATCGTGACAGACTCAAGATCACCAGATTCTGCGCGGTTCAGAACCTCCGAATAGGTCAACTCCTTCACGTCGGCTGGCGTGCTAGATCCCTGCATGGCGATCGCCATGCCTAGGATAAGAGCGAGAATGACACCCCAAACGGCCCAATTGCGCATATTCATTAGAAATCCTGTGCGTAGTGCTTGGAAGACTACATAGTAACACGAAGCTGCAAAAACGAGCTTTATTCACTGCGACGAAATTATTCGTTCTCAGTAGGCAAGAAGCGTGCGCTTCGTGAAGGCAAGGCGCTCAGAGGCCAGGCAACGCCAGCCACCCCCTTCCGGAGGGAGCGTCTCTCGGGTCATACGGTCCGTCGGCGTGATTTCAGCTGCATCGGGATCGCGGATAAAACGGCCGTCCCAGACCGCACTCTCACCCGCTTCAACAAGGCCGGGATCGCGCGCGATGCGCAGCTCGGCCCCCTCACGCTCAATCCACGCGCCGCCGAGCGTGCAGGCCGTGTTCGGGCCACCACTTCCAATGTCCTCGCCAAGCCGCCTCAGGCGCTGGGCGTCCGGCTGACGATCGCTGCCTGCGGCGATACGAATGACCAGATCAAGCGCGGGCTCGATGATGCCCGCCGGAAGCCTGCGTAAGTCTGCAGAGAGCGATCCATCCGCTTCGGCAACAACATTCCCCGAAAGCCAACGGGCAAGTGCCCGGGATTCCAGCCGGCGCAAGAGTTTCAGGTCTCCCATAGCGCCCCTCAATCGACTCAAGAGCGGTGGATCATTCGCTAAACGCCGGCGCCAGCGAACACGCTCATAAGCTGTGTTTTCGTTAGACGGATCTTCGATCCAGGATCTCCCGGAGCCGTGAAGCAGGTCACGCAATTGCTGACGCGAAAATCTGAGCAACGGGCGCGCGATCATGACATCTCGCCCGGCCGGCCAGGCCGGTGATGCCGACGCCCGGCCCATGCCCGCGAGCCCGCGCCATCCCGACCCTCGGCGGGCGCGCATCAGGAACGTTTCGACATCATCGTTCGCCGTATGGCCGGTCAGGATGAGCCCTGCCCCAGCCAATCGAGCGGCGTCGGCGAGGAGGACGTGACGCGCCCGGCGCGCCTTTGCCTGTGCAGGTGCCGGTGTTTGCCACTTCAGAGTTTTGTGATCGAGCCCTAACGCACGGGCCTCGGCGGCGACGAAAGTGGCTTCTTCGGCTGCCTCCGCGCGAAGACCATGATCAACGGTCAGGACAGCCAGTTCTCTTGAGGTCGCCTTTGCCCATTCTGCGGCGAAGGCCAGCAGGGCCATTGAATCACCTCCGCCAGACACGGCGAGGCAGATCGGACCAGCCGCAAGTCTGGCGGCGGCATCAAGTTCGGCTGAAGCGCTCGCGTTTAAGAGCAACCGGACCGAGAACGCTCAACGGCGGCCAGATTTTTCGTGACACCCGATGCATCGGGATAGCGGCGCGGCAACTGGCCGAGCGCGGCACAAGCAGCAGCTGGATCGCCCACAAGGCGCATGGACCTTGCAAGCTTCACAAGCGCGTCGGGCGCGCGAGGATCATCAGGATAATTCCGGATCATATCGGTGTAGGCTGCACCTGATTCAGCATAGGCTTCCTGCTGGTAGAGGACTTCGCCAAGCCAGTATTGCGCCTCACCCGCCTGCGGATCGCCGCTGAACTGATCGATAAAAGCACGGAAGGACGCTTCCGCACCGGCATAGTCGTAGCGAAGCAATTTGGACTTTGCGTCTGCAAAAAGTGGCCCAGCGTCGCCCGGCAATGAAGAAGCCGGCAGCGTGCCGAGCGGGCGTGTCTGACGCGGTTCAGCGCTATCAATAGAACTCGCAGATCCTTCGTCCCCTACCGAGGCCGGATCGGTCACGAAGCTTCTCGGAGAGGCGGCACTCGCGCCAGAGAATTGCGCTTCGAGAACAGCGATTCGCGCATCCTGGGTCTCTATTGTTTCTTCCAACCGACCGATCAGGTCAGCTATGGCCTTGTCATCGTTCTGGAGGCGATTGATCTCGTCGCGAGACTGGTTCAGCAGGAACTCCAGCGTTTCCAGCTGGCCATTCAGCGCAGAGTTGTCGGCCTTCAGATTGTTGATCTGCACGCGCATCTCAGCCACCGACTGGCGCAGCTGCGAGGTTGAGGCTGCGAGATCTCCGCTGGTTGCGCCTTGAGTGATGGGCGCGCGTTGAGCGACGGATGGCGCGGCACACGCAATTGCCGTCGCCGCGACAAGCGAGATAAGTCGTAGCTTCATCATGCCTCCCAGATACAAGAACGGCCGGGGCCGAATTATGGCGCCCGGCCGCTTTGTTCAGTCATGGCAAAAGCTTAACCAGCCGTTGCGTCCAGAACCTGCGTGAAGCCATTCCGGTTACGGGCCCAGGCCGCTTCATTGGAAGACGCGTCCAGCGGGCGCTCCTTGCCGTATGAAATCGTCTCAATGCGCGAAGCATCGACGCCGAGGCTGACCAGATAGTCCTTCACAACCGCAGCGCGGCGCTCGCCGAGAGCAAGGTTGTATTCGCGTGTTCCACGCTCATCGCAGTTACCGGCAACGAGAATGTTAAACTGAGGGTAAGTCGCCAGCCAGGCGGCCTGACGGTTCAGGATTTCCTGATCGTCGCCATCCAGACGAGACTGGTCGAGATCGAAGTAGACGCGCTCGCCAACATTGACCTGAAAGTCTTCCAGCGAGCCCGGTGTAGGACCGGTATAGACTGGCTCGGCAGGTGCGGCTTCAACAGTTTCAACCGGCGCTGGTTCTTCTACTGGCGCAGGTGTTTCCGCAACGGGCTCTGGTTCCGGCTGAGAGGCGCAGGCAGCGACCCCGACAAGAACCGCCGCAGCGGCAGAAGCTTTAAGCAAGGTATTCATGGTTGAGGGCTCCCCTTGTGACCATGTTAGTCAGCGCGCGACCCTGCGCGTGATTTCAGAGACGGGCGTATAAACCCGCGTTTGCGACAGATTCAGACCGAAATTCGGCGAGATTGCGGCGTAGATGAACAATCATATATCTTCTAGTCCAGCAATGGCGACCATGCCGGGTCGGAGGCGTCGGTCGACGTATTCATCTGACGGAGATTCCGTCCGGTCAAGTCCACAGACCACAGACGCGGGCCGGCCCCTGGGTAATTCTCACGGAAAAACGTGATCACGCGGCCATTCGGCGACCAGTCCGGACCTTCATCGAGATAGGCCTCCGACAGCAGGCGCTCGCCTTTACCGTCGATGCCGATCACACCGATGTGGAACTTGCCGCGCGTTTGCTTGGTAAAGGCGATCAGATCACCGCGCGGGGACCAGACAGGCGTGGAATAACGCCCTTGGCCAAAGGTGATCCGGCAGGCGGTGTCGCGTCCGCCCGATGGGCAGGTCAGCGGCGAGCCATCAGTGTTCATGATGTAAAGTTGCGGGCTGCCGCCCCGGTCGGAATTGAAGACAATTCGGCGGCCATCGGGCGACATGGACGGCGAGGTATCGATCGCCGGATGATCGGTCAGCCGACGCGACTGACGTGAACGAAGATTCATGACGTAGATGTCGGAATTACCGCCACGAGCCTGCGTCAGCAGAACGCTGCCGCCATCGCGGGAGAATCGCGGCGCGAAGGTCATCCCTTCAAAATCGCCCAGCACTTCCTGCCGGCCGGTCTCGATATTGAAGAGATAGACGCGCGGGCGACCGCCTTCGTAGGACATGTAGGTGATTTCCTGTGCGCTGGGCGAGAATCGCGGCGTGAGCACGGTGTGAACGCCGGATGTCAGGAATTGCGGGTTAGCCCCGTCCATATCCATGATGGCGAGGCGCTTCACGCGCGCCGTCTTCGGTCCGCTCTCGGCAATGTAGACAATCCGCGTATCAAAGAACCCGCTCTCGCCGGTCAGGCGGGTGTAGATCGAATCGGAAATCTTGTGCGCGATGCGCCGCCAATTATCTGGCGTGGTCGTGTATTGACGCCCCGGCTGGTTATCGAGACGAAGCACTTCCTCGCCATAGACATCCCAGAGCCGGAAGGCGACGCGCAGACGGCCATCTTCGGTCAACCCTGTTTCACCAACGACCAGGGCATCGGTTTGGATGATCTTCCAGTCCGCAAAGCGCGGCTGAACATCGATGGACAGATCCTTCTGAATGAAGGCGGCTTCCTGCGTGATCTCGAACAGGCCCGTCGAGGCGAGATCGTTCTTCACCACTTCGGTGATCTGCCGGGAATAGTCCTCAGATCCCCCTTCAGCCGTGAATTCGGGTATCGCGATCGGGAGCGGCTTGTAGGTGCCCTCCGTCACGTCGATGGTTATGTCAGCCAGCGCCGGTGCCGCCGGCAGGCAGAGCACCGCGATTGCAGCCATCAGTTTCTTGAACATCTCTCAGACTCTCCTCGGTCCAGATTCTTGTCTATCCAGCCGGTCCAATATTGACCGTCACATCTTTCCATTCATCGTAATAGGTCTCGGAGCCTTCCGGCAGCCGATAGGGCGCGCATTTGCGGACGGCTCTCAACGCCCGCTCCACAGCGACCTGCATGGGGCGATCCCCAATCGTTCTGCGGGGCGTGACGACTTCCACACCCGACTGCAGCGTTCCATCAATGTTGAGCTGCATCCGCAGCGTCACCTGAAGGCGCTCAGGGTTCGGCAGATCGACCACGTCATCCCAGCAAAGCTTGAGCTGCGAAATCAGGATCGCCTCAACCCGCGCGGTCATGCCGGAACGGTCCCCTGCTCCCCTGCGCACCTCAGTGGGTGTCTCGACCGCCGGCTCAGGCGTGCGCGAGGCAACCGGCGCGCGCTTCGGCTCATTCCGGGCGCGGTCAAACAGGTTCGAGGCTTCTCCAAGAATATCATCCAGCGGGTCATCCTGTTCAGGCTCGGCGCGGACAGGCTCAGGCTCTTCCTCTTCAGGTTCCGGCTCGGGTTCAGGCTCTTCTTCCTCGGGCTCGGTCTCTTCCGGGATAACGTCCGGCTCTGGCTCGGGTTCCTCCTCCGGCGGAGGAGGAGGCGGGGTGAAGTCTTCCTCGACCAGTTCCTCATCCGGAATGGCGTCTGGGTCTTCGATCACGTCTTCGGTCGGCGGCGGGGCCTCTTCCTCCTCAGGCTCCGGCTCTTCTTCGGGTTCACGGCGCACACTTGGCGCGATGTTGGTCGTCGGCGCAATGGCCACCAGCTCGATCGGCACCACGACGAATTCCGTCGATCGGGGCGGCGAAACAAATGGCCAGACCACCATACCGCCGAAAATCACGCCGGCATGGAGCACCAGAGATGCGGGAAGACCGCGCCACATCGGATCAGCGTGTCCCTCTCGCCTGCGGGTCCGTGACCAGAGCGAGATTGCGATAACCGGCACCTTGGATGAGCGTCATCACACCGATCGCTTCGCCATAATCGATGGTCTCATCGACGCGCAGATAAATGCGTTCCTCATAGCCCTCGCCAGCAATGGCATTGAGTTTCGGGATCAGCTCTTCAGGAGCGATCTGCGTGTCCTGAATGAACAGCGTACCATCCGCGCGCATCGTCACGGAGAGTGGCTGCGTCGATGATGGAGGGAGGGCATCGGCCGATTTCTGCGGCAGCGAAACATCGACACCGGTCGTCAGCAGCGGGGCTGTGATCATGAAGACGATCAGCAAGACGAGCATCACGTCCACAAAGGGCGTCACGTTGATTTCAGCGTTCAGCGCGCGGCGTCCGCGCTTGCCAGGTGATGCACTGGAGAGAGAAGCGCCCATTGTTTAACTTCCCCCCGCGCCTTCGCTCGCGCGCCGGGACAAACGCACCAATACGTCCTGCGCAAAACTGTCGAGTTGGTCAGCAAACTTTGCGAGATCGGTCGAAAACTTGTTGTAGAAAATCACCGCTGGAATTGCGGCCACAAGGCCAAGGCCTGTCGCGAACAGGGCTTCGGCGATCGGACCAGCGACGGTGGCGAGCGAGGTGTCCTGCTTTTCACCGATCTTGAGGAAGGCATTCATGATGCCCCAGACGGTGCCGAACAGGCCGATAAAGGGTGAGGAAGACCCGATGGATGCGAGCACACCAAGCCCGCCCGACTGTTTTCCAATCTCGCGGTCGATAGCGGCGCGCATGCTGCGTTCTGCGCGCTCGACCAGGGCCGCCTGCTCGGACGGGGTCGTGCCCCGGCGGGCATCCGACCATTCCCGCGCGGCGGACGCGAAGACCCGGGATCCGGCATCGTTGCCCCCCTGCCCGGGGCGCAGCTCGTAATCGTCGGTCCGCCCGGCCCAGAAGGCTTCTTCGAAGGCCTTCGCCTTCTTGCGCGCGGAGCCGAGGCCGAACAGTTTTTCAACGACGACGGACCATGACCAGACACTGGCGATCAACAGCACCACAAGCACGAGTTTGACGATGATATCGGCTTCCATGAGCAGGCTGAACAGAGAGAAGTCACTGCTCGTCGCAGCCTGCTGAAGACCTTCGCTTTCCATGCGGAACCTCTTTATCGATTTATCGCCCGGGACAGGGCATGCCGGCTCGCCCGTGGGCCGGTAAGCTAAAGCTGTGCTCGTCTTCCACGCCAATTCTGGCGGAAACTTGGCGCCCAGCCCCGATTCCGCACATGGTAAACAGGTACGGTATTTTTATTAACGAAATGTAGGACTTAGGAGCCGGTCAGGCCGCGCCCGTCCACCGGTAGGATTCCAGGTGGGAGACGATCTCACGGATCGGTCGGCGGGGCCGGCCATCGGCGTGAATCATAACGGCCGTAATGCGGGCGTCCGCAATGACATCTGACCCGCGAAGAACCGTCTGTTCAAAGAGAATGCGCGGGCCCTCGGTCCCGATGTATCGGGTGCGGACATGCAGCAGGTCATCGACCTGTGCCGCGCGTTTATAGTTAACCGAGACGTTGGTGAGCGTGAACGCGGCCGGATCCTCACGCTGCAGGAGCGACTGGTGGGACACACCGGCATCGCGCAAATGGTCAGAGCGGCCTCGCTCGAAAAAGCGTAGATAGTTGGCATGATAGACCATGCCGGTGAAGTCGGTGTCTTCGTAGTAGACGCGAATGGACTTCCAGTGCTGGCGGTCCGCATCGAAGTTCTGGGCGTCGAGTTCGGGAAGGGTCATGCCTCGCATTATCCCGTTCGACAGCAAGCGTCACGCGCGGCGCGGCGTCTCAACTGCAAAACGCGGCCAATTGATACTGAAGACTGATGAAACAGACCGAGCAGATAGCTGCGCCTAACGCGCTTTCGGGTCGATCGCTTGGAGCGAGTCGATAAACGCCGGAAGCGTGTCCCTGTCCTGCTTGAGGTGTACACGCGTCGTGGACGCCGGTTGATGCATCAGGGAGACGCCCGGGCGATGCGCGGTGGCCGGGCGGATCGGGCGCGGCGCGAACCCGCCTCCGCAATTGGGGCAGACATTGCTCAAATGCCCTTCCACGCAGGACACGCAATAGGTGCACTCATACGTGCAGATCATCGCATCCTCAGCGGTGGGCGGCAGATCCTTGTCGCAGTATTCGCAGTTCGGTCGCAGCTCCAGCATGTCCCGCTTCTAGCGGGCTGCAGCGGCGCGGAAAAGGCCCGCTTATCCCCGCCTTTTCCGCTCGGATCATCTGCAGATACGGGCTTTCGTCCAAATCCTGTCCCACCTCTGCCGCCCACGGCTATGATCTCTGTCATGGATTGTAAGCTCATCTCGGAATGGTTTGCCTATGTCCGGCCGATGTACTGGCCGGTGCTGTGCCTTGAGATTGCGCGCTTCTATCTGTGGGCATGGGCCGATGCGGAAACGCACGGGATCGCCCGGCAGATGATCATCGCCGTGAACGATCACGGCCGTATCCGGGTGAAGTTCATCGAAGATGCCCCTGAGGCTCCCGATGACTGGCCGCTACGCCTCTCCGAGTTCTCAGCCCGTGCATCCAAACTCACGGCTCCGTCGCCCTTCGACTTGATCGAGGGGCCCATCTCTGAAGTCATCGCCCGTCTCATGACACAGCTGCTGCGCCGGAGCCCAACGCTGAGCCCGATTATGATGAACACCGGGCCATCGCGCCCACTGCTCGATCCCGGCTAGCCCGCCCATCCTGAAAACTCAGCGCTCCCGCCGGACATGCCCCGCATGCGCCGGGCAAGAGCGCTGGCACGCCCGCCCACCCTTGCCAAATCGCCGAAACCCGTGTCTTTCGCCGCGGTCTCATAAACGGAGCGAGCTTATGTCAGGCGTGGTCGTCGTCGGTGCCCAGTGGGGCGATGAAGGCAAAGGCAAGATCGTGGACTGGCTGTCCAGCCGGGCCGATACGGTGGTGCGCTTTCAGGGCGGGCACAATGCCGGCCACACGCTGGTCATCGGCAACAAGACGTTCAAGCTGAACCTGCTGCCATCCGGCGTCGTGCGCGGTGGCAAGCTCTCCGTCATTGGCAATGGCGTTGTCGTCGACCCATGGCAGCTCCTGTCTGAAATCGAGGGCATGGAAAAAGAAGGCGTGTCGCTCGGCCCTGATGATCTCATCGTTGCCGACAATGCCTGCCTCATCCTGCCCTGGCACCGCGATCTCGATGCCGCCCGGGAAGCCGCGCTCGGCGAAGCGAAGATCGGCACGACCAAGCGCGGCATCGGCCCGGCCTATGAAGACCGTGTCGGCCGGCGCGCCGTTCGCGTGGCAGACCTTGCCGACCCGGCCGCGCTCGACCTCAAGATCGAACGCCTCCTCGCCCATCACCGCCCCCTGCGTGTCGGCCTCGACATGCCGGAGCCGGATGGCGCGGCGCTGAAGGCCGAGCTTCTGGAGATCGCTCCGAAAGTGCTCCCTTATGCCCGGCCTGTCTGGAAGCTGCTCGATGAGCAGGTGAAGCTCGACCGGCGCATCCTGTTCGAAGGCGCGCAGGGCGTCATGCTCGATGTCGATCACGGCACCTATCCGTTCGTGACCTCCTCCAATGTCG
The DNA here is from genome assembly GCA_028285145.1 of Hyphomonadaceae bacterium. Classification (GTDB taxonomy): domain Bacteria; phylum Pseudomonadota; class Alphaproteobacteria; order Caulobacterales; family Hyphomonadaceae; genus JANQQC01. Next base: position 186,019 of record JANQQC010000047.1, read on the forward strand.
TTGCAGGTAATGTGCTGGCGGGCGCCGGCGTCGGTCCCGGCGCAATCTCCTATGTGCTCGGTCTTGCCAAGGCCTACACCACGCGTGTCGGTGCAGGCCCCTTTCCCACCGAGCAGGACAATGAAATCGGCGAGCGCCTTGGCACCGTCGGGCATGAGTTCGGCACCGTGACCGGACGGGCCCGACGCTGTGGCTGGTTTGACAGCGTCATGGTCCGGCAGGCCTGCGCGACGTCCGGCGTGACCGGCCTTGCCCTGACCAAGCTCGACGTGCTGGACGGCCTTGAGGAGATCAAAGTCTGCGTCGGCTATAAGCTTGGTGGCAAGGAAATCGACTACTTCCCCGCTGGCCTGACCGATCAGGCCGCCGTCGAACCGATCTACGAGTCCATGCCGGGCTGGACGGACTCAACCAAGGGCGCGCGCAGCTGGGCTCAACTTCCAGCAGAAGCCGTGAAGTATGTCCGTCGTCTGGAAGAGCTCGTCGGCAAGCCCTGCGCGCTCGTCTCAACCTCGCCGGAACGCGAAGACGTCATCCTGATGCGGGACCCGTTTGAGCGGGTTTAAACGCCCGGTTCGGTCGCCTTCAGCCGCTCCGCCACGGCTCGCGGCAGTAACGCCCACTTCCGGCCCGGCGCATTCATGGTCCCGGCGCGTTGTCCCGCATCAAAGCCGGTGCCGAAGAAGATGTCGCCCCGCACAGGGCCTTTGATCGCCCCGCCTGTGTCCTGCGCAACCAGAAGCCCGGACCACTCGCCGCCGAGGCCGGGCGCCGTCGTCTGGACAAAAAACGGAACACCAAGCGCATGGAGTTCAGTATCAACCGCCATAGACCCAAACGGGGTGAGCGGAATGTTCTGCGCGCCGACCGGGCCGAGAGTCGGATCGCCGATCGGTTTCGCATCGAAAAACACATAGCGCGGATTGGCATTCATCGCCCGGCGGGCTTCGGCGGCAGAAACACGATCCATCCACGCGCGGATGCCTTGCATGGAGGCTTCCCCGCGACTGATCTTGCCATTGCGGATCAGCCAGTTGGCGGTCGACTGGAAAGGCTGCCCATTGTGGGCGTGATAGGCAGCGCGAACGGCGCTGCCATCCGGAAAGTTCAACCGGCCCGAGCCCTGAATCTGGAGAAAGAAGACATCAGCCGGATGAGCATAGCCAATGATCTTAGATGGCTCTGGCACAATCTCAGCACGCGGCGGGTAAGGCCGCGTCCGGCCATTGGACAGCCTCTGAAGTGGCCCATTCGGCCCCTGCACCAGATCAGATGGCGGGCCCGGAACCGGCGCAGTGAAGGCCCCCTCCGGCCGGAAGCGCGCCTCAATGCTCGGCTCGAAGTAGCCAGTGAAACGTGGCTCATCTGCTGGATCGACAATCTCGACCGGCACGAACAGCGATTCCATCACGGCGCGCGCGCTGGCTTCGTCCTGAATGACCGTCATCGCCTCACAGGCCTCGCGCCATTCCAGCACCGTCCCCGCCCAGAGCGCGGCATCCGCAAGCGGGGCATTGTCGGGTCGGGCCGCGATCTTTCCGCAGCTGCGGGAGAAGGCGAGCACGCCCGGCGCAATGGGCGAGGTCGACCAGCCGGGCAGCACATCAAACCCAAGAACAGGTTGGGGCGAGCTGATCACGGGTCCCTGAGCGGGCAACTGAACCGGCACGGGCGCTGGAGGAGGCGCAGCCGGTGGTGGAGCGGTTGCGCAGGCAGCAACAAAGAGAGCGGCGAGAAGTGGGAGATGCTTCAGCATGAAAACCCTCTCTGGCGCGTCAAAAAGGCAGCTCTGTGGCGGCCAACTCAGGCCCTTCGCACAAGGAATCCTGACCGCGGGAAATGAACATGGAGGGTTTCCGCTTCTTCCGTCACCCGTTGCAGGATGATGCGCTGCGCGTCGGCGTGAACGAGTTCGCCCGTCACCCAGTCTTTTCCATAATCGTCCGGCGCGACAGCGACGGTCTCGCCCGGGCCGAAATCCTGGCTTTCATGCGCGGTGCTTGCCGAGACGAGGCGAGGGGCCGCGTGCTTTGCAATCTCAAGCGCGGTCGACCCATCGATCATCTCGGCAGACTGGCCCTCAACCTCTTCGAGGCGTTCATACCAGGCTTTGGTCAGCGGGGCCGTTTCGAAGCAGGCATCGACAAAGTCCGGCACGCGCTGCTTCACGAACCAGATGTTCATATGCGCATGGACGTCAACAAGGCCGGGCTTCATCCCGACAAGATAAATGCCGCTGCCGGCCCCGCGTCCGCCAGCAAGGCGTTCCTCCAGCCACATTAGCTGAGCGCGCCATTGATCGCGCAGCATCGGAGAGGCTGCCCTCATTGCATCGGTATCGAAGGGGCGGCCCGACAGCTTCTCGCGATCTTTCTTGAAAGCTTCGGGAACATCGTCTCCGATGGCCCCAAAGATCACGCCAACCGAAGCCTGGAACCAGCGACCATCCACCCAGGACCCAACGATGGAGGCAAGGCCTTCATGGCCGGGCAGGTTCAGAGACGGCATCGGGAACCGCCGCTCAATCTCCCGCAAGATCACGGCTGTGTCGCAATAGATGTCCGCGCCGATCTGCATGACCGGCGTACGCCGGTAGCCGCCCGTAAGCGGCATCAGGTCCGGCTTCGGCATGATCACCGGGATCTCGACCCCGGCCCAGCCAAGGTTTTTCAGCCGCAGGGCGAGCCGGATTTTCTCCGAGAATGGCGACGTCTCGTACTGGTGCAGAATAATGCTGCGCGCATCAGGCATGCTCGCCTCCCCTTCAACCGTCTACTGGTGTGGTCTGCTTCGCTTCATCAGGAAAGACCGGCAAGCGCCTGCTCCAGATCAGCGATGAGGTCCGGCGCATCCTCAATGCCGACCGAGAGGCGAACCGTATCCGGAGCCGCGCCTGCCGCCGTCTTCTGTTCATCGGACAGCTGGCTGTGCGTCGTCGAGGCCGGATGGATGACAAGCGAGCGCGTATCGCCAATATTGGCGAGGTGGCTGAACACGTTGAGACTCTCCACGAGCTTCACGCCTGCCTCGTAGCCGCCCTTCAGGCCGAAGGTGAAGACTGCGCCTGCGCCCTTCGGCATGTATTTCTGGCCAAGCGCGTGATGAGGATCATCCGACAGTCCGGCATAGCGGACCCATGAGACCTCGTCCCGGCCCTTCAGCCATGTCGCGACCTCCATGGCATTCGCGCAGTGCTTGGCCATGCGAAGCGGCAGGGTTTCACACCCCGTCATGATCATGAAGGCATTGAAGGGCGAAAGCGCAGGGCCAAGATCGCGCAGGCTGAAGGCGCGCGCAGCGATGGCGAAGGCGATGTCCACATTCGCGCCGTCCGGGCCGAGAGGCAGCGCGCCGAACCCGTCCGCGAAGACGAGGTCGTTATAGTAGCTCTGCGGCGTGCTCATGGTCGGGAACTTGTCGGTATTCGCCTTCCAGTCGAACTTGCCGCCATCCACGATAATGCCGCCGATTGAATTGCCGTGACCGCCGATGAACTTGGTGAGCGACTCCACAATGATGTCCGCGCCATGTTCCAGCGGGCGGCAGAGATAGGGCGAGGCCATCGTATTATCGACGATGTAGGGCACGCCGGCCGCATTCGCGATCTTCGCAACAGCCGCCATGTCCGTGACGAGACCGCCCGGATTGGCGAGGCTTTCGGTAAAGATGGCGCGCGTATCGCCGTCCACTGCGGCTTCAAAAGAGGAGAGATCGTCAATGTCGGCCCATTTCACCGACCAGCCGAACTTCGCGAAGGCGTGGTTCAACTGGTTGATCGATCCACCATAGAGCTGTTTGGCGGCGACGATGTTCCGGCCCGGCTCCATCAGCACGTGGAAAGCCAGCATCTGCGCGGCATGACCTGAGCCGACCCCGACCGCCATCGTACCGCCTTCGAGGTCTGCAACACGGCCTTCCAGCGCCCCGACCGTCGGGTTTCCAAGGCGGGTATAGATGTTGCCGAATTCCTGAAGCGCGAACAGTTTGGCGGCGTGATCGGAATCCCGGAACACGAAGGACGTGGTCTGGTGAATCGGCTGGGCCCGGCTGCCGCTTGCAGGGTCGGGCTCGGTGCCAGCGTGAACAGCGCGCGTCGCAAAGCCTTGAGTCATAGGTGTCTCCTCAGATCATGTTTCTCCAGCGAAGGTGTAGACGCACCACCGGGATTGCCTAGTGTTCTTTGCAAATTCCTCGGAGGAGAGCCCATGATCGACGTCGAAGCGATTCCACACGTTGCAGACATCACACGCGTGCAGGCGCAACAACGTCCCGATGAAATCGCCTTCTGGTTCGAAGGGCGTGAAACCAGTTTTGCCGCGCTCGACACTTATGCGAGCCAGGTGGCCAATGGGCTGGCGGCGGCAGGTGCGCAGCCCGGCGACCGGATTGCATATCTCGGCAAGAACATGGATGTCTATTACGAGATGATGTTCGGCTGCGCCAAGGCGCGGATGGCGATGGCCGGCGTCAATAACCGGCTCGCCCCGCCGGAGATGCAGTTCATCCTGTCAGACAGCGCCGCCACGGTCCTTTTCGTCACGGCCGATTTCTATGATGCCATCGACCAGATCAAGGCGGACTGCCCGACCCTCAAGCTGATCGTCGCCGTCGATGGCGGGCGCGATGACTGGCCGTCTTATGACCAGTGGAGGGACAGTCAGGACGTGACCGATCCGATGCTGCCGATTGCTGACGATGACGACGTCATCCAGCTCTACACGTCCGGCACGACCGGCCTGCCCAAAGGCGTTCAGCTGACCGACCGGAACTATCTCGGCTTCTTCAAGCAGGCCGGGACGCTGGACTGGGCGGCCTATGATGCGGGCGATGCGGTTATGAATGCGATGCCCCTTTTCCATGTCGCTGGGGTGAATGTTGGCGTGCTCGCCTCGCTGCAGGGTGCAAAAACCGTCGTGCTGCGCGAGATCGAGCCAACCACGCTGCTTAAGATGGTGGAGGACCACAAGATCAATCACGCCTTCTGGGTGCCGGCGGTGATTCTGATGCTGACCCAGATGCCGAATATCCGCGAAGTGGATTTCTCCTCGCTGAAGCTCGTCTCCTACGGCGCGTCCCCAATCGCGGAAGATCTTCTGCTCACGGCCAAGGAAATCATGGGCTGCGACTTCAACCAGCTCTATGGGCTCACCGAGACCGTTGGCGCGGGCACGTACCTGCCCCCCCAGGCGCATGACCCCTCATGGGGCAAGCTGCGCTCCTGCGGCGTGCCGTGGCCGGGGGCTGTCGTGCGCTGCATGGACGAGAACGGAAACGAAGTGCCTCAGGGCCAGGTCGGCGAGATCGCGATCATGTCCGACTTCGTGATGAAGGGATACTGGAACCGGCCGGAGGCTACCGCCGAGTCGATTCGCAATGGTTTCTTCTACACAGGCGATGCTGGCTATTTCGATGAAGACGGCTTCCTCTACATCCATGACCGGGTGAAAGACATGATCGTCTCCGGCGGCGAGAATGTTTACCCGGCCGAAGTCGAGAACGCGATCTTCGGACACGAAGGCGTGGCGGATGTCGCGGTGATCGGCGTCCCTGACGAGCGCTGGGGCGAAGCGGTGAAAGCGATCATCGTTCCCAAGCCGGATGCCAATCCAAGCCCGGAAGACATCATCGCGTGGACCAAGGAACGCATCGCTGGCTACAAATGCCCGAAATCGGTGGACTTCATCGAAGCCCTGCCCCGCAACCCATCCGGCAAGATCCTGCGCCGCGAATTGCGCGAGCCTTATTGGGAAGGCCATGAGCGCCGCGTCGGCTAAGCCTTGAAACTGTCCCGTTTCACTTTCTAAACTCGCGGTAAGATGGGTGGAGGCGGATCGTGGGGATTTTCAGAGCAGTCGGATCGCTGATCCTGGCGCTATTGCTCGTCGGCACGGCCTCGGCTGAGCGCATTGCGCTGCTGGTCGGCAATGCTGAGTACTCCTCTGCTGTCGGCGAACTCAGCAACCCGCACAATGATGTCGCCGCGATCCGGCAGGCGCTCGTTCGGGCGGGGTTCGATCCCGCCAATATTCGCACGGCAACGGACGCCTCTCGGGTCGAGCTGCTGCGCGAAGTGCGCCGCTTCGGTCAGCGCGCGGAAACGCTGGCCTCAGACGATATCGCTTTCTTCTACTATTCCGGCCATGGCGCGCGGCGGCCTCTGGGCTCGGGCATGAGCCTCATTCCCGTGGATGTGCAGACGGTCGATAACGAGGATTTCTGGTTCGAGACGGTCGACCTCGCCGATGTGATCGAAACATTCGTCGGGCCGCGCGGGGACCGCTCGCAGGCGGCCTGGGTGGTCGCGGTGGACGCCTGCCGGAATGAGCTGCGCCTGCCCCAACGCGCCCTTGGCGGCGGGGCGAAGAGTTTCGGCGTCGCGCCGACCACATCCGGCATGCTGATCTCCTTCGCCGCCGATGAAGGCCAGACCGCCGCCGACCGGGCGACGGGTTCGGCCTCGCTCAGTCCTTATGCGAAGGTTCTCGCCGAACAACTCGTCCGGCCGGGGCTTTCACTCTCCACCATTTTCGGACGGGTGCGCCCCGGCGTGCGCAACCTCACCGGAACCGCCCAGCAGCCCGTCATCACCAACCGGCTGAACAATGATCCGGTGTTGATTACGGCGGCCTCCCCCGGCCGGAACACGGATGAAGGCGACTGGAACCGCTTCGCAGCACTCGACTCCATTGCGGGCTATCAGACCTATGTCGCTCTGCACCCAAATGGCCGATACACCGAAATCGCGACTGCACGGATCGACGACTTAAGGGGCGGCGCTGAGCCTGATCCCGCCCCGGTGCCTCCTGCCATGTTCCTCTCTACAGCACCCCAGTACAAACCACGGGACACCTTCCGCGACCCTCTCTTCGGCGGCGGTGAAGGCCCAGAAATGGTGGTGATCCCGGCAGGTGAGTTTTTGATGGGCACACCTGAGGATGAAGAGGGACGAGGCGACGATGAAGGTCCGCAAGTCCGTGTGACGATTGGAAACCCCTTTGCCGTCGGCAAATATGAGGTGACTTGGGATGAATGGGTGGCATGTGTTGCGGATGGCGGTTGCGACAATTCCGGTCCAGAGAGTGAAGGTGGCGATGAAGGTTGGGGGCGAGGCAAACGGCCTGTGATCAATGTCTCTTGGGAGGATGCTCAAGCTTATGCGGCGTGGCTATCGAGTAAGACCGAAGAAACGTATCGGCTGCCAACAGAAGCAGAATGGGAGTATGTCGCGCGGGCTGGAAGTACGAGCGCTTATTGGTGGGGCTCATCGATAGAAAGAAACAATCTGAACTGCCATGTAAGTGCCTGCGACGACCATTTCGGGAACTCGTCGCCCGCCGGTTCATTTTTGCCGAATGCGTTTAACGCACATGACACGCATGGCAATGTCTCGGAATGGACAGAAGATTGCTATACAAACGATTATACTTCACAGCCGAAGAACGGCGCACCGAAGTTGGTCGAGAATTGTTCTAGACGCACAGTCAGGGGTGGTAACTGGTATGAAACTTCTCGATTTGTCCGATCTGGCAGTAGGGGTAAGCTCGACCCACTAGGGCGACTTAACGACGTCGGATTCCGCGTAGCGCGCGATCTGGCCAATTAGCTCTGCATTCCAAAAAGCTGCGCCAGCGCAATCGCCCCGGCGGTCGCGACATTCACACTGTCCAAGCCCCGAGCCATCGGGATGCGCACGGGATAGCCCGCCGAGATAAGATCATCTGACAGGCCGGGTCCTTCTGGGCCAAGCAGGACGGCGAGCTTTTCGGGGCGGTTCAGACTGTAAAGGTCCTCCGCCTCAGCGCGGGGTGTCATAGCCCAAACCTCGAACCCATGCGCCTTGATGCGCTCAACGAGCGACATCGCCTCACCTTCATGGACAAACGGCAGCCACAACGCCGCCCCCGCAGAGACGCGGATCGCCTTGCGATAAAGCGGATCGCAGCTGGTCTCATCGAGTAGGACCGCATCCGCCCCGAATGCCGCTGCGTTTCTGAAGGCGGCACCGACATTGTCATGATTGGACAGACCGGCGAGCAGGAGCAGCGTGCGGGCACCGCTCAAGGTTTGATCCAAGTCCAGCGGCTGACCTTTCTCGGCGCACGCCAGCACACCCCGATGAACAGGAAAGCCAGCGATCTCGTCCATCAGGCTTTGCGGCGCGGTATAGATCGGGGTGTCGTCCGGCACATCGGAGATGAGATCCCGCAACGGCTCCAGCCGAGTCTCGCTAAGGAACAGGCTCTCGGGCCGGAAACGCGATCGCTCCAGCAGGATACGAAGCGTCACCTTGCCCTCGACAATAAAGCGCCCGTCGCGGCCCGTCAGGTCACGCTCGCGGATGGACGTATACGCCGCGATGCGCGGATCGTCTGGGCGTTGCACAGATATGACGGTCAAAGGCTCTGTTTTCCTTGCGATAAGGCGCGGCGCAGTTAGGACTTAGCTGGCGGGGAAGCGCATAGCGAGGGTCGGCAATGTCTCAAACCAGTCTTTGGTCGAAGATCGCGGTGACGGCGCTCTTTGTCGGCCTGTATGCGGTGTTTGTTGGTGAGACCCTCGCCCTTTTCATGGAGTATGGCGAGAGCGGCCTTGCCATGCGGCTGGCCACGCTGGATGCGCACAATTTTATCTTCTTCCCGATTGGCGGGCTGCTTGTCCTGATCGCCTTCTGGCGGCCAACAGTGATGCTGACGGATGCCCTTGGCGGCAACAAGTTCAGGTTCGGCATCTTCATTCTGGCAGGCGCGGTGATCCTGACATGCCTTGCCTCGGTCGCGGCGGCGCGGGCGTTTTCTGCCTCCGATGCGAGGTCGATGTTTGAAATCGCGCCCGAAGCGCTGCTGGCCGATGAGGGCCGGGAGAACCGCGCGCCGGTCACCGAAGCGCTGGTGAAGCTGAAAATCCTCGCCGGCGGCGAGGAAGGCCTCGGCAGCTACAGCGCACGCTGTGACGAGGAGTGGCTGCAATTCTCCGCGACGGCGAATGAGGAAAAGCTGTGCTTTGCCAATGGCGTTGTCTCAACAGTTGCAGATTGCTGCCGGGCCAAGGCGGCGTTCCGGGCAGATCTGAACGCGATGCACGCCGAATCGCCCTCGAATCTTGCGGGCATTCACAAGCTGGCGATTCAGGTGAAGATCTTCTTCCTGCTCATGCTGCTGGGTCTTGGCGTGTTCCTGGTGCGTTACCGGCCCGGCCTGCAGAAGCTCTACGGTGCGTCCTTTGAAAGCGTCTCGTTCGGTCTTGCCGCCGGAGGTGCAGTCATGCTCGCCTGGCCGCTCATGAACGCGGCTTACCTGCAAACCAACTCGCTTTTGACCGGGGCAGGCGCTTCCAGCGCCTATATGGTGACCGGGCCAATCGTGGCGCTTGGCTTCGCCATCTGGACGATGCTCCTGCTCTTCTTCCATCTGCGTTCCTATCCGAGCCAAATCGAGTATGCCGCCAAGATTGGCGGCTTCGTCGCTGCCGCGATCGGCGTGTTCCGGTATGATGATATTATCGGCTATTTCACGCGCACGCTTGGGGTCGGCGGCAGTGTCGTGGCCGTCGTCGTGTTCGCGACCGCAGTCGGCGCGCTGATCTTCTCCGTGCTGATGGGCGTGCGTCCGCAGGATATTGATTTCGGAGGAGACGATAGCGCCTGAGTAAGCGATTGAGCGCAGCACGTATCGGGTGGCTCGGCTGAAGCTCGAACCCGATAAGCCCTCATCAGTTCGATGGGAGCATAATCATGAAACTTCTTGGGAAGACCGCAATCGTAACCGGTGCCAGCAGTGGCATAGGCGAAGCGACAGCCAGATTGTTCGCGGCCGAAGGGGCGAATGTGGTCCTTGGCGCGCGCCGCGACGACCGGCTCGCCGACATCGCCCGCGGCATAACGGCCTCGGGCGGAGCAGCGACATGGGTCGCAGGCGATGTTCGAGAGGAACGCTATTGCGCGGCGCTTGTTGAACACGCCTGCACCGAGTTTGGCGGACTGGACATCGCCATGAACAATGCCGGCATCGTCGGAGAGGCCAGCGCCATAACAGATTTGGACGAGCCCGCCTGGCACGATGTCATCGACACCAATCTCACCAGCGCTTTTCTCTGTGCGAAGCATCAGATACCGGAGATCCTGCGCCGCGGCGGAGGGTCCCTGGTGTTCACTTCAAGCTTTGTCGGTCACACGATCGGCTTGCCGGGCATGGCCGCCTACGCCGCCAGCAAGGCGGGACTGATTGGCCTGACGCAATGCCTTGCCGCCGAACACGGTGCCGAGGGTGTCCGAGTGAACGCTCTGCTGCCCGGCGGCACAAAGACAGAGATGGCCGGCGAAGATGCCGGGCATCACGACTGGGTCAGCGGACTTCACGCCCTTCAGCGCATGGCTGACCCGAGCGAAATCGCCCGGGCCGCCCTTTTCCTCGCTTGTGAGGATTCCAGCTTCGTCACAGGCTCAGCAATGCTCGTTGATGGCGGCAACTCGATTTACAAGAGCTGACCGGACGACGGCTACGCCCCAACCGGAAGCCCCTGCTCTTTGGCCATGCGTTTCATGGCCTTTTGCAATTTCTCGAAGGCGCGGACCTCGATCTGACGGATGCGCTCGCGGGAGACATTGTAGACTTCCGACAGCTCTTCCAGCGTTTTCGGGTCATCGGTCAGCCGACGCTCAGTGAGAATGTGCTTCTCGCGATCGTTCAGGTCTTCCATCGCAGCGGTCAGCAAATCCATCCGCGCTTCGAATTCCTGCTTCTCGGCGAATTCAGAGGCCTGGTTCGGCTCTTCATCCGCCAGCCAGTCCTGCCACTCCATGTCGCCATCCTGGCCCATGGGAACGTTCAGCGAGGCATCGGAGCCGGACATCCGGCCGTTCATGGACCGCACGTCTGCTTCAGACACGTTCAGCTGATCAGCGATCTCCTTCACCTGCTCCGGCTTCAGGTCGCCTTCTTCGAGCGCCTGAATCTCGCCCTTGATGCGGCGGAGATTGAAGAACAGCTTCTTCTGCGCTGCCGTGGTGCCGAGTTTCACAAGGCTCCATGAGCGCAGGATGTATTCCTGGATCGAGGCCCTAATCCACCACATCGCATAAGTGGCGAGGCGGAAGCCCTTGTCCGGGTCGAATTTCTTCACCGATTGCATCAGGCCGACATTGCCCTCGGAGATCACCTCAGCCATGGGCAGGCCATAGCCGCGATAGCCCATTGCGATCTTCGCCACGAGGCGAAGGTGGGATGTCACCATCTTTTCGGCAGCTTCTGCATCCTCATGCTCGACCCATCTCTTGGCCAGCATGAATTCTTCTTCCTTTGGAAGCATAGGGAATTTACGGATCTCTGTGAGATACCGCGACAGGCCCTGCTCCGGGCTGAGTGTAATACTGGTTCCAGCCATAATAAGTCCTCCAAACGTCTGGTCACTGATCCCGCGGAGCGGCGAAAAGCGTCCGTTGGCTTGATTGGGGTTTAGCCCCGCTCAGCGGCGGCGTCCCTTCACAAGTGCGTATATGATTTATCACGCAAACAGATAGATAGGGGATGCCTATGGCGGTTTGAAGGCAGGATCAGCCCGTCCGGGGCATCTTCCTGAGCTGGTCCAGAAGCCCCGCCATATCGTCAGGTAGGGGCGCTTCAAAGCGCAGATCGAGGCCTGTGACAGGGTGAACAAAGCCAAGCACAGCCGCGTGAAGCGCCTGTCGGGGGAATTTCCGGGCCGCGCTTGTAGCCTTGATGAAGGCCTCCCCCGACCCATAGGCCGAAATTCCGCGATTTTTCCCGTATACAGGGTCCCCGATGAGCGGCGCGCCGATATGGCCCATATGGACGCGAATCTGGTGTGTGCGACCCGTTTCGAGACGGCATTCGATCAACGCTGCGGCCGGGACCCCCGCGCCCTTGTCGCGCAGACCGAACGTCTCAACCGCCTTGTAGTGCGTGACGGCATGACGCCCCGCCCCGCTGTCCGGATTTCGCATCACCGCCATCTTCTTGCGATCCGCCGTAGAGCGCGCAATCGCGGCATCCACCTTGCCGACCAGCGGGCGCGGAGCCCCGCGCGTCATGGCGAGATAAGCGCGTTTTATGTCGTGCGTCGCGAACAGCGCGGACAGCCCAGCATGTGCAGCCTCAGTCTTTGCGACGACCATGACGCCCGTCGTGTTCTTATCGAGGCGGTGGACGATTCCCGGGCGTTCAACGCCGCCGATCCCCGGCAGCTCACCGTCGCAGTGATGCAACAGCGCATTGACGAGCGTGCTCTGCCAACTACCAGGCGCAGGGTGAACGGCCATATCCGCCGGTTTGTTGACGATGATCAGATCTGCATCCTCGAACAGGATATCGAGAGGAATGTCTTCCGGTTCAGGGGTGGCCGGCACGGGGTCTGGCACATCGAGCGTATACACGGCCCCGGCAATCACGCCCGCACGCGGATCGATCAGGACCTCGCCGTCCATCGCGGCGGCCCCTTCTTTCACCAACGCCTTGGCGCGGGAGCGGGACAAAGCATCGAAACGCTCCGACAGGAACCGGTCGAGCCGCGTTCCGGCCTCCTCTTCTGTGGCTGTGGCGGTGAGTACGTCCATCGGACTGGCTTATAGACGAAACAGTCGTGCAGCGTCATGTTGGCGACACATCGACATGGCAAAAGCATGCGGAATTCAGGGAGGATTTGATGGCTGATTTCACACGCAGACAGGCACTCGGGTTTACAGGAGCGGCCGGCGCACTTGCCGCCTGTGCGACGCAGGACCCGGCAGATATCACCCTTTCTCAGGCCCGCCCGGCCTATGATGGCAAGGTCGACTATCTGCATGGCGTTGCGTCCGGCGACCCTCTTCCGACCCAGGTCATTCTGTGGACCCGGGTCACGCCAACAAGCGGCGAAGGCTCGATCCCGATGCGCTGGGAAGTTATGAAGGATGGCGAAGTCGTCTCGCGCGGCGGTACAAGCGCGGAAGCTTCTCGCGACTACTGTGTCAAAGTCGATGCTGGCGGCCTAGAGCCGGGCACCGCCTACACCTTCCGCTTCGTGGCAGAAACAATGGAGGGCGACGCTGAGTCGCCGACCGGCCGGACAAAGACGACCACCGTTTCGGGCGGCGAGGCTGTGAAATTCGCGATCGTCTCCTGCTCAAACTGGCAGTTCGGCTATTTCAACGTGTATGACGCCCTGTCCAAGATCGACGATCTGGACGCTATTATCCATCTTGGCGACTACTTCTACGAGTACGGCATTGACGGATACGGCGCAGAGACCGCGCAGGCGCTCGGCCGCCTGCATGACCCAGTCGTTGAGACGGTCACGCTCGACGATTACCGGATGCGCCACGCTCAATACAAATCAGACCCCTCAGCACAAGCCGCTCATGCAGCTGTGCCCTGGCTGTGCACATGGGACGACCATGAGAGCACCAATAACTCCTATCGAAACGGGGCCGAGAACCACAACCCGGAACAGAATGAAGGTGACTGGACAGATCGCAAACAGGTCGCCGTCCAAGCCTATCTCGAGTGGATGCCGGTGCGCGATCCCGAGCCCGGCCGAGCCCGGGAATCCATTTACCGGAAATTCGACTTCGGAGACATTGCGAGCGTTTTCTGTCTTGAGACGCGCCTGACCGGTCGGTCGGACGAGATCAGCTGGTTCACTGAGATCGGCGGCCTTGAACCTGAGAAGATTCCCGAAGCCGCCGCGCGCACCATGATCCGCGTGCAGGACGAAGGCCGCACCATGCTCGGGGCAACTCAGGAGGAGTGGCTGGATGAAAGCCTAAACGCATCGGTCGATGCAGGTAAATCGTGGCAGGTCCTCGCCAACCAGATCGTCATGGCCCGCGTGCGGCCACCCAATTTCACTGAAACCCTCAGCCCGGACGCCGTCAACGAGTTCGACAACACCTATATTCGCCAGCTCGTCGGGTTCTCCCAGCTTGGCGTACCGCTCAACCTCGACGCCTGGGACGGCTTCCCAGCCGCGCGCGATAGGCTTTATGCAAGTGCGGCCTCGGCGGGAGCTAATCTGGTCACCCTGACCGGCGACACTCATACTGCCTGGGCCAATACGCTGATGGACAAGAATGAGGCGATCCGCGGCGTCGAGTTTGGCTGTACATCGGTCACCTCCCCCGGCTTTGGTGTGTACATGCCGGGCGTTGAGGATCTCGGCCAGCAATTCGCTGATGCCAATCCTGAAGTCGAGTTCCACGACCCACATGGCCATGGCGCGACTGTCGTTACGCTGACCATGGACACCGTCCGAGCCGATTACTTCAAGGTCAGCTCGATTGTGGATGGTTCCTACGAATGGACCCTTGAGGACAGCTTCGAAGCAAACCGGGAAGGCGAAGGGGTCAGCGCCCTGCGACGCGCCTAGCGTCTACAGGGTACAGCCTTCAGTATCCATAGCGGACTGTCAGCGGCCAGAGTAACAACCTCCAGACGCCGATGGATGGTTTGGATGCTTTCCACTTGTCGTCGATTCGGATCGCTGTAACGCCCGTTTCAAAGCGATCCGGATTGCCGCTCAGGGAGTGGATCGTCGGCAGGTCGACTTCGAACTCATTTACGAAGCCTGTGTTGGGGCTACCTTGCTGGCCGGCCTCTTTCACAATGTGTTCGACAATTCCCCGGGGCGACTTGGCGAAATCCTCATAACGCACCCGCATGTACGGCATCCGTATCCGGAGAGCTTCGCTGGCAACCTGGCGGAATGCCCAGACAAGCAGGGTCCGGTTCAACGGATAGCGCTGCATGGCCTGGCCTTCGAGGCCCGGATCTTTTTTCTTTCGCAACCACGACGCCGCAACAGCCCGCGGATCCCGAACAAGATGGATGGCGTGGACCCGGAGGCCCGCATATCTCTTCAGGAGCAGTGCCCGGGTCGGAATCTTTGACGAGTCGATGATTGTACCGACCTTAGCTCGTTTCGCGATCTCGCGGTAAAGATCGGCGACAAAGCAGGCATACAGGTCGAGGTCACGACGCGTCACGCGGGACATCCAGCCTGTCAGGAGCGCCAACATCATGGCCGAGGTATCAAAGCGATGGGACAATTGTGTCATGGCTTCGAGATCGTATCGATCAGCCAAAGCGCCGAGGACATCGCGCCAGAACGGACAATCATCGCGATCCACCCCACAGGAACATATCTGACGATCAAGGTATTCAGGGGTCAGAATGACATGCATTTCGTTGAAGGACGCAACGCCCTCGGCGGCTCCCAACGCCCGGTCCAATATGGTTGATCCGCTCCGTCCGGCACCCGCGATGTAAATGATCTGCGGATCGTTTGCAGTTTCATCCTGCCCTAAAGTCATTCGACCAAATCCAGCTATCGTCCGATGTGAAAATACACTCGGCTGCTGGGCTCGCAAACGATGTGCCAGTCAGGCCCGCTTAGCGCATCGCTTCAGGTGGCTTTGGCAGAGGATCGATCGAGGCTGGCTCGTGCTGGATGATCACTTTCGCGCCAAGCTCACTGGCACGGGCCTCAAAAGCTTCCATCGACGCCCTTGTGAGGGCCTCGTCGGTGTTAAATCTCGGAACACGCTGAAGCTCCCGGCTCTCGGCGCGATGGTAGAGATCACCGGTCAGGAGGACGATACCTGTTTCTGGCAGGTCGACCTGTAGCGAAGTATGGCCAGGTGTATGGCCCGGGGTCTCGAATATGATGACCGATCCGTCGCCGAAGACATCGTACTCGCCCGTGAACGGTACGGTTTCGAGACCGTCAAAGGCAGAGAACTGAGCGGCGCTGAGATCAACATCCTCGTCAGAACCGGCGTTGGGAGGAAACATGGAATTGTATTCGGCCTCATGGACCAGCCAGGTGGAGTCCAAGAGCTGGTCGATCTGGCCGACATGATCGAAGTGGCTGTGAGAAATGGAGACATATTCGATTTCAGTCGGGAATAATCCCAAAGTCCTGAGATGGTCTGTCAGCGTCTTCTCGAGCGATACCGCGAAAACGCCATCGGTCTGCGGTTCAGCGCCAGCCAGGATGCCCGGGAGGCCAAGATCCCACATCAGATCGCCGGCGGGATGACGGATCAGGTAGCAGGTATCGGCAAACGTATCCGTCATGCCGGCATAGTCGCCGGCGGTGGAGAAGATATCGAGGTCCGAAATCTCGATCGTACCACAATCGAGGACGTACATATGAAGCGCGTCGGCAACCGGCGCTTCTACCACCGTTTCAGGGACTTCGCCCGCAGGCGGGGCAGGTTCTTCCCCGCCGCCGCACGCCGCCAGAACCGCGCTCAACGCCAAGATAACTGCTCGCATGGTCTGCCCCGTCCTCAATTTAGTATCATCTAACCAGATTCCGGCTGATTCAAAACCCGGCCGCCTTTGCCCACGCTGCGGTAGAAGCAGGATGGCCGGCCCGTATGGCATGCCCCGCCCGTCTGGCGCACTTTCAGGAGAATTGCGTCCTGATCGCAATCGACCCGGACTTCGACAACGTCCTGCGTGTGACCTGAGGTCTCGCCCTTGATCCAAAGAGCCCCGCGGGAGCGTGACCAGTAAGTGCCGCGTCCTGTCCGGATCGTCGCGTCGAGCGCTTCGGCATTCATCCAGGCGAGCATCAGAACCTCCCCTGTATCGGCGTCCTGCGCAATCGCCGCAACGAGGCCGTCCGCGTTGAATTTGGGACGGAGCTCATCTGTCTCGTCCTGCTCCGCCGCCGTCGCTAGAGGTGGATCGAAAGTGGCCATTAGATCACTCCTTGTTCTTTCAGCGCGGCCTGCTCAGCTTCAGTAACACCAAGGGCGCTTAGAAGTTCAGCGGTGTTCACGCCGAGTGTCGGCCCGGTCGCGTTTACGCGTCCCGGCGTCTTACTCAGTTTTGGAAAGACGCCTTGCATGGGCACTTCGCCAAGTTCGGGATGAACCACACGGATGATCGCTTCGCGTGCCGCGATATGGGCATCCTGCAGCATGGTCTCGGCCGTGTTGACTGGGCCGCAGGGAATACCGTGCGTTTCTGCTGAGCCGATAACTTCCGCCATGCTGTGCCGGGCGGTCCAGTCTCCGATCAGCTGATCGAGTTCGCCCTGATTTTCGCCGCGCGCATCATGGGTGGCGAATTTCGGATCATTGGCCCAGTCCGCGCCGCACATCTGCGACAGGCGCGCAAAGAGCGTGTCCTGATTGGCCCCGATGATGACCATCCCGTCGGTGCAGGGATAGACGCTGGAGGGGGCAACCTTGGGCAGGATTGGCCCAGTCCGCTCCCGCGTGTGCCCGGCGAGGGCAAACTCCGGGATCAGGCTCTCCATGAAGGCCATCACGGTCTCATAGATCGCCGCATCGACGACCTGCCCCTGCCCGGTCCGCTCGCGCGCATGCAGCGCCATCATCGCGCCGAGCGCGGCGAAGGTTCCCGTCATTGTATCGCCGAGGGAGACTCCGGCGCGTGCGGGCGGACGGTCAGGCTCCCCGATCAGGTAGCGCAAGCCGCCTTTGGCCTCGCCGACGCTGGCATAGCCCGCTTTGCTGCTTTCCGGCCCCGTCTGGCCGTAGCCCGAGACGCGCACGATCACGAGGCGTGGATTGATGGCGTGCAATACGTCCGGGCCGATGCCCCACTTTTCCAGCGTGCCGGGGCGGAAGTTCTCCACCAGAACGTCAGCTGTTTCGGCGAGGCGTTTCAGGATGGCCTGACCGGCCTCGACGCGCAGATTGAGCGTCAGGGATTTCTTGCCGCGCGCGATGATCGGCCAGAACAGGCCATGGCCGTCTTTCTTGGCCGCGCCCCAGTCGCGGGCCGGATCCGGACGATCCGGGGCTTCAACCTTAATCACTTCGGCACCGAAATCGGCGAGCAGCTGCGCGCAGAACGGACCGGCAATGAGCTGGCCAAGCTCGATCACGCGGAGGCCTTGAAGAGGGGGCGGGGCTGTCATGGCCGCCTGAATGGGCTTATGTGAGCCCCATGACAAGACGCATCGATATTGTTGAGGTCGGCCCGAGAGACGGTCTTCAGAACGACCCGGGCGCGTTGAGCACCGATCAGAAGCTGGAATTCATCGCGCGGCTGGAAGCCTGCGGCGTGAAGCGGATGGAGTCGGGGAGTTTCGTTTCGCTCAAGGCGGTACCCAAAATGGCTGATTCCGGCGAGGTATTTCGCGGGCTCGACCGCTCAACCGGCACGCGCCATATCGCGCTCGCGCTGAACGAGAAAGGCGTACGCCGGGCGATCGATGCCGCGGCCGACGAGATCAACTTCGTGCTGGTCGCCGGCGAAGGGTTCGGCAAGCGCAATCAGGGTATGAGTCCGCAAGAGAGCGCAGATATGCTGAACACCTGCGCGCCGCTCGTGCATGACGCCAGCATCCCGCTTTCGGCGACCGTCTCGGTAGCGTTCGGAGACCCTTATGATGGCGAGGTCGACCCGGGCGTGGTCGCCAATCTGGCGGCGCAGGCCCAACGGGCGGGTGTGGCCGAGATCGGCCTTGGCGATACGATCGGCGTGGCGACGCCCTGGCAGGTGCGGTCACTGATTGAGCGCGTGCGAACAGAAGCGCCGGATGTGTATCTGCGCCTCCACTTCCATGACACGCGCGGCGCGGCGCTGGCGAATGTGTTCGCGGCTGTCGAAGCTGATGTTAATGTGATTGATGCGAGCTGCGGCGGGATCGGCGGGTGTCCCTTCGCGCCAGCCGCTACCGGCAATGTCGCGACAGAAGATGTGGTCTATATGCTGGAGCGCGCCGGTTTCGAGACGGGGCTGGACCTCGGAAAGCTGATCGAAACAGCGAAGTGGCTGGAAGGCGCGCTGGGGCATCCGGTGAGTTCCAGTCTCTCTCGCGCCGGAGGGTTCCCGGGCTAAGTCCGCGCAGCACCAATCGCCGGACAGCGCTGCAGCTTCCGGGTTTGGAGGGGTTCCGGGAATGGGAGCCGTGGCGCGAGGACGGTCGCCGTCTCGCTAAAAGGGTAAGTGCGAATTTCGACGGATCGCCGCCGCTCGCGCCGGACGGGCTTTTTCCCGGGCCGACGCCCGGGCCGAACAAGCTGTACCCGCCCACGCGCTCCTGATCCCGGTCGGTCCGACACCCGGCCCCTGAAACGCGATGGGCCCTTTGTACCACCTGAACCGAGGGGATCGGACAAGGTTTCCTCCGATCTTTGTTTTTGCGGGCGTTTTGCACCGAAAAGTGTGGGATAAGCGAGCCGGACAGGAGCAATGCCAATGAACAATGAAGACCAGATCGAGTACTGGAACGGCCCGGGCGGGCAAAAGTGGGTCGAGGAAGCGCAGCGGCTCGACGCGATGTTGGCCGGATTTGCCGACAAGGTGATCGCGGCCGCAGATCTGAAACAGGGCGAGCAGGCGATGGATATTGGCTGCGGTGCAGGCTCACTAACGCTTCTTGCCGCTGACCAGACGGGTGCTGCGCTGGGCGTCGATGTCTCCAAGCCGTTGATCGGGCTGGCCCGCCAGCGCGCGAGCGATGCGGGATCGCCCGCGCAATTCGAAATCGCCGATGCCAGCGCGTATCGGGCCCCGGCCAAGGCTGATGCCGTGATCTCCCGCTTCGGCGTGATGTTCTTCGAAGATCCGTCTGCCGCTTTCGCCAATGTCGGACACTCAACCGCGCCGGGCGGACGGCTGGCTTTCATGTGCTGGCAGGCCTTGCCCGCCAATGACTGGGCGTTCGCGCCGCTGCAGGCCGCCTTGCCGTTCCTGAAGGAGCCCCCTGCTCCTGCGGACCCGACCGCGCCCGGCCCCTTCGCGTTTCAGGACAAGGATCGGGTGGCCGGCCTGCTCAGCGACGCGGGCTGGACGAACATCCAAATCGAGCCGCTGGAGGGCCCGCTGGAACTGCCGGGGGACGATGTCGAGACCAGCGCCGGTTTCATGATGCAGCTTGGCCCGCTGGCGCGCCTGATCCGCGAACAGGGCGTTGAACTGGAAGCAGTTGAGGGTGCATTGGTCGAACGCCTTTCCGAACACAAAACCGCCAATGGCCGGATCGCCATGAACTCGGCCTGCTGGCTGGTGACCGCAAGCCGCAGCTAGCGCCGCAACGAACAGCGATCGATCCGGCCCGCCATCACTCGGCGGGTTGGATCTGTTCGCGCGCCGGTTTTGGCGTCCATTCCGGCGGCCCGAAGAGACGCATCCAAAGTTCATGCGGAGACCGCGCAGCTCCCAGGTCCCGGAAAAGCCTCGGCCATTCGGAGAACCAGACCGAGACAGGGTTCACGCTGTGATAGTCCCGCTTCAACCCGTAGCGAGGTGTCTCCTCCTCTCGCTGATAGGTCCCGAACAGGCGGTCCCAGATAATCAGAATGCCGCCATAGTTTTTGTCGATGTACTTGTCGTCGCAGCCATGATGAACGCGATGATTGGCGGGCGTATTCAAAACCCCTTCCAGCGGCCCGAGCTTTCCGATCAGTTCGGTGTGAATCCACGTCTGATAAGCAAGGACAATCAGGATCCCGACGAAGACGAGCTGGGGCGGAAACCCGATCAGCACGAGCGGAAAGAGGAGCAAGGCGGAGAGCACGCCCTCGAAAGGGCCGAACCTGACCCCAACCAGTATGTTCATATGCCGGGAGGAGTGATGAACCGCATGCTGGGTCCACAGGATGCGAACCCGATGCGCCAGCCGATGCTCCCAGTAATACATGAAATCTGCGGCAAGCACGGCGAGCAACACTGTGCCAAGGCTCACGGGCAAGGACCAGGTGACGAACGTCTCGGCGACGAACACAAAGCCGAGATAGGCAAACGACAGCAGGAACGTCTCGACAATCAGATACGGAATCTGGGTTGAGACGCTGGCAAGCATATCCAGAAAGCCGTGCTTTCCCAGCGACCGTGAAAACAGGCCTTTCAGCACTTCGATCAGGAGCATCGCGGCTCCGATCAGAAAGAAGACTTCATCAAAGCTCCGGCCGAACTCTGCAACAGCATCGAGTGTCATGACGGTTTCCTTTCAAGACCCGAAGTCAACGTGCGCCAGGCCAGATCAGCCGCTTGCGCAGGCGTGGCCTGCCCCGTCCTCACCGCCTCCCAACCTGCGTAGAGCAAGTGGTCATAGGCCTGGACGATCCACGCGGTGGGGACGCTCGCATCGAGTAGCCCTTCTTTCTTAACCGCTTCGATCATCTCCTCGGTCTCCCTTTGCTGACGGTCGAACTCGCGTTGAATGTCCGCGTCGTCTTCGATCGGTTCGAGCGCCAGAAATCCGTGGCGATCGCCAAGCGGGATCAGCACCTCGAGCGACACCCGCATCGCTTCACTATGCGACGTCACATCCGCGCAGGCCGCCTCCACCACCTCGTCCATTTCCCGGATCGCGAGGCGCGCAAGTGCGCGGAGAAGGTCGTCCCGGCTGGAAAAATGCCGATGCAGAGTTGCACGGCCAACGCCGGCCCGTTCTGCGACTTGAGACAGCGATGCGCCAGCGTTTCGGCTGAACACGTCGAAAGCCGCTTCGATAATGGCATCCTTGGAGGATGGACGGATTGAATTGGTCATGAGACATATATGTCTCATTTGAATCAGTGCTGTCAACTCTTCGTCGACACTATCGCAAAAGAAAAGCCCGCCGGATCACTCCAGCGGGCTTTGTCTATCTGAGGCAAGTGGCGCTTAGGCGGACTTTTTCTCGTCCTCGCCATCGACTTCCTCGAAGTCGGCATCGACAACATCATCTCCATCCGCAGCCGCATCGGACGCGGCGTCCGCATGGGCCGCCTCTTCCTGCTGGCTGGCATAGATCGCTTCGCCGAGTTTCATCGCGGCGGTCATCAGCGCCTGCTGCTTGTCGGTGATCTCGGAAGCATCCTCGCCTTCAGCAGCCGTCTTCAAGGCCGCCATGGCGTCTTCGATTTCCTTCTTCACATCGTCGCCGACCTTGTCGCCATGCTCTGCGACCTGCTTCTCGGTCTGGTGAACGAGCGCTTCAGCGTGGTTCTTGGCTTCGATCAGCTCGCGCTTGGACTTGTCCGCATCAGCATTGGCTTCGGCGTCCGCCATCATCGCCTTCACATCGTCTTCCGACAATCCGCCATCGGCCTGGATAGTGACCTGCTGTTCCTTGCCGGTCGCCTTGTCCTTGGCCGAGACCGACACGATGCCGTTGGCGTCGATGTCGAAGGTAACCTCGATCTGCGGCAGGCCGCGGGGCGCGGGCGGGATGTCTTCCAGATTGAACTGGGCGAGCATCTTATTGTCGTTCGCCATTTCACGCTCGCCCTGGAAGACGCGGATCGTCACGGCCGGCTGATTGTCATCAGCGGTCGAGAAGACCTGGGACTTCTTGGTGGGGATCGTCGTGTTGCGGTCGATTAGGCGAGTGAATACGCCGCCCAGCGTTTCGATGCCAAGCGAGAGCGGGGTCACATCGAGCAGGACAACGTCTTTAACATCACCTTGCAGAACACCGCCCTGAATGGCCGCGCCTAGGGCGACAACTTCGTCCGGGTTCACGCCCTTATGCGGCGGCTTGCCGAAGAATTTCTCAACGGCGGCCTGCACGGCGGGCATCCGCGTCATGCCGCCAACGAGCACGACCTCGTCGATATCAGCCGCTTTCTTGCCAGCGTCCGACAGGGCTTTCTGGCACGGATCAATGGTACGCTTGACGAGATCCTCGACGAGGCCTTCGAACTTGGCGCGCGAAAGCTTGATGTTGAGGTGTTTCGGACCCGAGGCATCAGCGGTGATGAAGGGAAGGTTCACTTCATACTGACTGGCCGAAGACAGCTCTTTCTTGGCTTTCTCAGCCTCTTCCTTCAGGCGTTGAAGGGCGAGCTTATCGGCCTTGAGGTCGATGCCCTGCTCTTTCTTGAACTCATCTGCGAGGAAGTCGACTACGCGAAGGTCAAAGTCTTCACCACCAAGGAAGGTGTCGCCATTGGTCGAAAGCACCTCGAAGACGCCATCGCCAATCTCGAGGATCGAGACGTCGAACGTACCACCACCAAGGTCATAGACGGCAATCGTCTTGCCTTCGGACTTGTCGAGGCCATAAGCGAGCGCGGCCGCGGTGGGCTCGTTGATGATACGCAGGACTTCAAGACCAGCAATCTTGCCGGCGTCTTTCGTCGCCTGGCGCTGCGCGTCGTTGAAGTAGGCCGGCACAGTGATGACGGCCTGGGTCACCTCGGAGCCAAGATAGGCTTCTGCGGTCTCTTTCATCTTGGTCAGAATGAAAGCCGAGATTTCCTGCGGCGCGTAGTCCTTATCGCGGCCTTTCACCCAGGCATCGCCATTGGGGCCTTTGACGATGTCGAAGGCGGAGATCTCCTTGTCCTTCTGCGCGGTCGGGTCGTCATAGGAACGGCCGATCAGGCGCTTGATGGCGTGGAAGGTGAAATCAGGGTTGGTCACGGCCTGCCGGCGGGCGGGCATGCCAATCAGGCGGTCGCCGCCATCAGTGAAGGCCACGACGGACGGCGTGGTGCGCGCGCCCTCGGCGTTTTCGATGACTTTTGCGTCCTTGCCGTCCATGACGGCGACGCAGCTATTTGTTGTTCCGAGATCGATCCCGATGATCTTGCTCATGTCATATCCTCTTTTCTTGGCCGCCGCCGGTCACTTTGACTGGCCTGCATAGCAGCGCCGATGAACAGCGGCTCCACGGATTGATTTGACGTTTGAAGGATTCAAACGCCGCTACGGCTAGCGATATGGTGAAAGCTTCGCGTGGCTCAAGGGGCCAACTCACATTTGGGTGATCACGTAACTCTGCTGTCCCATATCGAACACGTCCATCGACTTTGAGTGATTATTCAATTATTATTCTCATATTGCTGTGGGGGTGATCATGAAAACACTACTAATTCCATTTCTGTCGATTTTGGTCTGTGGATGTGCAGGCTTTGGGAGCGGGTTCAATCAACCGCATCAACCAGCACCGCTCGTTTTCTCTGCAATTGATTGCAGTGCTCTGGCGGCGAAGCTCCCCAGTACTTTGAGTTGCGCATCTGACGAGACAGCAACTTTCACTCAGATCGGCATAGCACTCGCCGGAAAGGATGGTGAGGCACCTATTGCTCGGGCGCTGCTAGACACACTGCTCTCGCAATCCGACAGGAAATGCCGCAATCACATGGCTCGAACTTCTGCGGTGTGGGGTGGAACCGCAACATCACTCGGCGTGGTCGACAGCCTGACCTCTGCAGCCGGTGCAATCACTTTCGGGGGACAAACGAGCCAAGTCCTCTCGGCCGTCTCATCGGGGGCGAAAAGCTCACGGACGACAATCGCAAAAACCTTCTTCAACGAGGTCGCATACGCCGATCTTGAAGACATTGTTTATGCCGAACGGGCCAAAAGACGCACGGCGATAGAGAAAGAAGCTAAAAACATCGGGGACGACTACCAAGCATCCATGGCGCTGGCGCGAGCTGAAACCTACCACACATTTTGCGGTGCGAACTACGGCGTGGCTCAAATTCAGAAGGCGGTCAAAGACAAGATAGATGACGCCTCTTAAGAGTTGAATGGTCAAACTGTCGGTTTCGATAATGAGCACAATCAGTGTTCGTAAAGAATGGTCAGGCCCGTCGCAGATGCAGGATCACGTCTTCTGCGGCCCAATTCAGGCGGGTCAATCCGCCTGCGCGGAAGGTCCCGACACGCGGGCCAGAAACAGCTGCCGCGGCTTCGAGCTTCAAGCCGAGTGATTCGGCGAGGTCGGCCATGTCGGCCGCCGTTGAAGGATGCAGCGCCTCGGCATCATGCCAGCCGCCCTGACGTGGGGCCGGCATCCGCCCACTGACAAGCAGCGACAGCCGCCGACGCCACTGACCGTAATTGCGGAAGGAAATGATCACGTCTGGCGCGACGCGGGACAGTTCCTGCAGAACGTGTTGCGGACGACGGATTTCCTGAATCGCCTTTGACATGATGGCGACGTCAAAGCGGTCATCCGGGAAGATTTCGAGATCCTCATCCGCATCTCCCTGAATGACAGGCAGTCCGCGCGCGAGACAGGCTGCGACGCCCTCCCCGGTCAGCTCCAGCCCACGGGCATCGACGCCGCGCGTCTCTTTGAGCAGCGCCAGCAGGGATCCGTCGCCGCTGCCAACATCGAGCACACGCGCGCGTTCGGGAACGCGAGAGGCGATGGCGAGGTGATCTGCGCGGGTCATGCGCCAAGACCTCGCTGTTCAGCGGCAGCGTTCAGGAAGCCTGCCAGAGCGGCCTCAAATCGTGGCTCTTCCAGGAAAAAGGCGTCATGCCCCTTATCGGTCTCGACCTCGATATAGCTCGCCTCGGCCCCAGCGGCGGTCAATGCGCGGGCGATCTCACGGCCATCTGCGGGCGGATAGTGCCAGTCGGAGTCGAAAGTGATGACGCAAAAACGCGTTGGGGAGTCCTTAAAGGCATCCGCGAGCCGTCCGCCATGCGCGCCGGCAAGATCGAAATAGTCCACCGCCCGCGTGATGTAGAGGTATGAGTTCGCATCGAAGCGCTCGACGAAACTGCGGCCCTGATGGCGCAGATAGGATTCCACCTGGAAATCGGCGTCAAATGAGAAACTCGCCGTGTCACGGTCCTGCAGACCGCGGTCGAATTTCTGCTTCAAGCCCTCTTCGGAGAGATAGGTGATGTGTGCGGCCATCCTGGCGATGGCGAGGCCGCGCTGGGGCTGGCGCGACTGCGCGATGTAGTCGCCGTCGCACCAATCGGGATCCGCCATGATCGCCTGCCGGCCGACTTCGTAGAAAGCGATATTCTGGGCCGAATGACGCGCGGTGGTCGCGATCGGGACGGCGGCAAAGACCTGCTCAGGAGCTTGCGCCGCCCATTCCAGCGCCTGCATTCCGCCGAGCGATCCACCGACCACAGCGAACAGGGCCTCGATGCCCAGCGCGGCGATCACAGCGCGCTGCGCGCGGACCATGTCGGCAACCGTGATGACGGGAAAGCGCGTGGCATAGGGCTTACCATCCGGGGCGTTGGAGGCCGGCCCCGTCGTGCCCATGCAGCCGCCGAGGACATTGGTGGCAATGATATGAAAACGATCTGTGTCGAGCGGCAGGCCCGGCCCGATCAGGCGAGGCCACCATGGCGGGCGCCCAGTTACCGGATTAGGCGAGGCGGCGAACTGGTCGCCGGTCAGCGCATGGCAGACAAGGATCACATTCGACTTGTCCGCATTGAGCTCGCCCCATGTTTCATAGGCGATCTGGACGTCCGGCAGCTCCGTGCCGCAATCGAGCGGGAGCGGCGCTTGCAGCGTGAGGCGCTGGACCTCGTCAGGCAGGATGCGGGGCGTGTCGGCCATGGGGCGATGTGTGTCTCGGTCACAGCGCCCGAAGTCAAGCAAAGCGATCTATCGGGGACGGTGCTGAGTGCCCTCGCCGGCGGTGATGAAGAGCGCCTTTGTCTCTTCGGCCGTATCCGCGGTATGCCAGACGCCCGGGGGATTTACGGCATACTCTCCGGCCTCGAGGTCGGTCCGGACAATCGCGCCGTCCGGCGTTT
The DNA here is from genome assembly GCA_028285145.1 of Hyphomonadaceae bacterium. Classification (GTDB taxonomy): domain Bacteria; phylum Pseudomonadota; class Alphaproteobacteria; order Caulobacterales; family Hyphomonadaceae; genus JANQQC01. The sequence goes on from JANQQC010000047.1 coordinate 212,454, forward strand.
CCTGAAGCAACGTCATCCGCCCGGACAGGCAAATCACGACCTCATCGCCTTTCGGGTGCATTTCCCAACTGGTCCAGGGCTCGGAAAACGTGTGCTCAGCGACAAGGCGTCCTTCCGCCCCGTCTCCACCATGGCGCTCGCCATACTCGTCATACCACGACATCTCTCCGGTGAATTCCGGCTGCGCCACAGCGCGTGCGCCGAGGCCGAGATGGATAGGAAAGCGGTCGAGGCAGTGCTTGGTCATCGTTGTCTTTGTACGCGATGGTGGATCAACTCACCAGTCCGCAACCGGGCTTGACCTTACCGTCCGCGCGGCGCAGGTGGACGGCCAGAGATGGAGCATGAAATGACCGGCCCGCAGCCACTGCCGCAAATCCTCGACATCACCCCCTACAAAGGCGGGGAGTCGTTGAAGAAAGCGCATAAACTCTCCTCGAATGAGAACCCGCTCGGCTGTGCGCCATCTGCAAGCGAAGCACTGGTTCAGGTAAGCCAAGCGCTGGCGACCTATCCTGACGGGTCGGCGAAAGCTCTGCGCACGGCGATTGCCGCAAAGTATGGCATTGATGCTGATCGTATTGTCTGCGGGGCGGGGTCGGATGAGATCTTCCAGCTGCTCGGACGTGCCTACCTGCAGCCGGGCGATGAAATCATCCAGAGCCAGCACGCCTTCCTCGTCTACCGCCTCGTCGCGCAGGCGGTCGGCGCGACGGTGATTGATGCGCCCGAGTCGAACCTGACGGCCGATGTCGACGCCATCCTCGACCGCGTGACGCCGAAGACGAAAATGGTCTTTCTCGCCAACCCCAACAATCCGACTGGCAGCTACCTGCCCTTCGACGAAGTGAAACGCCTGCATGCCGGCCTGCGCGAAAACATCCTGCTGATTCTTGATGGGGCGTATGCGGAGTATGTCCGCAAGAATGATTACGCAGCCGGTATGGAGCTGGCCGGGGAAGCCGCCAACGTCCTGATGACGCGCACCTTCTCCAAAATTCACGGACTGGCCGCGCTGCGTCTTGGCTGGGCCTATGGTCCAGCGTCGGTTATCGATGCGATCAATCGCGTGCGCGGACCGTTCAATGTCAGCGCGCCCGCCATGGCTGCCGGCATCGCCGCGCTGGAAGATGATCGCTTCATGGGCCAGTCGATCGAGCACAACGAGACCGAGCTTGCCCGCGTGAAGACCGCGCTGGAGGCCGCCGGGTTCGAGGTTGTGCCATCGGTGGCGAACTTTGTACTGATCCGGTTCGGCTCAGCAGACCGGGCAAAGGCCGTTGATGCTTTCCTCCGCGAGCGCGGGATCGTGATCCGTGAAATGGCCGCTTATGGTCTGCCCGACTGCCTGCGCCTCTCGATTGGCACCACGGAACAGGATGATGACGTGATCGCCGCCTTCGAAGCCTTCGCGGAAGCAGGCTAACCCTTGGCCGATACCGTGTTTGACACCATCGCCATTATCGGCGTGGGCCTGATCGGATCTTCGATCGCGCGTGCAGCGCGCGAAACCAGCGCTGCGAGATCCATCGCGCTCTACGACGTCGAAGGGTCGGTGCGACGAGAAGCGAGTAAGCTGGATCTTGGAACGGTGACGTCCTCGCTGGAAGAAGCCGTGCGGGACGCCGATTGCGTGATCCTCTGCACACCCGTCGGCGCGCTTGAGGCAGTTGCCGCAGAGACGGTTCCTGCGATGAAGGATGGCGCGATTCTTACCGATGTTGGGTCCGTCAAAGGACAGGCAGCCTCAGCGCTGGCATCTGCGGGCGGTGCGCATGTCCATGTCATTCCCGGTCATCCGATTGCGGGCACGGAACAGTCCGGTCCGGCGGCAGGCTTTGCCGGTCTGTTTGAAGAGGCATGGCACATCCTGACCCCGCTGGAGAAGAGCGGTCCGGATTATGAGACAGCGGTTGAAACGTTGACCGCGTTCTGGGCGGCACTTGGCGCAAAAGTCGAGACCATGGACGTGGCCAAGCATGACCGCGTGCTCGCCATCACCTCTCACCTGCCCCACCTGATCGCCTTCAATATCGTCGCCACGGCTTACGACATGGAAACTGTCGAAGAAGGCGACGTCGTGAAATACTCTGCAGGCGGATTTCGGGACTTTACCCGGATCGCCGCGTCCGACCCGGTGATGTGGCGCGATGTCTTCCTTGGAAACAAGGATGCGGTTCTGGAAGCGCTCGGCCGCTTCTCGGAAGATCTGGCCGCATTGCAGCGCGCCATCCGCTGGGGCGATGGCGATGCGCTGATGAAGGAATTCGAGCGGGCCCGGGGTATCCGCCAGGCCATTCTCGAAGCCGGCATGGATTCAAGCGAGGTCAATTTCGGCCGCAACAAGCCCGAGGAGTAGCAGCGCAATGAAAATGAACCAGGTCACGCTCGGCACGACAGATTTCGAAGCGAGCGTCGCATTCTATGGCTTGCTTGGTCTGATTGTCATTGTGCACTCCCCGCCCCGCTACGCCCGCTTCGAATGCCCGCAGGGCGATAGTGACGGCGCACCGGCGACGGTGTCGATCCATGCCACGGACCGGGTTGCGGATACTGAGTGGCCGCTGGTCTATTTCGAGACCGACAGGCTCGACAAGGAAATCGAGCGCCTGCGCCGGGCGGGTGTGCCAGTCCTCTCCGAGCCAGAGGACAAGGACTATCTCTGGCGGGAGGCCGATATCGCCGATCCGGCGGGAAACCGGATCAGGCTGTACACGGCGGGCGAGAACCGGCGGTTCCCGCCCTGGCGCGTCGGTTCCATCGAGTAAACGCCTCTAGCGCCGCATGGTCTGCCAGCGCGTCATCGCCTCGCATGTCTCTGCGTTGAGAATCGCGCCTGCCGCGAGTTGTGTGAACTGATCGCTCTGCGCCGCCGCCCAGACTCCGGCCGCGCTGTCGAACGAGTTGAAGCCAATCTCCGACAAGCCGCGATCGATCCGTGAACAGATCAGCCGGGCAATGTCGGTATCGCCCGTCGCATTCAGGTTCGTGATGCGGTCGGCCAGGTCGAGACGCGAGAACACATAATCGTAGACGGTCAGGTCCTCGCCGACCTTGAAGGCGAGAATGTCGCCGGAGGTCACGTCCGTGAAGTCCGGTGTGAAGCCGTCAACGGTCGAAGACGATAGAATGGATGGGATCGGCTCATCCAGATACACCGCCCAGCGACCGACATTGCCGCGGCCCTTAGTGTCGGTGATGTCATCATCGTCGGGGAGCTGCGCATCGATCACGATGATAGGCTGCTCGCTCCAGGTCTGAACAGAAAAGGAGCTGACCGACTCTTCGGTGATGGACTGGCCGAACAGCGTCGAAACCGAGTTGTCGAGGAAGTTGGAGGCTTCCATGATGCGGGGCGCCGTGAAGCTCGTGACAAGCACAGACGCCGGAGCAATCGCATTCGCCGCCGTGGTAAGCGCGCCGAGCACGTTCGAGGAGGTCACGCGCTCTCTCTGGTCGGCGAGTTGCATGCGGACCTTGGCCTCGATGGTCGTGTTCGCGCCAACCTTGAAATATGGCGTGGCGTAGAGCGCGATGCTCTCATTGGTCGACCAGCTCTCCCCTTCCTGGCGATTGGATGAGAAGGAGGCGGAGAAGAGTGCTTCGGTCGCCTTGATGTCGGGCTGTGCGATGTCGAACTCGGCGACAAGGGTTCGCGTAATCGATTTCGATCCCATCATGCGGGACAGCCAGCCCCGGCTTTCATCCTTGTAGTTCCGGCTTTCAAGGTTCTGCCGGCGCGTGCCATCGATCAGACCTTGCGTGTTGTACGCGTCCGGCAACAGCGTCACGATCTGTATGCGCGTATAGCGATCCTGAAGCATAGACCCGAACTCGGCGTAGACGGCGGCCTCGTTCAGCGCGACGTCCAGATAGGGCAGATAGTCCTTGCCGAGCTCGATGTTTGCAGACGGTACGGTTCGTACGCGGCGTGTGGTGGGTGCGGGGCTCCCCGGCGCGGGGGTTTCGGCGACAGGAGCCGGCGGCGGGGCGTTTCCAGCCCGGTCTGGCGTTGTCGAGCAGGCCGCCAGTGCGAAGGCTGACACGGCCATCAAAGCTACGTTTTTCATGGTTCCCTCTGTGTCTCCCCAGACTTGTTAACTATTGGTAAGCCAAAGCTTCGCCCGTGGCGAGCGGTCGATCTCAGTCCGAGAAGTTAGGGATCATTTGACGTGCTCTGCCCAACTCTGCATAACGCGGCGTTGCTGCAATGCACAAAGGGGCTTCCCCTAGGGCAATCGGCACACCATATGCAAGTCAGGGCCAGTTCTGGTTCGAGTTTTAGTTATCGAGGGGTGGCCCATGCTGCTGAACATGTTGAAGGCAAAGCTTCATTCTGGCGCGGTTACGCAATGTGACCTGCACTATGAAGGGTCCGTCTCCATCGATCAGGAGCTTCTGGATGCCGCCGGCATCCTCCCCCACGAGCGTGTCGATATCTGGAACGTCACAAATGGCGCGCGCATCCAGACCTACGCGATTGAAGCCCCACGCGGCTCAAAGACCATTGGCGTGAACGGCGCTGCCGCTCGTCATTTCGCCGTCGGCGACCGGGTGATCATCGCAACCTTCGCACACGTTGAAGAAGAAAAAGCCCGTCAGCATGCGCCAAGCGTTGTGCTGCTGGATGAGGCAAACGAGATCAAGTCGCCGAACTAGCAGCCGCTCGCCTGTATTCAGACATTCTGTCGGCTGCGATGAGATCGCGCACCGTCTCGCTGTCATAGCCAAACTCCTCGAGCGCGCGGGCAGCGATCTGCAGCCCGGCCTCAATGGCGTCTGGAATGACAAAAGTGGCCCCAGCCTCCAGCAATTGGGCGGCGTGATCTGAGTCCCCTGCCCGAGCGAGGATCGGTGCATCCATCCGCGCCGCCCGCATCGCCCGAACCATGCGCTCCGCACTCGGTGGATCGTCCACGGTCACGACAAACAAAGCGGCACCGCGCGATCCGGCGCGTTCAAGAATCTCTGTCCGGGAGGCATCCCCAAGATAGACTTTCCAACCATCTTCATGGCCATGGGAGACGCGCATCGCATCACGTTCCAGCGCGACGATTTCTGCGTCCTCATCGCGCAGAATATGGGCAATCGCCTGACCCACTCGTCCAAACCCGGCAATCACGACATGGCCCTCAAGATCGGAGAACTCACCGAGCTCCGGTGCCAGCTTCGGTGGCGTCATCAGTCCAGCAATGGCCCGGCCGCCCCATCCCATAAGCGGGATCAGGACCATTGAGAGGCCAGCGATCACAGCAATCAGCCCGGCAAGCTCTGGCTCAATCGCGCCGCCGGCAGTTGCCGCAGCAAGAATGACGAAAGCGAACTCACCGGCAGGTGCGAGCAGGAAAGACGTCTCCACGGCAGATGGAGTTTTGGACGCGAACAGGCGGCAGGCGATGAAGGCGAGCACAACCTTCAGGACGAGCAGGGCCATCAGTCCGGCGACAACAGCGCCAGCCTGCGATGACACGATATTAAGATCGAGCCCCATGCCGACCGTCATGAAGAACAGGCCGAGCAGCAGGCCCTTAAAGGGTTCAAGATCGACCTCGGTTTGGTGCTTGAACTCGGTCTCCCCGAGCATGAGCCCGGCAAGGAAGGCCCCCAAAGCAAGCGAAAGCCCGGCATTCGCGGTGATGGCGGCCGCCCCGACAACAGTGAGCAGGGTGAGCGCCATCAGGAAATCGCGCCCGCCGGACCATGCCGCCAGGCGGAACACGCGCCGAAGGAGGAAGCGGCCAATCAGGTAGATCACAAGGATCGCCAGGCCGCCTTCCAGCAATGCCTCAAAAATGGCCGCTGAAAGCGCACCATCGCCATCGCTCGCGGCGAAGCCGACAAAGATCAGGATCGGGGCAACCATGAGGTCCTGAAAGAGCAGCACACCAAGCGAGGACCGCCCCACTTCCGTGGCCGCGCGGCGCTCTTCGATCATCTGCTGCATGACGATCGCCGTGGAGGACAGCGCGAGTGCCAGACCGATGATGATCGCTGTCGGGCCAGGTAGGCCAAAGGCATAGGCTGCAAAGCCTATCACCGCAGCGCTGGTGGCGACCTGCAGCGCGCCTGCCCCAAACACGACCCGGCGCAGCGCCCATAGTTTTTCAAATGAAAATTCGAGCCCCAGCAGAAAGAGCAGGAAGAGCACGCCAAGCTCCGCAAAGGGAGCGGCCGCCTCCGGTTCCGAAATCGAGAAGTAGGCCAGTATGGGTATGTTCTCGACCAACGAGCCGACGCCCGCGGGCCCGAGCAGAACGCCAGCGATCACAAAGCCAACAACAACCGGGATCTTCAGCGCGCGAAAAACCGGCACAATTACGCCGGCTGCAAACAGGAAAACCAACGCATCCTTGATCAGGATTTCGTTGCCGCCATGCACTGCCATTATCTGATCCCCGCTATGTCTGCTTCCAGCATAGAGGGACGATGCTGCGGGCGCAGCAGGAAAGCTTTGAAAAAGTCTGCGTCAGTTCGACTTTCTGAGATCGAACCGGCTCTGGAAGACTTTATCCAGCCAGCGCTTGGGTAAGCGCGTGGGGATGGTGAAATTAGTCAATTTGTTCGGCACCGGCGCGTAGCGGGCCTTAGGGCTCGGATCGGTTAGCGCGGTTTCAATGGTCTCGGCGATCTCTTTTGGCTCGAGGCCATCGCGTCCGCCATTGAGCATGACCTCTGAAAATTTCTCCAGTGAACTTGCCCAGACTGTATTGTCATAGGGCCCGCTTTCATTCTTGTCTTCGGCCTTGTCCCAGATCGGCGTCTTCACCGAGCCCGGACCGATCGAGATGGCGTCAATCCCATAGACGATCAGTTCGCGGCGGAGCGTGTCGGTCATCGCTTCGACGGCATGCTTGGTCGCCACATAGGCTCCGAGGAAGGGCGATGCGATGCGCCCGCCCACACTGGTGATGTTAATGATGCGGCCGGGCTTGCCCGTTCGGTTGGTGTCGCCCCCCAGCAGCGGCACGAAGGCCTGTGTGGCGGCCAGCAGGCCAAACACGTTGACGTCAAAATGCGCTTTGAACTCATCCAATGGCTGTAAGGCGAGCGGGCCCATATTGGCGATCCCGGCATTGTTGACGAGGCCATCAAGGCACGCATCACCGAGCGCTGCGGAAACAGTTTCAACCGCCGCATCGATCTGTTCCTGCCTGGCGACATCCAGAATGATCGGGCGTAGATCCCCGACCACGTTCTCGAGAAGTGCATCAGCATCGGCCTGTTTGCGAACGCCAGCGAAGACGCGCCAGCCCTGACGGGCAAGGTACTCAGCAGCGGATCGGCCAATGCCGGTTGATGCGCCTGTGATGACGACGGTTTTCATGCGCGCTCCTTCGGGCAGGTAAGCTTCTATACGCAGGAATGCGCAATCAGGATGACTGTTCCCCGCCGCCACCATCGATCACACGAAGTTTGGGTGGCCTATTCGGGCGTGGAGCAGGCTCAGGCGCATCGCCGGATGCTACGAGACGCGGACTCCGGGGCACGCTCTGTGCGTCCGGCGCTGCATTGTCCGCCGAGTCCTCGATCTCAGCCTCGACATCTTCGTTGATGTCGCGGCCGCGCGGCGTGTATGGCGGCTTCTTCTTCGAGGACAGGCCCTTGCGTGGCTTGAACCCCCCGCTGCCCTTCCCGCGCGCCTTCTTGTCGATTTCCTTCAGCTTCTGAGTCTGAAGCGTGGACAAAGGCTCTTCGAGCGCGCCCTTGCTCGGATCGGCAAAAGCGGAGCCATAGGTCTCGATGCGCTGCTCGACCTCTTCAAGGAATTCGCGTTCCCAGTCGGACAGAGGCGGGCCAAGCCCGGCTTCTGCGAGCTCCGCCGCTTTTCTCAGCTTCCTGAGCGCTTTGCGTTTCTTGCGATCATCGACTTCGCGCGACATCGCAAAAGGATACTAGATTTCGCCGACGGCCTGCAAATAGACGTCGAGCAGCATTTCCTGCTCTTCGCGCTCGGCACGGTCGATCTTGCGCAAACGGACAACCTGACGGAGCGCCTTGGTGTCAAACCCGAAAGCCTTGGCCTCCGCGTAGACTTCCTTGATCTGCTCGGCGACCTCTTTTTTTTCTTCCTCAAGACGCTCGACGCGCTCCACCGTCTGGCGGAGTTTTTCACGCGTTGTTTCGTTGAGGGCGGTCGTTCCAGCGTCCATGGGAGGCTCCGTTAAGCATGAAGGAGCGGTCTCTTACGACGCGTCGGGCTCTGACGCCAGACGCCGAATGGCCTCCGCCACAGCCGCGCCTTCGCCGTGGTGTGGCATGTGGCCTTCATCGGCGAGTGGAACCAGTTCCAGATCCTGCGCCTGGTGTTTCAATTTGCCGACATGGAGCGGCGGACTGATCACCGTATCCTGCGCGCCGGAGAAGACGATAATCGGCATATCGAGTTGCTCATAGCGGGCCGACTGCGTGCCAAGTTCTTCGCGCAGGGCGTTTACATCCCTTGCATTGGCGCGAAAGTTTCCCGGCCGGAACAGGAGACCGATCGCGGAATTCTCGAAATACCCTGCCGGCTCAGGTGCCGGGTCGAACACGCCATTGATGCCGGCTTCGACCTGCGCAGGACCAACGATCGGGACAAGCTGGCTAAAGGCCGGACCAATCACCGGCGGACCGGCATAGCGATTGTACCAGGTCTCCCCACCATTCCCCCAATCATGGGAGACAGGAGCGAGCAGAACGAGGCCCTCGACAAGATCTGGCCGATCAAGCGCCAGCCGCAGTGCAACGCCGCCACCGAAAGAGTGGCCGACGATGACCGCCTTTTCCCCCGGCGCGAAGGCCTCAAGTACACCCGCCATCTGTTCGGCTTGCACGCCTAGCTTATGGGCGTCATCTGGACGGTCGGAATGACCATGCCCGGGCCGATCAGCCATGAAGACCCGGTGATCCCCGGCGAGACGCGGTGCGAGGGTCCACTCAAACTCGCGGGCATTGGCGCTCGCCCCATGGATCATCAGGACAGGCGGGCCAGTCTCGCCTTGCGTGAGAACATGCACGTCTGCCCCATTCACGGGGATCAGCTCGCCCACAGCCGGGAACCTGTCCTCCACGCGGGAGGTGTAGATGGCGCTGTGCACGCAGGCACTGAGGCTCGACACAGTGAACATGACGAGCAGGCCGAGAAGGATGGTTTTCAAAGGGATTGTCCGTCTGAGTTTGTGGCAAGGCGACGCTCGGCGAGCTTTGCCGGCGCGAGATGGGGATGAATTTTCAGCGCCTCGCGATAGGCGGCCAGCGCCTCCTTGCGGGCCCCGAACGTTTCGAGCACGGCCCCAAGTCCCGTCCACGCCCCGAAATGGCGTGGCTCAAGGCGCAAGGCCTCATTCACATCGCGAAGGGCTTCCGCATACTTTTCTTCGGCCAGAAAGAGCCCTGCCCGCCGGTTCCATGCCTCAGCATAATCAGGCTGGATTAGGATGGCGCGGTCATACATGGAGCGCGCAAGCGTGACGTCACCCGCCATCTGGGCCGCCACGCCCCGTTCCATCAGAATGTCTACGGTCGGGGAACCACTTTCCATCCAGGCGGCAAAAATATCCATGGCGATTTCGGTCGCCTCGGGCTCGGTCGGTGCTTCCAGCAATTTCTCGAACATTTCGTCCGTCGGGCCAGCGGATTGGCTGCCGACGAGCAGAACAAGGGAAAAAGCGAGCGCTTTGAACATGTAACCGAGTATGGAGCCTATGACGGCGGCTTCAAGGCGAGATCAGCTGATGATCCAGAAGCGCACGCTCAAGACCGGCGGCATCAGTGAACACATGTCCGTGAAAGCCGAGCGCTTCCGCCGCCTCGATGTTCTCCTGCCGGTCATCAATGAATAGAACCTCTGATGGCTCCGGATTGCCCATCCGGTTGAGCGTTATGTCATAAATCTCCCGCGCCGGCTTGATCACTCCATGATCGCCGGAGACCACAATGTCACGGAAGACATTAATGATGCGGAAGCGATCGAAGATGGGTTTCGCCGTCTCACTGGCCATATTGGAGAGCGCATAGAGCGGCGTTTCAGCGGCCTCGAGGCGTCCGATCAGCTCCGGCACACCGGGCACATAGCCCTCAAACATCTCCATCCATTCGGTCTTCCAGGCCCGGATATGGTCGGCATGATGAGGAAAATCCTCGATCAGGGCGGGGATCGTCTCGTCCATTGGCGTGCCAGAATCGTGGTTCTTATGCCAGTTCATGGCGTCGATTTCGGCAAGAAAGTGCGCGGCAGCGTCTGCATCGCCGAACCGCTTTTCATACAGGCGGGCGGGACGCCAATCGACGACGACGTTCCCGAGATCAAAAAGCGCGATCCGGGCTGTCATAACGAGTTGTCCTGAGTTTGGGGCTTAGCCCTGTTTCGCCTTGAAACGTGGATCAGTCTTGTTGATCACGTAAACGCGGCCCTTCCGGCGCACGACTTTACAGTCCCGGTGACGGTTCTTCAGAGCTTTGAGCGATGATTTAACTTTCATGGGCCCGGCCCTTGCGTCATTTGGTCTGTTACAGCGAAGCTGAGGCGTGTATCCAAGGCGTGAGCCCAAGTCAACGCCGGGACGACAGCGATCTTGGCCGGATATCGGAGCCCCACATGACCATGACCCACGGACCCCGCCTGCGATGGATGATTGCCGCGTCTTCCCTTGCGCTGCTTTCTGGCTGCGCATCGGCACCCAGTACGGCAGAGCCGGCCCCCGCACCGACCCCAGGCTCGGCTCCTGACCCAACGCCAGCGCCAACTCCTGATATGGGAGGCACTCCGCGAACCACCCCAGTTGCAGAAGCCCCTGCTGCCCCCGATCCTGTCTTCGGATTTACGCCGTCTGGCGATCCCCGCATTGATGACTGGCGCACTGATTTCGCTGCGCGTTCGGTTGCCTCGGGCCGGTCAAGGGACGCTGTGACGACGATTCTGTCGGATCTTTCTCCGCTGTCGTTGTATCTGGGCAATGAAGCCTCGATCGCCCGGACAGGCATCAGCGATCAGGCCGAGTTTGCCAAACCGATCTGGGAATATCTGTCGTCGGCGGTCAGCGAGGGTCGCAAGGCGACCGGTGCCGAGAAACTCTCGGAGACACCCGGGCTTTTTGACGGGCTGGAAGCCCGCTACGGCGTTGACCGCGAAGTGCTGGTGGCGATCTGGGGCATGGAAAGCAATTTCGGCGGCTTCATTGGCGTGAACGATGCAGCCAATGCCTTGTCCAACATGGCAGTTGAAGGCCGCCGGCAGGCCTTTGCCGAAGGCGAACTCACCGCCCTCATGAAACTCGTCGAGATGGGTCTGGTGACTCGCTCCGATCTCGTTTCAGGCTGGGCCGGAGCCATGGGCCAGACCCAGTTCATGCCATCCACCTATCTCGCTCATGCCGAAGATTTCGAAGGCGATGGCCTGAAGGATGTCTGGAACAATCCCGCAGATGCGCTCGCTTCAGCCGCAAACTATCTGGCAGTCTCAGGCTACCGGCCGGGCCAGCCCTGGGGCATTGAAGTGTCTACGCCGCCGAATTTCGACTTCGCCATCGCTAATGGCGAGCGACGTGACATGGCCTTCTGGGAGGCGACAGGCCTTGCACCAACGCGCGGCGGCCCGTTCCAGACTGGCGGCGCGAGCGCGGCAGAGCTTTGGCTGCCGGCCGGGGCGGATGGACCGAAATTTCTGCTCTTTGAAAACTTCGATGTCTTCAAGACCTACAACCGCGCCGACAGCTATGCGCTGGCCGTAGGTCTTTTGTCAGACGGCGTGGGCGGGCAGGACAATCCACTGACGCCGTGGCCGAACGATATCGAGCCGCTTTCAGTGGCCGAGATCAAGGAATTGCAGGCGGGACTGAATACGCTCGGTTATGATGCAGGTGCCGTTGACGGGATCGCCGGACGCGGCACTAAAGGCGCGCTACAGAGGTTCCAGAAGGCGCGCGGCTTCGCTGCGGACGGTTTTCCGACCAAGATCATGCTGGCTTATGTGCTTGGAGATTCCGGCGGCGGTTCGCTTCAGACGTCCCGCTGAATACGACACCTATTCGTCGGCAACAGCGTCCGGGCCTGGCTTAAGGGCGAAGGCCGCGAAGATGCTCATCAGCGTCAGCATGACAGCGCAGAATAGGAACGGAGCCCACGGGGCCACGAACTCATATATGTAGAGCCCAAAAAACGGCGTCACGACATAGCCAAGGCCATTTGCAGAGATGACCAGGCCGGCAACGTTGCCTTGCAGTTCCGGCTTCACGGCAAGAGAGGCTCCGCCGGAAAAACCAGGGCGGACAAGCCCCTGCCCCAGGCCGATCAAAAACTGAGCCGTGACCAAGATGGAATAAGCGTTCTTGCCTGCCGGGATGATCATCAGCGCACCGAGCACCATAGGGATCGCGCCCACAATCATCAGAGTCCGGCTGGAATACTTCAGGCGAGGGATCAGAACGAGCTGGGACAACAGCACACCGACAGCGCCAAGCGTGAAGGCCGGGCCCGTGTACTGAACCGCGAGCGGGCCGGACACGTCCATCTTATCCATCACTGCAAAGAGAAAGGTCTGAGTCAGCACGCCTGTGACAATCGACAGACCCACGGCATAGATCAGAAAGGGTGCGACATGCATCTGGTACCAAAGGCCCCGCGCGCCCGGCGTTTCCTCAATCGTGGTTGCATCGGTTTGCGGCCTGCGCGTTTCAGGCAGGCGCGTCAGCAGCAGGATCGACATAGCCGCCGCGAGTAGCATTGTGATGAAGACGGGGCTGATCAGGCCATAGGTCGGGGACAGGAAGGTGAAAGCTGAAACAAGAGCGGCCGCAAAGGCCGGTCCGACGACCGTGCCGACACTGAACCCTGCCGTCACGGAGGCGATCTCCTCGGTGCGCTCGGACGTGCTCGTCCGGTCCGCCACATAGGCCTGCGCCGCGGGTGTCGAGGCCGATCCGACCAGGCCGAACACGGCGCGTGATGCGGCCAGACACAGAAAAATCGCAATAGACCCCGTAATCGTGCCACCCAAGGCCAGCGCGGCGGACACGCCAAAGAGCAGCATCGAAACGGCATATCCAGCCAGACCGATCGAGGCGACGCGCCGCCGCCCCCAGACATTGCTCTTTTTTCCCCAATACGGGCTGCCAATCGACCAGCAGAGCGCCGAAAAGGAGAACACAGCCCCCGCCATCCAGTCTGGCAGGCCGAGTTCCCGGGTCATCGGCGGCAGCACGGCTGAAATCAGCATCGTATTGCCCGCGCCGATGGCCAAAAGCGCGAAGAACAGCAAACGGAAAGCGCCGCGACGATCGGGCCGCGGCGCGTTTTCCGGATCTGTTGTCGAAACCGCCATGCGTTGTTCTTCGGGCGGGCCGGTCGAAAGATCAAGCACGAGGTGACCCCTGCCGCAGGGCCAATGACGCAATCTTAAGCCTTGGCAGCGACAAAACCCGTTATGGTTCAACTGGTCGGCCTTGTTCTTGTAATTGCGATTGTCGCGGCCGCGCTGCTCGTCAGCGGCGGCAAGGGCATTTTGCACGCTCTCCCGCTGGAGCTTGGGCTGATTGCGGGTGCAGCGCTTGGGACGTTGTTTATTGGCAATTCCACCCGCGTTGCGCGCGATGCGCTCGCCGGTTTCGGAAAGGCCATGAACGGCTCGAAATGGCACACTGAAGACTACATCGCGCTTCTGTCCCTGCTTTACGATCTGACCTCGCGCGCCCGCAAACGCGGCCTCGTGGCCATTGAGGATGATATCGAAGCGCCGGAAACCAGCGCGGCCTTTGCAGCCGCCCCGACCATCCGGGACGATGTCGATACGCGCATCATGATTTGCGATGCCTTTCGCCTGATGGCGCTGGACTTGAACAACCCCGCCCGTGCCGAAGAACGCATGGATCGCATGATCGCCGCGGTCGTGGAGCGCCGCATGCGCGGCGTTCACGCCCTCCATACGGTCGCCGATGCCCTGCCTGCTCTCGGCATTGTCGCCGCCGTTCTCGGCATCATCCGAACCATGGGCGCGATTAACCAGTCCCCGACCATTCTCGGAGCCATGATCGCCACAGCCTTGCTCGGAACCTTTCTCGGCGTGTTTCTCGCCTATGGCGTGGTCGGCCCGATTGCCTCCCGGTTCGGACAAGTGGTCGAAGAAGAGGCAAATGTCCTGGATGTGAGTCGGGCCGTGCTAAGCGCTTACGGGTCTGGCCTGACCCCGCGCGCCGCCATTGAGATCGGGCGGGCAATGATCCCGGCAGATGTCCAGCCGAGCCTTGAAACCATCGATCATGCGCTTCAGGCGCAACGGTTTGAGGCCCGCCGCGTCGCCGCCTGAGGTGACTGACAGGCATTGCCTTTTTCAGCGGGCGCTTCATCCTCGCCACAAACACGATTGCGCTTACCGCGCTCCCCGCAAAGGAAACCGCTATGGCCTCGAGATTTGAGACGCTGCTGGAAACGGTGGACCGCTATCAGGACCTGGCGGCGGAAAACTATGACCGCATCCGCAAGCTAGCCGAGGAATTGCGCCAGGGCCTGTGCGATTTCATGGACGCCAAGGACGGCGTATGCGTCCATCTGGTGCCGCCCACCGGGCCGTTTGACCCTAAACCTTATGGTGACAAGGCCTTCTCCATCCCGCCACGCGGGTTCCGTCCACTTGGTCCAGTGATGTTCGGCCTCGCCGTCCGGGTGACGAAGGGCACAGACTGGCTGCGTCTGACGATGGAATGCCGCAAGGCAGGCGACGTTTTCACGGTGCAGATTACTGGCGGACCGGAATACGAGTTCGAACTCCCGCTGGCCGACCACGACCCCGCCCCGTTCTACGAGCACATCTACGACCATGTTCACAGCTGGTTCGCGACCCGGATCGATAGCTACCTGCAAGGCGAGTACGGCTCGCGTGAAATCGGATTCGACTTTGCCGATGCGGTGGACGTCGATAAGGCATGAACGGTTAGTCTCGGGGGCGGGCTTTGCATCACGACACTCTGATCTTCTCCTGCGCGCTCATCGGCGCGCTTGGCCTTGGTGCGCAATGGATCGCTTGGCGGATTCAGGCACCAGCGATCGTGCTCATGGCACTGGCAGGCCTAGCGGTCGGCCCATTCTGGGCCGTCGTGTTTGGCAACCCTGCCAGTCCCCTATTCTATGGCGTTGAAGGGGCCCTTCTTGATCCCTCCCATGAGTTTGGCGATCTCCTACGCCCCATCGTCTCACTGGCGGTGGCTGTCATCCTGTTTGAGGGCGGGCTCGCGCTGAAATTCGAGAATCTACGCGATGCCGGTGCGGCGGTGCGGCGCATGGTGTTCGTCGGTGGGCCGCTGGCCTGGGTGCTCGGATCGCTGGCAGCCTATTACGCGGCTGGTCTGGATTGGGCGAGCGCCATTGTCTTTGCCGGCGTCATGGTGGTGACCGGGCCGACCGTGATCATGCCGCTGCTGCGCCAGTCCAAGCTGGGCGGGCGTACAGGGGCCGCGTTGAAATGGGAAGGCATCGTCAACGATCCCGTCGGCGCGCTGTTCGCTGTCGCGGCCTATGAGATCATTCGGGTTCTTGCGCAGGGCCAAAGCGTGATCGGTGCGGCGATATGGATTGTGTTCGCGGCCAGTGTCGGGGTTGCGCTCGGTGTCGCCTTTGGATGGGGCATTATGCGGGCCTTTCGGGCTGGCTGGACGCCAGAGTTCCTAAAGGCTCCCATCATCTTCGCCTCGATTATTATGTGCTACGGCATTGCCGAGTTGATGGAAAAAGAGATCGGCCTCGTCGCGGTCACAGCCTATGGTATGACCCTCGCCAATTCGCGGCTGGCGGGCCTCGCCGAGCTTCGCAAGTTCAAGGAAGACATCGCCGTTCTGCTGGTCTCTGGCGTGTTCGTGATCCTTACCGCGAACCTGACACCGGAAATGATCGGTGCAGCGCTTACATGGCAGACGCTGCTCTTCCTCATCTGTATGTTGTTTATTGTGCGCCCCCTGTCGGTCTGGATTTCGACATACGGCACGCTGAAGCGGAACGAGGCGATCCTGCTCGGCTGGATTGCCCCACGCGGGATCGTTGCCGTGGCAGTCTCCGGCCTGTTCGGCTCATTGCTCGTCGACCTGTCCAGAAATTCGACCTTCGACATTTACGGAGCCGACCGGATCGCGCCGCTCGCTTTTGCGATGGTGTTTGCCACTGTGGTTCTCCACGGCTTCACCATCAGCCCAATGGCCCGATGGCTGGGGCTGGCGCGCAAGGAACGCCCAGGCGTTTTAGTTGTGGGGGTGAATCCTTGGAGCATGGGCCTCTCCCAAACGCTTCAGGAAGCCAGCATCGATACGATTCTCGCCGACTCGAACTGGCGGCGGCTCCGTCCTGCCCGCGAAGCCGGCCTCGAGACATTCTTTGGAGAAGTGCTCTCCGAGGAAGCAGAAGTCCGCCTCGATCATTCACGCTTTGAAACCGTCGCGGCGCTCTCAACGAACGAGCCCTACAACGCGTTGGTCTGCGGCCATTTCGCGCCGGAACTCGGCCGTCACAAGGTCCACCAACTCTCCCCGCAGGATGGAGACGAGGAAGATCCGAGAATCATCGGCATGGGAACGCGCGGCCGCACCCTGATGAAGCGCGGGCGGTCGTACGATGCGCTGGTGCGAGACCTGTACCGGGGCTGGGAGTTTGCGCGCACCCAATTGACGGAGAAATACGGGCTCGACGAGTTTTATGCCGACCGGCCAAAATCCGATCTGATCGCCGAAATCAGGCCCGACAAATCGATCGTCTTTCTTGGGCCCAACCGGGAGCCACGCGGCGGTGAGGGTGTCATCCTTGTCAGCTTTGGACCGCCGGACACCACCGAGATCGGCCAGGATGCCGCCGAAGCCGCGACCGCTTAATCGACGGTCTCCTCTTTCTTCAACCTCGGGCCATCCGCCAGCAGTCCCAGATCATCCGGCTCTCCAATGATGGCTAGAAGATCATTATCAAGCACCTGTTCGGTTGGCCGCGCTATGATCAGCTTGTTGTCCCGCTCGATCATCACGATGAGGCAGCTGGGGGGTAACTCGATTTCGGCGACCGTTGAGCCGATCTGACCTTTCAGGGCATGCAGTTCGGACACCGGTGCATGAATGAAGTGATCGTCACGCATCAGGATCTCATTCAGGGCGCGCTCATCTTCCGCTTGTAACCAGCGCAACTCAAAGCCATCGCCCTGCACAACCTCGGCAAGGTGGCCGACAATGCGCAGATCAAGCCCTGCAGGTTGTGGCGGCGTGAGCAGAAACATCAGCGTGTGACGCCCCTCCTGCCCCCGTATGCGGAGTTTTGTCGTAGGTCCGAAGCGGAAGACAAAGAGCGCAGGCTGCTCAACCCGGCTGGTTGATGCAAAAGCGATCGCTATGCCTTCGCTGAGGGGCTGAACGGCGACATTGTCCTCGGTCCAGACCTCTTCGATCACGCCTTCTTCAATCTCGAATCGCTCCTGAGACAGTCGGGAGATACGCCCGATCAGCCCGGACAGATTGTACTCGCCGTGACGCAGATCCGTCATGGCGGACTGCGCCACCACGGTTTCATAGGACAGGTTTTCTGCCTGCGTCCGATCGTGAATGATCGTCATCAATTCGTGCTCGATACCTTCATAGCGCTGGCGGCCAAGGCGCTCATGCACATGGAAGATCGCGCCCCGCCGACGCAGGTCGCCGGATGCGTACAGCTGATACCAGACGACACAGCCGATCACGACCATGCCGGTAAAGCCGATGGCGAGAATGCCCATTTCAATGATCAGCCAGAAGGCGATCAGTACGCCCGCAATCGGTAGCCATGGATAGAAAGGCACTTTGAAGCCGGGCTTGTAGGTGTCGATCCGTGCTTCGCGCATGACGATGACCGCGATGCAGATAAGGCCAAAAAGGAGAAGCTGGAACGCACTGGCGAGCTTGGCGACGGAGGCCACATCAAAGACCACCAGTACAACGATCATCGCGAGTGTCGTGGCGACAATAGCGAGCGATGGCGTGCCGAACCGACCCACATGACTCAAACGGGATGGCAGAAGCCCGTCTTTAGCCATGGCGAAAGGATAGCGCGAGGCTGACATGATGCCGGCATTGCCTGTCGAGGCGAACGCCGCGATAGCCGACACGACGATCAGGACCACGCCGAGATCATAAGGCACCCAGCCAAGGAATTTGCGCCCCGCATCGGCAACCGGCGTCAGGCTTTCGAAAAGCTCCTGCGGCGGAAGCACGGTCACGAGGATCAGTGTGCCGAGCGTGTAGATCGTCGTCGCCGTAATAAGCGACAGGACCATGCCAAGCGGAATGTTTCGGTCCGGATTTTCGACTTCCTCAGCAACGCTCGCCACCTTGGTGAGCCCGGCATAGGAGACGAAAACAAGACCGATCGTGGAGATAAACCCGACCAGTCCCGAGGAGAAATAGGGCCCGTAATCAGGATCCGGCCGGAAGACCTTGGACATGCCTTCGGTGGCGAGACCAAGGATCACAAATGCCGACAAGATAACGACGAGCAGGGTTACCAGAACGCGCTGCAGGGCGGTCGTCTCCTTTGCCCCGAACAGGTTCACCGCCCCAAACACAATCGTCAGAACGATCGCGGTGACAGTGAAAGGCAGGTCCATGTAAAGGCCGAGATAGGCCCCCATCCCGACCAGCGCGAAGGCGCTCTTGAATACGACGGCAATCCAAGACCCCAAACCGCCAATCGTGCCCATCATCGGACCGAGGCTGCGATCCAAGAAGAAGTATGTTCCACCGGATTTCGGCATCGCGGTCGACAGCTCGGCCATACAGTACATTGCCGGGAGGATCAGGAAGCCGGCGAAGAAATAGGCGAGATAAACCGAGTTGCCCGTGTAAGAAGCGGCAATACCTGGCAGCAGAAACAGACCGGACGAGAACATCGCGCCAGTCGCCATCGAGTACACGTCGAATAGTTTAAGGTTCTTTTCGAGCTTCTTCTTCGGCTCTTCAGTTTCAAGCGTGGCCATAATGTCAGATCCTTCGGTCTCCGGGCGACATAGGGCCAACCTAGAGTATGGAAACGCGGAATAACGAGAATCGCTCCGTTCGTCTCGCGAAATTCAGCCAAACACGGCATCAGCCCGGCGCTTCCCTCCCCCGCCCCGTTCCGCTAGACCCACCCTCAATCGGTAATCCAGACAAGAGGTCCGCCATGGCCGGCCACAGTAAATGGGCGAATATTCAGCATCGCAAAGGCGCACAGGATAAGAAACGCGCCGTTCTGTTCGCCCGGCTCTCAAAGGAAATCACGATCGCCTCGAAGCTTGGCGGTCCCGACCCCGACGGCAATCCGCGCCTCCGGCTGGCGATCAAGAATGCGCGCGGCGAGTCCATGCCCAAGGACAACATCCAGCGTGCTGTGGACAAAGGCCAGGGCGGTGGCGGAGATGCTTATGAAGATGTCCGCTATGAGGGCTTTGGCCCCGGAGGCGTCGGCGTGATCGTTGAAGCTTCCACCGACAACAGGAACCGCGCAGCCTCGGAAATTCGCACCGCCTTCTCCAAGAATGGCGGCAATCTCGGCGAAACGGGCTCAGTCTCTTTCGGCTTCGAGAATGTCGGTGAGATCGTCTATCCGCCCGAGGCCGGCGATGAGATGAGTGTCATGGAAGCTGCCATTGAGGCAGGAGCCACCGACGTCGAGAGCGATGATCAGGGCCACTACATCTATACGGAACGGGAAGACCTGATGGAGGTCGCCGGACAGCTTGACGAGGCATTCAAGGACGTCGAGGCCAGATCCACCAAGCTCATCTGGAAGCCGCAGAACACCGTGCCCGTCGAAGGCGACCCCGCCGACACGCTCATGAAACTTCTGGATGTGCTTGATGAGCTCGATGACGTGCAAAACGTGTACGACAATTCAGAGCTTTCCGAGTCTGAAATTGAGCGACTTGCCGGTTAGCCAGAGACGCTAGCTGGTCGCATCCTCAATCATCGTTTCCAGACGACGGCGGTCGAAGCCGGCAACAAGCTCACCATTGATGATGAAGGTCGGCGTTGCGCTCGTGCCGATAGCCTGAGCGAGTTTGCGAACATCATTGAGATGCGTACGGGTCTCGCCGAGCTTCATGTCGGCACGCATACGCTCGACATCGACATCCACGCTTTCGGCAATCCGATCGATATCGTCGGCCTTGAACGCGCTGCGCGACTTCATCAGCGCTGCATGCATTTCATTGTACTTGCCCTGCTTGCCCGCGGCGAGCGCCGCAAGGGCCGCCTGCTCGCTTTCAGCTGAGAGGATCGGGAATTCCTTGAAAATCACGCGCACCTTTCCGTCATGCTCTTCTGGAAGGCCCTGCACCCAGTCGAGCGAGGCTTTGCAGTAACCGCAGCGATAATCGAAGAACTCGACAATCGTCAGTTCGGCGTCTTCCGGGCCGATCGAGAAGTCGCGGGCATCATTGTAGAGATCATCGGCACGGCTCGCGATGGCGGCCTGTGCCTGCGCATCTTCCTCAGCCTGCTGGCGTTCAGTGAGGATGATCAGCGCTTCTTCGATGATTTCCGGATTTTCGAGGATGTATTCGCGAACGATCTCCTCCACATCGGCGCGGGACATGTCTCCCGCCTCCTGCTGGGCGCAGGCGGGTGTGACGGCAATGGCCGCAGCGGCGGCAGTGAACAGCATGGGCCGGATCATCGGATCTCCTGATCGGTGCGTTTCAAAACTGGGGCTTATCTGGCGCCTGCCGCGGTCAACGTCCATGGCAATCGCAGTGAAGCGGTCTGACGAAATCGTTATCGCGTCGCCACGCTGAGACGCCGGCGCTGATAGGCACCACGGTTTTCTTCAAGCGCAGGATCGGTAATGGCGACAATGTCATCGGCCCGCCGCCACAGGGTCGTGCCACGTTCAAAATCATCGCTGGCGCGGCGGGCGAAGGAGTGCGCACGCGGCAGATCGCCGATTGCATAGGCCGATTCCGCCGTCGCCAGTTGGGCTTCAGCGCGCCGCCCCTGCTTGTCGAGCGTGGCGGCCAGCTGGTGCCAGGCAAAGGCATTGTTTGGCTCAGCAATCAGCGCGTCACGCAGGGCTTCCTCAGCCGCTTCCAAATCGCCGGCTTCAGCACGAAAAATCAATGAGCGGGCGTAATTGATCAGCAGCAAGGGGTGTCCGGGCAGCAGTTCGAGCGAGCGGGCGTGGGGCTCGACGGACTCGGCCGCCTGCCCTCCTTCAAACAGGATCTGGCCCTTGAGTTCATGATAGTAAGGGTTCTCAGGGTCCTGCTCGATCAGCAAGTCCACATCCCGAAGCGCTTCGTTGAAATCAGCCGCCTGCATGGCAGCAATCGAGCGCGCATACAGCGCCGGGGCGCTCGTATCGGTGCGAGGATACTTCTGGTAGACGCGCGCGGTTGGCTCGAGAAAGCCAATCAGCTTTGCACGCATAAGATCATATTGCTTCTGTGTGCGCGCATCCGGCGGCACGTCCATCAGGCCCGTTTGCTCCGCAAGCGCGCGGGTCGTGCGAATCCGGTCAGATGCGAGCGGGTGGGCCCGGAAGTACTGAAACCGGCGCGCCTCAGACAACACTTCCTGATACCGGTAATTCTCGAAGAATTCGACGATCCCGGCCGGCGACTCGCCAAGCGCAGCCAGATAGCTGACCGCGGCGGCATCGGCTGCTGCTTCTTCCGCGCGCGTATGGGTGAAGAAGTTGATAGCCGCGAATTGCTGCGAGCTTGCGATCAGGGCCGCACCGGCATCGCCTGCGCCTGCTGCGATGGCGAGCACGCCAAGACCAATCGAAACCAATGCTGGCCGGGAGGCCCGCGAAGCGGCGCGAGAACGCGTAACGGTATGACCGCAGGCAATGTGACACGTCTCATGGCCGATCACGCCCTTGATCTGAGCGGGGTTTTCGGCGGCAATCAGAAGCCCCGTATGCAAATGGATATTCTGCCCATTGGCGACAAATGCATTCAGCTCGGGGCTATTGATGATGTAGAGACCGACATCGTCCGGATTCAGACCGGCAACCTCCAGAATGGGGTCGGTCCATTCGCGCAGGGTCAGTTCGATTTCAGCATCGCGGATCAGGCCCTGTGCATGTGCCGAAACAGCAGCAAATACGCTAAAAACAAGCGCTGTCAGGGCTTTAACGGGACGGGACGTCATGAACGCGGCTCCTTGGCAGCCTTCGAAACTAGACACGACCTTGGCCGCAATTGTGGCATCTGCACAGTTTTGTCAGCTGCCGCCTGCACGGAAGATGAACGCGCCGGCCGGATCAATCGAAACACCTGCTTCAACGCCGATGTCGGGCCGATCCGTCGGTGAAACAAGCGCAAATGCGCGAAAATCGCCTGAACTGAGTGTCAGACGGACCAGCGCGCCGGCCCGCGCCACGGCCTCCACGCGCGCTGGAATGCCGCCCGGCGACAGGATAATGGCTTCCTCTCGAACGGCGATGTCCACCTCGGTCCCCGCCGGAAACGTGGCGCTCTTGAGCGTCCCGAACGGTGTTGCCACCTGCCCCGCTTCATTCACCTGTCCACGAAAGAGATTGATCCGACCAAGCGCTGCAGCCGTCTGCAAATCAACCGGTGCACCATAGACCTCCTCCGGTGACCCCGCCTGCACCACCCGCCCGGCCCGCATGACCGCCAGCCGGTCGGCACTGATCATCGCTTCATGCGCATCATGCGTGACGAGCAACGCCGGAATCCGGGCTGCACGAATGATCTCAAGTGCGCTGTCCCGAACAGACTCGCGCAAAGCCGGGTCGAGCCCGGAGAATGGCTCATCCATCAGGATAGCAGTTGGTTTCGGTGCAAGCGCACGGGCAATTGAAACGCGCTGCTGTTCCCCGCCAGACAGCTGATGCGGATAGGCTCCGGCACGGGCAGACAGGCCCAGCCGGTCAAGCCAGATCTCAGCCTCCTGTCTCGCCACCCCTTTTTCGAGATGCGCGAGACCGAAGGCAACGTTCTCCGCAGCGGTGAGATGGGGAAACAGCGCAAAGTCTTGAAAGATGAGACCGATATGGCGTTTCTCGGCGGGCACAGTCTTGTGCCGGGACGACAATACCTGTTCGCCGAGACGGACTTCGCCAGCATCCACAGGCTCAAGCCCGGCCAGCAAGCGCAGCAGTGTCGACTTCCCCGCGCCTGATCCGCCGAGCAGAGCCGTGACTTCGCCAGGCACGAGCGCAAGGCTGACAGCATCGACAACGGTATCGTCGCCATAGCTGCGGCTCACATCGACCGCTTCCAGTCTGTCCATCATTGGCCTCCGGGGCGCGCCCGCGCCAATTGCCGGCAGAGGATCAGAATTGGGCCAAGACCCGCAAGCGTGATCAGCAGCGATGGAGCCGCCGCAGCAGCAAGCCTCTCATCAGATGCATAGGCATGCGCGCGAACGGCCAACGTGTCCCAGTTGAACGGGCGAAGCATGAGCGTGGCCGGAAGCTCCTTCAGCGTTTCGACGAAGAGGATCAACGCGCCAATCGCCGCCCCCGACAAGGCTATGGGCCGGTCGACCGACCAGGCTTGCCGCAACGGCCCTGCCCCCAGGCTGCGCGCCGCATGGCCGAGCGAAGCCGGAGCACGCATAAGGGCGGCTTCCATCGGCCCGGCCCCGGCAGCGGTAAACCGGCTGGCATAGATCCAGACGAGCAACGCAATCGCGGTCCCGCCCGTCAGGCTGAGTGGCAGGATGCTAAGCACCATCAGCCCGCCAACCGCGAGAACGGCACCGGGGACCGAATAGCCCGCAGAGGCGGCAATCTGGCCGAGCCGCGCTCCGATCTTCCGGTGCCGGGCACCCAGCGCAATGATGACCGCGAGCACAAAGGCAAAGGCCGCGCCCATGCCTGCCAGAAGCACGGAATTCCACAGGGCATCGCTCAGAGGCGCAACAGATGCGCGCTGTTCAATCGCGATCCAGACGAGGCGGGCGACTGGGACCAGAAACCCTGTCGCCAGAACCGTCAGGCAAAACAGGCTCGCCCCAATCGCAGTCAGCCCGCGAAGACGCACGCGCTCCTGCGCGCGCCATCGGATGGAACTGGCCTGTACACCGCCCTGCCCGCGCCCGCGCCGCTCGAGCCATTGAAAGGCGAGCGCAATGGCGATGAGGAATACAGAAAGGCGCGCCGCCGCAGCGGCATCACCAAAGCTGGCCCAAGTGCGCACAAGGCCGACTGTGAGTGTCGGCACGCCAAGGAAATCCGCCGCGCCATAGTCGGCGGCTGCTTCCATAAGGGCAAGGCTAAGGCCGGCGGCTATGGCGGGCCGGGCACCGGGCAGAGCGACCTGCCAGAAGGCACGTGTTGGCCCTGCCCCCAGGCTTCGGGCCGCTTCCAGCGCGCAGACCGATTGCGTGGTGAAGGCTGCGCGTGCGCTGAGATAAACATAGGGGTAAAGACAGGCAGCGAGAACGAACGCGCAGCCCGGCACGCTGTAGACGTCGGGAAACCAGAAATCGCGCGCGGCCAGCCCTGTGACGTCGCGGATCGCGCTTTGGAAAGGCCCGGCCACGCCCAGAAGATCGGCATACGCGTAAGCGATGACATAGCCCGGCGCAGCCAGCGGCACGACCAGCGCCCAGTCCAAAATAGGACGTCCCGGAAAATCAAAAGCAGAGACCAGCCAGGCAGCTGGCACCGCAGCAGCGAGTACCAGTGCCGCGCAGAGCAGCAGAACGCCCAGCGTGCTGGATAGATAGAACCAGAGCCGGGTCTCGACGACCTGATCCCACGCCATGCCGCCGCCGAACAATAGCCCACCGAGACATGCGGCCAGCACCGGCGCGCCAATCAGCGTAGCCGCCGCGATCGCAGGCAGGTCGTTGAGCGTCGGCGGCGCGCGCAGCCAGCCAGGCCGGAATGCCGCCAACACTTAGACTAGTCCCATCCCGCGTTGAGGAAGACGGACTGGGCTTCGGACTGGCGAGCTCCGAGCACGGTCAGCTGCAGATCGCTCTCTTCAAAGGCCGGCAGGGTCTCAAGCCCTTCTGGCAGCGGAACGCCTTCGACGAGCGGAAACTCCTTCGTCTCCATGGTCAGGAAACGCTGGCCTTCAGGCGTCGTCAGAAACTCGATGAATGCGATGGCCGCCTCCTTGTTGGGTGCGTTCGCCGCAACGGCGGCCCCGGTGACATTCACATGGGTGCCCGCATCCCCGAAAGAGGGAAAGCTCAAAGCCGTCGCTTCTGCAATGGCCCGCCGGTCGCTAGACGCATTGGTCGCAACCCGGACCCAGTAATAGTGGTTCACCAGCGCAACCGAGCATTCGCCGGCCGCGACGGCTTCAATCTGCGCAGTGTCTCCGCCTTGTGGGGCACGCGCAAAGTTAGAAACAACCGCGTCAGCCCAGCTGCTGGCGGCTTCGGCACCCGCGCGCTCGATGAGTTCGCCCATAAGCGAGAGGTTGTAGATGTTCGACCCGGACCGGATGCAGACCTCCCCTTCCAGGGCCGGATCGGCGAGGTCAGTGTACTCATCGACCTGATCTGGCGAGACGCGCTCGGGATCGTACGCGATCAACCGGATGCGTTTGGCGAGGCCGTACCAGTGACCATCTGGATCGCGGAAACGCTCTGGAATCACTTCATTCAGGCGCTCAGACGAAGAGTCCTGGGTCAGACCCGCCTCCTGAAATCGGTAGAGCGCGCCAGCATCGGATGCGATGACAAGATCGGCCGGGCTGCGTTCACCTTCAGCTTTCATGGTTTCCAACAGTTGGGGGGCGCTCGTCTCACGCACGCGAACGCGAATACCGGTTTCTTCCTCGAAAGCGGCGTAAAGCAGCCGGTCTGAATCATAGTGACGCGCGCTGTAGACGTTCAGAACGCCGGCATCGGCACTCGTTTCATCGGGCGGCGCATCGCCCGAACACGCGGAAAGCGCCACAATGGCAGCAAACAGGGCTGGAATTCGCATTTGGAAACCTCGAAGGTGACTTGAGAACCATTCGCAATAGTCGTTAATGTCATTCGCGGCAAGAGCACCTTGATGCGGCGTATTCAGCCTGTTTCTTGCAAAGCGATCTCAGAGACGGGTTTTCGCCGCTGTGGTGAAACTCGGGACACAGTTTTGTTGTGTCAAAACGGGACATGCGGGTGGAGTGCGTACCATGAATAGCGAATCTGTTCTGTCAGTCGGCGTCGCACAGCCGGACGAAGAAACCCGTCTGACTCAGGCGATAGAGGCGTTCACGCGTTGGCGCGCCGATATCGCGCCTGACAAGACACTTGAAACCGATTCGCCTGCGATCATTGTACGAACTGCCCACGGCGAGGATGGCGCGCTGCGCAAGACGCTGATTTTCGATGATGAGAAGTGGGCCGCGTTTTTCCTCAAAATCTGGCAGAGCGACACTCACGCCTGAAAACAGTGCACCGCATTTGAGTGGCCGTGATCTGTTGATAAGGGAACGCGATGACCGCATCGCCTCCTTCCATCTCCATTGTCGGTGCCGGCGTGATCGGCCTGTCCTGCGCCTGGACGCTCGCCCGGAGAGGGGCATCCGTCACACTCTACGATAAGGGCCAGCCAGGGCTTGGCGCGAGTTGGGCGGCTGCGGGCATGCTGGCCCCGGCCTTTGAATGCGGATCGGAGCCCGGCGCACATCCAGACCTTTTCGAGCTGTGCATTGCCGGCGCGGAGCTCTGGCCCGATTTTGCGGTCGAACTTGAGCGCCAGACCGGGGGAACCATCGGCTATGTTGCTGGCCCTTCTGTGGCCGTTGCCGAGACCGAAGAGGAAGCAGACGCCCTCAACCGCATGCGCGCGGCGCTTGAGAACGCCAACACTCCCTGCGAAGCGCTTTCGCCAGACGCTGCCAAGCAGATGGAGCCCGCACTGACCGGTCCGGTCTCGGCTGCGCTGGCGCTGCCGACTGACGGTCATGTCGACAATCGCGCGGTCTGCGAGGCGCTCGCCGCGGCCTGCGGCGCGGCCGGCGTGCGATTTGTCATGCAGCGCGCTGTTGAGCCAGGCGAAGACCTCGGGAGCGATGTCACGCTCTGGACAACAGGGGCCGATCCAACCCTTGAAGGCGTAATGCCCGTAAAAGGGGCCGCTTTTTCCCTCCGCCCCTCCTCGTCTCTTCCAACTAGGGCCATCCGGTTCGGCGATGTTTACTTTACCCCGCACGCTGATCGCGTTGTCATCGGCGCGACGGTTGAGCCGGGCAAAACCGATCTCGAACCGAGCCGGGAAGCCATCGGACGGCTTCACGCGCGCGCCGCAGAAATCTGCGACGGAGTTGAGAGCGGTGTTCTGCAGATGCGCTGGGCCGGCGTTCGGCCGGCCACGGCAGATCATGCACCAATGATCGGACGACGAGCGAATGGCGACTGGATTGCGACCGGGCATTATCGCAATGGGATTCTGCTCGCACCTATCACTGGTCAGATCATGGCCGACATGATCCTGCGCGATGAAGCCAGCTCGCTCGCCTCTGCCTTCTCGCCCGATCGCTTTGCCCCCGCGACGGCCTGACGCCGCGTCTGCGCTGGACGGCGCACCGGCCGCCGCATAAATCTCTGTGCAAAGGGAGAGCCACATGCACCAGATCGCGCCGATGAGCGAAGACCAGATGGCGATCAAGGACGCCGTTGCGCGCACCTGCGCCCAGTTTGACGATGAATACTGGTCCAAGACCGATGAGACCGGCGACTGGCCGGAAGCCTTTTGCGATGCGATGGCCGAGGGTGGTTGGCTTGGCGTCGCCTTCCCCGAAGAGTATGGCGGTGCCGGGCTTGGTCTGACCGAAGCCTCGCTCATGATGCAGACGGTGACGCGATCCGGGGCTGGTTTTTCCGGCGCATCGGCGATCCACCTGAACATCTTCGGGCCAAAGCCGCTGGAGAAGTTCGGGACCGAAGAACAAAAGCAGGAAAACTTGCCGAAGATCATCTCCGGTCAGGAGAAGATGTGTTTTGCGGTCACCGAACCAAATTCGGGGCTGGATACGTCCTCGCTGGAGACAAAGGCCGAGCGCACCAATTCCGGCTACACGATCAATGGCCGCAAGATCTGGACGACCGGCGCGCAGCGGGCCGACAAGATCCTGATCATCGCGCGCACCACGCCAAAAGAAGAATGCGCCAAACCTTATCTCGGTCTGTCACTATTCTACACAGATCTCGACCGCGGCAAGATCGATGCGAACCCGATCCCGAAAATGGGCCGGAAGGCGGTTGAATGTAACACCCTCTTCATTGACGGGCTGGAAGTGCCGAAAGAGCACTTGATCGGCGAGGAAGGCGCGGGCTTCAAATACCTCATTCAGGGTCTGAATCCGGAACGGGTCCTGTTTGCCGTGGAAGCCGTGGGGCTTGGCTTCGCGGCGCTGGAGCGCGCGGCGACCTACGCCAATGAGCGCATCGTTTTCGGTCGGCCCATCGGTCAGAATCAGGGCGTTGCCCACCCGCTCGCGAAAGCCTGGGCGGAACTGTCGGCAGCTGAAATGCTGGCTTACAAGGCCGCGTCCCTGTTCGATGCCGGCGAGGAATGCGGCGCGGAAGCCAATGCCTCGAAGTATCTCGGGGCCGAGGCTGGATTCCGGGCCTGCGAGAGCGCAGTGCTGGCCCATGGCGGCATGGGCTATGCGAAAGAGTATCAAGTGGAACGCTATATGCGCGAAGCGATGCTGGCGCGGATCGCCCCGGTCAGCCGGGAGATGATCCTGAACTTCGTCGCCGAGCGCGTGCTGGGCCTTCCGAAAAGCTATTAGCGCGGAGGCCAGCACGTTTGCCCGGCCTGTGCGAGGCACATCCGGTGGGAGAGTTGGGTTTTGGGTAAAGTGGCGGGGCTAGCCGGGGTCGAGGAGCGGGCGTG
>JANQQC010000054.1 GCA_028285145.1 Hyphomonadaceae bacterium
CAGCGCAATCAGGCGTCAGGACCACTCCCAATGGCCCAGCGAAAGGGTCTTATTTCGACACGCTCGAACAGTCCGGCCTTTGCATAGGGGTCGTCCGCCGCCCAAGCCTTTACCGCGTCCAGGCTGTCCATTTCGAGCACGAAGGCAGACCCTGCGAAGGTCTCTCCGTCTTCGGCAAACATCGGGCCTGCCATCAGAATCTTGTCCGCATGAGCGCCGGCCCACTCAAGATGTTCCGCTCGATTGGCCATGCGGACATCGAGTGCGCCGGCTTTGTCGACGGCGTAGAGATGGAAATGAGGCATTTGGGCTCCTTCAGCGTTCCGATTTGAAAGGGCGCGCGAGCAGGACCTGCATCGCGTCATCAACGGTTGCGGCCCCGGACAGGATAGTCTGCACCGCAGAGCAGATCGGCATGTCTACATCGAGTTGATTTGCGAGGGCGACCAGAGCAGGGGCCGTCGCCGCTCCCTCTGTCACGGCCTTGCGTTCACTGAGAATGTCGCTTGCGCTGCGGCTCTCCCCGAGGGCCTTGCCGAAACTCATATTCCGCGATTGCGGGGAGGAGCATGTCAGAACTAGATCGCCGAGCCCAGACAGTCCGGCCAGCGTCTCCTGTCTTGCGCCCATGGCGATGCCGAGCCGCGTCATTTCAGCAAAGCCGCGCGCAATCAGCGCCGCGTGGGCAGACTTGCCGAGCGCCAGCCCCTCAACCATGCCACAAGCGATAGCGAGGACATTCTTCACTGCGCCGCCGACTTCCGCGCCAATCAGGTCGTCAGACCAGTAGGGCCTGAAGGTTGGCCGACCGATGGCTGTCATGAGCGCCTGGCCCAGCGCCTCGTCCTCACAGGCGAGTGTCACCGCCGTTGGCAGGCCGCGGGCGACGTCGGCCGCGAATGATGGGCCGGACAGCACGGCTGGGATAGCTCCGGGCACGGTCTCGGCCAACACATCGGTCATAAGTGTCAACGTATCCTGCTCGATGCCCTTCGCGCACAACAGGACGGGCGTCCTGTCCGCAATGTAAGGGCGAGCCGCCTCGAAAGTCTTGCGTGCGAACTGAGCCGGGACGACTGCAAGGATTGCATCTGCGCCGGTCAGGATCGAAATGTCATCTGACGCGTTGAAGTTTGGTAGCGCGATATCGGGCAGATAGACTGGATTGCCGCGGCCGGCGCTTAGCGCGTCCGCAACCTCTGTTTCGCGGGCCCAGACGGAGACCATCCGGCCGGCTTCATGGGAGGTGTAGGCCAGAGCAGTGCCCCAGGCACCTGCCCCCATAACAGCAATGTGACTAAAGGGGCTCAAATAAGCCTCTCGAATTTGAGATTGAAGGAATCATTGATTGTTCAGACAATTTCTCTAAACTGTGGCATGAGATGAGGTTGGAATATGAGTGAAAAGAGCGAAACCCGCGAGTGTATCCTGAAAGCAGCTATGGAGCGCATCTCGCACTATGGCTATTCAAAAACGACAATGTCCGAGATCGCCAGGGACTGCGGGATGTCGGCCGGCAATATCTACCGCTTCTTCGCCTCCAAAGTCGATATCGCAGAAGCGATGGCGCGGAAATTCAACATGGAGATCCATCAGGATCAGGCGGAAATTGCAAGAAAATCAGCGCCTGCGGCTGACCGTCTCCGCGAAATCATCGAGTACGAGATGGAGACGACGTTCGACAAACTAGACAAGGACGCGAAGATACTGGAGGTCGCCGAGGTCCTGTCTGAAGAACGCCCGCTCTTTGCTAATGAAGAACTGGCTCAGGAGCGCATCCATCTTGTCAAAATACTTGAAGACGGCGTTGCCGAGGGCGTTTTCGCACCAATCGCAGATCCCGCCTACACAGCAGAGATGATCCAGACGGCCACTATGAAGTTTCGTTACCCCCAGCTTTTCACGCGCCTCACCATCGAAAAGCTTCGCCGTGAGTATAACGGCGTGATGGACCTTGTGCTGGCTGGTCTGGTGCAGGGGGTGGACGCGACCGCCAGAACCCCGGAAACGTTGAGCGCTGAATAAAAATCAAATCATTCATTGATTTTTGATCAGGCTGGTTCTATATGATGTTCATCGGCGGCACACAGCCGTTGACGAGACACAAGAAGGACCAAGCCAATGACCCTCTCCACAGCAACCGACCAAGGCCGGAACTTCATCGCGATCCTGGCCGCCCTGCCGCTGACCGCCGCCATCGTTGCGGCGTCGTACGGCGCTGCGAATCTCCTCGTTTAGTCTCCTCCTCCCAGAGATTGAGCGACAAGGCGGCCTGCGGGCCGCCTTTTTCGTTTGGGGAGGGAACTTTGGAGGCTACACGCTCAGACTTCAGCGGCGCTGGTGGTCTAGTGTGTAAGGGGGAAGGGGATGCGGCCTAGGCCGCGTGTGCCTGACAGACCGCGCATTCCCAGCCATCGAAATCGATGTTGAATTGCTCGGCAAGTTGTTCGGCCCAGGCTGTTCTTTTGGCGACAGTGACCTTGTCGGCTGGCTGTTCAGCCTCAGCGACAAGAACGCGGGCATCCAGAGTTGTGATGGCCCAGCCTTTTTCCGACAATGCCTCGGCCACGGGCTGGAGCGAGGACTTCCGGCCGAAGAATTTCTTTTTCGGATAGAAGTACATCAAAGTGTGACGAGGGGTGTGGAGATCAACGTCGCCCTGAGCGATCAGAACCTGCAGTATCTGGGCATCGTCAGCCCTTAGTGTGATTCCGTCCATTGCCTGCATCCTCCATAAGCTCGGCAAAGCGCCCGAACAGGTAGAAACTGTCCTGCGGTCCGGGGCTGGCTTCCGGGTGATGTTGCACGCTGATAATGGGCTTTCCCTTAATCCGAAGGCCTGAATTTGTGCCATCGAACAGTGATCTGTGGCTTTCTTCTACGCCGGCAGGCAGGCTTTTGGGGTCGACCGTGAAGCCGTGATTCATCGAAACGATTTCCACTTTGCCTGTCTCAATATCCAATACGGGATGGTTTGCGCCGTGATGGCCCTGAGCCATCTTCATGGTTTGTGCCCCGAGCGAAAGCGCCAGCAATTGATGGCCGAGGCAGATTCCAAGAAGCGGCAGCCCGCTGTCGATTAAGCCGCGGATTGTTTCGCCCGCGCGCTGTACAGTGGCGGCCGGGTCGCCGGGGCCGTTTGACAGAACGACACCGTCGGGGTTGAGCGCCTTGATCTGATCAATGGAGGCGTCGCCTGACACAACCGTCGCCCGTGCCCCGACGCTGGCCAGATTACGGAGGATGTTTTTCTTCACGCCGAAATCCATCACAACGACATGGAATTTGGTTTCGGCCAGATCGTCATAACCGCCTTGCAGCGACCACAGCCGCTCGGAATTGTCATAGGAAGGGTCTGCCGAAACATTCGCCGCGAGATCGGCGTGCTCGAGTCCGGCCCATGCCTTGGCCGAGGCGATCAGGGCATCGATATTAAGGTTTCCATCCGGCGCATGGGCGATGGCGCATTTCGGCATGCCGGCCTCCCGGATGCGGCGGGTGAGGGCGCGCGTGTCAACGCCAGAGACAGCGACAACGCCCCTTCGTTTCAGCCAGGCATCAAAGTGATCCTCGGCACGAAAATTTGATGGCGGGGTGATCGGTTGCCGAAAAACAGCGCCCCGCGCGGCTTTTTCTGCAGGCGTGCTGCTTTCCTCGTGATCCTCCGGATTGGCACCGACGATCCCAATATGAGGGAAAGTGAACAATACAATTTGTTCAGCATAGGAGGGGTCAGTCAGAATCTCCTGATACCCTGTAATTGCTGTATTAAAACACAATTCGCCGACGGTTATGCCACTTGCGCCTGCCCCCTGACCAAGGAAAACGGTGCCATCTGCGAGGGCGATGGCACCCGTTGCCGTTTTTTCGCCTTGATTCACTTTGGCCGCGGACATAGGAGTCCTCCTTCTGGCTGCGGCCAACCCTATATTAAGACTGGGTCGGCAAACCAGCCGGGAATAAATGGTTCGCGTGAAGCGCGTCAAGCATCATCGGTAAGATGGACATGGCATACACAGCACAAATCAAA
This sequence comes from Hyphomonadaceae bacterium, assembly GCA_028285145.1. Lineage (GTDB taxonomy): Bacteria > Pseudomonadota > Alphaproteobacteria > Caulobacterales > Hyphomonadaceae > JANQQC01. The sequence goes on from JANQQC010000054.1 coordinate 4,031, forward strand.
GAACCGGGCTTCAAGGCCCGCCTCGAAGAAGCCCTGCAGGCCGCTGAAGCGCAGGATGCTGATGGTATTCGGGCTGCAACATTGCGTTTGGTGCAGTGCGCCGTGCGGGATCGCGATGTCAGTGCGCGGTCACGTGGTGACTGCGAGGGATGTCCTGAAGAAGCTGTCCGACAGGTTCTTGAGACGATGGCGGCGCAACGGGAAGTGTCGGCCCGAGAGTATGATGAGGCTGGCCGCATCGAAGATGCAGAGCGCGAACGCGAAGAACTCGCCGTTATTGAAGAATTCCTGCCGCAACCGCTCACGGGAGAGGCGCTGGAAAATGCGGTCCGTGCTGTGGTCGAGGATCTTGAAGCTTCGAAGCTGAAAGATGTCGGGCGCTGCATGTCGGCCCTGAAGACGCGCTATCCCGGCCGGATTGAAACTGGCAGCGCAGGCAAGGCTGTCCGCCGGGCGCTCGGCTAGGACCTACTCGTCAGCAAAGGCCGCCAGCATTCGCGTCGCGAGCGCCAGGCTGTAGCCTTCCCGCAAGGGCCCTCTGGAGATTAGCAGGCGGTGCCAGAGCGGCCCGATCAGCGTTTCCAGAGCATCATCAATGTCCCAATCGCGCCGTATCACGTGTTTCGCCGCAAGTTCAGCCAGCACCATGCGGAGGGGCGCGCGGACCTGCGTTTGCAGCCATGAGCGCCATTTCTCGCCGGCATCTTCATCATCAATCGCAGCCATTAGGGCCGTGCGTATGACGTAATGCCCACTACCGATCCGGGCGGCGGCCTCTATAGGAAGGATAAGTGCGGTGATCCGTTCAACCGGATCGCGTACCCCGGTTGGCGGATCGGGGATCAGGGCAAGCGCAGCGTCCACGCACATCGCACCAATGGATGGCCACCAGCGATAAATCGTCTGCTTGGAGGCTCGCCCGCGCCGGGCCACGCCATCGACGCTGAAGCCACGCCAACCGTTCTCGATCATTTCCTCCCGCGTCGCTTCGAGGATCGCAGCTTTGGAGGTCTCGCTTCGTTTGGGGCCTTGTCGCCGGGGTTTTGTCTTCGCTTCCTGTTCGGACATCGATGCATCCCTTTGACCAGATACTCACAATTCAGATGGCCAAGGGGACTTACATGGAACGCAACGTTTGGTCTATGGACTTTTCAACGCTGATGCCAAGCGTCCAGCTTGCAAATCTGTGAACAGCGCTTGAGCTGGGTGCTGTCGGTGCCTCCATGGAAATTCTCCCGACATTCCCTCTTGTGCAGGCAGCGGTCGCTGATAAACGGCTGGAGCTTCGCGGGGCCTGGTTCGAGGTCGCGACGGCCCGATTGCAATGGTGTGATCCGGAAACTGGTCTATTCTCTGAAGTGAACGAGTAAACCGCGCGGGGGCGGACTTTCATGGACGTAGCGATTTCGACGCTTTTGTCGCCGATCATTCTCTTCTTTGTGCTGGGAATGGGGGCGGCGCTGCTTCGGTCCCAGATGACGGTTCCGGAAGCGTTTGCCAAAGGCCTTGCCATCTACCTGATGATGGCGATCGGCCTGAAGGGCGGCGTCGAGATGTCCAAGAACCCGTTGACGCTTGAAGTCGGATTAGTGCTTCTGGCGGGTGTCGTCCTCTCTTTTGTCATCCCGGCGATCTCCTTTGCGCTGCTTCGCCTGACCAGCAAGCTCGACCGGACGGACGCGGCGGCGACGGCGGCGCACTACGGCTCGATCTCCATCGTGACGTTTGTTGCGGCGACAGAAGCTGTGCGGCTCTCGGGGCTCGACAGTTCAGGCCATCTGGTTGCTGTCGCGGCGCTCATGGAGACGCCGGCGATTATCACAGCACTGGTATTGGCGGGACGCGCTGGGCGCAGCGAAGACCCTGTCGCTGGGTCGGAGCGCGGAGAGCTCGTGCGCGAGGTTTTGCTTAACGCCTCGGTCGTCGTTCTCGTCGGTGCGCTGATTATTGGCTGGATCGCAGGTGAGGAGGGAACCGCCCCGATCAGTCCATTCTTTACTGGACTGTTCCAAGGCGTCCTGTGTCTCTTCCTGCTGGATATGGGCTTGTCTGCTGGCCGCGGCCTTCGCCAGGGCTGGCGCCAGCTGGACGCCGCGACCGTTGGCTTCGGGCTGTACATGCCTCTCGTCTCGGCGGCGTTGGCAGGCGCGCTGTGCTACCTGCTTGGCATGGGTGTTGGCGATACGGCGCTGCTCATTACACTGTCAGCTTCGGCCTCATACATCGCCGTGCCTGCGGCTATGCGACTGGCGCTGCCCAAGGCGCGGCCATCTATTTATCTGACGCTTTCGCTCGGCGTGACATTCCCGTTCAATGTCACGATCGGCATTCCAGTCTACATATATCTTGCAACACTGCTGAACGGGTAGGGGACCGCCATGCACGATCGCAAACGTATTGAACTCATCATTGAGCGCATGGCTTACAAACGCGCCTGCCGCGTTCTCGAGACATCAGGGGTGACGGGCTATACAGTGCTTCCCGCGCTGGCCGGTTTTGGCGGCGGCAATCGCTGGCAACGCGACACGGATATGTCGGCCAGCCGGGACATGGTGATGATCATCACCATTGCGGACGAAGCCCGCACGACAGCAGCGCTCGAAAGCCTCGAAGACCTGCTTGGCGATCATATTGGTGTGGTCAGCGTCTCCGATGTGGAAGTGCTGAGACCGGAACGTTTCTAGGCACGCTTCACGGCGTTCTCGATCAATTCGCGCGCCTTCTCGACACCCTCGACGCCCTGCACCTTGACCCATTTATTGGGCTCCAGGTCCTTGTAGTGCGTGAAGAAGTGGACGATCCGGTCGACCAGGATCTCAGGCAGATCGGTATAGGTTTCGATCTTGTCGTAGTAGCGGGTCAGCTTCTGATGCGGCACTGCGAGGATCTTCTCGTCCTGACCGCTATCGTCTTCCATCAGCAATACGCCGACCGGGCGGGCCCGAACCACCGCGCCGGGGACAACGGCGCGATTTCCAAACACCATCACATCGATCGGGTCGCCATCGAGGCTGAGCGTGTGCGGGACAAAACCGTAATTGCAGGGGTAGCGCATCGATGTGTAGAGGAACCGGTCGACGAACATCGCGCCCGACGGTTTGTCGATCTCATACTTGATCGGTTCGCCGCCAAGCGGCACTTCGATAATAACGTTCAAATCATCCGGCGGATTCTCGCCGATCGCGATTTTGTTGATGTCCATAACGCGGACCTTTCAGAAAACTTCTGCTGCGCGGGTGCGATGCCGTCGCGGGAAGGTGGCGTCAACTGGAAATAGGTCGCATGTGCCTGCAACGCGCCAGTCAGGCGCTTTCCAGAGCGTAATTGAAGCTCACTGACAATCGCGGGTCTTCCGACCGGTTCGGCATCACCTCATGCCGCAGCCAGCTCTCCCACATCAGGATCAGGCCGGGAGAGGGCGGAACATAGACAAAGCGCTTCTGGTCTTCACCGGCGCAGGCATTCGCCGGTGGGGCCGCTTGCATCATGGGCAGGCGCGGGTCTTCGAGTCTCAACGCGCCCGCACCGTTTGGAATAGAGATGTAGGCTGTTCCCGAAATCACGCTGTTGGGATGAATGTGCCCGGAATGGGTGCCGCCCTCGCCGAGGACATTCACCCAGAGGGAATCCAGGTTCAGCTGGCGACCGGACATATCCCAGCCAAGATCCGCCGCGAAGGCGACCGCCTCATCGTCAAGCAGGGCCTTCAGTTCTGCAAAAGCGGTCGCTCGCTCTGGCAGATCGTCGAGAGAGGCATAGGAAGTATAGCCATCATAGCCTTCACGCTCACACCAGGCGCGCCCGGCTTCATCGCCATCCTCAAGCATCCAGATCGCGTCTTCGAGGCCAGAAATCAGCGACGGATCGCCAATTCGGGTCTCATAAAGACGCGTCGGAAAGAGCAGGCGTGTCGCCAAACTAGTCGACCGGCTTGACGAATTTCAGTGTCATCCGGTCGCTTTCGCCAATCTCCAGATAAGTGGCCGGGTCAAAATCTTCCGGCGCTTCCCCCTCGCGCGGTTCAGTGCGGCTGACCGGGGGCAGGGTCCAGACCCCGAACGGGTGGTCTGCGGTGTCCGCGGGGTTTGCATTGATCTCGCTCGCCGCAACGAACTCGAAACCGGCATTGGCGGCGAGCGTTTTCACATAGTCTTCATGAACGTAACCGCTTCGAGCCTGCGGATCCTGTTCCTCTGTCGATGGCAGGCGATGCTCAACGACGCCGAGAATGCCGCCGGGCTTGAGCGCGTCATAGGCTTCGCCGAAGAATTTCGCCTCATGGCCGCCGGCCATCCAGTTGTGGACGTTCCTGAAGGTGAGGATCGTGTCGATTGAGTTTGGTTCAGCAAAGGGCGGCGTTTCGGATGTGTACGCCGTGACCGTGATGTCGCCAAAGGTTTCAGGCTTGGAGACATAGGATTCACTGTAGCGGGCCATCGCATTCGCGGCGAACTCGCTGCGCTCAGGGTCGAAACCGACCGCAATGAACTTGCCGCCGCCTTCTTTCAGATAAGGCCCGAGAATCTCCGTGTACCAGCCGCCGCCCGGCCAGATCTCAGCCACCGTTTCATCGGCATCCACTTCGAAGAATTCGAGTGTTTCGACGGGGTTGCGCCACTCGTCGCGGGCTTTGACAGTATCGCTGCGCCAGTCGCCGGCGACGGCCCAGGCGAGGTCGCGCGCCGGAGTTTCATCTGCTGATGCTGACGTATCCACTGCCGGTGGTTCTGGTGCGTCGGCTGTGCCGTTCGTGTCGCCGCCACCACAGGCCGCCAGGGCGAAAACACTGGCCGCGATCATCCATTGAAACTTCATCCGGGAGCTCCTCTTGCTCTCTTGAACAGGGCTGATGGGCCACCACATAACATGTGTCGCGACGCCGCCAAGCGGGTCACGACCGGCATTCGCCAACGCCGCTTACGGGTTGGACTTTCGATTGCTGAATCTACGAACAGAGGCCCCGCATGGGCTTCCGGTTGCTTTAAGAGGACTGTATTGATGAGCACCACCATAGACCTTACCCCCCTTTACCGCACCATGGTTGGTTTCGACCGCATGGCCAGCATGATCGACAACGCCGCCCGTCTCGACGGCGCGCAGGGCTACCCGCCCTACAATATCGAGCGTGTTGGCAATGATGAATTCGCCATTGAAATCGCGGTTGCCGGCTTCTCCGAGGCTGATCTCGATATCGAGACCAAGGAAGGCCTGCTGACCGTTGCGGCCAAGAAGGAAGCGCCAGAAGAGGGCGATGCCCGCGAATTCCTTCATCGCGGCATTGCAGAGCGCGGCTTTGTCCGCCGCTTCCAGTTGGCCGATCACGTTATCGTGACCGCAGCATCCCTGACTAATGGACTGCTGCGTATCGAACTGGTGCGTGAACTTCCAGAAGCCAAAAAGCCCCGCAAGATCGAAATCGGTGAGACGCCCCAGACCGCGTCCAAGCCGAAAGTGATTGAGGGCAGCAAAGGCAAGGCCGCCTAGGCGTTCTTCCTTTGAAGTGAAAGAGCGGCGCGTCCTTTCGGGGCGCGCCGTTTTTTCGTCAGTCGAGCGCGCCGATAAAGGGCAGGCCGCGATACTTGCCCGCATCGTCCATGCCGTAGCCAACGAGGAAGCGGCCCGGCGCGTCGAAAGCATGCATGTCGACGTTTTCCTCGCCTTCCGGGGCCCAAGGCTTTCGGGCCAGCGCGCAGGTGATTACATCCCGTGCGCCCTTGGCGAGAAGGTGTGCTTTTGCAAACGCCAGCGTGCGGCCCGTATCAAAGACGTCGTCGAGCAGGAGAACGCCGCGATCCTTGATCGGGCGGGAGAGGTCCGCGCGAACCACAATGCGGCCAGCGCTTTCACGGGCGTCGCGATAGCTTTCCAGCCAGAGCGCATCGAGCACCGGGTGAACATCGCGACGGGCCAGCGCTTTCAGGAGGTCGGTCGTGAAGGGCGTCGCGCCGATCAGGATCGTGACGGCTGTCCACTCGCCAGTGAGTTGCGGTGCAAGCCGCTCTGCCAGCGCATCGACCCGCTTCATGAGATCGGCTTCCGACAGAACGACATCGATCGGCGGGGTCTGGCTCACCGAGCGGGCTCGTCGGCTGACGTGGTCGCCAGGGAGGCCGGGTCAACACCGGCGTCTTCGATGGGGGCTTCTTCCGCTTCAAAATCAGCATCGACCGCGTCGACGTGGCCAGCATCTTCAGGCTCGGTCCTTGCCCCGCCAAGCTGGAGCAGGGAAAGCTTCAGCGAGAAGGATTCAACCGGCGGGTTTTCAAGGCGGGCTTCAAAGGTGCCGACTTCGCCAGCGGTAATCCTGCGCGGCGCGATGTCAGCAAGGATAAAGCCGATCTCCCGGTCGAACTCATCGCGCAGGCTGACCCGGACCTTGGGGGATTGCTGGGCGGTACGGGACACGTTCTCGACCTCCCCAGTCACCGTCAGCACGGGCGTCGTCCCGTCAAAGGTACGGGTTGCGTCACGGGAGGTGAATTCGAGCCCGAACCGGTTCACGTCGAGCCCGACAAAATTGTAGGCGCTTGCCGATTGCGGCCAAATCTTCACGACCTCGTTGCGGAGAATTACCGCGCCTGCGCCAAGACCAAAGAAAAGTGCGGCCGTAACAACCCAGGATGTAACCGCAGCCACACGGCTTTGCCGGCGGCGGCGCGCCCGCACCTGTTTGCGATACTTTTCGTGTGCGCCTTCCATCGCGGCAACGCCATCTTCATCTTCCGCCTTCACACCCGGTGGGCGGACGAACCACGAATGATCGCACGCTGTACACTTCACGGTGCGTCCGCTGTCCCCGATGGTCGAATCATCGGCGAAATATTGCGTTTCGCAGTTGGGACAGGTGAGGATCATGACTTGGAGTTTCGCCCAATTCGCGAGATGTGTCGATTTCGCAAGGCGGTGTCATAGCGGCTGGACATGAGCAATCTCGACTTTGACCCCTTTGACGACGTGGCTGTGCGCCTCGAAGCCGTCACTATGCGCTATGATAGCCCTGAAGACGTGCTTAGCGATATCAACCTCGTTCTGAAACCGGGTTCTTTCACCTTCCTTACCGGTGCGTCAGGGGCGGGCAAAACGACGCTGTTGAAACTGCTATATCTCGCGCTGACGCCGACGCAGGGCGATATTGTGCTTTTCGGGCAGCGCACATCGCTGCTGAATCGGGACAAGCTTGCCGCTCTGCGCCGCCGCGTCGGCGTTGTGTTTCAGGAATTCCGGCTGCTTGATCACCTGACAGCCTATGAAAACGCTGCACTTCCGCTTCGCGTCCTTGGCCGGAAACCTGCTGATTATCGCGAAGATGTCGAGGATCTGCTTCGTTGGGTCGGCCTCGGACCGCGTATGAACGCCAAGCCGCCGACCCTCTCTGGCGGTGAGCAGCAGCGTGTGGCCATTGCGCGGGCGCTTGTGTCGAAGCCGGACCTGCTAATTGCTGATGAGCCAACGGGCAATGTCGATCCCGAAATGGGGGCAAGGTTGATGCGGCTGTTTATTGAGCTGAACCGCCGTCTTGGCACCACGGTGCTGATCGCGACGCATGACCTTGCGCTTATTCGTGAATTCGATGCGCCCCTGCTACGCCTCTCCCATGGGCTACTCGCGCGTGACGTTGAATTCGGTGCGAGCGCATGAAGGAGGGCCCGCTCCTGCCAGAGAATGATGCGCGTGAATCTGCGCTTTTTTTCGTGGTTTGCACGCTGTGCTTTCTTGCGGCGCTTGCGGCTCTGACAGCCAAGGCCACCTATGGCGCTGCTGAGGGCTGGACGGCCGAAGTGGAAGGGGAGATGACGGTCCGTTTGCGAGATGTCGACCGTCGGGCTGGTGATGAGGCCCAGCGTATTATCGAAGCGATTCCCGGCGTGATTTCCGCGCGCGTGATGACACCTGAAGAGATTGAGGAATTGCTCGTGCCGACATTCGGCCAGACGGGCTTTCCTGCCGGCCTTCCGCTCCCGCTGTTGATTGCTGTGGAGACTGAGCCCGCCGCGGCCGACGTTGCTCCCAATACGGCCCGGCGTCTGACCGAGGAAGGCTTCTCCGCTGTGGTAGATGAACACGCCGAGTGGGCAGGCGATGTGCGTCGCGCGCTGGGTGTCTTGCGCCTTGCTGCGCTCTCGGCGGTTGCCTTGCTCATCGCGACGGCGCTCTCCGTGATCGCTTTTGCCACCCATGCCGCACTCCTTGCGCGGCGAGACATCGTCGAACTGCTTCATCTATCTGGCGCACGGGACCGATTTATTGCCGCGCTGTTTGAGCGCCGTTTCTGGATGCTGGGGCTTAGGGCAGGGGCAGTCGGCGCGCTGGCGGCCCTGGGCGGTGCGGCCGCCATGATCTTTGTCGCGCAAAGCCGGGGTGGACGAGCGAATTTGTTACCACAACTCAGCCTCGATCTGCTGGATATTCTAATCCTTGTTCTGACTCCGATCGTTGCGGGCTCCGCCGCCCGGCTGGCCACCCGGTTCACCGTCATGCGGGCCCTGAAGGGTAAGGATGTCACGGCATGACGGCCATGCGCTCTCTGGTGTTTGTCATCTGGATGTACGGCCTGATGGCGGTGATGGGCCTTATCTGGTTGCCGTCTCTCTTGATGCCGCGCGCTGCGATCCGGTTTGGGATTCGCACCTATGTCCGCCTGCTCAAATGGGGCCTGCGCTGGATCTGCGGTGTCCACACAGAGATCCGCGGACTTGAAAACTTGCCTGACGGAGCGGCCCTTATCGCGGCTAAGCATCAGTGCATGTGGGATGTCTTTATTCCATTCCTCGTCATGGATGATCCGGCCATCATCATGAAGCGGGAACTGCTCTGGTACCCGGTGCTGGGTTGGTACGCATTAAAGTCTGATCAGGTGCCTATTGATCGCGGTGGGGCGGCGCGCACGCTGAAGAAGATGATCGCGGCCGCCAAGGCGCGCATCGCGCAAGGCCGCCAGATTGTTATCTATCCGGAAGGCACACGCCGCGCGCCGGGGGCTCCGCCGGACTACAAACCAGCTGGCGTGACGGCCTTTTATCGCCAGCTGGATGCGCCATGTGTGCCAGCTGCCAATAATTTCGGCCTGTGTTGGCCGCGCCGCGGCTTTATCCGCCGTCCTGGGCGCATTGTTTACGAGATCCTCCCGCCGGTCCCCTCTGGTCTAGATCGGAAAGCCATGATGACTGAACTCGAATGCGCGATCGAAAGCGCCTCAGACCGGCTGCTCGACGAAGGCCTGGCGGCACAGGACCGCGCCCGCAGCGATCTGGAGACAGCCGCATGACCAAAGCCGGAAAAGGCGGACTCAGCCTGGGCTGGCTCCTGCCGTTTTTCATAGTCGCGCTGATTTTCGGGGCCTACACGGTCTACTGGTTCTACATGCGCGGCGAGCTCGAAAAAGGCGTCTATAGCTGGATCGAAGCCGAGCGCGCGGCTGGTGCCACCGTTAAATATCAAAGCCTCGATCTTCGCGGATATCCCTATCGGTTCGCGCTGCATGTGAACCAGCCCGTCTATGGCGACGGGCGCGGTGCGGTGTGGTCCGGTGAAACCCTCCAGCTTGTGATCCAGCCCTGGAACTGGAACCACATGATTGCGCGGGCTCCGGGCGAGAACACGATTGACCTTGGCAGCACGCGCTATCGCGCGACTCTTGGCGGGGAATCTGCCGGAAGCCTGTCATGGACGGACGAAGGCCTTCGAAGGCTGTCGCTCGCGCTCGATGATGCGCGTCTGGCCAATGAGCAAGGCATGGCGGTCACAACCTCAGGGTTCGAGTTTCACGCGCGTCCGCCTGCGGATGATCCGGATGCGCTGCAAATCGTCCTGCAGTGGGAGGCGCTATCGCTGCCATCTGCGCCGCCGGAGGCCGGCTTCCTCGGAAAAGACCTTCAGCCGAGCCGGGTCCTCATTGAGGTGCCTGAGGCTTATCCGGTGATTTCGAGTGGCGGCAGTTTGCGTGACTGGGTCAATCGCGGCGGCTCGATCAATCTTGCTCAGCTGCTGCTCAACTGGGGTCCTCTGAAGTTCGGCGCGAAAGCCGATCTGTCGCTGGATACGGCTGGTTATATCGATGGCGGCGTCGATGTTCGACTCGATGACAGCGAAGATCTGAAGGCGGCGATCAGCAACTCCGAACTCGCGGCAAGCATGACCAGCGAAGACCTCGCCGGGATCCTGAATGCCGTGACCATTCTTGGCGAAGTGTCGAAGGATGGCGGCTTCCTGCCGCTCTCCATACGCGACGGACAGATACGCTATCTCGGGCAAGACTTGCCCGAAAGCGTCGCCATTCCACCTGTTCCTCTCGACTGATGGCGTCGCCGGCCCCTGACCGTCTCAAGGCCGGATGCGAGGCGCTGGCTCGCGCTGACCGGGCTTTGGCTCGCGCTTATGAAGAGCATGGCCTGCCAGTCTGGCGCGATGCGCCGGCCGTTTATGAAACCATTGCCCGCACAATCGCCTACCAGCAGATTTCGACCAAAGCGGCCGCTGCAATCTGGGGTAGGGTGGTGGATGACTTCGGTGAGATTACACATCAGGCGATGTTGGAGAGTGAGGAAGACCGCTTGCGTGCTCATGGTCTCTCGCGCCCGAAGATCCGTCATCTGAAGTCGATAGCAGCGGCGATCAGCGACGGGGCTCTCGATCTTGACCGCGTTTGCTCGGCTCCGCCGGAGGCAGCTCGCGACGAATTGCTCGCCGTAAAGGGTATTGGTCCATGGACGGCGGACCTGTTCCGCCTCTATGCGATCGGTGAAACCGATGCCTTCCCGACCGCTGATGTCGGTCTCATGGAAAGCTACCGCATGCTGTCTGATGCGGAAACCCGGCTGGACGCCAAAGCGTTCACGGCTCAGGCGGAGGGCTGGCGGCCATGGCGCGGTGTGGCTGCCCATCTCCTTTGGGGCTGGCTGAATGACCGCAGGATGGAGCAGAATAATGCTTCGCCTTGAGCGCTAACTGTCATAATCTTGTGCCTGAGAATCGTGTAAGGCTGCACTTGCAGCAAAAGGAGCGCCGCTTTCACTTGGATTTACAGGCATAAATCTACTGTTTGTCTCACCTTCCGAAGTCGGGAGGTGTAAGCAATGGCTGAAGTGACGACTGCGCCTCCGAATGGTCGCCCGGCCCTTGTTTTAAATGCGGATTTCCGCCCGCTTTCCTATTATCCGCTCTCTCTCTGGTGCTGGCAGGATGTTGTGAAGGCCGTCTTCCTTGGTCGCGTCGATGTCATCGCCGAGTATGATTACAGTGTTCGCAGTCCGAGCTTCGAGATGAAGCTGCCGAGCGTGATCGCGCTGCGGGAATTTGTACGCCAGGACCGCCCGCCGGCCTTCACGCGCTTCAACGTGTTTCTCCGCGATGGCTTCAAGTGCGTCTATTGCGGCTCCCCGAATGAGCTGACCTTCGATCATGTCATCCCCCGCTCCAAGGGCGGGCGGACAAGCTGGACGAACATCGCCGCGGCCTGTTCACCCTGTAATCTGCGCAAGGGAGGCCGACTGCCGAAAGAGGCAGGCATGTTCCCGAACCGGAAGCCCGTGCAGCCCAGCAACTACCAATTGCAGGAGATTGGCCGGAAGTTTCCGCCGAACCATCTGCACGAAACCTGGATGGATTATCTCTACTGGGATATCGAACTGGACGCCTGATGCGCGCCCCGACCTGAACAAAACCCAACGAAAAACGGCGCTTTAGCCCCGATTTTGCCCTGACATCGTGCCGGCGGATCGCTTAGATCGTCGTCGAAGAAAAGGAGGCGTCCCCATGCTGTCCACAATGTCAGCCCTCGCCACGATGATCCTGTTTACGTCTCCGCCGCAGATGTATCTGCTGCAGGACGAACCGCTCAATGCTGCCGAAATTGAGGTTGCGGTGCCTGTTCTGGCATCGCCGGAGCAAGCCACGGAAGCAGCCCCCATCAATGTTGCTGCCCCAGATGAAACGGCGGCCGAAGCGCCTGCGCCCGCGGTCGAGCCCGGTGCGTTGTCGGCGGCTGATCGCACTGCGATTCTTGAACAGGCAGCGGCCTCGCTCGCCAATACGCAAACCGCAAAGGGGCGCTTCACGCAGGTTGCGCCAGATTTCACGGTGACGACAGGCGATTTCGCGCTCCGCCGCCCCGGCCGGATGCGGTTCGAGTATGACGATCCGACCCCGCTGCTGATCATTTCGGACGGCGCAACGGTGGCGATTGAAGATCGCGATCTTGAAACCGTGGACCGCGTCCCGCTGGCATCGACGCCGCTCGGGCTGGTGCTCGACGACACGCTGGACTTTGAAGCCGAGGCCGATGTGACCGATATTCGCCGGTCTGACGGTTTTGTTGGTGTCTCCATGCGAGACCGGTCCGGCGAAGCGGAAGGCGAGCTCACGCTGATTCTGGATGAAACGAACTATGAGCTGGTCGCCTGGCGCACCGTCGATGATGCGGGCGGTGTGACCTCGGTTCAGCTGTCCGATGTGGAAACGGGACTCCGGCTCGATCCGCGCCTTTTCCGGATTGAAGATCCGGAAGATGAGGATGATCGTCGCCGCTGACCGATGCAGGGGTGCGTCACGCAAGCACTTAACGCGAAATTTACTTGAAATTTCTCGCGACCGTGCCAAATTTACAACTGTCGAAGGGGAGCCTTTGCGGTACGCACTCCCGCTGTGGAAACACGCCCTTTCGATCGCCGGATCCTTCCCCTCCCGGTGATTGACGTTCGCGTCTCGCGCGCCCGAGCAAGTCCCCCCGCGCTCGGGCGCGTTGACGTAGCCAGCCTAAGCCAGTTAGTCGGCAGGGATGTCTTCTCTCAATATCGTCAGTTGGAACATCAACTCGGTCCGCCTTCGTGCGCCGAATGTTCAAGCTTTTGTCGCCGAAGAGCAGCCGGATGTCGTCTGCCTTCAGGAAACCAAATGCAAAGATGGTGAGTTCCCCACGAAAGCCTTCGAAGAGGCCGGGCTTCCCCATCTGCTACTCAAGGGGCAGGGCGGAGGTCATCACGGGGTCGCCATCGCGTCACGGTATCCGATTGAACCGGTCGCGGCCCCCGAGCTCTGCCGTGAAGGGCATGCTCGTGTGGCCGCAGGACGCGTCGAGGGCGTTGAGGTTCACAACATCTATCTGCCAGCGGGCGGTGATATCCCGGACCCGGCCGAGAATCCGAAATTCGATCACAAGCTCGACTTCCTCGCGAGCATGGGTGAGGTGTATGCTGGCCTGAAAAACAAGAAGCAGCCGCTTATTCTGGTGGGCGACCTGAACGTCGCACCCCATGAACAAGATGTATGGTCGCACAAGCAGCTTCTGAAGATCGTCTCGCATACGCCGGTTGAAACCGAAGCGCTTGAAACCGCCCGTCAGCGAGGTGGCTTTGCCGATATTGCGCGCGTCAAACATGGCGATGATCAGCGTCTCTACACATGGTGGAGTTACCGGGCGAAGGACTGGGCCGCTTCAAACCGGGGCCGGCGGCTTGACCATATCTGGGCCAACAAGGCCGCGACCCCGCTGACGGACATGGACAGCTATCGCATCCATCTCGGTTGGCGCGGCGGCTGGAAACCGTCTGACCATGCGCCGATCAGCGTAAGCGTCAAAGCGCCCTAGGCAGGGCTCCACCGATACGTGACAACATCCCGGTCAAAGGCATCAAGCCGTATCGTCTCGCCCTCGGTGAAGCCTTCATGTAGATACCAATTGCGGGCGTTTGTGTTCAGCGCGGGTGTGCGCAACCGTATGCCATCCGGCATTTGTTCTTTCGCGAAGCCGAGTAGGGTGCCGCCGATGCCGCAATCCTGGAGGATCGGCGCGACAAACACTTCGTCGAGACGCCTCTCGGCCTCATCAAAGGCCAGCATGCCTGCGAGGTCTCCCTCCAGCTCTGCCACGTATAGCGACCAGCCATTGGCGACTTCCTCGGGAAGCCTCTTGCGAAGCGCTTCATATCCAAGGTCTTTTTCATTGGAGATTCCAATTGAGTGCCAGCTGTCCAGCCAGACTTGCGCGACGGCGTCATAATCCTCAGGCCGGGCCGGCCTGATCTTCAGATGAATCGCAGTGCGTAGTCGGCTGATAAGCCGCTCGATACTCGCCTCCGCGGCCGTTCCTGACGTGTCGATTTTGATGGCTCGCTCCGGCCAAGGCTCCCATTCGCGATCCTTGACCGCTTGCCAGTTCGGCGAGGCCAGCGCGGCCAAATCCCATGGACGCCTGGCGATCCGTCTCTGGTGTTCATCGGGGTCAGAGCAGACCACTTCGACAGGAATGAATTTCGCGCCTTTGGCATCGGCAGTCTGCCGCCATCCAGTGCGTGCGATCTCCAATGCGTTCACAGCATCCGCGATCACCGTTCGCCCGGCCCGGAGGTTATCGGCGGCCAGACCATAACCCGCGAGATAGCCAGCCTCTTCCGGCTGCCGGAGGCCGAGGCTGGAGCGTAACAGCGCGTCCTCGATCGTGTCGATGCGGATATGGATCGCGCCGAGTGCTTCGGCAGCTGCCCGCGCCAGCGTTGTCTTGCCGGTGCCCGGAAGGCCCGAAAAAACAACCAGCGCCGTCAAGGCTGAAGCCGGTAACCGCCCGTATCGGTCAGCAGAAGGCGTGCATTTGCCGGGTCAGGCTCGATCTTCTGGCGTAGCCGGTACACATGCGTTTCCAGCGTATGGGTCGTGACATTGGCGTTGTAGCCCCAGACCTCAGACAGAAGCTCGTCCCGCGCCACCGACTTTCCGCCGGCGCGATAGAGGTATTTCAGGATGTTGGTTTCCTTCTCTGTCAGCCGGATCTTCTTTTCGCTTTCCGTCGTCAGCAGTTTCATGGATGGTCGGAACTCGTATGGCCCGATCTGGAAAGTGGCATCCTCGCTTTGCTCGAAGCTGCGCAAATGGGCGCGGACGCGGGCCATCAGCACTGAGAACTTGAACGGCTTGGTGACATAGTCGTTCGCGCCGGAATCGAGCCCCAGAATGGCGTCTGCGTCGGTATCCTGGCCGGTCAGCATCACGACCGGTGCGCGCACCTCTTTCGACCGCATAAGCTTGCAGGCTTCGCGGCCATCCATGTCCGGCAGCTCAACATCGAGCAGGATCAGGTCGACCCGGGACTCCGTTGCGGCCTTAACGCCAGCCGTTGCGGTCGCCGCCTGCAGAATGGTGAACCCGTCATAAAGTTCGAACTGTTCTGCGAGCGCTTCGCGCAGCTCGTCATCATCGTCGATCAGCAATAGTGTTTTCTGGCCTGACATGGCTTGCGTCTCCCTCATGTCTCGCACCGCCACTTAGTGTGTCGTGCGGGACACTGCGCATAAACTATGACAAGGGAATGATCACATTCCAAGGAGCAGTCCGTGAGCATGGTCTTTATCGCGAGTCCTGATGGTATTTTGAGCGGTCCGGAGTTTCGGGTGCGCTGCGTGCTCGGAAAGGGCGGGGTTACGCCGGCCGCTGCCAAGCGGGAAGGGGACGGGGCCTCACCGATCGGGGCCTGGCCAATGCAACGTGTATTCTACCGGCCGGACCGTGTGAGGGCACCGGATACCGGACTGGAGACGGTTGCACTGACCGAACAGGATGGTTGGTGCGATGATCCGGATCATCCGCTTTACAACCGTCTCGTCGCGCTGCCATTCGCAGCGTCGCATGAAAAACTCTGGCGGGACGATCATGTCTACGACGTGATTGTGGAACTTGGACACAATGACAACCCGCCGGTGCCTGGCCTTGGCAGCGCGATCTTCATGCATATCGCGAAGCCTGACTATGCGCCGACGGAGGGCTGTGTCGCGCTGGCGGAGCCGGATTTGCGTGCGCTTCTGAAGCTCTGTGACGATGGGTCTGTGCTGAAGATTCGGGCCTGAGCTGCCCCAAGGGCCGGACTATGACAGCGCGCGACCTGCCGCTATGCACAGACAAAACACGGGAGACTAACAATGTCAGATAATCAGACCAAAGGGCTTCAGCTTCGCTCAGAAGTGAAATCCAGCGGAGAGCTTGAGCTTTCACTGGTCGAGGTCGAGACACCAGAGCCGGGCCCGGACGAAGTCGTCATCCGCGTCGATGCCACGCCGATCAATCCATCCGATCTCGGTCTTCTGGTTGGGGCTGCTGACATGAGCGCGGCAACGGCCGGTGGCACTTCTGATCGTCCGGTCATTACTGCGCCGATCTCCGAGCCGGGCATGCGCGCGATGAAGCCGCGGCTCGACCAGTCCCTGCCGGTCGGCAATGAAGGCGCAGGGGTCGTTATCAAGGCCGGGTCTTCGGATGCGGCGAAGGCCCTAATGGGCAAGATGGTCGCCGTGCTCGGCGGTGAGATGTACCAGCAATACCGGCTCCTGAACGTCGCACAGTGCATGGAGCTCCCAGATGGTGCGAGCGCGGCGGACGGGGCGTCCTGTTATGTGAACCCGCTCACCTCACTCGGCATGACGGAGACGATGCGCCTTGAGGGCCATACCGCGCTCGTACACACTGCCGCCGCTTCGAACCTTGGCCAGATGCTCAACAAGATCTGCCTGAAGGATGGCATCGACCTTGTGAATATCGTTCGCAAGCCAGAGCAGGAAGCGATCCTGCGCGAGATCGGTGCCAAGCACATCGTGAATTCGTCGTCCGACACTTTCATGAAGGACCTGATTGCCGCGCTCGCCGAAACCGGTGCAACGCTGGCCTTTGATGCCATTGGGGGTGGACCGCTCGCCGGTCAGATCCTCGTTGCCATGGAGGCGGCCGCAAACCTCAATACCAAAGAGTACAGCCGCTATGGCTCTGCTTCGCACAAACAGGTTTACATCTATGGGCGGCTCGACCTTCGCCCAAGCGAGATTCCGCCAGGCGTTGGCATGGCGTGGGGCGTCGGCGGCTGGCTGCTGACCCCGTTTCTGCAGCGGATCGGTTCAGATGGCCGCAAGAAGTTCCGCGAGCGCGTCCTGGCAGAGCTGAAAACGACCTTCGCCAGCCACTACACGCAGGAGATTTCTCTTACGGAGGCGCTGCAACTGCCAGTGCTTCAGGCCTACAATGAAAAGGCCACGGGCGAGAAGTATCTGATCAACCCCAACAAGGGCGTCTAGGCCGAGCGGGCCTGACGCCGGCACCTTCGGGTGCCGGCGCGGGCAATGACAGCTCCGCCGACATGAGTTGTTTACAAGTGTAAAAGAAGCAGCGATTACTCAATCGATCGCGCACTCGACGCTGGTTTGGGGGTTCATCCATGAATGTGTTTCGTGCTGCTGCCACCCTCCTTGCCGCCTGGTTGATCTCCGCACCCGTCAGTGCCCAGATGGTCGATTATCAGCGTCTTGATGACCGGCTTACGACGCTGGCCGCAGGTGACGATATTGTCGGCCTTTCAGTCGCCGTGATCGAAAATGGTGAGATCACCTTTGCCAAGGGGTACGGCCTGACCCGGCTCGGCGATGGTGTGCCCGTGACTGATCAGACTGTCTTTCGCTGGGCGTCTCTGTCAAAAGGCGTCGCATCAAGCACGGCGGTTCGCCTCGTGAAAGAAGACCTCTTGTCCCTGTCAGACACCGTCGCCTCTCTTGGCACCTCCCTGAGGCTCCCCGGAGGAGGGGAGAAGCGTGCGACGCTGGAGAACCTGCTCTCCCATATGGTCGGGATTGTGCCGAACGCGTACGATACCCGGCTAGAGGATGGCCGAGATCCGGTGACGATCCGGCGCGCGATTGGCCGGCTGCGCGCCACCTGCGCGGTCGGCGAATGCCACACCTATCAGAACGTCGCCTTTGACGCGGTCTCCGAGGCAATCGAGTCCCGCACGGGCCAGTCCTATGCCGAGACCGTCTCAAGCCGGATCTTCGAGCCGCTGGAAATGGCAACGGCGAGTTTTGGGCGCGTGGCGCTTCAGTCCGCGAAGGAATGGGCCGAGCCACATGTTCGCCGCAGCGGTGTCACGCAGCGGCGTAATGTGAAGGAGGCGTACTATCGCGTCCCGGCGGCTGGCGGCGCGAACGGCTCGATCCGGGATCTTGCGCTCTTCGCGCGCGCCCAGATGGGCCTCGCGCCTGATGTGTTGAGTACGGATGTCCTGGCCGCTCTGCATACGCCGAGAATCTATACGCGCCGGGAACAGTCCAGCATGAGCCGGCGCTATGGCGGCCACCTGCGCGATGCGCGCTATGCCCTCGGCTGGCGGGTCTACAAGTATGGCGAGGCAGGACACCGCGTGGTTGGCCATCGCG
>JANQQC010000001.1 GCA_028285145.1 Hyphomonadaceae bacterium
AGTTGGGTTTTGGGTAAAGTGGCGGGGCTAGCCGGGGTCGAGGAGCGGGCGTGATGGCCCAGCATCCATCTCAATCAGGCTGAGGGGTTGGCTCCGGGCCAGCCACAGCTTTATGCGCGCCAAGATGGCTTCAGAGATGGGCCCTTCGATCCAGTCGAAGGGCGACGAGGCTGTGAGCTTGGCAATCACGGCTGAGAGATCGGAGAGCTGGGTCTGCCAGTCCTCGGCTGGCGCGTCTTCGATGAATCTCACGCGGATGCGGCCATTGTAGGACACGCCGACAATCATCTGGCGGGCGACCCCGTGCGTTTCCGCATCGGCCCAGGCCCAGATGTAGAATTTCACAATCTCAAGGCAGAGCACCGGCCAGTAGAAGACGGGCACATGGTCGAACCATTCGGAGATCATCTGGCGATCCATGCATAGAGTATATGCCGGGCCATTTGGGGGTGGGATAAGGTTTGGGTGATTTGTCAGGCCCGCCCATCCCGGCGCGGGCCGGACTCTCCAGCAATCACTTGGGAACACGCTTGATGAGATCCCGGCCTGCGCCGGGATGAGCGGGTTCGAATTGCGGGGATAAGCGGCGCGGGCGAAGCCCTTAGTCGCCCCAGACCACGTCCGGGCGGGCATTGATCCGGCCAGCCATATCGGCGGTGGCCTGATTGGCCGAAGAGAACCCTTCTGCCGCGTGCTGGTGGCGGCCTGGGGCCGCCGACATTCCAGCTAGCCGATACGGGCTTCCGGCATTGCGGTCCGCCTGCCGGGCGCGGGCGCGCTCGATCGCATCTTCAGCGACCCAGACATCGAAGAAGGGATCATAGATCGGGGCCGCAGACCGGGCATCGGCGGCTATCGTCGCCATTGCAGCTTCCCGCATGGCGCGCGTGGGGCAATTCACTCTCTGGCTGGGCGTCAGGCGCGCGCACTGCACGGCCCGCGCAAAGCGCTGAACCGGGCCCGGCGCACTGTCAAAATAGCGATCGGGGAATTCGACCCTCCGGCGTTCCCGTGGCTCGGGCCGCTCGCGGGCCTCCTTCGGCCCACGCGAGAAATCAGCCTGCGGGGCATTTTGTGCATCATCGGGGCGATCCGGCGCGCTGGGGTCCGCTAATCGGGCCGCATTTCTTACGACTTCGAGATTAGACGGCGCAGGCACATCCCCGACCCGGGCGGATTCGCTAGCATCTTCCTGAGGGGCCGGGCTGAAGTCCGGCGCGGAATCATCATCTGGAGACGCCGCTCCCGGAACCGGCCACTCAATGATCGAGACAAGGATCGGGTCTGCATCGCTGTCATTGGGTTCGACATCGAGCCACAGGATCGCTCCGACCAGACCTAAATGGAGGGCGGCAGCCGCAATAGCCCCCCGCCCCCGCTCTAGCCAGCCGAGGATATCCACCCTGTTCATGGCCGCATTATAGCCACAAACCCGGCTCGGGGGACGTTAACTTTATGTGAACTCTTGGAAATGTTGTGCGATTCGCCCGATCAGGCCGGTGTCAGGAGCTTTCCATTGACCAGACGCTCATAGTCTTCAACCAGAGCGCCTGTGATCTGCCCGGGCTTGAAAGTGTGCTCGCCGATTTCGGCAACAGGGGTGATTTCCGCCGCCGTGCCGGTGATGAAGCATTCGGAGAATGTCGACAACTCGTCCGGGAAAATGGCCCGCTCCACAACCTCAATCTGGCGGGCCTTGGCGAGGCCGATCGCGGTGCGTCGCGTGATGCCGTTCAGGAAGCAGTCCGGTGTTGGTGTATGGATCGCACCATCGCGGATAAAGAAGATATTTGCGCCGGTGGCTTCCGCGACCTGTCCGCGCCAGTCGAGCATCAAGGCATCCTGATAGCCTTCTTTCTCGGCGGCATGCTTGGACATGGTGCAGATCATGTAGAGACCGGCAGCCTTGGACTCGCAAGGCGCGGTCTCCGGGCTCGGACGTTTCCACTGGGCATGCGTCATGCGGATGCCCTTCATCTTGTCGGCGAAATAGTCGCCCCAGTGCCAGGCCGCGATGGCGAGATGGATGGTGTTGTTCTGCGCGGAAACACCCATCATTTCCGATCCGCGCCACGCAATCGCGCGGACATAGGCGCTCTCCAGACCCGACCTGGCGAGCACTTCTTTCTTGGCATCCTCAATCTGCTCAACGGTGAACGGGATGTCGAAGCCGAGAATACCGGCTGAGTTGTGCAGGCGCTCGGAATGCTCAAGCGACTTGAAGATCTGCCCGGAATAAGCACGCTCGCCCTCGAACACCGCCGATGCATAGTGCAGGCCATGTGTCAGGATGTGAACTTTGGTTTCGCGCCATGGGACAAACTCGCCATCCATCCAGATATGGCCGTCGCGGTCGTCATATGGAATCAGGGCCATGGTCGGCTCCTCGCTTGCGCTTTTGAACAATCCACGCTCATTCTCAGAGGGTGGATAGTGAAGTCAACTCACCCGGTGCGGGAACACCCGCTTTCGATCCGCGCCTGTTCCTGCGAGACGAGGAACTTGAGCGCGGAATCGGGCTGATTCTGGGTGCCGAGCGCGCGCTCGCGGCAGCGGCCGAACCGGCGCGGGAGACGGCCGGCCTGAGCATTGCTGAATGCCGGATTCTCCTCGCCCTTCGGACCTATCCGGGCATTGAGGTCAGCGCTCTGCGGGAACGCCTTGGCGCGACGGTGCCGACCTTTGCCCGACAGATCGGACGGCTCGATGCGGCGGGCTTCATCGCAAAGACACGCGGCATGATGGATGCGCGCACACGGCGGCTATCCCTCTCACCGGAAGGACAGGCCGTAACCGACCCCATTGCCGAAGCGATGCGCGATGCCCTGCGCAGGGCCTATCGCGACGCAGGCGCAGAAAAGGTAGCCGGCGCGCGGGACGTGCTGGCAGCGATCCTGCCATGAATGATGCGCATATCCTCGTGGTCGACGATGATGACCGGATCCGGGAGCTCCTGAAGCGCTTCCTGTCGACGGAAGGCCATAGAGTGACGTCCGCCAGCGATGCCGCGCGGGCCCGCAAGCTGATGCAGACCATGGCGTTCGATCTCGCCATTCTAGACATTATGATGCCGGGCGAGGACGGCCTGTCGCTGCTGTCGGCCATTCGCGAGGAAGGCGGGGAGACGCCCGTGATCCTGTTGACCGCGCGAGGCCTGTCAGAGGACCGGATTGAAGGGCTGAAGCGCGGCGCGGATGATTATCTCTCCAAGCCGTTCGAGCCGGAAGAACTCGCGCTGAGAGTGGCGGCGGTCCTCCGGCGCACGGCAAAGGAAGCCCCACCAGAGGAGGTTTCGCTCTCCGGGCTGGTGTTCAGTGCGGCGCGCGGCGAGCTGAAAGATGGCTCAAGGCCCGTCCGCCTGACCGAGGCGGAATGTCAGCTGCTGACCATTCTTGCCGCTACACCGGGTGAGCCGGTCAGCCGCGAGGATCTGGCCGCGAAGACATCTGCCGGGCTGGAACGATCTGTCGATGTACAGGTGACGCGCCTGCGCCGGAAGATTGAGCCGAACCCGCGCGAGCCCGTCCACCTGCAGACCGTGCGCGGGGTTGGCTATCGGCTGATGGTGGACTGAGGCTCTTCTACCGCCGCGACGATGGCAGCGCCGATTTCCGCGATGGCGGCGTTCCGGTCGTCGAAGGAAGCGTCCGTCTCCGTGATGTAGACGACGGCGATGACCGGCTCCCGTCCGGGCGGCCAGATCACGGCCGCGAGCCCGCGTGTGCCATTCCCGCCGGCACCGGTTCGGTCCGCGATGATCCAGCCGTCCGGGAGTGATTTGCGGAAGAGATCGTCGGCGACCTGATTTGCAATCAACCAGTCTCGCAATTGTTGCCGGGATGACGGCGACAGCACATCCTCCAGCAGCAGGCGCTTCATCGTGACGGCCATGGCCGCGGGCGTGGTCGTATCCCTCGGATCGCCGATGGTGGCTTCGTTCAGGTCGAGCTCATACCGGTCCAGCCGGGTGTACCCGTCCCCGATAGAGCGCAGGAATTCTGTCAGCGCGGCGGGACCACCAATCGCCTCCAGAACGAGATTGGCAGCGGTATTGTCACTCGTGGAGAGGGTTGCCTCACACGCTTCACCGAGCGTGACACCCTGCCCGCCCGAACGTGTCTCCATGACCGGCGAGTAGGTTACAAGATCAGCCTCTTCGAACCGGACCCGCCTACCCAGGCTGTCCTCGCCTGCATCAACGCGCGCCAGAAGCGCGCCGCAGGCCAAGGTCTTGAACGTGCTCGCCATAGCAAAACGGTCCGTTGAATTGTGCGACCATTCCCGGCCTGTCCCCTCATCAAGCACGAAGACACCCATACGGGCATCAAGGCGCGCTTCGACGGACTTCACCGTCGAGATGATATCATCCCTATACGGATTGTTTTGACAGGCTCCGAACACCAGCCCTGCAGCAAGCAGGCCGATGAGCGCGCCACGATCTGGAAGTCTTCGGATCATCAGGTGACGCCTCGATGGTTCGTTTGTGTCGCGCCGTTCTGAACGAGACCAGACGGCAAGTCCAACACTACCGCATTGACAGAATGACGCTCTAGCTCTCACTGTACTTATTACAGAAGTAAAAGGGTTGCGGGGTCCCATGCGTCAGATTGTTTTTGCGGCATTTGCCGCATTTTTTATTGGTTCAAGCGCGTCCGCCCAGGGGATAGAACAGACCAAGGGCACTTTCGAAGACAAGTTCCGCCAGCTCGATGAAGTGCTCCCCACGCCGAACACCTATCGCAACGCGGCCGGAGAGCCCGGACATGAATACTGGCAGCAGGAAGCCGACTACGACATTGATGTCCGCCTCGATGAGGCGGCACGTCGGCTGACCGCTTCCGGGACGATCGTTTATAAGAACAACTCGCCGGACACGCTGCGCTATCTTTGGCTGCAGCTTGATCAGAACATCTTCCGCGAAGACTCGCTGGCCGAGATGTCGAATGATTTTGGCGGCGTCGGGCGGCGGGGTCCCTTCACCGAAGCACCGGGCAATCCCGACAGCGGGCCGAAGCTCAGTCTCGGCGAGCTGCGCCGGCATCAGGCCTTCGACGACAATACGTATGGATACGATATCAGCCGCGTTGCAGACGACCGCGGGCGCGCCCTGCCTTATACAATCGTCGGTACATTGATGCGGATTGACCTGCCCCAACCACTCCGGCCCGGCGGCTCGACAACCTTCGCAATCGACTGGGCCTACAATCTTGTCGAGGAGGACGCGGTGTCTGCCCGGGCAGGCTATGAGCATTTCCCGGATGATGCACGCGAGGGCGGCAACGATATCTTCCTTGTCGCCCAGTGGTTTCCCCGGCTTGCCGCCTATTCCGACTATGAGGGCTGGCACAATAAGGAGTTCATGGGCCGCGGCGAGTTTACGCTCGAATTCGGGGACTATGATGTATCCATCACCGTTCCGAACGATCATATCGTGTCGGCAAGCGGCGTGCTCCAGAACGCCGGCTCTGTTCTGACCAGCACGCAACGCACGCGCCTGTCCTCGGCTCGGAATGCGGACCGGCCTGTCTTTGTCGTCACGCCGGACGAGGCCCTCGCCAATGAAGGCTCCAACCCGTCCGGAACGAAGACCTGGCGGTTTGAAGCGGAGAACGTTCGCGATTTTGCCTGGGCCTCGTCCCGCAAATTCGCCTGGGATGCGCAAGGCCACAAGCAGCCCGGTGCCGAGCATGAAACCGTGATGGCGATGTCCTTCTGGCCAAAGGAAGGCGGCGAGCTTTGGCGGAAATACTCCACAGCTGCAGTCGTCCATACGATGGACGTCTATTCGCGTTTCTCCTTCGATTATCCCTACCCCACGGCACAATCCGTGAACGGACCTGTTGGTGGCATGGAGTATCCGATGATCACCTTTAACGGGCCGAGGACCATCCTGCAGGAGGATGGCTCACGGACGTATACGATGTCGGAGAAGATCTTCCTGATTGGCGTCGTCATCCACGAAATCGGGCACATCTACTTCCCGATGACCGTGAACTCAGATGAGCGGCAGTGGACGTGGATGGATGAGGGGCTGAACTCCTTCCTCGACTCCGTCGCGGGCTATGAATGGGACCCGGATATCCAGTGGACGCGGTCGCTGCCGCGCGACCTGATCCCTTACATGCTGTCGGAAGATCAGGTGCCGATCATGACGCAGTCAGACTCGGTGCTGCAGCTGGGCCCGAATGCCTATGGCAAGCCATCAGCCGCGCTTCATATCCTGCGCGACACGATCCTCGGCCGGGACCGGTTCGACTTCGCGTTAAAGGAATACTCACGCCGCTGGAAGTTCAAGCGGCCTACGCCTGCCGACTTTTTCCGCACCATGGAGGAAGCCTCCGGTACGGACCTCGACTGGTTCTGGCGCGGATGGTTCTACACAACCGATCACGTCGACATCTCACTCGACCGGATTTACCGGATGCGGCTCGATACACGCGACCCTGACATCGACTATGCACGCACGCGCGACGAGGAGGCGAACAAACCTGCCAAGGTGGGTGTCGAGCTGAACCGCGAAGGCGGCCAGATTCCGTGGGTCGAACGGAACCCGGACATTACCGATTTCTATGATGAAAACGACATCTACACCGTCACCAATGTCGAACGGAATTTCGCCGCTCAGTTCCGGGCCACACTTGAGCCATGGGAAGTGGCCGCGCTGGACCGGGCGATTGAAGAGGACAAGGAGTACTATGTCCTCGAATTCTCCAATATTGGCGGGCTCGTCATGCCGATCATCCTTGATGTGACGCTAAGCACCGGCACGACGGAGCGGATGTACATTCCCGCTGAGATCTGGCGGCGGAATCCGCATACGGTGCGTAAACTGCTGATTTTTGATCGCGGCGTGGAAATCACACAGGTCGTGGTCGATCCCAACTGGGAAACTGCGGATGCAGACATCGAGAATAATTACTATCCCCGGCGTCTGATCCCGTCGCGGGTGGAAGCCTTCAAGGCTCCGCCGGACCCCACCAATCTGCCCGGCCGCGACATCATGCAGGACTCAAGAGCGCCACTGGTCGATCCGGTTACGGGAGAGCCCCTGCCCGAGGAACCACCGACCCCGGCGGACGTCGACAAGCCGAGCGAAGACCCAGCTGGTGGTGAGGAGTGATCCGCCCTTTCCTCTCCCTGCTGATTGGCCTGACAGCTTTTGCTTCACCAGTGGTGGCGCATCCCCAGAAGGTGGCCGTCACCCAGATCCTGTTCAACGAACGCACAGAACAGCTGGAGGTGGCCCACCGCTTCGCCCTGCATGATGCGGAGAATGCGGCGGCACGGATCAGCGATGCACGGCCGGACCTGATCGGCTCCGCCGAAGCACGACAGGACTTCGCCGCCTATGTGATTGAGGGCTTCAGCCTGCGCGACGATGACGGCACCCCACTGGCGCTCACCCTTTTGGGGACCGAGATCGAGGCCGGGTATCTGTGGGTTTATCAGGAAACGCCTCTGCCGGCGGGCAAGCCGATCCTCACCATCCGTCAGGACGCGCTACGCGATATCTGGCCGGAGCAAAGTAATCTCGTGACCATTGAGTACGGAAGAGTGTTCCGCTCACTGACCTTCAAGGACAGCACGCAGGCGCTGACCGTTTCTCTGGAGAACTAGGTAAAGGCAGCGCTCACGCCGCCTTACCTTTGCTGTCTGTCTCGGCCATCAGCTGCTCTGCGACCTCGTCAGGGATCACGGCGAGCGTTTCTGTCAATGTCTGGTCCCAGTCTTCCAGCAGGGTTTCGGCCCGACGGCTGCCGGTGCGCTCAGCGTGGAGGCTAAGCATTGTGCGGAAGCGCTCGACATGGACCTCCGGCATTTCCCTCAAGGTCCGCCACGAGATCGCGTCCGGATTAGCGACGCTTTCGAACCGGCCTTCGGGATCCCAGACAAAGGCCAGACCGCCCGTCATGCCGGCCCCGAAATTATCGCCGACGGGACCGAGTATGGCGACGCGACCGCCGGTCATGTACTCGCATCCATTCGCGCCGCAGCCTTCGATGACGGCTTCGGCTCCCGAATTCCGCACGGCGAAACGGACGCCCGCCTGCCCGGCCGCATAAAGGCGTCCGCCTGTTGCGCCATAAAGGCAGGTATTGCCGATGATGGTGTTGGCGGAGGCTTCAAACCGGTCGCGCGGGTCTGGCTTCAGGATGATGGTCGCGCCGGAAAGACCCTTGCCAACATAATCGTTGGAGTCTCCGGTGACTTCGAGGGTCAGGCCCTGCGCCGCGAATGCCCCGAGGGACTGACCCGCCGATCCGGACAGGCGCACATGCAGCCGGCCTTCGGGCAAAGCGCGCTCTCCGAACTTGCGGACGATGGCGCTGGACGAGCGCGTGCCGATGGCGCGTTGCACATTCTGGACATCGTATTGAAGCTGCATCTTCTCGCCGCGCGTGAAGAACGGCTCGGCATCACGCAGGATCTGCGCGTCCAGCGTGTCCGGCACCTCGACCCGCACATCGGGCGTGTATGCGACTGGCGTTGCGGTATCGACCTGCACCAGAAGCGGGTTGAGATCGAGGTCATCGAGATGAGCGGCCCCGCGAGATACCTGAGCGAGCAGATCTGTCCGGCCAATAGCCTGATCGAGCGAGCGCAGGCCAAGCGAGGCGAGAATGCGCCGGACATCCTCTGCAATGAAGGACATCAAGTTCACGACCTTTTCCGGAGATCCGGTGAACTTCTTGCGCAATTCCTCATCCTGCACGCAGACGCCAACCGGGCAGGTGTTGGAGTGGCACTGGCGCACCATGATGCAACCCATGGCCACGAGCGATGCCGTGCCGATGCCATACTCTTCTGCGCCGAGCATGGCCGCGATGACAATGTCCCGCCCCGTACGTAGCCCACCATCGGTGCGCAGCGTGACTTTGTCGCGCAAATTGTTCAGGCTGAGCACCTGGTGAGCTTCAGCAAGCCCCATTTCCCAGGGCAGTCCGGCATATTTGATACTGGTCTGTGGGGAGGCCCCCGTTCCGCCAACACCGGCCGCGATTAGGATGATGTCTGCCTTGGCTTTGGCAACACCGGCCGCGACTGTGCCGACGCCGGACTTTGCCACAAGCTTCACGCAGACGCGCGCATCGGGATTGATCTGCTTCAGATCATAGATCAGCTGGGCGAGATCCTCGATGGAATAGATATCATGATGCGGCGGCGGCGAGATCAGCGTTACCCCCGGCGTCGAGTGACGCAGCTTTGCGATGAGCTCCGTGACCTTGAAGCCGGGCAGCTGCCCACCTTCGCCGGGCTTGGCGCCCTGCGCCACCTTGATCTCGATCTCGCGGCATTGGTTCAGATATTCCGCCGTCACGCCGAAGCGTCCGGACGCAATCTGTTTCACCGCCGAGTTCATATTGTCGCCATTTGGCAGAGGCGTGTAGCGGGCACGGTCTTCACCGCCCTCCCCCGACACCGACTTCGCGCCAATCCGGTTCATGGCGACGTTCAATGTGCCATGCGCCTCGGGGCTGAGCGCGCCCAGAGACATGCCCGGCGTGACGAACCGTTTGCGGATTTCGTTGATGGACTGCACCTCGTCCAGCGGAACCGAATGGGCTGCGGGTTTGAAATCGAGCAGGTCGCGTAGCTGGATCGGCTCACGCGAGTTCACCGCCTCGGCGTACTTTTCATAAAGCGCGAAATCGCCCCGGTCGCAGGCCGCCTGCAGCATGTGAATGAGGTTTCCATCCAGCGCGTGACGCTCCGCCCCGGCTCTCAGCCGGTAGAAACCACCAATGGGAAGCGAGACCACGTCCTCATCGAACGCCTTTTCATGCTGCTGGAGCGCAAGACTCTCAAGGCCGGCGAGACCAATGCCCGATATGCGACTGGTCAGGCCGGGGAAATAGTCGGCCACCAGTGCCCGGGAGAGACCAAGCGCCTCGAAATTGTAGCCGCCCCGATAGGAAGAAATCACAGAGATCCCCATCTTGGAGAGAATTTTCAGAAGACCGGCTTCAATGGCGGCATTGTAGTTCGACACGCACGGCCCGATCTCAACATCGCCCATCAGGCCACGCGCATGGCGGTCGGCGATAGCGTCCTGTGCAAGATACGCGTTCACGCATGTCGCGCCGACACCCACCAGAACGGCATAGTAGTGTGTATCGACGCATTCGGCGGAGCGCACCGTCAGGGAGCAGAAGGTTCGAAGACCCTGCTTTACGAGATGGGAGTGGACCGCCCCCGTTGCGAGGATCATCGGGATGGCCACGCGGTCCGGCCCCTGATGCTCGTCCGTCAGAACGATGTGCTCGCGGCCTGCCCGGACCGCATCTTCAGCTTCAGCCTGCAACCGCGTCAGCGCAGCTCTCAGCGCGTAGCCATTGCCACTGGCATCATCAGCCTCGAACGTACAGTCGATCTGGGTCAGCCCCTCGCCGAGCGCATCAATGAGCCGCTCATACATGCCGGTGGACAGCACAGGACTTTCCAGAACGAACACGTTCGACTGGGTTTCATCCGTCGTCAGAATGTTTCCAAGATTCTTGAAGCGGGTCTTCAGGCTCATCACCCGGTCTTCGCGCAAGGGATCGACAGGTGGGTTTGTGACCTGACTGAAATTCTGACGGAAGAAATGAGACAGTGGGCGATAAGACCCTGCCAGAACAGCGGGCGCGGTATCATCGCCCATCGAACCAATCGCTTCCTTGGCCCCTTCCGCCATTGGTGCCAGGATCAGTTCCAGGATTTCAGTCGAGTACCCGGCGGCGGTCTGCCGCCGAAGAAGTTCCTCTGTGTCAAACAGGCGCGGCTCTGGTCCGGGGCCAATTTCGGGCTCCAGCTCCTTCACGTTCTTCAACCATTTCTCATAGGGCTGCTCATCGGCCAGCCGGTCGATGATTTCAGAATGCTCGTAGAACTTACCGTTCTCCAGATCGAGCGCGATCAACCCGCCCGCCTTCACATGGCCCTTGCGGGCGATCTCATGATCGCCGAGCGGACACATACCGGCTTCCGACCCGACAGCGAGGATACCATCCGTTGTCAAAGCATAACGCAGCGGGCGCAGACCGTTCCGGTCAAGCCCGGCGATGGCCCAGCGGCCGTCGAAACCGCAGATCGCTGCAGGTCCGTCCCATGGCTCCATCACGGCGTTGCAATAGGCGTAGAGAGCGGCGTGCTTGTCCGGCATGATGGAGGCGCGCTTTGACCAGGCCTCTGGCACCATCAGCGCCTTGGCCATGGGTGCCTCGCGCCCGGCCCTGATCATCAGCTCAAAGACTGCATCCAGCGCAGCGGAGTCCGATGATCCACCCGGAACAACGGGTTTGATGTCGTCCTGATGTTCCCCAAAAGCGCCTGAGACCATCTTGATCTCGTGAGCCTTCATCCAGTTGAGATTGCCCGTGAGCGTGTTGATCTCACCATTATGCGCGATCATGCGGAAAGGCTGGGCGAGCCGCCATTCCGGGAACGTATTGGTCGAGTAGCGCTGGTGATAGATCGCGACGGAAGAGACAAAACGCTCGTCTTGAAGATCAAGGTAGAACTTGTCGATATCCTCGGCGAGGAACATGCCCTTGTAAATGAGTGAAGACTGGCTGAGCGAGCAGATATAGAAAGCCGGGATACCTGCTTCGCGCGCGCGGCGCTCGATCCGCCGGCGGCAAATATAGAGCATCCGCTCCAGCTCGACCGGGTCACGTCCCTGATCATCGCGGAACATGATCTGTTCGATCTCTGGCCGGGTATTGGCGGCCTTTTCTCCGATGACGGAGACATCGACTGGCGGCTGTCGCCAGCCATAGATGTAGAAGCCGAAATGCAGAATTTCGGTCTCCACGATTGCGCGTGCCGCTTCCTGCTGGCCGAGATCCGTCCGTGGCAGGAAAATTTGCCCGACACAAATCGGATCATCGGTTGGATTGTGACCCGTGCGAGTGATCTGTTCCCGGAAGAAGTCCTGCGGGACGTCCACACGGATACCAGCTCCGTCGCCGGTCTTGCCATCTGCATCGACCGCTCCGCGATGCCAAACATTCTTCAGCGCCTTGATGCCCATCTCGACGATTTCGCGGCGAGGCTTTCCGTCAACGGCCGCGACAAGGCCGACTCCACATGCGGAATGCTCATGCGCCGGATCATAAGCATTGGCGTCGATCAGTTTCTGGCGGTTGGCCAAATAGGTTTGCGTAAAATCTGTCATGTCTTCTAGCTTTCGCCACCTGCATACTTGTCGAAGGTTTCCTGCGCCGTGAGGCGCGGTGCCTTGTCAGTGAAGTCGTAGAAGCCGGGCTTCTCATCGATGAAGTAGTGCTCTGTCACCGGTGTATCGTCAGGCAGGTCAAAATTTCCCGCTTCCCCGCCGAGTTGGTCAGGCGCGCTTTTCAAGCGATAGAACAGGGTCGATCCACAGGTCTTGCAGAACCCGCGCTCGGCCCATTCCGAACTGTCATACCAGCCGATACTGGTGTCTCCAGACTTGATGCTGATCCCATCCGAGAAGTTGGCTGCGATGGAGGGCCCGCCATGCCAGCGGCGACACATCTGGCAGTGACAGATGGCTATCTCGACCGTACCGCGACCTTCAAGCTGGACCGCCCCGCAAAGGCATTGTCCGTCATATGTGGTCGTCATGCGCAGTCTCCTTTCCAAGGCCCCTGCCGGGGCAATTCGGTCCTATTTTCGATCCGCTGGATCGAAAATTCGGCCGAGCCAACCGGCCCTCATTACTCCGCTGCCTGCTTCTGGAGCACGGCCTGAGCCTTCATGTGGGCGTGCATGGCCTCGGCCGCGTCGCGCCCATCCTTGATCGCCCAAACGACCAGCGAGGCACCCCGAACGATATCGCCAGCGGCAAAAACGCCCTTGAGGCTGGTCTGCATGGTCGCGAAATCGATACGGACGGCTCCCCAGCGATTGACCGTCAGGGCGGGCTCGTCAAACAGCGCCGGCAGGTCCTCAGGATCAAAGCCAAGCGCCTTGATGACAAGGTCCGCCTTCACATCGAAGGTCTCGTCGGTCTTCTCGGGGGCCTGACGCCCGGATGCATCAGGCAGGCCGAGCTTCATCCGCGCGGAGCGAACCGCTTTCAGCTTGCCGGCCTTCGTATCGAGGATGGCTTCGGGGGCGGCGAGCCATTCGAACTTCACCCCCTCCTCTTCCGCATTGGCCACTTCGCGTTGGGAGCCCGGCATATTGGCGCGGTCCCGCCGATAGAGACAGGTCACCGACTTCGCCCCCTGCCGGACAGCCGTGCGCACGCAATCCATGGCCGTATCGCCGCCGCCGATCACGACGACGCGTTTGCCTTCGGCATTCAGCCCACCGTCTTCGAATTCAGGAACGGAGTCCCCGAAGCCGAGCTTGTTGGAGGCTGTCAGATAGTCCAGCGCGGGGATCACGGAGGGGTGGCCAACACCCGGAGCCTTCAGGTCTCGCGCCTTGTAGACGCCCGTCGCAATCAGGACAGTGTCGTGTTCGTCGCGCAGCTGATTGAGCGGCGTACCTGCGCCAATATCGATGTTGAAATGGAAGGTGATGCCTGAGTCTTCCAGATACTTGATGCGGCGCTCGACGATATCCTTTTCCAGCTTGAAGCCCGGAATGCCGTAAACCAGCAGGCCGCCCCCGCGATCGTATCGATCATAGACGGTGACCTGATACCCCTTTCGGCGGAGCTGCTCGGCCGCAGCAAGACCAGCCGGGCCGGCACCTATGATCGCAGCGGATTGTGTGCGCTCACGCGGCGGCTTGATTGGCTTGATCCAGCCTTCCTTCCAGGCGGTGTCGGTGATGTGGCGTTCGATGGAGCCGATCGTCACGGTGCCATGCCCGGACTGCTCAATTGTGCAGATGCCCTCGCACAGGCGGTCCTGCGGACAAATCCGCCCACAGACTTCGGGCATGTTATTGGTGGCGGAAGAGACATTATAGGCCTCCTCCAGACGATCCTCGGCCGCCAGTTTCAGCCAGTCCGGAATGTTATTCTGAAGGGGACACCCCTGCTGGCAGAAGGGCACGCCACACTGAGAACACCGCGAGGCTTGCTCTGCGGCCGCGTCAGCTGAATAGTCGGTGTAGATCTCCGCGAAATCGACGGCGCGCTTTTTCGCATCCCGTTTGTCAGGCATGGCGCGCTCAACGCGTGTGAATTTCAGCATGGTCGAGGCCATGGCGCACTCCGGTGTTTTCGGTCGGGATGCGCTGTTTAATCAGACAGGCAACCCGTCAACAAGGCACAAACAAGATATAAATATCGATATGATTTCTATTTTGAGTACAAAACCCTCCTCTCAGGCAATCAAACCATGCTGAACTCTATATATTTATCATATTGATATTCACATGTATTCATAAGTTTGACATTGAACTCGGGCATCAGGGACCTGAATCACTGGGAAACTGACCGAACGTGTCTCTTCTTCAACTCACCATCATCGCCATTGTTCAGGGCGTGACCGAATGGCTGCCGATTTCGTCTTCAGGGCATGTCCTTCTGGCATCTTCCTTTTTCGGGCTGGAAGGCCGGGATGAGTTGTTGATCAATGCCGTGTCAAACCTCGGCACACTCGCGGCGATGCTGATCTACTTCCGGAGTGATGTCTGGGCCGCTACCAAAGGCGGCTTGGACCTTGTGGCAGCTCCCTTCAATCGACGCAGCCTGTCACCAGGCGGACGGCTGGCACTGCTGATCCTCATCAGCCTGCCAATCGGTGTACTGGCGGGGGCTGCATACGAATTCATCCTGCCTGATGCGCTGCAGTCTGCCCTGCGCAGCATCTGGACCGTTGCCCTCGCCACGATCGGGTTCGGATTGCTCCTATGGTGGGCCGACGCACGCGGGGGACGAGACAAGACGATTAGCGACATGACGCTGGCGCAGGCGACGCTGATCGGTGCGAGCCAGGCCGTCGCCGCATTGGTGCCCGGCACCAGCCGGTCCGGCATTACGATGACAATCGCCCGCGCCTTTGGGTATGAGCGGACGGAGGCGGCCCGGTTTTCCATGTTGATCGGCGCGCCTCTGGTGGCCGCCGCAGGATTATTTGGCCTTGTCGGCTTGATGGGCACGACGCCTGCTGACGGCGTTGTCACGCTTCAGGACGGCCTGATCGTCGCCGGCATCGCTTTCCTGTCAGGACTTGCCTCGATCTGGGCATTGATGGCGGTGCTCCGTCGGATGAGCTTCCTGCCCTTTGTCGTTTACCGGCTGGTGCTGGGTGTGGCCCTGATCCTCGGTGGCCCCATTTTCGGCCTGATCTAGCCCTCGGCACAAAAGCAGGCGGCGCGCAGGTCAAAGCAAGGGCTTGTCCGCGCGCCGCCACTTTCGCGGCGCGTCCCTCGCCAGCGAAAGCCTTGGTCTGTTCCATTAACTATAGGAAAGGGAATGCGGCAGGCGCGCGACTGGTTTGTGGGGCATCGTCGGCGCTTTTGCGACGATAGCGGGGCAAAGCCCTAGACTTCACGCTCCTGGTGGAACTCGCCATAAGGCCGGAAGCGCCAGAGATAGGATGGCACGATGGCCTCAACCGTCTCCTGCTCCGTAACGCCCAGATCAGCCAGCGTGAAGGCGTCGTCAGCAACCGTGTTATCTGATTTCAGAAGCTCGACTTGATCGGCCGTCAGCGGCGGATCACCGAGAAAGCCCCAGCAGAAAGGCGGCACGAACCGGTAGAGCAGCGCCATCATGTAGCCGACAGGTTTCGCGATGAGGAATGGCAGCCAGAGCTTGTAGCGCTTGCGGTCGATCGTCTGGCCGATGAAGTCATAGATTTCGTTGAAGGTGTATGTGCGTGGGCCACCCAGTTCATAGGTTTTCCCCGCTGCATCCTCACGCGTGACCGCCGCCACGATCGCATCGGCGACATCGCCAGCATAGACCGGCTGCACCTTGGTCTCCCCTCCCCCAATAGATGGAAGGAACGGAAACACGGACATCATCGGGCTGGTCGAAAGGGAAGCAAACCGATTGAAGAACTCGTCTTCCGGCCCGAAGACGATGGAAGGGCGCAAGATCACCGCCCCCGGAACAGCCTCGCGGATCGTATTCTCGGCTTCAGCCTTGGTGCGCGCATAGTCGGACTTGCTGTCCGCGTTTGCACCGATGGCAGAAATCTGGACCAAACGCTCAATCCCGGCCGCAGCACAGGCTTCGGCGACATTGGCCGCACCATCACGCTGGGCCGCCTCAAAACTCTGCGGACCCTTTTCGAACAGGATGCCGACAAGGTTGACGACCGCGACGGCACCTTCGACCGCGCGGTCGACGGAGTCCCGATTACGGATATTGGCCTGAACGACATCGACCCAGCCCGGCGTTCCGGCCAGCCGGGCATCTCCGGCGAGATGCGGACGACGGACAGCGAGGCGAACCCTGTAGCCTTCTTTCACGAGCGC
Organism: Hyphomonadaceae bacterium; assembly: GCA_028285145.1. Lineage (GTDB taxonomy): Bacteria > Pseudomonadota > Alphaproteobacteria > Caulobacterales > Hyphomonadaceae > JANQQC01. The sequence continues at coordinate 16,351 of JANQQC010000001.1, forward strand.
GCGGGCAGCATACCGCCCGACAAAACCGGAACCGCCGAAAAGCGTAACGAGGCCTTTGGACATGTGCAGGTCCCTGTTTGAATAGACAGCTGTTTGGAGCGCGCCTTTGAACATGAGCGGGCCGCCTTGTCTATGCGACGAGGCGGCCCGGCCGTTCAAGATTGCAGTTGCGGCAGGTGCTGGTCTTAAACGCCGGCACCGCTCATGAAGCCAAGATTGCGCTCGCTGAAATTGTCCAGATTCGGAAGCGCGGTCAGAAGCTCGGCATCATCAAGACCAAACCAGGAGCCGAGCGTTGCGGCGTACTGCTCAACCGAGACATCCGGGATCAGCCGGCCTCGCGAGCGGGTATAGTACTCCGCGTCGAGATCGTAGTCGGGCAGATTGCCGTAGATCTGGCGGCCATTGACCGCGCCGCCAACCACAAAGTGGTGTCCGCCCCAGCCATGATCGGTGCCATCACCATTATCGATCGTCGTCCGGCCAAAGTCAGACGCTGTGAAGAGCGTGACATTGTTGACCATGCCGATTTCCGCCATGGCCGACTGGAACGCTGCGATGGCCCCGGCAAATCCGGAATGAAGGTCCGGAATGGAGTTGGCCTGATTATTGTGCGTGTCGAACCCGCCCGTTGAGACGAAGAAGACCTGACGGCTGACATTCAGGAAGCTCTGAATGTTGATCGTCTGAGCAACGGTCTCAAGCTGCCGCCCCAGGCTGGAACTCGGGAACACGGTGGTCAGCGAGCTGTCATCGCCGAACTGTTCGCGGAAGATCCGGTTGTTCTCAATCGCGCGCCGGGAACCGGCGGCCACGTCCTGCATGTAGTAATTGTCACTGCCTATGCCCTCGGCGGCGAAATGCTCTTCCAGAAGCGCGCGAACCTCATCCGAGTTACGCGCCGAGCCAAGCCGGAAGTTCTGCGACAGATAGTTGAGATCGCGCGGGCCACCCGAGCCGACTTGGAACTGGCGAACATTCTCACCGGACAGGAATACTTCATTCCCAGCCGCGGAGATAGCGGCAAAGGTTGGGCTGCTTGTTCCGTCAGACGCAAGCGCCGCATCAGCAAACCGGCCACCCCAGCCATAGCGGGAGCCTTCCGTGTCGAGCGCCATCCATGTCGACTGCTGGTCGTTATGAGAGAACAGTCGGGCTGGCAGTTCGACGCCGTTGGAATTCATCTGCGTGCGAGTCGTCGGCTCGATGAGGGGACCGACATTGCCCACCACGGCCATGTCGCCAGAGTCATAAAGACTGTGAAGCTGAGCCAGTTCTGGCGGTAGTCCGAACCTGCGACTTCCGAAACTGGTTGTATCCAGCTCCAGCATATTGGCAGTGTTCCGGGACGAGCCCGCATTGTTGTAGTTGTAGGCGTTAAAGACGCCCGGCCTTGCCGACCGGAGCTGTTCATAGGACGCGGTATCCATGGGCAGAATGGTGTCTGCGTGATCCATCCCGCCCTTGAAGAAGAGACAGACGAGCGCCTTGTAGCCGGTTGTGTCGGCGGCATAGGCTTTCGCGCCATTCATAGCGGCGAGCAAACCGGTGCCCCCCATGAAACCGAGCGCGCCAGTGGTTTGCAGGAAATTGCGGCGATTGATGTTGGCCATGTTCTTGAATCCTTGGCTTAGCGCTGAACGACAAAGGCGGGAGAGGTCAGCGTCATAGTGACGGCCACTTCCACACGGGTCAGGCGATCTTCCTCGACATTGTCGGATCGGATCGGGATGGCAGAGATCGTATCGATCATGCGCTGCCGGGTGGTTTCACTCATGCGGTTCGCGGTGAGCAGCTCATTGAGATGATCGACAAGAGCTGTCGGATCTTCCGCCAAAGCGAGTTCGTCGCGGTAGTCGGGACGGAAGGAGTCAATGCCGTCGTCTCTCTGCGGCGACCGGTCCATGACGTAGTCGGTCATGAAGTTCGCATAGCCGACGACGGAACCTTCATTCACGATCTGAAGTTCCGGCGCATTCAGATTGCGCGATCCAGTCTCTGTGCCCGGCGCGATATAGCCGGGCCGGTAAAAGTTGAAGACCGACGGAGCCCGGTAAGGTTGCTGGCCAAGCCGCCGCGTGGGGTCGGATGTGTCGGCCAGCCAGAACTCATTCGATGACACGACATTGGCCACGTCAAAGGCTCTTGCCCAGTGCGCAAAACGCAGGATGGGCTCGCGCAGCTTGCCGAAGGCCGGATCATCAGCGACCGATCCGTCAAAGAACATCGGGTCCAGGAGGATGGCGGCGATGGTGGCTCGCATGTCCCCTCTTTCGCCATTCCCGAAGGACCGGTTCGAGGCCTGGAACCGGCCAGTTTCGAACGCGATTGCCACGCGCTCAACATAGGCCGGGTCCGGATGACTTGCGGTGAAACGCTGAATGAGCTGACGGCTCACAAAGGGCGCGAGATTTGGATGCTCGAAGATGATGTCCAGCGCTCGCCGAACGGACTCGTCGCCTGACGTACCAGCCGGAATTGTCTGTCCAAGGAAGCTTTTCTCAAGCTCCGAATGCTGCTCGTCGAACATTTGCAGGTCGGAATACTCACCGTCCGGATCCGCATCCCAAAACCCATCACCCTTCAAAGAGAGTCCGGTAAAGACACGGGCGAGCCCGACAATATCGTCATTGGTGTAGATCTCGACAGGCTGGCCATCGGCCGCCAGGACGGGTGTCCCGTCGCGGTTCAGCTGTACCAGGCCAAGGGTGAACAGCTGCACCAGTTCGCGCGCATAATTTTCATCCGGCATGCGGCCCGTGGACGGATCACCCTTCCGGTTACGCAGATAGGTGAGGTAACTCGCCATGGCCGGCGAGTAGGTCACGTCCGTCATGATGTCGCGATAATTGCCGAACGCATTTGCCGACAGGGCATCCATATAGTGCGCCATGCGCAGAGCCCCGCCCATATTGCGATCTGAGACGACAAAGATTTGCGACAGAGCGAAAACCGTCCGCTGCCGGAGCTGATCGTTGCCGGAAATCGCGGCGTCCCAGAAAAGGTAAGCGTGATCGCGGTTGCCTACATCGCCACCAGCGTCGGCGATCCCTCGCAGCACGGGGAGATAAAGGGTCGGAGACCGGTTGAACTCGGAATTCAGCCAATCCTCAGCCCGGCTGCCTTCAAGCGAGTTGATCTGGCCTTGATCACCCCCAAACGTCGCGCGAGACAGGAACTGAGAGGCTTGCGCCTTCGTGCTCACAGCCGTCGATACAGGAGGCGGCGAACCGGGAGATCCGGGCGGCGGTGCTCCGCCGTCCCCGCCACCTCCGCCAGAACATGCCGCCAGCGCAGCAGAAAGTATAAGCGCTGAAGCGCCGGATAGACGGACCGCGTTCATTGAAAACCTCTTTCCTCACTTCGATCAGCAAATGCTGACCGCCCCGCACCCCCAGCAGTAGATGCCGAGTAATGCCTAAGAAAAAGAGAATTCAACTTAATTTGATTTTATATCTATATGAAATATTCGAAAGGGTTTTTAACTATTCATTTACAGTCAAAGAAGCGGTGACTTTAATCACTCGTCCGGGTGGCGCTTATGGCCGCCATCACCTCATCGAAATCAGCGGGCACCGAGCGCTTTTCTTCCGGGTCACGACCGAGCGCAGCCAGCATCTTTGCAATCAGCGGAGCTCTGTTTCCTTTTTCCGCCAGGCGCCCGACCGACCGCACACGGGCAATCTCCGTACCGTCGATACTCATCCGATGCTCGAAACATGTATATCGCTCATCCCAGCCGAGAAGCCGCGTTTCGATGTCGAGGGATCCCCTGCCCGGCGCTGTCGCCAGCACTTCGACTTCACGCGCCGCCAGCAAGGGAGCCCAGCCCTTTTTCCGGACAACAGACAGGACGCCGGACCGCGCGAGGAAATGAACAACGCCGAGATCGGCAAAGGAGCTGTAGCGCGCCTGCTTCAGCCCACCATCGGACCAGTCGCTCCTGCCGAGCTTGAAGTTCAGCTCTGCGGTTTCTTCAAGGGTAATACGCTCCTTGGCGAAGGCAGCCCTCAATAAGACCAAGACAAGACGGAGAAACAGATCCATGCGCGGCTCGGTGACTCAACAAATACTACTGGCTTGATAAAGCAGCCCAGATAAACCGTAAGCACGGTCCAACAGAATTGCTACCGATCGATGAGGGCAAACCAAAAATATTTCTGCTTCAAGGCACTGGCCGGATTAAGCCGTCTGAAAGATCAGCATGCGAGAGGCCATTGATTCAGACCGCTATAAGGCGCAGCCTGCAGGCACAGGAAACGAGCGAAAGACATGACGAACATCACCCACCATCGAGGCGACCTGCCAGCTGATCTCGACCTTGGCAGCGTTGTGGCCGTCGACACTGAGGCGATGGGCCTGAACCCTGTCCGGGATGCGCTATGCGTCGTTCAACTCTCGTCCGGCGACGGAACCGCGCATGTGGTCCAACTCGGCCGGGACTATGATTGCCCAAATCTGAAAGCGCTGCTGGGCGACACATCGACCCTCAAACTTTTTCACTTCGCCCGTTTTGATTTCGCCATGATCAGGAAATGGATGGGGGTGGACTGCGCCCCGATCTGGTGCACCAAGATCGCATCCAAACTCGCGCGGACCTACACCGACGCGCACGGGCTCAAACACGTCGTAAAGGAGATTGCGGGCGTCGACCTGTCCAAGACCCAGCAAAGCTCGGACTGGGGGGCAGAGACGCTGAGCGATGCGCAGCTGGCGTATGCGGCATCGGACGTTCTTTATCTTCATGCGGTGAAGGACGGGCTTGAAAGCATGCTGGCACGGGAAGGACGCACCGCTCTGGCCCAGGCCTGTTTCGACTTTCTCCCGGTTCGCGCGGCGCTCGACCTAGAGGGTTGGGAGAACACCGACATCTTCGCCCATAGCTGATTGGCGGCCGGTCATGGAATGACCGCTTTCAGAACAAGGTTGTGACGCGTAAGATGCCTTTTAGACACTTACCCGGCGATTCATGCACGCTCTGACCGATAAACCCCATGCTCGCGACCTCTGGGTTCCGCGCCGGCAGCTGAGCCTCGAGCAGGCGCGGAAGCGGTCGAGTCTCGTGGGGATTATGCGGCTGGCATTCACGGCAGCCGCCGCGATTTCGATTGGCCTGCTCGTGGGTCAACTTGCGGCCAGTTCCCTCTCGCGCTCTGCTGGGCCGGCAGAAACGTATCGCGCCGACGAAGTCGTCACGATGATCAATCCAAGGTTCACAGGCCGGGACCAGGCGGGTGAGGCTTTCGTCATCACCGCCGATAGCGCGCAGCGCTGGCGCTCAAATGAGTCTCTGGTGGATCTGGTCAACCCGACACTGATTGACGAGTTCGGCGGACAGGTGAGCGCACCCGGCGGCCTGTATGATCAGAACAGCCAGACCCTCGAGCTTTATGAAGACGTGCGGGTCAAGGACGCGGCCGGATATGAATTCACGACGACCAATGCCCGCGTTTTCGTCCGCGAGGGCCGGATCGAAGGACTGGAGCCATTATCGGGCACCGGACCACTTGGCGACGTACGCTCCGATACGTATGAAATCAGTGAAGATGGCGATGTGATCCGCCTTCAGGGGAACGTTCAGATGACGTTCGAACCGAATGATGATCCTGATCCGGTTATCGAAGAGACGCCTGAAGAAGAGCCGGGAACAGAGACAGTAGAGGAAGAAGGCGATGGTTAGATTCTTGAGCGCGGCAGCAGCGTTGGCGATGATCGCCAGTCCTGCAGTGGCCCAGCTTGCTTCCGAAGGTGGCCCCATTCAGGTCAGCTCCGACAATAGCGAGGTCCGCGAGCGGCAGCAGCAAGTGATTGTCTCCGGAAATGTCGACATCGTGCAGGGCGAAGCTCGCCTGCGCGCCGACCGGGTCACTCTTTATTATGCCAGCAATGGCGGCGGCGACCGTTCGGCTGGGATTGGCGGAGGTTTCGGCGACATCACCAGCATGACGGCGGAAGGTGAAGTGTTCTATGTCACGCCCGATCTCAAGGCCCGCGGCGACAGGGGCGTGTATGAGGCCGCCAGTGAAACGATCATCATGACCGGCGAGGTTATCCTCTCCCGTGGAGAAGACATTGCCCGGGGGTGTGAGCTGAACCTCGACATCGCTGCGGGACGGTCCACGCTGACGGGCTGCAATGGCCGCGTGCAGATGGTGATCATACCGACAGGCGATGAGCCGGACGGCGGCGAAGGTTGAATTCGTCAGGCTCAGGTAAGCTGATTTTAAGCGCGTTGCGGTATGCCCGCATATCGCCCAGGGAGCTGAGACACCAATGACCGACGAGGCTGAAGGCCTGACTGTTACCTCGCTTGCCAAGTCTTTCGGCAAGCGACAGGTGGTGCGCGACGTTTCCGTGTCGCTGCGTCGCGGTGAAGTCGTTGGTCTTCTCGGACCGAACGGCGCGGGCAAGACAACCTGTTTCTATATGATCATGGGCCTGATCGCGGCCGATTCCGGAACCATCTCGATTGATGGCGAGGACGTTACCGCCCTGCCCATGTATCAGCGCGCCCGCCTTGGCGTCGGCTACCTACCACAGGAAGCCTCCATCTTCCGTGGCATGTCGGTCGAAGAAAACATCATGGCCGTCGTCGAACTGGTCGAGAAGGAACGCTCTGCGCGCATGGCGCAAGTCGATGCCCTGTTGGCCGAGCTTCATATCGAACATCTTCGCAGCCAGCCAGCCACCGCCCTCTCGGGTGGTGAGCGCCGCCGCGTGGAAATCGCGCGCGCCCTCGCCTCCCGCCCCTCCTTCATGCTGCTGGACGAGCCGTTTACCGGCATTGATCCACTGGCCATCTCAGACATTTCCGACCTTGTTCGCTATCTCAAGCAACGTGGTCTTGGCGTGCTCATCACGGATCACCAGGTTCGTGAGACACTGCAGATCGTGGATCGTGCCTATATTATCCATGATGGCGGTGTGTTGTTCGAAGGCGCGCCGGATGACGTGCTGAAAAGCGAAGATGTTCGCCGGGTGTATCTCGGAGAAAGGTTCGCAGCGTAGCGTAATGGCCATCAATCAACGTCTCGATATGCGCCAGGGGCAATCCCTGGTGATGACCCCGCAACTGCAGCAGGCCATCAAGCTGCTGCAGCTCTCGAACATGGAACTCGCCGAATTCGTCGAGACCGAGATCGAGCGCAACCCGCTGCTCGTTCGTGGCGAGCGCGATGATGACGATGCGCCCGAAGGCGACTCCAAATCCGAAGGCCGCGAAGAACTGGCGCTTGATGGCGCTGCCGGTGATGGCGGCGCAGAAGCCGCGCTCGATGCCCCCAAGGAAGACGCTTA
>JANQQC010000053.1 GCA_028285145.1 Hyphomonadaceae bacterium
CTGAGGGCCCAGCTCCGAGCCGCGCCGCATGCACCATACCTGACGCGTCAGAGATGGGCCCTCAGATGAGCTGGCGCTCATCGAGGGTGACGCGGGTGGCAGAGCTTCAGCTTCGTTTTAGGAGATCCCGGGTCGGGCCCGGGAGCGGCTGATGTCTGCTTTGGGTGTCAAAGCCACAAAGGAAGCAATCTGAATGGAGAGTGCGCGAGCGCTCGCACTGTGGACGCCTGCAACCAAGGCCGATAGTCTGGTCGCTATTAGAGGGGTAGATTATGGGCAGTCTCCGGCGCTGGCTGACGCTGGCAATTCTGGGCGTTTTTTCCGTCGCTGGTGCATCGGCAGATGCGCTCGATGATATCCGCGCAAACCTGCAGGATGCGCTGAACAGAAACGATACTGTTGCTGCCCTGCACATATCACAGACGCTCTATGACGCTGCCATGGTGGTGGATGACGACGCGTCCGCAGGCGCTGCGGCCTATACCCGCGGTGAACTCCTTCTCATATTCGATGACGAGGCAGAGGCTGCGGTGGCCTACGAGCTCTGCCAGCAGCACTATCGTTCGATTGGAGCCGCTGCTCAGAAGCTGCAATGTGCTTACAAGGCAGGCGCGGCGTATTCGTCTTCAGGACGCCCTGGCAAAGGGCTCGACATTCTCCAATCCGCCGCACGAGAGCTTGAAGACCTTGGTCAGGAACGTTCAAGCCTTGCGGCGAATGTCTATCTCTCACTTGCGAAGGCGACGATGCCATCTAAGCTTGAACGCATCGGACGCGGCACCGGTGCCAAGCGCCGAAACGCCATTCGCTATGCGGAACGCGCAATGGAAGCCTTCGAGGCAACCGGTCACAAGAACTCGGAGATGTACGCTTCGGCGCTCTACCTGAAAGCAGAAACGCTGGAGCAGATGAAAGACTTTGCCGAAGCCGCCATAGTCTACGAAGCCTTTATTGATCTGTATGAGACGCTCCCGAACCATTCTGAAGATGTGCTGTTCAATGCGACCACTCGCTACGACATCGTCAGTGGTGCCAGCGACCGCTCTGAGAACGACGAGTTCTCCGTAGTGACCAAGGATGGTCGAGAAATCATCCTGGAGATCAAAAATCGTCGAGCCGTCAGGTTTCCAAGGATTGATGGCAACAAACTCGTTGATGGGGCCAGCGTCCAGGCTGAAGTAACGCTCGGCGCGGACGGCCGACCTGAGACCATCGAGATACTTTTGAGCCATCCCGATGACGCATTCGGAGAGGCCTTCGAGGATGCCGTCAAGCATTGGCGGTTTACCCCGCCGGAAGGGATATCGCCTGAGGACATACCGCCATTTGAGTATGGCTTAGTGTTCTCTATCGAGCGGAGGTAGGCGGCTTTGGAGCGGAATGACGGCAGATCTGATCTGATCTGCTGGAATGATGGTGTGATAGCGTCTCACCAATCGGAGATAAAACGCGCTCTAAGCTGCGTCCGAGGTCATCGCGACGAAGACGTCTTCCAGGTCTGGTTCTTCGGTTTCCAGATCTGCGATGCCAATGCCGGCGTCGCGGACGCGGTCGAGCAGGCGGCCGATGCCGGTTTCCGATGACCGGTAGGTGATGACGAGCGCGCCGTCTTCGCGCAGGTCGGCGTCGAGATCGGACAGGGTGTCGGGCACGGCGGTGAGTGCCTCGCGCGGATCGATGACCAGCGTCTTGTGGTCGAGGCGTTTGAGGAGCTGGGGGGTTGGTTCGGACGCGATGATCTCGCCATGATTGACGATGGCGATCTCGTCGCAGAGTTCCTCGGCTTCTTCCAGATAGTGCGTGGTAAGGATGATCGTGGTGCCGGCCGCGTGCAGCTCGCGGACATATTCCCAGAGCGAGCGGCGCAGCTCGACATCGACGCCCGCGGTTGGCTCATCGAGGATCAGGACCGGCGGGTTATGTACTAATGCCTTGGCGACCATGAGCCGGCGTTTCATGCCACCCGAAAGCTGGCGCACATAGGCGTCCGCCTTGTCATCGAGGCCGACCGCTTTGAGGATTTCCATCGTCCGGCGCTCGGATTTCGGCACACCGTAGAAGCCGGCCATCAGGTCCAGCGCTTCCTGCGGCGTGAAGAAGGGGTCCATCGTGATTTCCTGATTCACGACGCCGATCGCAGCGCGGCTGGCGCGCGGATACTGGTCGATGTCCATGCCCCAGATCTTCGCCTGACCGCCGGTTTTCACGACGAGCCCGGCCAGAATGTTGATGAAGGTCGACTTGCCGGCCCCGTTCGGACCGAGCAGGCCGAAGATGGAGCCGCGCGGGATTTTCAGATCGATGCCCTTCAACGCGCGCTTCGCCGGCATCTTTCCAGAAGCGGCGTAGACTTTATCGAGGCCTGTGACCTCGATGGCGTAGTCGGGCAGGGGTGAGTCGGTCATTGGCTGTGCATATAGGCGGAGTTGGTAGCTGCGCCTAGCACAACGCATTGACGATCGCGCGGAGACTCTCCTACTAGGCCGGATTGTTTCGCCAAAGAGCGCCAGCCATGACCGACCAGACCACGACCGTTTCCCCGCCTGAAGTTATTGTTGTCGAGAGCCGCAAGGTCTCTTGCGATGGCGGTGGCGGCGCGTTGGGGCATCCGATGGTCTGGTATGAGATGGGCGATGAGGATTTCGTCGTATGCGGCTATTGCGACCGGCGTTTCATTCTCAAGGGCGGCGTTGAGGATCCGGACCGGCCTTAGGTGGGGTTCTGATGCCAGTCTTCGGCGTCAAAGCAGTGTGACGCGACTGGCGTTCCTGCTTACAACTGATCCCGTGTTCAATCTGGTCGGAAAAACGTGTCACATGGAGCAAGAACAAGAAGATCGCCTGTCGCGGGTCGAGCGGATGACGCTTCGAATGTCTGTGATTCAGACTGTGCTTGCTGTCACCGGCTTTTGTGTGGCGATCATCGCGCTCTATGCAGCGTTGAACGAAGCTGATGCGGTTCGAAAACAACAGCAAGCATCGGTTTGGCCACATGTCGAGCTACGGCAGTCTTTTAGAAACCTGCGGACCGAGCGCCTCGAACTCAGTCTTCGAAACAGCGGTATCGGACCGGCCAAGATTGGATCGATTGAGTTTTTCCTTGATGGCGAAGCACTATCTGACTGGGAAGAAACGATACAACTCTTCACGGAGACTGAATCGAGCATCTTTAGTTATGAGAGCGTTTCTGGACGCGTCATGCGTCCGGATCAGGATGTTGTCATCCTCTCTCTGCTTGCGGAAGAGATGCCAGTGGTTGCGATTGCCAAAATTCAAGACGCGCTTGATTCCGGGCGTCTGACATCACGTCTGTGCTATTGCTCAGTATTTGACGAATGCTGGTTTCTCGCGTCCGAATCGCAGACCCCAGAACCTGTGAAGACATGCCCAGTCCCAGACGACGGAATCACTTTCTGAAGCCGAGAGACTTGATTCCAAAAGACAGCTTCTGACCGGAAGCAGTCACAACTTTCCGGGAAAACCCAGACCGGACTAATCGACCGACACAACTCTTCCGGGGTTCATGATGTTCTGAGGGTCGAGGGCCTGCTTGATCGCGCGCATGGCTCTGGTCGCTGCCTTTGGCCGGATTTCTGCCAACTCATCGCGTTTCAGGCGGCCGACACCGTGTTCGGCAGAAATGGAGCCGCCATGCGCCATGGCCCGTGCGTGAACCGCGGCGGTGATGTCGGGTGCGCGCTCCATGAGCACGCCGTTCTCCACCTCGGCGGGTTCGCAGGCGGAATAGTGCAGGTTGCCGTCGCCGACATGGCCGAAGGCCACGATCTCCGCGGATGGGTCAATCTCCAGAACCGCTTTTTCAGTGGTCTTGAGGAAGTCTGGAATCCTCGAGACTGGCACAGAGACATCATGATTGATCGCGGCCCCGAAGGCGCGCTTGGAGAGTGGGATGGATTCCCGGATCGTCCAGAAATCACTGGCGTCTGACAGGCTGCTCGCGATGACAGCATCAGCGGCGAGGCCCGTCTCCAGAGCGTCGGCAAGGGCGGTTTCGAGATTGTCCCGCGCCTGATCTTCGCGCGCCATGGAGACTTCGCAAAGGACGCGCCACGGGGCGTCGGACGGGTTCGGATCGCGCACATTGGGCATGTCGAGCTGGACCATGCGGATGGCATTAGCCGGGATGATCTCGAAGCTGGTGACCGTGTCCCCGACATTGGCGCGGACATGGGCGAGCAGGGCAACGACATCTTCTGCGGTGTTGCAGGTGATCCAGGCCGAAGCGCGCGCCGTCTTCGGGAAGAGCTTCAGTGTGGCGGCGGTGATGATGCCGAGCGTGCCTTCCGCGCCAGCGAAGACGTGCTTGAGATCGTAGCCGGTATTGTTCTTTCGTAGGCCTGACAGACCGTCCCAAATCTCTCCGTCGGGCAGGACGACTTCAAGGCCAAGCAGCAGATCCCGCATCATGCCGTAGCGCAGCACCGCCACGCCGCCGGCATTGGTGGAGACCAGCCCGCCAATGGTGGCAGTGCCCTCCGAACCGAGCGACAGGGGAAAGAAGCGGTCGGCCTCATCAGCGGCCGTCTGCGCGGCGACCAGCGGCGCACCGGCTTCGATGGTCAGGGAATTGTTGAACGGATCGATGGCGCGCACGGCCTGCATCCGCGTCATCGACACGCAGATTTCGCCATGAGGTGTTCCGGCATCGACAAGACCTGTATTGCCGCCCTGCGGGGTGATGGCGACGCCATGGGCCGCGCACAGGCGAACCAGAGCTGAGGTGTCCTCCGTGGATGATGGTTTGGCGAGAAACGGTGTTTCGCCCGCATAGAGACCCCGCCATGGCGTTGAGACGGCGTTCAGCGCGTCTGCGTCCTCGCTCCATCCTGATGTGCCGAGCACGTCCTTGGCGGCCTCGACAAAGGTGGGCGGCAGGGGTGAAGGCGTCGATAAACTCATGATTTGGAGACTAACCGCGTGAGCCTGCGGTGGGAACGCGGCACCGTGTCTTTCGCTATAGTTAACAGAACGCGTCGGGCTTGCGGCGGATATTGGCAGGATCTTGGCGAGTGCGGGTTACTGTCGGCCAATGACTTATGACACTGATGATGTCGAGGCACCCGCAACGCCATGGGATGCGCTCACCTTTTTCTGCTTCGTGGCGACCACCGCGCTGTGTCTGTGCTTCATCTTTGCGGGGATGATGTATCGCCTCGGCGTTCCGACTGATCCTGAGGAATTCCTCGTTACGAATTTCATTGTTTCGGCCGGCGTTGCATTTCCGACGGCGATCCTCGCCGCGCAGCATGATTTCAAGCTTCGGGTCAATCAACGGCTTCTGAAACGCCTTGCGGCGACCGACCCGCTGACGGGCCTGCTGAACCGGCGGTTCTTCAAACGCCATGCAGCCGAGACGCTTGAGCGAATGCAACGCTCCGGCGAAACTGCCGGACTGATCATTTTCGATCTCGACTTCTTCAAGAAGGTCAACGACCGGTACGGACACTCATTTGGCGACTACGTCCTTCGGGAAGTTGCGCATATCGCGCATTCCGAGTTGCGCGGACCATTCGACCGGCTTGGCCGCTGGGGCGGGGAGGAGTTTGTTGTGCTGCTCAGCGATGTGACGCTTGAGCAGGCTGAAGCCGTCTCCGAGCGCCTACGCTACCAGATCTCAGCAAAGCCGATCAGCGACGGACAGTATGAAGCGCAGATTACTGCGAGCTTCGGCGTTGTCGTGCTGAACAAGGATTCTGATCTTCACAAGCTGCTTGATGAAGCGGATGCCGCTCTGATCTCCGCCAAACGGGGCGGACGGAATCGCGTGGAGTTCGCGGCTTAATCGCGGACCCTTGCAGCGCGCTGCAATCGATCATTGATCGCTTCGCCCAGACCAGACGATGGGATGCGGGCTACCGCGATCCGCTCATGGGTTGCATCGAGACGTCTCAACATCGCGAAGAGATTGGCGGCCGCTTCGTGCAGGTCTGCATCTTCCGACAGATTGAGCGTGCCCTCGCCCGGCCCGAAGCCGAGATAGGCCTCATCCTCCACGGGGGCGGCCGCGTTCAGGCGTAGCGCAGCCTTCGGCGCATAGTGGCGCAGCAACTGGCCCGGCGATGTCGGGGCCGTTTCGTCGGCTTCTGGTCGGCGCAGCAGGCCGCAGACAGCTTCGATGTCGTCGACGGCCAGCGCGCCTGAGCGCAAGAGTGCTGGCGTGTCACCGGTACAGTCAATGATGGTGGACTCCAGTCCGAGGGCGCAGGAGCCTCCATCGAGAACAGCGTCAATCCTGTCGCCGATGTCGGCCATCACGTGTGCCGCTGTGGTCGGGCTGACGCGTCCTGACGGATTGGCTGAGGGAGCAACAAGCGGCCCGCCAAACGCTCTGAGCAGGTCCCGCGCGACTGGGTGAGCGGGCATCCGGATCGCGATTGTGTCCAGACCGGCCCGGGCGAGATCGCAAACCGTGCCGTGCTTTGCCACTGGAAGAACGAGAGTTAGCGGACCGGGCCAGAACGCTTCGGCGAGCCTTCTTGCAGTGTCCGACAGGATGGCCTGTTTCGTAGCGGCTTCAAGCGATGCGACATGTGCGATCAGCGGGTTGAAGCGTGGGCGGCCCTTGGCGTCGTACAGTGACGCAACGGCCTGATCGCTGGAGGCATCGGCGGCGAGCCCGTAAACGGTCTCGGTCGGCATCGCGACAAGGCCGCCACGCTTCAAGGTGTCGGCGGCCAGCGCGATCGTGTCGGCAGAGGGAGAGAGGAGGCGGGCGGTCATCACCCGCCGGTTAGCACAGGGATCAGTCGATGCGCGAGGCCTCGACATGTACCGAGACGTTGATCTCCTCGCCGACCCAGTCCGCACCGGGGTCCGATTGCAGACCAAGATCGAGCGGTGTCCGGCCGAAAACCGCTTCGCCATCCATGGTCGCGCGCCCATCCACGATCTCGAGCGTGAAGGCGAAGGGGGCCTCCATGGTCTGCTCCTTGATCGTCAGCGCGGCTGTAGCGGTGTAACCTGTTTCTGTCTCTGCAAAGTCGGTCAACACGACGCTTGCGGTTGGAAAGCCCGACACGTTGAACCATTCGGCAGATTTCAGGCTGTCATCGTAGAGCTTGTTGCCGGTCCGCGATGATCCCGTATCCACGGCGACTTCAGCGCGGGCGGCGCTGACCTCATCGGGGTCGAATGCGATATCGGCCGACCACTCGCCGAATGTGCCGCTGTACTCGCTGCCATCATGGTCGCCGGAGAAGCCGATCTCGGATGCCTCATAGTCGACCACCCAGTTGGCGGCGACTTCGCCGGTGGAGATAAGGGTTGCGCTGCCATTTGCTGCGCTCGCCACAAGGGGCGCGCCAGCCACGAGGCTGAAGACCAGAGCGGCGGCACCGAAGGCGGAAAGGGCTCCACGGCTCGGGGCCTGTGGAGGGGCCGAACGCCCGAACAGTCCTGGAATCATTCTCTTCAAAACGCCGTCCTCATCCGTGATCTCATGTTTCACCGCGCCCGCGACATGCAGCACGATCATGGCAATCGCCACCCAGGCGAGCTTGGAGTGAACAAACTCGGCCACGCCGTGACCTGTCTCGTTTTGCAAAGCGCCCATGAACGGAAGATGAGGCCAGCTCACCAGACCGAAGAGCACAGTCGGCACCTGAAACTCGTAGGCTGTGGAGACATAAACCCACCCGGAGAGCGGCATCAGGATCATCAGGCCGTAAAAGACCCAGTGAACGAGGTGAGATGCGGTTTTCTCCAGCGGGGCCATGCCTTCCGGCAGGGGCGGGGCCGGATTGGCAAGACGCCAGCCAATGCGCGCAATCGTCAGGATCAGCACGGTGATCCCGATCGATTTGTGCATCTGGTAGAGCATCTCCTGACCGGGCGCGCCGTCGGGCAGGTCGCCCATATACCAACCCACCGGGATCAGCCCGATAATCGCCAGCGCAATCACCCAGTGAAGGGTGATCGCCACGGCGGTGTAACGGGATGTCTCGGCGGCCGGTGTCATGGTCTATTCGTCCTGCAGGAATTCGCCTGAGAACTCTATCAAGACCTCATCGCTGATGTTCGGGATCGCCGCGGTCATGCCGAAGTCAGACCGGTTGATTGTGGTGGAGGCATCGAAGCCAAGCAGATCGCGTTCACCGAACCAGGCCGCATTGCCATTACCGTTGAAGGTCACGTCCAGTGTTACGGGCCGCGTCTCTCCAAGGAAGGACAGGTCGCCCGTCACCGTGCCGGTGTCTTCGCCGGTGCGTTCAACCGCCGTCGAGGTGAAGGTGATCTCGGGGTGCTCGTCAGCGTTTAGCCAGCGTGCGTTGCGGGAGATGTCCTCGTCCCATGTCTCGAACTCTGAATCGGCATGGCCGGCCTTGTAGTCGAGAGGATAGTTGGAGACGAC
Source organism: Hyphomonadaceae bacterium (assembly GCA_028285145.1). Lineage (GTDB taxonomy): Bacteria > Pseudomonadota > Alphaproteobacteria > Caulobacterales > Hyphomonadaceae > JANQQC01. The sequence goes on from JANQQC010000053.1 coordinate 8,371, forward strand.
ACCCATCGGATTGATTGTCACGGTGAGAGAGGAATTCTCCGGCGTTACCGGATCGAACTGGAGGTCTGCGTCATAGTCTGTGAAGGCGACGCGGTAGGAGGAGAGCCCTCCGCTATGGCCGACCTTCCATGTGAGGAAAGCGTGGTTGCGTTCCAGCGAATAGTTGGCCGCCGACACCTCTTCGATCGGTGCATAGCTGGTTTCGGTTGCGGCTTCTTCAGCGGTGGGTGGCGGAGGAGCCGGCGCATCGGCTGCGGGCGGTTCGGCAGGTTCGCCACCGCAGGCGGCAAGAAGGGCGAGCGCGGAGGCGCTGGCTGTGAGATGTGCGAGTTTCATCGACATGATCCTTTTCGATACCGTCTCTATTCGTCCTGCAGGAATTCGCCGCTGAACTCGATGACAACTTCGTCAGAGATCATCGGTACCATCGCAGTGACCCCGAAATCGGAGCGGCTGATGGTGGTGACGGCGTCAAAGCCGATCAGATCACGTTCGCCAAACCACGGCGCGTTGCCTGTGCCGTTATAGGTGACCTCGACGGGCACCGATTGCGTCACGCCCCGGAAGGTGAGGTCGCCGGTGACGATGCCGGTATTGTCGCCAGTCTGTTCGACGCCGGTGGAGACGAAGGTGATTTCCGGGTGCTCGTCGCCGTTCAGGAACTTGTCGTCGGTCGCCAGTTCTTCTTCCCATTCAATCTTCTTTTCAGGATCGGGGTAGTTGGTTTCCAGCGCGACCGGGTTGATCGTCAGCGAGATCGTCGATTCGACAGGGTTGGCCGGGTTGAAATCAATGTCGGCGTCGAAGTCGGTGAAGTTCACGGTGTAGCCTGACAGCCCGTTATGCATGACCGTCCAGGTCAGGAAAGCATGTCCCTTGTCGAGACTGTAATTGGCCTCTGCGGTTTCATCGAGCGACTGGGCCGATGCCCCGCCGACGAGGATGAGTGCCATGGTGGCCGCCGGAAAAAGGGAACGCATGTATGATCTCCTTGAGCTATGTCTGCGACAAGACGTAACGCAACATTGGATGACGTCACGGGTAGCGCTATTGATTATGCCAAATAACACTTATTCGTGAGGATGATTGCATGCCCTATGACGCCCCGGTCAATGACATTTCCTTTGCGCTGACCCAGCTGGCGGCGATTGACCGGCTGGAGGGCGGCGAGGGCTTTGAGTCCTACGATCCCGAACTCGTCGGACCCATTCTCGAAGAAGCCGGAAAGCTTGCCCGGGACGTTCTCGCCCCGATCAATCAGTCGGGCGACAAGGCCGGGGCCCAACTCACCGATGATGGCGTTATTGCCGCCCCCGGCTTCAAGGACGCCTATGCTGCCTTCCGCGATGGTGGCTGGATGGGGCTGGCCGCGCCGGAAGAGTATGGCGGGCAGGGCCTGCCGCGCGCGCTGGCGCTAGGGGTCATGGAGATGGTTCACGGGGCGAACATGGCCTTTGGCCTTTGCCCGATGCTGACCTTCGGCGCGATCGAGGCGCTTGTCGCGCACGGAACCGAGGAGCAGAAGGAGACCTATCTCCACAAGCTCGTCGCGGGCGAGTGGACAGGCACGATGAACCTGACCGAGCCGCAGGCTGGATCAGATGTCGGTGCGCTCAAGACAAAAGCTGTTCCGAACAGCGACGGCTCCTATGCGATCTCTGGCCAGAAAATCTACATCACCTGGGGTGACCACGACATTGCCGACAACATCGTTCACCTGGTGCTGGCGCGATTACCGGATGCGCCGGAAGGCTCGCGCGGCGTTTCGCTGTTCGTGTGTCCGAAATTCCTCGTCAACGCGGACGGTTCGCTCGGTGAACGTAATAGCGTGAAGTGCATCGGGCTTGAGACCAAGCTTGGCATCCATGCGAGCCCGACCTGTGTGATGGAGTATGACGGCGCGACGGGCTGGCTCGTGGGTGAGGAGAATAAGGGCCTTGCCTGCATGTTCACGATGATGAACTCGGCCCGGCTCAATGTGGGGCTTGAAGGTGTGGCGGTGGGCGAGGCGGCCTACCAGACAGCGTTCGAATACGCTCAGGAACGCAAGCAGGGCAAAACCGAGGGCGTCGACGGTCCGGCTCCGATTCTTCACCATGCCGATGTACGCCGCACGCTCACCACCATGCGCTCTCAGGTCATGGCGGCGCGGGCGATCTGCTATGCCTGCGGCGTGGCTGCTGATCTTGCTGAAGCTGGGGAGACCGAAGAGATCCGTCAGGCGGCGCGCCTGCGGGAAGAACTTCTGACCCCGGTCGCGAAGGCGTGGTCCACGGATATGGGCGTGGAGGTCGCAAGCCTTGGCGTGCAAGTCCATGGCGGCATGGGGTTCATGAATGAGACGCTTGCCGCGCAGCTCTACCGCGACTCGCGCATAGCCCCGATCTATGAAGGCACGAACGGCATCCAGGCGATCGATCTCGCCGGACGGAAGCTCTCCATGGCCGATGGCGCGGCGATGGGTGAGATGATCGCCGAGATCAATGCCACGGCGCGCTCGGCGCGCGAGACCAATGATCCGCAACTGGTACAGATCGCCGAGCGGCTCGAGACGGCGTCTGCTTCGCTGGCTGAAGCGACGCGCTGGATGATCGAGACTATGAAAAGCGACCGCGAAACCGCGCTCGCTGGCGCAACAGCGTATCTTGGCCTTTCCGGTGATGTCATTGGCGGCCACTTCCTGACGAAGGGCGCGCTTCAGGCGCGGAGCGCGGACTACAAAACCCGTGCTCAGATGACGGCACTTGCCGGGTTCTATGCCGAGACAACGCTGGCGGAAGCGCCGGGGCGCGTAGCGGGTGTGACCAAGGGTGGGGAAGCCGTCCTGCGCGACTCCGAGGCCCTGTTTGGCGTCTAAGCTTACCTCGTGTCTTTTGAACTGATCGACGCCGAAGATCCTGCAGTCCTAGCCGCGCTCTGGGTCGAGACCTTTCGTCAGGCTTATGAAGGCGTTCATGCCGTCGAAGACATTGAGGCTTACTGCGAGGCGAACTTCACGCTTGATGCAGCGAAGGCCGCGCTTGCTGACCAGGGAACACGGTGCCGGCTGGCTGTTACCAATGGTGAACCTGCCGGTTTGCTGGTTGTCCGGAACGCCCCGTGCCCGTCGCCCGTGTACGGGTCATCGGCCGAGCTGAAGCAGATTTACGTGCTGGCGCAGGCCTATGGCAGCGGGCTGGGTCTGTTTCTGTTCGAGGATGCGGTCTCCATTTTTCGCGACTGGGAGCGCGATTGGATGTGGCTTTGCGTATCGGACCGGAACCATAGGGCGCAGGCGTTTTACGCCAAGCATGCGTTTGCCCGCATTGGCACCGGTCCGACGCTGGAAGTGGGAGCGGACCACTTGCCCTCATCGATCCTGGCACGGCCTGTTCAATAGATGGGCAAAGGGCTGTCGCGAACCGAATATCGGCGCGCTACGCTTTTCCCGTTCCTCAAATTATGGTCCGTTCGGAAAACGATTTCAGGAGCTGATGACCATGATGAAGTTCGCCGCAATTCTCCCATCGATTGCCGTGCTTGCCGCCTGCACGACGCTGACCGAGCCGGCAGAGCCTGAACCGTCACCGTCGCTGCACGAGACGATGATCGTTTTTGACAGCCATCTCGATACCCCCGCGAACTTCTCGCGTCAGGATTTCAGTCTTGTTGCCGATAATCCAACCCAGCTTGGCCGCACGCAGGTCGATCTGCCGAAAATGAAACGCGGCGGACTCGATGGTGGTTTCTGGGTGATCTATACGCCGCAGGGACCGCTGGACGATCAGTCCTTCAAGGCGGCACGCGATGCGGCACTGTTCCGTGCAAGTGAGATCCGTGAGGCGGCCGCCGCTTATGATGACTTCGAACTGGTCTACACCGCTGACGACGCTGAAGCGGCGGCACGGGACGGAAAGCGGGTCATGCTGGTCTCGATGGAGAATTCCTATCCGCTTGGCGAAGATGTCTCCCTGTTGAAGACCTTCCACAATTTCGGTTTGCGCATGGTCGGACCTGTTCATTTCAGGACCAATCAATTCGCAGATAGCTCAACTGATGTCGATCAGCCTCACGATGGGCTGAGCCCGCTGGGCGAGGAACTGGTTCGCGAGGCGAACCGGCTTGGCATGATACTGGACGGTTCTCACGCATCCGACGCAGCGGTTTGGGACATGATGGCGCTTTCAACGACGCCGATCATCCTGTCCCATTCCGGACCGACGGCGGTCTATGATCATCCGCGCAATGTGGGCGACGATATTCTGAAGGCGCTCGCAGAGTCCGGTGGCGTGATTCAGATCAATGCCTTCGGGTCCTATCTGGAAGAGCTGGAGCCGACCCCTGAACGGGCCGCCGCGCTGGAAGCTCTGGCGGCCGATTTCGAAGCCCCTCCAGCTGAACTCCCGCCCGAGCAGCAGGCGGTCTATCGCGACCGCTTCCTTGCGATCAACAGGGATTTTCCACCCCCAAGATCCAGCTTCGACAAGTATATGGAGCACCTGTTCTACGCGCTTGATCTGATTGGTCCTGACCATGTTGGCATTGGTGCTGACTGGGATGGCGGCGGCGGTGTCGACGGGATGGAAGATGCATCGAGCCTGCCGCGTATTACCGAAGGTCTCGTCGAGGCGGGTTATTCTGCTGAAGACATTCAGAAGATCTGGGCCGGGAATATGATGCGGCTGTTGCGGCAGGCCGAGGCTGCAAAGGAAGTCGCTGACTAGGGCTCCAGCGGTTTGATCAAGACGCGCACGGGCTCGATGTTCATTTCGATGCGCTCGACCGTGTAGCGTCCACCGCCGTCTGCGGCGCGCCCCCAGTAACCGCGAGAGGCGTCGGTCTGGCGGAAGGCATAGCGCACGCCGCGGCCATCTTCGGCAAGGCCAATGCGGCTTGTCTCGGTGACGCCGCTTGTATCGACCAGACCCTGACCGATGATCGAGGCAATGGTTTCGAGCGGGCTCGACACGCCTGCGGATTGTTCGCGCGCAACCTGCGAGTATTCAGAGCCAATCGTCGCAGATTTGTACGAGGCCGGCGTGATGGCAAGGCTGCGGACATCAACCGCATCGCCTTGCGACAGGAGAGAGATGACCAACCCATCGACGGTCGTTGCTTGCTGTGTGTTTGTCCACACGGCAGTCCGGGCGTCCACGATGGTCACATAGCCGGTTCCTGTCACGACCGCGCGGCCATCGGCATCGACGACAAGCGCTGTGTTTTCGTCCACACCAAACCCGATTGCCGGGTCTGCGCCTGAATCGAAAAGGGCGGCGATCAGACGGCCCAGCCTGGCGCGCTGGCCAAAATGCTGATCGATCACGCCATGCTCAAAAAAGCCGAGTCCTGCGGCAAGTGCCACGTTATGATCTTCGGCCTCCGATGGGTAGATTGAGGGAAGGCTGCGGCCTGAGACGATCATCGTCTCGCTCATCATCGCCGCGCCGGCGCTCGACCCTCCAATCACGGCCCCTTCAGCATGTGCCGCCCGGATTGCCTGGAGGACAGGTGTTTCGCTGCCATCCTCATCGATGAGGAGATCTGTAATGCGGGATTGGTCGCCGCCGGTGAACCAGATGGCGGAAGCTGTCTCAACGACGCCCGCCAGTCCTTCATCGTTCACATTCTCTGCCCAGAGGGACTCGTCCTCTTCGGTTTTTGGATCGTCGACAACGGCTAATGGGAGGGTCGACACCAGATCGTAGGGCACGCCCTGCGCACGAAGAGCAGCCGTGACCCGGCTGGCCGCGCGAAGCGGTTCGGCTGACGCGATGGGCGCGATCAGAACGGGACCATCCCCGCGGCGCTGGTCGATAAAGGCGCGGTAGACATCGCCTTGTCCAGCCTGCAAACCGCCGCCAACAATCACGAGCCGGCCCGGCCCGGTGGGCTGCGGGGCCTCTGGTGCCGGCTCTGGCGCGGCCGCGCACCCTGTCAGGAGGCTGACCGCCAGTGCGGTGCTAATGAGTGATCCTTTGAACACGGCCAGGGCTCAAACCCTTATCTTATGAACGATTTTCGCATGATAACCGCTCACCGGCCTTGCTCAACGCTGCCTGATGCCGCCAACTGACACGGATGATCAAATAAGGGTGAAGTCATGATTGTTCGGACACTTGCCGCGCTTGCGGTTTTGTCGACCGCCGCGCCGGCCGCACTGGCCGAGCGCATATTGCTGCAGGGCGGGGATGTGCTGGATGTACGCGATGGGCGCATTCTGTCCTCCACCGATGTTCTGGTGGAGGATGGCCGCATTGTCGGGATTGACGGCGATCTTAGTGGCGATGTCACGGCGGACGACACAATCATCGATATGACCGGCGCAACGCTCCTGCCGGGCTTGTCTGACAGTCATGTGCACCTGACCGGGCGTTCCGACATCCATGGATTCCGACGGCTTGCAGTCTCGCTGCCCCGCTCAACGGTGTCGGGCGTCGCCAATGCCGAGAAGACGCTTCGCGCGGGCTTCACGACCGTGCGCAATCTGGGAGCGCCCGGCTTTGCCGATGTCGCGCTTCGCGATGCGATCAATGATGGCGAAATCCCCGGACCGCGCGTCATTCCGGCCGGGCGATCGATCGGCATCACTGGCGGCCACTGCGACTCGAACTTGTTGCCGTTCGAGTATCGGGATCAGAGTGGTGGTGTAGCGGACGGGCCATGGGCGGTGCGTGCGAAGGTGCGCGAGAACGTGAAGTACGGGGCCGAGGTCATAAAGTTCTGCGGGACCGGCGGCGTGCTCTCCAAGGGCACGCGCATTGGCGCGCAGCAATTCACGCTGGAAGAGATGAGCGCCATAGTGGACGAAGCGCATCTGCTCGGCCTGAAAGTGGCTGTGCATGCCCACGGCACGGACGGCATCAACACCGCGCTTGAGGCAGGCGTCGACAGTGTGGAGCATTCCAGCCTTATCAGCGATGAGGGGGTTCAGGTCGCCGTTGAGAGCGGAACCTTTCTGTCGATGGACATTTATGTGTCGGACTTCATCCTCTCTGAAGGCGAGGCAGCTGGCATTCTGCCGGAGTCGCTGGACAAGGAGCGCCAGGTTGGCCGGGCGCAGCGCGAGCGTTTCCAGGCTGCCGTCGAGGCCGGGGCGAAGATTGCCTATGGCACCGATGCTGGCGTGTACACGCACGGTCTGAACGGTCGCCAGTTCGCCTACATGGTGCAGTGGGGCATGACGCCGATTCAGGCGATCCGCGCGTCCACGATCGGTAACGCTGAACTGTTCGGCCTGTCAGATCAGATCGGCGAAATCGCCGTCGGCAAGAATGCCGACATTATCGCGGTGAACGGCAATCCGCTCAACGATGTTCGCGAGCTTGAAGACGTCGACTTCGTGATGAAGGATGGCTCGGTCTTTGTGAACGCACTGGGAGAGTGACCATGAAACGCGCTGCGCTAGTCCTCGCATTGATGCTGGGGGCGGCGTGCGCGTCCATGACACCGCCGCAGCTTGTCCCGGAACGCGCACCGAGCGCGGCGGAAACGCTGACCGATCAGCCATTGCATGAGGTCGCGAATGCTATTGCCGTAGGAGAGGTGACCTCGCTTGAAATGACGATGGCTTATCTCGCCCGGATCAAGGAGATCGACCGGGCCGGCCCGACGTTACAGAGCGTCCTCGCCATCAATCCGAACGCGGTTTCTGATGCGCGCAAGCTCGATTCCTTACATTCAATCGGTGTGAGCCGTGGGCCGCTGCATGGCGTGCCGATCCTGATCAAGGACAATATCGAGACGAAGGATCCGATCCCAACGACAGCAGGCGCGCTTGCGCTGAAGGACAATCTCACCGGGCGTGACGCGCCACTGATTGCCGGGCTTCGAGCGCAGGGCGCTGTGATCCTCGGCAAGACCAATCTTTCGCAATGGGCCAATTTCCGGTCGGAGGATTCGATCAGCGGCTGGAGCGCGCTGGGCGGGCAGGTGCGCAATCCGCATGCGCTCGATCGCAGCCCTTGTGGGTCGAGCTCCGGCAGCGGTGCGGCGGTGGCCGCGTTTCTTGCTGCGGGCGCGGTCGGCACGGAAACGAACGGATCGATCATCTGCCCCGCCTCGCTGAATGGCATTGTTGGCTTCAAGCCCACGGTCGGTGTCGTTTCACAGGATTTGATCATTCCGATCTCCCCGACGCAGGACACGGCCGGCCCGATGACGCTCACCGTGCGCGATGCTGCGCTGATGATGAATGCGATGGCCACCATCGAAGCTACGCCGGACTACACCGCCGGTCTCTCTGAGGACGCGCTGAACGGCGTTCGCATCGGCGTTCTGCGACCGGCTGTTGGTGACAATCCGGAGGTTGCCGAGGTCTTCGAAGCGGCACTCTGGGACATGCATGAAGCGGGCGCGACCCTTGTCGACATCACCGAGTACACGCCGCCGGAGACGCTTTGGGATGATGAATACAAAGTGCTTCTGGTCGAGTTTAAAGCATCGCTGAACGCGTATCTGAGCGGTGTTTCGCAAGCGGTTACGGCCCGGACGTTGGCAGACGTGATCGCCTTCAACGAGACCGTCGCGGAGACAGAGATGCCGCTCTTCGATCAGAGCATTTTCGAGATGTCGCAGGCGCAGCCGGGGCTCGACGACCCCGGCTATGTTGAGGCCCTGACGCGTCTGCTGAAAGGCATGCGCGAAGATGGGATCGACCGGCTCCTCGCCGAACACGATGTCGATCTACTTGTAGCGCCGTCGGAAGCGCCGGCTTTCCTGATCGATCCCGTGCATGGCGACAGTTTCGATAACAGCATCGGGGCAGGCTGGGCTGCGGCGATTGCCGGCTATCCACATCTCACTGTGCCGATGGGAACGGTGCGCAGTCTACCGGTTGGCGTGTCCTTCATCGGGACGGCGGGCGATGATGCCGACGTGCTCGCCGCAGGGTATGCCTACGAGGTTCGCAGCAACAGGCGTGTCGCGCCAGCGTTCCGCACCAGCGTGGACGATGCGCCTGGCATCGCCGATGCGATGACCCGGCCTGCCGCGCGCTAGCTGTCTCAAAGCGCCTTTCCGAGCAGCAGGTCGTCATACTCGTTGGCACCAACGCGATACTTGCGCGTGCCGACTTTCTCAAAACCCGCCTTTCCGTAGAAAGCGATCGCTTCAGTGTTCCTGGTGTAGACACCAAGCAGCAGCCGGCGCGCCCCGATGTCTGCGGCATGGCCGAGCGCCGCTTCCATCAGCGCCCGGCCTGCGCCCGTGCCGTGATAGCGCGACAGCATGTAGATTCGTTTGAGCTGTAGGTCGTCGTCGCCTGCGGGCGGCGGCAGGTCGGATGGGCAGTTCACGGCGTAGCCCACAGGCGCGCTGGTTTCCTCAACTTCGGCAAGCCAGCAGGCGCTGCGCGGCTCCGCCATCAGGGCGAGGTAGGTCTCCGGCGTGTGAACATTGCGGGCGTGGTCCACAAGGTCCGCGCCGCGCGCCTTCTCGGCATAGGTTTCAAGGAATGTCGCGCCACCGATGGCGGCCAGCGCATCCTCATCGCCGGGGCCGGCCCGGCGGACATTTATGATCGGTTTCATACAGTCCTTAAAAGATGGCGGCTGCGCGAACGCAACCGCCACCTGTCAGGTCTGACTTTTGGTCGCTGGCTTACTCGGCGAGCTGCGCTTTCAGGAATTCAGCTTCCCGCCGGAAATAGAACAGCCGGTTGGAGAGCTTGCGCCAGCCATGGCCTTCGTCCGGAATGCGGATGAACGGCGCTTCGATGCCATTGGCTCTTAGGGTCCGGACCATCACTTCGGTTTCGTAAATGTCGATGCGCGGGTCCATCTCGCCATGGGAAAACAGCACCGGAACCTTGATCTGGTCGGCCTGCCGGATCGGGGAGTTCACCTCATAGAAGGCACGCCACTCAGGATCGTTGATATCGCCATACTCAATCCGGTCGGAGGCTTTGAGCGCGGGGGAGGCGACTTCGAGCGCGGTCACCCAGTCGGCGACGCCGAACAGAGAAACCCCTGCTTTGAAGACGTCAGGATATGCGGCGAGCACGGCATTCACCATGTATCCGCCATAAGAGCCGCCTTTGACGGCGGCGCGGCTGGTATCGACGCGCCCATCGTCTTCAAGCGCCGCGAGCATGTCGATAAGGTCCCGCACGCTGTCGAGGCGCTTCTCGCGGTCATCCAGCGTGACATAGGTTTGTCCAAAGCCTGTAGAGCCTCGGACATTCGGCTGGAAGACGGCGATGCCCCGGTCAACCAGATACTGGGTGGGGCCCTCAAACATGGCCACCGATTGCGCCGTGGGGCCGCCATGAACGTCGAAGACGACCGGCGGCGGACCATCGCCAGCGCGCGAGGCCTCATCCGGCAGATAGAGCAGACCTTGCAGCTTGACGCCGTCACGCGCCGTCATGCGGACGCTTTCCGGACGGACAAGACGGTCCGGGTCGAGTCCGGCGAGATTGGACCTGAAGGATTGAGTCGTCTCACCGGTCTCCATGTTCCAGATATGGATGTCTCCTGGCGTTGCCCATCCGTTCGTGCGGATGGTGAGTTCGGGGCCGCCAGCGCGGCAGCTCAGGCTTTGAGTTCCTTCGGGCAAGGCTGGTGGCGTCAGCATTTCTCCGGTTTCCTGCAGCCTGGCGTGAACCCGGTCAAAGCCGTCTTCGTTCGTGGTCCAAACGAGATATTGATCGTTCGTTCCGCAGAGGTTCACTTCCCTGATGTCATAATCTGCCTCAACGACTGTTTCGAAGGCGGCGGCTTCGAAGTTATAGCGGACAAGCGCGGCGAACTCCCGGCCCTCATTGGAGGCCAGATAGAGCGAGCTGCCATCTGTGCTCCAAGCCATGCCGGCCCGTGTGTAATTGGCGCGGACATCCGGTCTGGCGAGCACGCTGCGTTCGCCGGTTTCGACGTCTAGAAGATAGAGATTGTCGGAGTCTTCGCCCACGGTCTCGGAGACGATCACCCGGCCGCCATCCGGAGAGACCGCCCGAACGAAATTACCGAACTCGCCTTCATAGACGAGACGCGCGACGCCGGTCTCAGCGTCGGCGACGTAGATGTCATAGTCGAGCCCGTTGCGCTCGGTGGAGGCGAAGGCGAACATTGATCCGTCCGCGCTGAATGCGCCGAAGCTGCGGAAACCGCCCTCGACCGTGTCCAGAACCTTGCGCTCGGAGGAGCCGTCCGCGGCAATCGCGAAATAGGCCTCCTGCTCGTTTCCGTCATTATCCGCGCCGTAGAGGATTTCGGTTCCATCCGGCGACCAGCGGAAGAAGGTGATCCCGTTGCCAAAGGTCAGCTGTGTGGGTTGGCCGCCGGTTACCGGAACGGTCCAGACCTGCCGTGTGCCGGTGATGTCGTAGCGAAAGGCGATGGTCTCGCCGTCCGGGGAAAGCGCGGTCGTTTGCGCGCCACTCGCCAGTAGGTAGCGGGCTATGTCAGCCGGGTCTTCGCCGGCATATCCGACACGAACGGCTTCGGCCTGTGGTATGATTGATTCCAGTTCGTCTGTTTCAGCGACAGGCGCGGTTTCCGCCGGTTCGGTTGCAACTGCGCGAGGGGCAGAAATGCCATCAATCGCTGTGCAGCCCGCAACGCCGAAAACACCTGCTGCAAGAACAAGCCGCCAACCCATCGCCTATCTCCGTATCTGGTTTACCGGAAGGCTAGCTCATATTGGCTTGCGGGACAGGGGAAATGGTGATGGCGGACAAAAAAGCGGCTGCGCACCCCCGCAACCACTATCTTCTTTCTGCTTCTTTTCTCGTCACATCAGACAGTTCGAGAGCAGCGCACTCGACACGGACATCATCGTGACCATAGCCTCGGGATCGCCGGCACCGAACGAGAATGCTGGGAGCACGGGCAACACTTCAGCAAGACCCATGATAATCTCTTCGCGCGCTGCATCGTCAACTGACGCGCCTTGCGCGTCAGCCATATCAAGCTGCTCCTCCAGAGCTTCAGCAAGCAATACAAAGTCTACCGCTTCACCGCCTTTGCTGAGCTCGTTGATAACGCATGTTTTTTGCTCGATCGGGTAGCCGGCGCGATCAAGCTGCTCTTCAAACCCACTCTGTTCAGCGTGAGCGCCGGCGGAAGAAACAAAAACAGCCAGCAAAGTGGCTAGCAAACGCGGTGTCATCAGCTAACAGCCTTACGCAAAACTCTTGCGGAACGCATCGAGTAACCCAGTATGTTTCTTCTCGTTTTCGTCATCAAGCTTACAGTTGTTGCCGATTGAAGCGAGGATGTCCGAATGACCAGTGCCTATGTTGCGCAGGAACTCATGTCAGTCTCGAAGAGACTGCACGATGACGCACAAAAAATGGCGGCTGCGCACCCGCAACCGCCATGTTCTGTTGGATGGAGCTAAGCCTTAGCCGGCAGCCATCGCATTCTCGAAATTGTCGCTGACGGCTTCCAGGAAGCCTTCGGTTGTCAGCCATTCCTGATCGGGACCGACGAGGAGGGCGAGGTCTTTGGTCATCTGGCCGCCCTCGACGGTTTTCACGATCGTATCTTCGAGCGTCTCGGCGAACTTGGTGACTTCTGGCGTGCCGTCCATCCGGCCGCGATGGGCGAGGCCGCGCGTCCAGGCGTAGATCGAGGCGATCGAGTTGGTCGAGGTCGCTTCACCTTTCTGGTGGTTGCGGTAGTGACGCGTCACCGTGCCGTGAGCGGCTTCGGCTTCGACCGTCTTGCCGTCTGGCGACATGAGAACAGACGTCATCAGACCGAGCGAGCCGTAGCCTTGAGCAACGGTGTCGGACTGCACATCGCCGTCATAGTTCTTACAGGCCCAAACATAACCGCCAGACCATTTCATCGCCGCTGCGACCATGTCGTCGATCAGGCGGTGCTCATAGGTGCCGTCGAATTCCGCGAATTTGTCGGCGAATTCGGTGTCGTAGATTTCCTGGAAGATGTCTTTGAAGCGGCCATCATAGATTTTCATGATGGTGTTCTTGGTCGACATGTAGACCGGCCATTTGCGCTGCAGGCCGAAATTGAAGCTGGCACGGGCGAAATCCCGGATCGACTGGTCGAGGTTGTACATGCCCATGGCGATGCCGGCCTCTGGGAAGTCGAAGATTTCGTGCTCGATGGTGTCGGAGCCGTCTTCCGCTTCCCACTTCATGGTCAGCTTGCCCTTGCCGGGGATGATCATGTCGGTCGCGCGGTACTGGTCGCCGAAGGCGTGACGGCCAATGACGACAGGCTTCGTCCAGCCGGGGACGAGGCGCGGAATGTTCGAGATCACGATTGGCTCGCGGAAGACAACGCCGCCGAGAATGTTACGGATCGTGCCGTTGGGCGACCGCCACATTTTCTTGAGGCCGAATTCCTCAACGCGGGCTTCGTCTGGCGTGATCGTCGCGCATTTCACCGCAACGCCATATTCCTTGGTGGCGTTGGCGCTGTCGATGGTGATCTGATCGTCGGTCGCGTCGCGGGCTTCGATGCCGAGGTCGTAGTATTTCAGGTCCACATCGAGATAGGGGTGGATCAGCTTGTCCTTGATCATCTGCCAGATGATCCGCGTCATCTCATCGCCGTCCATCTCGACAATCGGATTTTCGACCTTGATCTTCGCCATGTTGGAATTCCTTGCAGTTGCAGCTAGTTGCGAGGGCCTATAGCAGAGCGCTGCGGCGCGTCAAAAGCCGCGATGACACGGGAGATGCGCCGATGGCCCTCACGCCCCCCTTCAAGCTTGAACATATCGATCATGTTGTCCTGCTCGTTGAGGGTATGGAGCGAGCCGTCCGTTTCTATGAGGAGGTGATCGGCGCGAGCGTCGAACGCCGGCTTGAAAAGTTTGCGTTGGTTCAGATGCGCGCCGGCTCTTCGCTGATCGATCTGCTCGATATCGCTTCGGAAGAGGGCGCGTGGGCCGAGCCGGATGTGGAGGGGGGCCGCAACGTGGATCACGTCGCGCTTGCAATCGACGATGTCGATCCTGATGCGCTCAAGGCCCATCTTGCTGCCCATGACGTGAAGATTGAGGAAGAGGGCATTCGCTATGGCGCGAAGGGCAACACCTATTCCTGGTACATTCGTGATCCGTTCGGTCATCTCATTGAACTGAAAAGCTCGATCCGAGCCGATGACTAGGCAGGCCCCCGCCATTCTCCTTCACCAGCCGCAGCTCGGCGAGAATATCGGCGCGGCGGCGCGCGTGATGCTGAATTTCGGCCTAATCGACCTTCGTCTCATCGCGCCGCGTGATGGATGGCCCAATCCGGCCGCCGAGCCGATGTCCGCCGGCGCGCTCGAAGCAGGTGTGATGGTCACGGCCTTCGATACACTCGAAGCAGCCTCGGCGGACCTGACCTACATGCTCGCCGCAACGGCCCGGCCGCGCGGGATGACCAAAGCGGTCATGGGCACGACGGAGGCGGTCGAAGCGCTGGAGCTGAAGGACGCAGCGGGCATTCTCTTCGGTGGGGAGAAGTCCGGCCTGCCCAATGATGCGGTCGCGCTGGCCGACGCGATCCTGACCTATCCGGTCAATCCGGCGTTCGGGTCGCTTAATCTCGCGCAGGCTGTTGGCGTGTTCTGTCATAGCTGGGGCGCGCATGAAGGCGGGAAGGGCCGGTTTGACGGTGCCGCCGATGGGCTTGAGCCGCCCGCCTCCCGGGACGATCTTGTGCGCATGATGGAGCATTTCGAAGCGGAGCTAGAGCGCGCAGGCTTCTTCTTTCCGCCTGAGAAAACAGACCTGATGAAGATCAATCTGCGCAATGCCTTCATCCGCTCGGGGTGGAGCGAGCAGGAGGTGCGCACGTTTCGCGGCGCGGTGAAAGCGCTCGCCATTGGCCGCGGCAAGGCGCGCGTGGATCGCGACGACTAGGCTTTGCGAGCAGCGGCGGCGCGGACTAGGTTTCTCGTCTGGAGGAATCGCCCATGATCGTCAGACCCGCGCTTGCCGTTCTCAGTTTTGCATTTGCCGCGTGTGCGCAGGTGCCGTTCACGGAGCCTGCGGCTATCGAAGAGAGCATTGTCGCAGACACAGAGACGGTGGTCATTGGACCGTTCGAGCCGACCGACGCCGACTGGCGCGCGGTTGAACCTGAAGATCTCATGCTGATCGATACGGTTCACGGCACGATTGCCATCGAACTGAATAATGATTTTTCGCCGAACCACGCCGCCCGGATGCGGGAGCTGATCCGCGCAGGGGCTTACAATGGCGAGCGGTTTTACCGCGTCATTGACGGCTTTGTGGCGCAGGGCGGCCTTCAGGACGAAGAGAAGATCGCAGAATGGACGCCGCTCGAAAACGAGAATGACCGCCTGCGCAGCTTCACGAATTTCCACTATCTCGGAAACGCGGACCTCTTCACGCGGGAGGTTGGCCATACCGACGAAGCCTTCCCGATGGCGCGCGATGAGGAGATGGGCCGCGAATGGCTGCTGCACTGCCCAGGCGCTGTCGCCATGGCGCGTGACACCGATCCGGATACGGGCGGCACCGAGTTCTATATCGTGTTGGACGCGCAGAGATACCTAGACCGGAACCTCACCATTTTTGGCCGCGTGATCGATGGCATGCAGTCCGTGCAGAAGCTGAAACGAGGCGTCCGCGCGATTGAAAGCGGTGTGATCCAGCCGCCGGAGCAGGGCGATGAGATGATCCGTGTGCGCCTGGCCGCCGATATTCCCGAAGAGGTCCGGCCGGCTTTTGATGTGTTGCGCGCTGACCGCCTCGCCTTCGAAGCTGCTAAGCAGGAAAAGCGCGTCCGGGACGACCCGTTCTTCTATCGCAAGCCGCCGGAGATCCTCGACATTTGTGGCTTCGATGTTCCGGTGCGCGCAGCAGACCGCTGAGTATCGGGGCACGTGCGTGTCACGAGTACATTGCACGGCGTGCCGTTGGCCTCTATTTTCGGGGCATGTTGCGGGTTCTGACTTCCGCCCTCTGGATCTTTGTGACGATCGCCTTCGGTTTCGATGCGGTCGCGCAGCCCTGCGATGTGCGGGCTGAGATTCAGGCGTCGCAAACCACCGTGTCGACCGAGCAGATGCCTTGCCATGACAGCATGGTGATGGATGCTGAGCCCGATCAACCAGACGCGCCGTTTCATAAGAATGACACATGCTGCTGCGCGGCCCTTCTGACCAATGCGGTTGCCGTAAATGCGGTCAGTCTTGATGAACCGCTGCCGACCACTCAGGCTTGGGCCGACCCGTTCCCAGAAAACGCTTCGAGCATCCCGTTTGAGTACGAGCCGCCGCCGCCGCGCGCCTGATCCTTACCCACAGGATCAACTCAAAACAGGATAACCAAAATGAAAATGGGATTTGCCGCCTTTGGTGCGGCGTCCGCTGTCTTGCTGGCCGTAGGCCCAGCAGAGGCGCGGCCCGTTTCGTATCCAGGTGGCTGGACATGGATGCAGATGAACAATGGGGATTATTCCTCACTTCATGTGCACTACTCCCCGACCTTCCGGGATTCGATCGGGATCTATTCGGAGCGCAATTGGGGCGAGGACTGGCACTTCACCGGTGTGCAGTACAATCGCCTTGTAAAGCGATGGAATGAGAAAACCTCTCAGGCCAATCTCTACTTCAAGGCAGCGGCCGGACAAGCCGATCCTTTTGGACCTGAGAGCGCCGAACTGGCGGGGTTTGTCGGCGTTGCTGCCGACTGGGAGACGCGGCGATGGTTCACGTCATATGAGGCCCGCGCTTACGATGTCGGCTCCAACCAGACCGCGCGCCAGGCCGCCCGCGTCGGTATTGCGCCATACATCGGCGATTTCGGTGATCTGCATACCTGGCTGATGCTGCAGGTTGAAAACCAACCCGAAAGCGAAACCCCCACCACGGTCACGCCGCTGGTGCGCTTTTTCTACAACGTTCAGCTCCTTGAGATCGGCTACACGCCCGAGACCGAGGAATTCATGCTGAACTGGATCATTAGATTCTAGAGGAACTGAATATGTCTAAGATGATGACGATGACGCTCGGTGCAGCAGCGATTGCCTTGGCGATTCCGGCCGCTGTCGCGCAATCACCTGAAGCCGAAACCGCTCAACCCGGCGCGACCCTGCTGACGGTGAGTGTCAAAGGCATGGTTTGCGATTTCTGCGCGCAGGCGGTGACCAAGGTCTTTGGGCGCAACGACGCCGTGGACGGGGTTCATGTCGACCTCGACAATGGCGAAATCCACGTCGGGCTCAAACCGGGCATGAGCCTCAGCGATGAGGAAGTCGAAACGCTTGTGAACAAGTCAGGCTACGCGATGGTGTCTCTCGAACGGGAGGCGTTATGATCAGCGTTGAAAATGAGATCAAACCGCCGAGCGTGCTGCCCGCGACGCTTGCCCTTTTCACGTCGGTTTCGACCCTGATCTGCTGTGCGCTGCCGGCGGTTCTGGTCAGCCTCGGCATGGGGGCGGTCATGGCCGGCCTAATCGAAACCGTGCCGGGGATCACATGGCTGGGTGCAAACAAGCTGATCGTGTTTGCGGTTGCTGGCGTCGTACTCGCGATCTCCGGTGCGTGGCAGTGGCATGCGCGGTCGCTGCCATGTCCGGCGGACCCTCAGAAAGCCCGCGCGTGCAACCGGCTCAGGCGGATCGGTTGGGTGCTGTGGTGGATCAGCGTGGCCGCTTATCTGATCGGCGCGTTCTTCGCCTTCTTTGCAGTTCATCTGCTGATCTGACCTATCGTACCGGCGTCAGGGCGAGTGACCGCTCTGACGCCGGAAGCGGTCTTCATGCTTGCCGCTTAGGGGCGGCCTAGCAAGTGCGGCTTCGCGGCAAGCATCCCTCCTGTTGCCGCCGTTCACGGCCCCGGCTATAGGCGCGCCAACAGATTGCATACCGACACGACAGGAGCCGCAAATGGCCGCCACACGTACTTTTTCCATCATCAAACCTGACGCCACCGAGCGGAACCTCACCGGTGCCGTCAATAAGGTCATTGAGGAGGGCGGCCTGCGTATTGTTGGCCAGCGCCGGATTCACATGACCCGCGAGCAGGCTGAGCAGTTCTACGGCGTCCACAAGGAACGCCCTTTCTTCGGTGAACTCGTCGAGTTTATGACATCCGCGCCGGTTGTCGTTCAGGTTCTGGAAGGCGACAACGCCGTGCCGCGCTATCGCGAGATCATGGGCGCGACGAACCCCGCGGAAGCTGATGATGGCACGATCCGAAAGCTCTTCGCCAAATCCATCGGCGAAAACTCGGTCCACGGCTCCGACAGCGATGAGAACGCAGCGATCGAGATCGCTCAGTTCTTCACTGAAGCTGACATCGTCGGCTAGATGCGCGCTTTAAGCGTCGCGCAGGCTTTCGCCAGCGCCTTTGGATAAAGCTGATGCTCGGCCCGCTGCACACGGGCCGCTAGCATGTCTGGGGTGTCGCCCGCTTCGATCGGCACACGCGCCTGATCGATGGGCGCGCCCTGATCGACGCCGACTGTCACCCAGTGCACCGTGCAGCCATGCTCGGCGTCACCGGCTTCGATGGCGCGCTTGTGCGTGTGAAGGCCGGGATACTTGGGTAGCAGCGACGGGTGGATATTGACCAACCGCCCGGCCCAGCGCTCAACAAACCAGGGTGTCAGCACGCGCATGAACCCTGCGAGTGCAATGATCTCGACCCCGACTCCCGTCAACGCGGCGTCGATCTTGCTTTCGAAGGCTTTTCGATCCTCGCCAAAGGCTTTGTGGTCGATGGCCAGCGATGACACGCCCAAAGCCTGCGCTTTCTCAAGCCCCTCAGCGTTTGGCCGGTTTGAGATGACCAGCACTGGGTCTGCCGGATAGTCGGGTGCGGTGCAGGCGCGAACCAGCGCCTCCATATTGGTCCCGGCACCGGAGATCAGAATACCGAGGCGCAAGCGGTTCATTTGGAAACGAGATCGCCGATCACGAAGGCATCTTCGCCCTGTTCCTGAAGCGCGATGACGACCTTGTCGGCCTCATTGGCTGAAACCGCGAGAACCATGCCCACGCCCATATTGAAGGTGCGGTGCATCTCGTCGGTTTCGACGCCGCCTTCAGCCTGAAGCCACTCAAAGATGGCGGGGGGAGCCCAGCTCGTTCTGTCGATGCGGGGCCTGAGGTGATCCGGGCACATGCGCGGCGTGTTCTCGCTGAGGCCCCCGCCGGTGATGTGGGCGAGGCCTTTGACGGAGTTGCTCCTGATGAGCGGGAGGGTGAGATCGGAGTAGAGGCGTGTCGGCTCAAGCAGCGCCTTGCCAAGCGGCTTGTTCGTGAACGGTGCGGGGTCCTCATACGAGAGCCCTGTCCGTTCCACGATCCGGCGGATCAGCGAATAGCCGTTGGAATGGGGCCCGGACGAAGCGATCGCGATCAGAACATCGCCAGCAACCATATCGTTCTGACGCGGCAGCATGGCCGAGCGCTCAACCGCGCCGACAACAAACCCTGCCAAATCGTAATGTCCGGGCGGGTACATGCCCGGCATTTCGGCCGTTTCCCCACCAATCAGGGCACAGCCGGCCCGGCGGCAGCCCTCGGCAATGCCAGACACAACCGCTTCTGCGACGGCGCTCTCAAGCTGACCGGTCGCGAAATAGTCGAGGAAGAACAAAGGTTCAGCGCCCTGCGCCAGCACATCGTTGGCGCACATGGCGACAAGGTCGATCCCGACCGTATCATGCCGCCCCGTTTCGAAGGCCAGCATTAGCTTGGTGCCGACGCCGTCCGTGCCCGACACCAGCACAGGATCTTGAAAACCGGCCGCCTTGACGTCGAACAGGGCACCAAAGCCGCCAAGCCCGCCCATCACGCCGGATCGCGCTGTCGCCTTGGCCATCGGGCCGATGGCTCCCACGAGACGGTCGCCCGCCTCAATATCGACACCGGCGTCACGATAGGTCAGGGGCGATTTGTCAGGATTGTTCATGACCGCGCGCTAGCATGAGGAATTCGCGCTTTCCAGTGATGGGAGACGGTTCCGGCCCGGCGGCGGCGCTGCTACACCTGATGGCGACACGGAGGATGACGGTAATGATTCGTCTCATGTTTGCAGTAATGGCGGGCCTGCTCGCATTCACGGTGCCTGCCGCGGCGGATACGCGCGCCGTCTATACCATCACCGATATTCCAGTGGATGAACGCGCGGATACGGTGGTCGAGGCTCAGCAGGCGGCCTTTGCGGAGGCCCGAATCGTTGGTGCGAGACGACTGATCCAGAAGATCACGCTTCCCGAGGACCGCCAGTTGATGGGCGGTGTTCCGATTGATGCAACGCTTGCCGATCAATTGGTCGCTGCAGTGGATGTGCAGGAAGAAACGCGTGGGGGCGGGCGGTATCGCGGCGTGCTCTCAGTGGTTCTCAATCCGCGTATGGTCCGTTCCTTCCTGCAGTCGCGGGATGTCCCCTATGTCGACCGGCAAGGCCCGCTGGCGCTCCTTATTCCGATTGCTTCGCGCAATCTTGACGCGCGGTGGCAAAATGCGTGGCCGGATGAGATCAATGGTGCGCTCGCGCCTCTCGTGACCGCGCGGATCGGTGGCTATAGCCAGACTGCGGGCTGGAGCGAGATTCAGTACGAGCTGAACGAAGCAGGAGCCCAGCGCGGGATCATCGCCTCACTCAGTGGCGGGGAAGGCTCATGGCGCGTCCGGCTGGTGCAGATCACCCCGGCGGGGAACACGGAGCTTGGCTCGACGCGGGCAACCTCCACAATGGAAGAGGCAACGCTGGCGGCATCTGCCTATCTCGACAGCCTGTGGAAGTCTCAGGCTGTCGTGCGCTCCGGCGAACGTACGCTGACCGAGGCGAACGTGCTCTACACGTCACTGGTCGAGTGGAACACGCTGCGCAGCGCGCTGGCCCGCTCTCCACTTGTCTCAGATTTCAAGACGGCGGCCGTCGCCAGGGATGGCGCGCTGGTGAGTTTTGCCTTTGCCGGCGATATTCAACGGCTGCGCACCGATCTGCTTCAGCGAGGCGTCGATCTTGATCCTGATCCGCTTGGCTGGGTGTTGCGCTCAGCGATTGTCGCGGAGCCGACAATTCGGTGACGGAAGGCGAGATGGGGGACGGCATACAACCCTTGCTGGGGTTCCCGGCTGAGGCGCTCAGCTTTGGCACCATAAAGACGAGCCCCAGCAACCAGACGGCGGTCACGATCCTACGAAACTGGCGCGATTGGCCGACGCCCGTGCTGTGTTTGGCTGGCGCGCCGAAAGCTGGAAAGACGACGTTGGCGCGCGCCTGGGCGAGTGAGGTCTCTGCTGAGATCATGCTGCCGGAGCAATTCGACCGGTTGAGCCATGACGATGTAAAGGCCTTTGCGAATGGCATGCTCGCCATCGACGATGCCGATGCGATCACGAACGAGGACAATCTCCTGTCGCTGATCAATCTCGCGGCAAGTTCAGGTGGATGCGCTCTTTTGACGGCGCGCTCGACGCCTGCGGGTTGGCGGGTGTCTTCGGCCGATCTCGGGTCCCGTTTGCGCTCCATGCCGCTCGCGGAGATTGGCCCACCGGATGAGGATATGCTTCGGGGACGCCTTGAGGCAGCCGGCCGGCGGCGGTTCATGAAGTTCAGCGATGATTTGCTTGATTATCTGACAGTTCGCCTCGGTCGATCCTATGCAGGGCTGGAAGATTATGTGACACGGCTGAGCGAGACGGTGGGGACGCAGAACCGCGCGCCGACCGTCCCTTTGGCGCGAGATGTGCTGGAGGCCGGGGGAGCGTTCGAATACGCACCAGATGACGAGGACGACACAAAAGATGGCCACGGCTAGCAAATCCAAGCCAGCGATCAGCATGACTTCTCCAAAGCGGTTTCTGAACCGCGAACTGTCATGGCTCGAATTCAATGACCGCGTGCTGGATGAAGCCGCCAATACGGCGCATCCGCTGCTGGAGCGCCTGCGCTTTCTTTCGATCTCGGCCAGCAATCTCGATGAATTCTATATGGTTCGCTATGCGGGCCTTCGTGAGCAGGTGCGCGCCGGCGTGATCCGGCCGAGCCAGGATGGGCTGACGCCCGCCGAGCAGGTCGCTGCGATCGAGGCAGAGGCCGCCGACCTGATGGCCGAGCAGCAGGAGCAGTGGAAATCCCTTCGCAAGGAGCTGTCGGAGGCCGGCATTCATTTGATGGCTGCGTCGGACCTTAAAAAGGGTGAACGGACCTGGCTGAAGACCTATTTCGAGAACCGCGTCTTCCCGATCATCACGCCGCTCGCTGTCGATCCGGCACATCCGTTCCCGTTCATCCCGAACCTCGGCTTTGCGATGGCGCTGCGCCTTGAAAGCTTAGATGGAAGCGAAGCGATGACCGGGCTGGTGCCGCTGCCGACCTTCGCGCCGCGCTTTATCCGTATGCCGGACAAGGCGGGTCAGGGCATCCGCTTCGTCGCGCTGGAAGATGTGATTGTCCTGTTCCTCGACATGCTCTTCCCCGGGATGAGAGAGACGGGGAGATGCCTGTTCCGCATTGCCCGGGACAGCGACATCGAAATTGAGGAAGAAGCTGAAGATCTGATCCGGGACTTCGAAATCCTGCTCAAGCAGCGGCGCCGTGGCCGCATCGTTCGCATCAAGATCGAGAAGTCGGCCCCAAAATCCCTGCGCGATGAAATCATGCGCGAGATTGAAGCCGAAGAGCAGGACGAGGTTCTGGTTGACGGTATTCTGGGTCTGGCTCAATTGTCCGAGCTGATTGTCGATGACCGTCCGGACCTGCTGTTTCCGCCCTTTGAGCCGCGTTATCCCGAACGCATTCTGGCGATGGGCGGAGATTGTTTTGCCGCCATCCGCCAGAAGGACATCATCGTCCACCACCCATACGAAGCGTTCGATGTTGTCGTACAGTTCATTCGGCAAGCTGCGCGCGATCCGAATGTCGTCGCCATCAAGCAGACGCTCTACCGGACAAGTGCCAACTCACCGGTTGTGGCCGCGCTGATCGAGGCAGCAGAAGAAGGCAAGAACGTCACTGCGCTTGTCGAGATCAAGGCGCGTTTTGATGAAGAGGCAAACCTTCGGCTTGCACGCGATCTGGAGCGGGCCGGGGTTCAGGTCGTCTACGGCTTCATCGACTACAAAACCCACGCGAAAGTCTCGCTCGTCGTGCGGCGCGAAGGCGGGGAGCTTCGCAACTACACTCATTTCGGAACCGGCAACTACCATCCAATTACCGCACGGATTTATACCGACCTGTCGTTGTTTACCGCTGACCCCGCTTTCGGGCGGGACGCTAACCGTCTGTTCAATTTCGTGACGGCTTACCGCGAGCCACCGGAGACCCCGCCTCAGCTTGAAAAGATCTCCATGTCGCCGCTCGGCATGCAGAAAGACCTGATCGCGATGATTCAGGCTGAGGCCAAGGCTGCAAAGGCTGGCGAGCCAAGCGGCATCTGGGCGAAGATGAACTCTCTAGTCGACCCCGATGTGATCGACGCGCTGTATCGTGCAAGCCAGGCCGGTGTCCCCATCCGGCTTGTGATACGCGGCATCTGTTGTCTCCGGCCAGGGGTCGAAGGTCTGTCCGACAACATTCAGGTGCGCAGCATTGTCGGGCGGTTTCTGGAGCATTCGCGTATTGTTGCTTTCGCAAATGGCGCGCCGCTGCCATCTGATCAGGCAAAGGTTTTCATTTCTTCGGCAGACTGGATGCCGCGTAACCTCAAGCGGCGCGTCGAGGCTCTGGTGCCTGTCCTGAATCCAACCGTGCACAATCAGGTGCTGAACCAGATCATGGTCGCGAACCTGAACGATGACACGCAGACTTGGGTCATGAACAAGGATGGCGAGTATGAGCGTGCTGCCGCCGCGGTCGATGAGAACAGCTTTAGCGCGCACGCCTACTTCATGAACAATCCGAGCCTGTCCGGTCGCGGCGAAGTGCCTGAAGTTCAACTTCCACCACGGCTCAGTCCGAAACGCCGGTCTCGTAAGTGAGCAGAAGGGCAGACCCGGCCCGCGCGGCAATTGTCGACATCGGGTCAAACTCGATCCGGCTCGTCATCTACGCCGTTCATGGCGCAGCGGCGCTGCCATACTTCAATGAAAAGGTCATGGCGGGGCTCGGCCGGGGACTGGCGGAAACGGATGAGCTTTCAGAGGAAAGCGTGTCGGCGGCCTTGGCAGCCTTGCGCCGGTTCAAGGCGATTGTTCAGGGCCTGGGTGTCAATGCAGTCGAAGTCGTGGCGACTGAGGCCGTCCGGCGAGCATCCAACGGTTCAGCCTTTGCGCTGCGCGCAGCAATGGTGCTTGGGCAGGATCTCAGAATCCTGTCAGGTGAGGACGAGGGCCGACTGGCCGCGATGGGTGTGCTGGCAGGCGCGAACAATCCTTCTGGCCTGATCGGTGATCTTGGCGGTTCCAGTCTGGAACTGCACCCGATTGGTATTGACGACGCCCCTGCAGGCGAAACGCATTTGCTGGGTCCTCTGGCATTGTCATCCAACGGAGCTTTTTCTGAGAGCAAGGTCCGCAAGGCCGTCGCACAGAGCTTGTCGGACTCTGCGCAGGCGAGCTTCGGGTACAACCGCTTCTATGCTGTTGGAGGCGCGTGGCGGGCGCTCGCCAAGCTGCATATGGACCTTCAGTCCTATCCCTTGCGTGTTCTCAATGGATACACGCTCAGGGCCAAGGATGTTCGCAAGACCATCAAGGCCGTACTGGCGAGTGGTGACACGCCGCAATTGAGATCACGCCTGGAGGCGATCAGTAGCCGCCGCGCTCCAATGGCACCTTATGCGGCTGTGGTTCTGGATGAATTGATCGCGAGAACGGGCGTCGAGCAGATCATCGTTTCTGCGAACGGCCTTCGCGAAGGCGTGCTTCGAGACATGCTGAGTGCCCGAACCAGTGATCCCTTGCTGGACGGCGCGGTGGCTTACGCTCGGTTGAACAAAGACCAGCAGGCTTTCTCCGAACAGCTTTACACCTTCGTCTCACCGGCGCTGGTGCCCGAGCCCGATCTTTTTGGCTCTCTCGACGCCGACGAGCGGATTGATCGCGCGGCCTGCCTGATGGCGGACTCTGGCGGCCTGTTCCATCCGGACCACCGGGCTCCCATGGCGTTCGACAGCGTATTGCGTGCGCCGTTTGCAGCAGTCACCCACACCGAGCGTTGTTTTATCGCGCATGCCGTTGGGACGCGTTATGCGCGCGGCTTCCATCTGCCGGAACCGTTCAGAGACCTCATCGATCAGACCCAGCGTCTGCGCGCGCGCCGGCTGGGGGCCTGTATGCGTCTGGGGGCGGTTTTCTCTGGGCGGTCGGCGGAAATCCTCAAGCATGCCTCCCTAGAGCGGTCGCGGACATCCCTGACCCTGCATGTGGATGCTCGTAGCGAGGCCATGGTGTCGCGCACGGTCCGGCGGCGTCTCGCTCAGGCCGCTGAGAACTTCTCGCTGCAGCCAGACGTCGAAATCGATTGAGTTCAGGTTTCGCCGGTTTCGAACAGCCGGATTTTTCCGTCCTCAAATGACAGGGCGAGTTTGCCGGAGAGCAGGGCGCGCGCCTTGGCTCCGAACAGTTCTTCGCGCCAGCCGCCAAAGGCGGGGATATTGGCATCGGTGTCGCCTCTGGCGATGCGTTCGATGTCAGCAGCATTGGCGATCAAACGCGGAACGACATCGGCTTCGTCGCTGACATGTTTGAGGAGGACTTTCAGCATCTCCGGGGCACCAGCGGGCGTCTGGGGGTTATGCTGTCGCTTTGGCAGAGGTGGCGCGTGCGCCTCAGGGTGCTCAATGGCGGCGATGACCGTGTCGATCAGTCCAGCGGCATGCCGTGAGCGGATGAAGCCGTTTGGTACGGCTCGCAGGCGATTGAAGCCGGCTTCGTCGCGTGGCTTCTGGTCCGCGATTTCCTGAATGGCATCGTCTTTCAGGATGCGACGGCGCGGCTTGTCGAGTTCCTGCGCCTTTGCCTCCCGCCATCCGGCAACGGCTGCGACGATTGCGGCGTACTCTTTTCTCGGTTTGCGGATTTTCAGGCGCTGCCAGGCATTTGCGGGATCGGTATCGTAAAGGGCCGGATCTTCCAGATAGGCCATCTCTTCGGTGACCCATCGCATACGCCCGCGCTCTGTCAGTTCATCGCGCATTTTCTGGTAGGCATCGCGCAGATGGGTGACATCTCCCAGCGCATAAGTGAGTTGCTTGTCGCTTAGCGGTCGGCGGGTCCAGTCCGTAAACTGGCTGGACTTGTCGATCTGGCGGCGCAGGACGCGCTGAATGAGATTGTCATAGGAAATCGAATCGCCGAGCCCGAGCGCCATTGCTGCGATTTGCGTGTCGAAAATCGGTCCGGGCGGGTGGCCAATCAGCCGATTGAAGATTTCAAGGTCCTGCCGGGCGGCGTGGAAGACTTTCACGCGGCTCTCTTCAGCAATCAACTGAATGAAGGGGCCGATGTCGAGATCATCGCTCAGTGGGTCGATCAGGCCTTCGACACCTGGCGAGGAGGCCTGGATCAGGCACAGCTCCGGCCAATAGGTCGTCTCGCGGTGAAACTCGGTGTCCACACAGATAAAATCGCTCTGCGCCAGTGCATCGCACAGCGCCTGAAGCTCGTCTTGATTGGTGATCGGTGTCAGAGGGGCGTCAGTCATGGCCGGCACGCTTATCTCAGCAAGATTGAGATGGCGAGGGGGCCGGTGGGACCGAGCGCAGTTAGCCGGGATGAACCATTGCGTAGAAGGCCTTGACATTCCGGGCCTCGCGCGCCCCTTACCGCGCTTTGATCCGACCCCGTTTCCGGAGCTTTCCAGATGCACGCCTACCGCACCCACAATTGCGGCGAACTTCGCCAGTCACATGTCGGCGAGACCGTCAAACTGTCCGGCTGGCTACACCGCCGCCGCGATCATGGCGGCGTGATCTTCATTGATCTGCGCGATCATTTCGGTTTGACTCAGATTGTCTTCAATCCAGGGGCCGCTGGTTTTGAGGCTGTCGAGCGCCTGCGTACCGAAAGCGTGTTCACCGTCGAGGGCAAGGTCGTGGCGCGGGATGCCGAGCTGGTGAACCCGAACCTCGACACCGGTGAGATCGAGGTCGTCGCTGGAGATGTTTCGGTACAGTCCGAAGCGGCTGAGCTGCCGCTGCCGGTCTTTGGCGAGCCAGACTATCCCGAAGACATCCGCCTGACGCACCGCTATCTCGATTTGCGGCGCGAGACGCTGCACAAGAACATGATCCTCCGCTCGGATGTGATTGCGTCCATTCGCCGGCGCATGGTCGAGCAGGGCTTCACCGAATACCAGACCCCGATTCTGACCGCTTCCAGCCCGGAAGGCGCGCGGGATTTCCTTGTGCCGTCACGTCTCCATCATGGCGAGTTCTATGCGCTTCCGCAGGCTCCGCAGCAGTTCAAGCAGTTGCTGATGGTCTCCGGCTTCGACCGTTACTTCCAGATTGCCCCGTGCTTCCGTGATGAGGATGCCCGTGCCGACCGTAGCCCCGGCGAGTTCTACCAGCTCGATATTGAGATGAGCTTCGTCACGCAGGATGACGTGTTCAACGCGATTGAGCCCGTCATGCGGGGCGTGTTCGAGGAGTTCGCTGATTGGGACGGGAAGGGCCGCACCGTTCCACCTGAGCCGTTCCCGCACATTCCGTATGCCGAAGCGATGCTGAAATATGGCTCCGACAAGCCTGATCTGCGCATCCCGATCGAATGCTGCGATGTGTCTGAAATCGCCACGCGCGAAGACGTGACGCTGGGCGTATTCAAGAAGATCGTGGATGGCGGCGGCATCGTTCGCGCGATCCCGGCTCCGAACACTGCAGAGCAGCCACGCAGCTTCTTCGACAAAATGGATGGCTGGGCGAAGAAGGAAATGCAGGCTCCGGGCCTCGGCTATATGCGCTTTGTTGAGGAAGACGGTACACTGACGGCGACAGGACCCATCGCGAAGTTCTTCTCTTCGGAAGCCCTGCAGGCCATGGCTGACAAGGCCGGCATCAAGGCGGGCGATGGTCTGTTCTTCGCCGCCGGCAAGAAGACCGACGCTGAACGTCTTCAGGGTGCCGCGCGTGCGCGGATCGGCGCTGAACTCGGCCTGATCGAGCCGGATATCTTCCGCTTCTGCTGGATCGTCGACTTCCCGATGTATGAGTACGACGAAGACGCGAAGAAGATCGACTTCTCGCACAACCCGTTCTCGATGCCGCAGGGCGGACTTGAGGCGCTAGAGGGGGCCAAGAGCGACGAAGAACTGCTCGCGCTAAAGGCTTTTCAGTACGACATCGTTTGCAACGGGGTTGAACTGTCCTCTGGCGCGATTCGAAACCACCGCCCGGACCTCATGCTCAAGGCCTTCGAGCTTGCTGGATACGGTCCTGATGTCGTTGAGGCTGAGTTTGGCGGCATGCTGAACGCGTTCCGTTATGGCGCACCGCCGCATGGCGGTATCGCGCCTGGGGTCGACCGTATGGTGATGCTGCTCGCAGAGACCGACAATCTCCGAGACGTGACCTTGTTCCCGATGAACGGTCAGGCCCGCGACCTGATGATGGGGGCACCAAGCCCTGTCAGTGACGAGCAGTTGAAGGAACTGAATATCCGAATGGCACCAATGCCGAAGGCCTAGGGCGTCGAGGCAGGCGTCCCGGCGAAGTTCGAGGCGCAAAGGCGAATCTCGACGTCTATCGGGGGTTTCGTCGCCAGCGTTCCGCAGGCCCCAGCAAAATCGCCTTGTTTCGCACCGAAAGTCTGCGAAAGATCTGCATCATCGAGGCGAGCATCACGGAAGCTTGCTGCGCTGATGTCGGCCGTACCGAACACGGCGGATGTCAGGTTCGCGCCGTTGAACACGGCACCGGACAGGCGCGCGCCATCCATATTCGTTCTAATGAGATTGGCGCTGGAAAAGTCAGCGCTGGTGGCCCGCACATTGGTCAAAACCGCGTCTTCAAAGCTTGCGCCAACGAACACACCGCTGCTCATGCGCGCATTGATCAGTTGGGCGCGCGCGAAAACCGCCCCTGACGCCTTCGTCTGGATGAGTTTTGCTTCACTGAGATCGGCCCCGGTGAAGTTCGCACGCTCAAGATTGGCCCAACTGACGTCGGTTCTACGCGCGATGACGCCAACAAACTGCGCATTTGTTGCATTTACGCTTTGCATGACGGCGTCTGTGAGAGTCGCATCAGGATAGTTCGCGTTGCGAAAATCCACCGATGCCATCTGGTGCCCGGTCAGGTTGCAGCCGGTGCATGAGCCGGAATAGGAGGGCTGAAGCTCGATTCGCTGCGCCACCGCTGGCATTGCGACGGCGAGACAGGCGATGAACGCCAGGAGCCAGCGGTTGCTTAACATGCGCTAAATTTATCCGTCTGCGTCCTAACCCATAACTGAAAAAGCCGTAAGGCGCGTGACCGTGACGGACTCCGCGTCATTTCAGCAACACTGTCGCAGCGTAACCACAATTCTAACGTGTCCGGCAGGCCTTTCCATCGTGTGAATCAATAGCAATTCTTGGTTAACGCCTGCTAAGCGCAATCCGCCCGATTGGGGGCGGGCGTTTCAGCGCCCCTTATTGGCTCGCTGTTATCCATACCCTTCCACGTTTCTCAGCTGGAAGGGCATTTCATGCGTATCACCCCAGTTGTCAGCCTCGGTCTCTCCGTTGTGCTCGGCATTGCTGCCGTCTTTATTGGCCGCGGTTGGTTGGTCGGTAGTTCTGATACAGAGGCACCGCCCGCCCAGGTCGCCCAAGTCGAATTGGTTGAGGTGCTTGTGGCCCGAACCGATCTCGAAATGGGCGAGATTGTTGATGCCAGCACCGTCAAAGTGGCTGAATGGCCATCCAGCCACCTTCCCAAGGGTGTTCTGAAAAGCACGTCCGACCTTGCACGGCTGTTTGATGGTGAAGCCTTTGCAAATGGCCTGATCATTGCGGGCGAGCCGATTCTGCAGGCCAAACTGTCCGTTGAACCGCCACGGCTGATGCTGTCAGCCGGCATTGAGCCTGGACGACGCGCCGTTTCGATCCGCGTAACCGATATCACTGGCGTATCCGGCTTCGTCCTTCCGGGCGATCGTGTGGATATCAACCTCCTGCAAACCGAGGAGCGGCTCGAGAAGCAGGTGCGTGTGGACCGTCTGGATGCGGCCCCGACGATTCATCCGGTGCTGTCCAATGTACTGGTTCTCGGGGTCGATCAGGCCTTTTCGCAGACCATGGAGGGCGCTGCACCCTCCAGAGCGATGACCTTCGAGGTCACGCCGGAGCAAGCACGTATCCTTGCCGCTGCCGGGCGTCTCGGCGAACTCACTTTGGCGCTCATTGGTCAGGAAGAGGCTGAGCTTGCGCCAGCGGAGGCTGTTGTCGAAACCAAGCCGGTCGTCACAGCGCCTGTCCGCCGGACCTATACACCGCGCCGCACGACGCGCCCGGTTTCCCGGTCATCGGCCAAGATTCGCATCATCCACGGCGCGTCCGAGCAGGAAGTCGATACGCCCGTTGCTCCGAAGGAGACCTCGTAATGCGCTGTCTCAAAACTATTATTGCCTCGCTGACGTTGGTTGGGCTCGCGCTTCCGGCGCAGGCCTGGACTGAACGCGCTGCCGACGTAAACGCGCCCGTTCTCGAGCTCGATCGGGGCCGTTCCACTGTTATCGAGGCCAGCGCGCGCTTCTCAACCATTGTTGTTGCCGACCCGGAAATCGCGGAGGCGATGGCGACAAGTGACCGGTCCTTCTTCCTGCGCGGCAAAGCACCTGGCCGAACAACGGTTCTGATCTATGATGCTGCCGGCACAATTCAGGAACTCATTGATGTTGAAGTGTCGCTTGGCCTCGATGCACTGAGGTCTGATCTCGCCAATCTGTTGCCGGGCGAAGACCTTGATGTCTTTGCCGTGCATGATGGGATTTTCATCGACGGCAAGACAACAACAGCAGAAGCCGCAGATCTCGCCATGCAGCTTGCTGAACGTCATGTTCCGGGCGGCGTCGCGAGCGGCCTGTCTGTCGGTTCCAGTCAGCAGGTGATGCTGGAAGTGCGCTTCGTGGAGGCCTCGCGTCAGGCGGTTCGCGAAATCGGCTTTGGGACCACGATCGATGCGAATGATTTTGTTCTGGCCAGTCAGGGAGGGACGATCTCCGGTGCTGCACAAGCTGTTGCGGCCTTCACGAATGTTGGCACCGAGAACATCGACATCACGCTGAGCGCGCTGGAGGACAAAGGGGTTCTCCGCACGCTTGCCAAACCGAACCTTGTGGCCCTGTCGGGCGACACGGCGAGTTTCCTCGCGGGTGGTGAATTTCCAGTGCCGGTCGGGCAGGGCGATGGTCAGATCGCGATTGAATTCCGTCAGTTCGGGGTGAGCCTTGAGTTCACGCCGACCGTGCTCGGGGACGGGCTGGTGAACCTTCGGGTACGCCCGGAAGTGAGTTCGCTCGACACGGCCAATTCCGTGCGGGCCGAAGGGTTTGAAATCCCGGCCTTCAGCGTGCGCCGCGCTGACACGACGATCGAGTTGCGCGACGGGCAGGCTTTTGCTGTCGCCGGGCTGTTGCAGAACAGCTACGCGAACGACATTGCACAGACGCCATGGATCGGAAATCTCCCGGTCATCGGTGCGCTGTTCTCCTCGCGCCGTTACCAGCGCCGTGAGACCGAACTCGTGATCATCATCACGCCGCGTCTCGTTCAGCCAGCCCCGTCTCCTTACGATCTCTCGACGCCGCATGACGCGTTCGACGAACCGACTGAGGCCGAACTGTTCCTCGAAAGCAAAACTATGAGGTTCCCAGATGACCGCTAAACGCACTTCCTTCACGCTGGCGTTCTGCCTCGCCCTGTTCAACCTGACCGCCTGCGCGACGCCAGAGCACAGGGACGCTTTTGTCCTCGGCGCGGCGACGGAGGCGAATATCGCCGCCCATGCCGAACGGTCGCCTGACCTTCCAAACAATGCTGCCGTCAATGGCGAGTCGGGTTCGCGCGCGGCTGAAGCCGTGCGTCGGCTCCGCGATGCCGGGCCAATGAAGCCGTCCGGAACGGCCACGACAGGCGGGTAGGAGCAAGCATGTCCGAAGCTATAGCCATAAACACGCCCGATCCTGCGCCGTCTGGCACACGCGGGAGCCTGCCAGCGGTGTCGGTCTTTGCCACACCTGAACGCGTGGCAGCGCTGATTGCCATTCAGCCAGCGGCAAAAGACTTGTCCGACATGCCGGCTCCGTCGGCAGCGATCGCCGCGAACGGGATCGTCATCGTCGAGACGAGCCATGAAGAGTGTGGGCCATTTCTCGAGTTCCTCGCCTCCAACCGGCCCCAGACGGCCACGATCGTTGTAGGTGACGATCTGCCCGCCAACGCCGTGCGTGCGCTGCTCCAACTGGACGTGTCGGATGTCATCTCGTCCCGTGCCAGCGCGGAAGACCTCATCAAACGCGCTCAGAATCTGAACGATCAACTGAAAGCCAGTGATGGGACGACCACCAGCTGCTGGGCGTTCATCGGCGCGGTCGGCGGCTCGGGCGTGACAACAATCGCGATTGAGTCGGCGTTCGCCATTGCCCGCCGTCCTGAGAAACCGTCTGTTTGTCTGGTCGACCTGAACCTGACGGACGGTATGGCGGCAGCATATCTGGATGGGCAGCGCCGGCTCGATCTTGCTGCTGTTTGTCGCGCGCCGGAACGCCTGGACGCCGATGTTTTCGAGGCTCTGTCCTGGAAACACCCGCTCGGCGTGACGCTTGTCAGCGCACCGAGAGATCCCGATGCCGAGGATGCCGCGACCAATGACGGTGTGCTCGCCATTCTAGACACGGCCTGCTCGCTCTATGACCATGTCTTTCTCGACCTGCCACGCCATCGCCAGCCATGGACACAAGCGGTTCTGACGGCTTCCGATGAAGTTATGGTTGTCAGTGAACTGACAATACCGAGTCTTCATGCCGCGGCCGACACCGCTGGCTATGTGGACCGGTTGCGTGATGGCGGTGAAGAAACGCGGATCGTCCTGAACCGGATGATCAATGACAAACGCAACCGTCATGCGATTTCCATCGACAAGGCGGAGCGCGCCATTGGCCGGAACATCAATGCCACGGTTTCTTCCGACTGGGATGCGGCGCGTTCGGCAGTCAATCTCGGCAAGCCCGTTGCCGATGTCATGGACAAGAGTGCGCTCGTGAAAGACGTCGTCACTTTCGTGGACATCTTTGCACCGATCAAGACGGCCGCGACCGCTGGTGAGGGTAAGTCGAAATCCAAACTGTGGAGTTGGTGATGGGTCGCTTTTCACGTCAGTCATCTGCAGCTCCTGCCGTCGAGCCGGTTGAAGTACCGCTTGCCGAAGAGAAACTCCCCGAGCCGGAGAAGACGCCTGTCGCGACGCCAGCGCCGCCACCGATGGCGAGTGAAAGCAATGATCTGCTCGACGCAAAGCTCCGCGTGCATGCGCGGCTCATTGATGAGCTCGATCTCAGCATGCTTGACCAGGTCGACGATGGCGAAGTCCAGCGTCAGATCCGGGACATTGTTTCTGAGCTGATCAAAGAAGACAATCTCGCGCTTTCCGCCGCCGAGCGCGATGCTTTCGCCGATGCGGTGTTCGACGAAATGACGGGTCTGGGTCCAATCGAGCCGCTGCTAAGCGACGAGTCGATTGCGGACATTCTTATCAACGGAGCCCATCAGGTTTATGTTGAGCGCCACGGCGAGCTAGAATTGGCCCCCGTCAAGTTTGCCGACAACGACCATTTGCTGCGCATCGTGAACCGCATCGTGTCTGCTGTTGGCCGGCGTGTGGATGAAAGCCAGCCGCTGGTCGATGCGCGGCTGCTTGATGGTTCTCGTGTGAACGCGGCCATCTCACCCATCGCGATTGACGGCCCGCTGGTCTCGATCCGGAAGTTCTCCAAAAAGCCGCTGACTTTCGAGAAGCTGATTGAGTTTGGTGCGATCCCGCGCATCGCTGCGGACTTCCTGCTTGGAGCCGTGAAGTGCCGCGCCTCGACCATCATCTCAGGTGGAACCGGGTCAGGTAAGACGACGCTGCTGAACGCTTTGTCGGCTGCTATCAGCGAGAAAGAACGTCTTATCACCATTGAGGATGCCGCTGAACTCCAGCTGCAACAGCCCCATGTTGCGCGTATGGAAACGCGCCCGCCAAACATTGAAGGCAAGGGCGAGATCCGCCAGCGCGAACTGGTCAAGAACGCCCTGCGGATGCGCCCGGACCGTGTGATCCTCGGCGAGGTCCGCTCTGAAGAAGCCTTCGACATGCTTCAAGCCATGAACACCGGTCATGAAGGATCGATGGCAACGATTCACGCCAACAATCCGCGCGATGCCGTGACGCGGCTTGAGCAGATGGTGGCGATGGGTGGTATGTCCTTCTCCGAGGAGTCCATCCGTCACCAGATCGCCAATGCCGTAAACATCGTAGTGCAGGCCTCCCGCCTGTCTGATGGTTCGCGCCGTGTGACCAGCATCGCCGAGATCACCGGCATGGAAGGCTCGGTCGTCCAACTGCAGGAGATCTACAAGTTCGAACGCTCTCACACCGATGATGAGGGCAAGGTCCATGGCGAGTTTCGCGCGACAGGGCTGCGCCCGAAATTCCTCGATGAGATGAACACGCGCGGCGTCTTTCTCCCTGAAGACGCTTTTGATCCGACGAAGGCGCTCTGATGCTGCCTGAGGTCAGTTCTGCCAGCCCGGTGCCGATCATTGTATCGGTCATGTTCTTCGCCGCCATCTTCCTGATGGTGCAGGCGGCACTCGGCCTGTTTCAGCAGGCCAAGCGCGAGCATGTCATGAACCGCCGGTTGCGGGTGAAAGAGCAGTCGGCCACCACAGATGAATTGATGGTCGAGCTGCGCAAGCAACGCGCTCTTGATGAGGACGGCAATTTCATTCTGCCTGTCACCTGGTTCAATCAGCTGGTGACGCGGTCAGGCCTGGTTTTTCAGCCCGCGCTCTGGGCTGGCATGGCGGTTGCGGCTGCCATCATCGTTACCCTCGGGATCGGGATACGCTTCGACGCGTGGCTCATTGGAGTTCTCGCGGGCATCGTCGTGCTGCTCGGCGGTCCGGTCTTCATCCTGAACCACATGGGAAACCGGCGTTGCAAGAAGCTGTCAGAGCAACTGCCTGATGCTCTTCAGATCGTCACCCGAAGTCTTGAAGCGGGGCATCCTGTACCGACCGCCATCGCGCTCGTTGCGCGGGAGATGCCCGATCCGATCGGGACCGAGTTCGGCATGGCGGCCGATGAGATCTCGTATGGCTTCTCGCTGGCAAACGCGATCCAGCGCCTCGCCATGCGGTCTGCCGACCCGGACATGGAGCTGTTCGCCGCCACTGTCCGTTTGCAGGAAAAGACCGGGGGCAATCTCTGCGAACTGCTGAAGTCCAACGGGGAGACGGTGCGCGAGCGTCAGACGCTTCGTCTGAAGGTGAAAGCGGCGTCCGCCGAAGGGCGCGCCTCTGCGATGATCCTGACCTCCGCACCGTTCATTGTAGGCTTTGGGGTCCATTTTATTCAGCCCGACTTTTACGGTTATGTGCTGCATGAGCGCGGCTTCCACTACGCAATGGCCGGGCTCGGCGTTTGGCTCCTCATTGGCAATGTGATCATGCGTAACATGATCAACTTCAAGTTCTAGGAGCGAGAATGCCTGTGTCTCCTGAACTCATGATGATCGGCCTTGGTGCGCTCGCCGTCCTTGCGGCGTTCCCGGGTGTGCTGACTATGGTACGTGGTGCCAGTGAAGCGCATCGGCTCGACGATCGCCTTGAGCGGTCGAGCGAAAAGCCCGTCATGGCCAAGCCGTCGACCCCCCGCGGCGAGGGATGGATGGCTCAGGCGCTGTCATCCTTTGGCAAGCGGTCGGCCCCCGGTGATGCGGAGGAGGTCGGGGCGGCCAGAAGCAAGCTCATGCAGGCCGGCTTTCCCC
Organism: Hyphomonadaceae bacterium; assembly: GCA_028285145.1. Taxonomy (GTDB): domain Bacteria; phylum Pseudomonadota; class Alphaproteobacteria; order Caulobacterales; family Hyphomonadaceae; genus JANQQC01. The sequence goes on from JANQQC010000053.1 coordinate 44,191, forward strand.
ACAAGAATGCCGCGTCCTGGTATTACGCGGCGCGCTTCATTTGTGTCGTGGTGCCGCAAGTCGTTTTGCTCATCGCCCTGCCATACATTCAGAAGATGGATCTCCCCGGCTACACGCCGATCCTTGTGTCCATGTTTCTGGCAGTCGGCGGGCTTGCTCTGCCGGGGATCTATGTCGACCGGAAGATCGAAGCGCGGCGGCTGGCCTGCTCGGCTGGCTTCCCTGACATGATGGACCTTCTTGTCGCCTGCGTTGAGGCGGGCTTGAGTCTTGATGCGGCGGTCAGCCGGGTCGCTGAAGAGCTTGAGACACGCCACGCTGTGCTGGCTGAGAACCTCCACAAGATTTCGCTCGAGTTGCGGGCAGGACGTAGCCGGCGGGCAGCCTGGCGCAGTTTTGCCGACCGGATCGGTTTGGAGGAAGCGGGCGCGCTCGCGACCATGCTGCGCCAGTCGGAAGAAATGGGGACGAGCCTTGGCCACACTCTGCGGATCTTCTCGCGGGATATGCGCCGGCGGCGAATTCTGATCGCGGAAGAAAAGGCGATGGCGTTGCCAGCCAAGATGACGGTGCCGCTGATCGTTTTCGTGTTTCCGGTTCTGCTTGGCGTACTGATCCTGCCAGCGGTCTTCCGCTTCCAGACGGTCTTCGCAGCGACTTAAGAAGCGGGCACTGCGGGCTTATTGCGGGCTGTTTGTTCGCGCGCCGCGCTCCGGTGCGGCCGGGAAGACGCCGAGTATCCGATGTGAGTTTGAGAAGAATCCAAGCTCTTCAAGGGCAAGCTGTACGTGCCGCTCGTCCGGATGACCGTCGATTTCGGCGTAAAACTGCGTGGCGGTGAAGGAGCCGCCGACCATGTAGCTCTCAAGCTTGGTCATGTTCACGCCATTGGTTGCGAACCCGCCCATCGCCTTGTAGAGCGCGGCCGGGATGTTGCGAACCTGGAAGAGAAACGCGGTGACCATGCGCTGATCGCCGGGGTCCGTATCCAGCGGCTCGCGTGCCATCAGGACAAAACGGGTTGTGTTGTGTTCGGCGTCTTCAATGTCTCGCGCCAGAATATCGAGATCGTAGACCTCAGCGGCGAGAGTCGGCGCGATCGCGGCGGCACTACCGTCTCCGCGCTCGGATACCATGCGGGCAGCACCGGCCGTATCGGCAGCGGTGCGGGGCGTTATGCCGTGCTTCCCGAGAAACCCGCGACACTGCCCCAAGGCCATGACGTGAGAGTAGGCGCGGTCAATATCTTCGAGTTTGACACCCTTGTTTGCCATTAATTGAAACCGGATGGGCTGGAACATCTCGCCGACAATGTGGAGTTTCGAAGTGGGCAGCAGGTGGTAGATGTCACCGACGCGGCCCGCGATCGAGTTCTCGACCGGGATCATGGCAAGTTCAGCGTCACCCGAATCGACCGCTGCGAAAACCTCCTCGAATGTCCGGCAAGCAACCGGTTCCATGTTGGGACGGTGTTCGACACAGGCGATGTGGGAATTGGAGCCGGGCTCCCCCTGATAGGCGATTTTGTCTGTCATGGCGGGTTCTGGTGCCTTTTTGGGGGGCATAGGGCAATAGTTTTCAGCTGATCCGACCCATTTACGCATGCGTCGGTTCGCCGCGAGAAAAGCACGCGCGAGCGCGAATAGCGGGCTTTATATTGCCGAGCAGTAAAACGCGTGCCACAAGGCGCGCCAATTAGCTGGAATGAGGAATAGGCTCCATGGGCGAACTCGGCCTCAACAAGATTTTCGGCGCATTGCTCGCCACAATTCTCGTTGTCTTTGCACTCAAGGAAGTGACGTACATCGTCTTCCCATCTGGTGACGGGCACGGCGGCCACCACGGCGAAGAGCATGAGATGTCGCTTAATGAAAGAATCGCGTCGCGCTATGCGTATTACGTGGAAGTGGCGGACGGTGGCGGAGCTGCTGTTGTGGAAGAAGTGTTTGACCTTGGCCTTGCGCTCGCAAGTGCTGATCCTGCGCTCGGCGAGCGCGCGTTCAGAGGCAAATGTTTGACCTGTCACACGGTTGAGCAGGGGGGTGCAAACGGCACCGGTCCCAACCTTTACGGCATTATGGGTGCGCAGAAACATGCTGTACCGGGCTTTGCCTATTCCAACGCAATGACGGCGCTTGAGGGGGCCTGGACGTATGAGAATATGAGCGACTGGCTGGAGAATCCCGCGGGCTATGTGCGCGGCACGTCGATGGCCTTTGCCGGTCTGCGCCGGGATGATGAGCGGGCGAACGTGATCGCTTACCTCACCTCCTACAGCCCGGATGCGCCACCTTATCCTGACCCGCTTCCCGAAGCGACCGAATTTGCTGAAGAAACCGGCGAAGCTGTTGAAGCAGAAGTTGCTGTTGCAGCTGGCGACGATCCAGCTCAGGCGACGGGCGAAATCGAAACGCTTGATGTTGTCGACGGAACCGCTCCTGCCACTGGTGATGCTGGTGAAGTAGAACTCGTCCCTGACACTGTAACCGACGCCGTTGAAGAAAGCGTCGAGGCCGTCGAGGATGCCGCCGAGACCGCCAGTGATGAGGCGTCGGAAGCCGTTGAGGAAGCTGAAGAAGCAGTGGAAGAGGCGACCGAAGAGTAAGGTCTCCGGTCCCTTCCTCATTCCTCCAGACAGGCCGCGTGCGAACCGCTACCGGGCCGGTACGTGCAGCTCGCTCTCGCTTCGATGTCCGCCCGGTCCAGCAGTGCCCGACGCCATTGCTTGGCCGCGAATAGCGGGGCCTGGTCGGCGTAGTGTGGTGAGCTTTCGTCTACCGTCGCGGTCCCAAACTGGTGGATGACATCGGCCGACACCTGGCCGTTCTCATCCCATTCGACGAGTGCGATCCAGGTGTCGCCGGCACTGGCATGTAACTGGCCGTCATCGCGAATCTCCGCAGGATAGATAGCGCGCAGTGTGTCCGGTGCGCCATCCAGCGGAAGATCGAGTTCGCCGCGCACGATACGGTTCACGTCGCCCCATTCAGGGTCGATGCGGCCGTGATGGGTCATCAGATAATCGACAGCTTGCCGAAATGCGTCCTCGGGAGTTGGTGCCGGGTCACCCGTAAACCGTGCGGTGATCTCAGGGATGGCGGTCATAACACCGAGGGCCGCGTGACGGCTGCGCGCGGTGGTTTCGTACTCCCAGTCTGCGAGATGCTCAGCGGCTTCTGAGAGGGTCTCGTCGTCGCTCCAGTCGGCGGTCAGTACCGCTTTGACAACCGCATCTGTCTCCGAGCCTTCTGCGAAGCTGGTGTCGAATTTCAGGGTCAGCAGTGCCTCGCGGCCGAGGGCTGAAAATTTAGGGGTCAGCTCGATCAGGCGCAGGGACCGGTTCGTCTCATTGGTTTGAAGGCCCATGGATTGTGGATAGTTGGCTGGATCAAGATTGTCCGGGCCATCCGTTGCCGAGAACGGGCTGTTGTTCGCATTGAAGACAAGTCCGGATTCCGGATCGATCAGGATAGGCGCGCGTTCAAACGGCCGGTAGCCGTCCCAGATAAGATCGGAGCGATCACCCGGCATATCGGCTGACCAGTCCCAGGCGTCATCGCGGTTCGGATACTGCGCGTTGTGGATGAAGCCCACCCGTCCGGTATCGTCAGCGTAGATATAGTTGATGCTGGGCAGAGCGTTGAGCGCCATCGCTGCCATAAACTCGGAAAAGTCTTTGGCCTGGTTGAGGCGATAGTACTGCTCCAACTGCCGGATCTCACCCATACCAGCATAACGCAGCGCGTATGTGCCGTGCTCGGCCTTGATCACTGGTCCGTGGAGCGAGCGCAGCACGGGACGTTTTGCCTTATAAGCGAAGGGCCCCCAGATTTTCACACGGATAACGGTCTCCTCGACGTCAAAATCGAGCCATTCGCCGTCCATGCGATACTGCCTATCATTGTCGGGATTCACAGTGAGGCGGTAGACGTCTGCAAGGTCTTGTGCGCTGACGGTGTTTGCCCAGCCAAGGTTCCGGTTAAAGCCGTGAAGGACAAGGGGTGTTCCCGGGAACAGGCCGCCTGTTATGTCGAGCCCTTCTTCGGACACGAGGTGGGCTTCCCACCAAGCGACCGGACCCGTAAAGGGCTGGTGTGAGTTGATCAAAAGGCGTGTAACACCGTCGCCGGATCGTTCAGGAGCGACGGCAATGGCGTTGGAGCCGCGTTCGGGTGCGCCCTTCGGAGCGACCTGCCATGCCTCCCGGTCACCGCTTGGATCAAGCGCGATTTCTGCCTGTCGTTCGTCACCGAAGAGCTCAAGCAGCGTCCCGTCGAGGCCGTAGAAAAACGGGGTTCTGAAGACGAAACGGGCGATGATGTCCTTGCCGGTGAAGGGTGCGAGGCCGGCCCAGTTTTCCTCAGGATGCTCTGCGGCGTAGAGGTTCATCCCAGCGGCATAGCCCTCAGCGATAGCTTTCACATCGGCGGGGATTTCGCTGTCATACCCCTCTTCGACGATTTCCCAGACTCCAAAAAGTGAAACCAGATAGTCGGTCGGCGCGGCCCCTGCGCCCTTGTAACGGGCGAGGTCTCCTCGCACGGCGGCGACAGATTCCTGAATGGTCTCGAAGTCATCTTCGGCGTGGGCATAGGCCAAGCCGAACATGACGTCTGCATCGCGTGCTCCATAGATGTGGGGTACGCCCCAATTGTCGCGGATGATTTCGGCGTCGTAGGTCTCAGCGGCGGCGGCAAGACGTTTGGCCGATGGGGTCGATGGGACCGGGTCCCAGAGCCAGACACCGACTCCAAGAATCAAAAGCACCGCGACGGCGGTGATCCAGCGTAGAATAGTCATGAACAGCTCCAGCCCTCTATCAGCCTAGGTTGGACCCATTTTTTTAGCGTCAGGCAAGCACCTTGGATGGAGTACTTGCGTCCGATGCGGATCGGCTGGTGGCAAGATCGACGCGCCGCGCGCCTGTGGGGTGGCCGTACTTTGGCGCAATCCGCTCGATCGCTCCGCTAAGCGGTTCTATGGCCACGCTCATATGGAAAGCGTTGGAATGGATGAAGGTCTCGGCATCCAGCATCATGCCGACATGGCCATCCCAGAAGACCATGTCGCCCCGCTGAAGGGTGCCGGGAGAGTCCCATCCTTCAACAGTCAGGCCGCTTGTCTCGAACTGCATGTCGCTGTCTCGCAGCAGTTCGACACCGCAAGCGGCGAAGGCAGCGACGGTCAGTCCGGAACAATCGAGGCCAAGGCTCTCGCGACCGCCCCACAGATAGGGCGCGCCAACAAAACGCGATGCGACATCGGCTGGATCGTCTTCGAAGCTGTCCGAAGGGGAGAGATGTGTTTCGTGAATCCAACCCGCTCCGGCACACTTGACGTATCGGCCGTCGCGTTCCTCCTCGCAGATCATTGCATTGAGGCTGACAAGAAAATGCGGGCTCGATTTCAGATCTGGTGCTGAGAACATATAAGTCCGCAGGGCGCTGACCCTGTGGGTTGGAGTAAGCGCCGGGGCAGAGAGCGCTGCCATATCCGTCCAGCCGACATAGTTGTCGCGATCGAGTTGAACGAGGGCGAACTCACCGCGCTCTTCGAAAACACGGCAAGTCTCGCCATGCAGAGCCTGGGTCAGCATTGTGGCGTCGGCTTCCGGTCCTTTCCGAACGGCAGCAACACCCGCCGACACCCGGTGCGGCACGCCTTCCCCCGGTGGGGTCGCCAGTCTCAAATCGTCCTTGCCAGCCATCGCAAACCTCTAAGCGGCTGCCCGCCGCCCTGTGTTGTTGGAAGCAGACTTATCGTCTGTGCCTGCGTCCACAATGAGGCGGGCAAAGTCACGAAGATAGGCCGTGCCATCAATCGTGCGCTCAATCAGAACGCTGCGCAGGTCTCGTTCGTCCGGCACGCGTTTGATCAGACCATGCTTTTCCAAGGCATCAAGTGCCCGTGTGACGGCTGGTTTCGCGATATCCAGCGCTTCGGCGAGACCGCGAACGGTATGCGGGCCAGAGGTCAGTGAGACCGTCATGAGTATGGCCTGCTGGCGCGCCGTCATGTCAGGCCCATCGGAGCGGACGATCTCCATCAGAACCCGTCGCCACATGTCGAGACTGTCGCGCTCACTCATGGCCATTTCGATCACCTGCCTGATTTCTCCAATCAGGAGAATCTTCGGTGATTTGCGACGGCAGGCAAGGGCGATCAGGCGGGCAGGGGCTCCGCAAATCGAAGGGCATCCGCCAGATGCTCGGCGAAGAGTTTTGCCTTTCCTTTCAACTTGCCAGACGTCCAGACGCAGTGAATGGAGAGTGGCGGCAGGCCCCAACTTGGCAGCACGCAAACGAGCTCGCCGGCCCGTACGCGGTCGCAGACGAGCCAGTCCGGTGCCAGCAGCAATCCCATGCCGTCCACGGCGGCCTGCGTCAGTGCATCGCCCGACGAGGCCCTGAAACGCCCGTCCATTTCGATCTCGACGGTATCGCCCGTGTTGTCGCAGCCGAGCGTCCAGCGGATGGCTCCACTTTGATGGCGAAAGAGCAGCGCTTCGTGATCGGACAAATGGCTGGGGGTCGTCGGTGTGCCGCGGTCCTTCAGGTAGTCGGGCGAGGCCCAGATCTTTCGCTGGGCTTCGCCCATCCGTTTCGCCATCAGGCTCGAATCGTCGAGCTCTCCGAGCCGGAAGGCAAGATCGACACCTTCTTCGACAAGATCGGTCTGGCTGTCGTCCAGAAGCAGGTCGATCTTTATGTGTGGATAGAGTTTGAGGAAGCTTGTGACCTGCGGAGCGATAACAAGACGTCCAAGGGAGTGGGCCGCCGTCAGTCGAAGCATCCCGACGGGTTCATGATCCAGACCGCGCGCTTCGGCTTCTGCATCGTCGAATTCGTCCAGGATGGATTGGGCGCGTCCGTAGAAACGTTCTCCTGCTTCGGTCAGGCTGAGCGCGCGTGTTGTGCGAAGGAACAGGTCTGCCCCGAGGCGGTGTTCAAGATCCTGAATGCGGCGAGATACGGTTGGCTGGCCGATGCCGAGATCATTTGCAGCTTTTGAGAAACTGCCAGCGTCAGCGACGCGCATGAAAAGTCGCATGGCATCAAGCCTGTCCATTGGTCCTACTCCGTCATGCGGGTTTTGCATGGGCCATATGGCCATGCTCTGCGTTCAGGAAATGGGAGGGATAACTCATCTTGCAAGCGTCGACGACGGATGATCCGCCGCCGCTTTAGAAAAATGAGATTATCCAATGAGTACGAAATTCGAAATTCATGACGACGCTTCAGCACCGGAAGCAGCCCAGTCCTCGCTGGCTGAAGCGAAGAAGTCGCTTGGCTTTATTCCCAGCCTGTATGGCGTGCTGGCAGAAAATCCCGCAGCCCTTGAAGGCTATCAGACGCTCGCCGGCATTTTCGGCACGTCAGGTCTGACGCCGCTGGAGCAGCAAGTCGTTACTATTGCCGCCAGTGTCGAAAACGAGTGTCATTTCTGTGTGGCGGCCCACTCCGCCATTGCTGCGGGTCAGAAGCTCGACAGCGACGTGATCAACGCGATCAGGAACAATGAAGCCATTGCTGATCCCAAGCTGGAAGCGCTTAGAACCTTCACCAAGAAGACAGTGATCGAGCGCGGCTTCGTTTCTGATGCGGATGTCGATTCCTTCATCGACGCTGGGTACGACCGTGCTGCTGTGCTGGCCGTCATTCTGGGGATCTCCCTCAAGGTGATCTCAAACTACACCAATCATGTGGCCGAGACGCCCGTGAACGAGGCCTTCCAGCCATTCGCGTGGACACCGAACGGTCACGAGGTTGCTGCCGCGTAGAACCCGGTCGCTCGCGCGTCTGTGATCACGCTCACGGCTTTGTGGATCGCAGGTGTGCCCAATCGCCGTCATATACGAGGTGTCGGCAAAACTGTCCCACCCTTGCTGACATCTCAGGCCGCCGACGTATTCCCCCTCCGTCGGCGGCCACTACACACAAAGGACCGGACATGAAGATACGTTCTATGATTGCCGCCGCCATGCTTGCGGTCGCTCCCGTCGCCGTCGCTCCCGCAGCTTTCGCGGATACTGATCCCGTTTACACCGGAAGGTTCTCAAACCTTGCTGTGCAGGGCTACGATCCAGTCGCTTACTTTACGGTTGGCGAGCCAACAAAAGGCTCCAGGGACTTTAGCACAAATTATCAGGGTGCTGAGTTTCGCTTTGCGAGTCAGGAAAACCTCAACGCATTCCTTGAGGAGCCGGAGGCTTATGCACCCCAGTATGGCGGCTACTGCGCCTGGGCTGTCGCGCAGGGCTACACAGCAAAGGGTGATGCCCGGCACTGGAAGATTGTCGACGGGAAACTCTACCTGAACTACAACAGGAAGGTTCAGAGCGATTGGGAAGCAGACGTACCGGGCTTCATTCAGAGCGCGGATGTGAACTGGCCAACCATACTTGCTGAGTAGGCAAAACACCCAAACCAACAGCAGAGCGCAACATCCGTAGCCGGATGCTGCGCTCTTTTCATTTGGGTTACGTTCACACGCTTGCGTTGCAAAAAAGCCACTTACCGAATTGTCATTTTGTACATGAACAAAGTGCGCTTGTTTCGCCTCATTCAGTGCCCAGATGTCCGCCTGCCTTATAGGAAAAGGAGGCATAATTATGAAACTTGCACTTACAGCTATCTCCGCCGTTGCCATAGCATTCGCTGCGCCTGCCGTTGCCGAGCCGGAGTTCTACGGTACGGCTGGATACACGAATTTCGGGTTCGATGATGCTGATCTTGGAGCCATCCAGCTTCGCGGCGGCGTCAACTTCAACTCGCTGTTTGGTGCGGAGGTCGAAGGCGCATTCGGCGTAAACGACGATGACATTGGCGGCGTGGATGTGGAACTGGATAGCCAGTTCGGGGCCTTTGGCGTGCTGCGTACGCCTGTTGGCGAAAACCTGGAAGTTTTCGCGCGGGCCGGCTGGGTTAATGTTGAAGCTGAAGGGTCGTTTGGTGGCCTGTCCGCGTCTGATGGTGATGATGCCGGTGCGATTGGTGTGGGCGGAAACTTCTTCTTCACCGAGCAACACGGCATCCGTGCTGGATACACGTACTATGACTTCGACGAGTCGGCAGACGTGCTCGAAATCGCTTATGTCTACCGCTTCGGTGGCTAAGCGTTCGGCGCGGTAAATCCTCCCAACGGAAAGGCCTCGCGCATTTCGCGCGAGGCTTTTTTGTCTGAGAGTCGCTAAGCGGCGCGGACTTGGTTCCGACCGAACCTTTGCGCGTTGTAAAGCGCTTCATCGGCTTCGGTTGTCGCGTGCTCGAGTGATTGATCCGAGGAGAATGAGGCAACACCGAAGCTTGCCGTGACGTTGGTCCGGTCGCCTCTGTAGCGCATTGTTGCATCATCGATACGCTCGCGCAGGCGTTCGCAGATGTTGACCGCTTGAGTGACCGATACGTCTGACAACAGGATGATGAACGTCTCGTTCGACCATCTGGCGAGCTTGTCGAACGGGCCACGAAGCTCGGTGTGTGCGATGACGGAGACTTGCCGAACGATCTGGTCGGTGAAGTCTTCGCCCAAATCCTTGCGAAGGGTTTCCAGCTTGTCGATCTCAAAGAGGGCAATCGCCGCTTTTCGGTGCGAATGCTCCATTCGAGAGCGTTCGTCGCGAATGGCGAGTTCAAAGAAGCTGCGATTGAGCAGCCCGGTTAGCCCATCGGTGGGCCCCATCGCTTCAACGGTCCGGCGTAGGCTCGCAATGCTGAGATTGTTCTGCGCAACAATCGTCGCAATTGGAGTCGCAACACAGGCCGTCACCAGAAGGGTCGTCCAGAACAGGCTGATTGGGTCGCCCGGGTAGCCGAAGTTTTTCGCGTTCAGTGATCCGATGACAGCAAGCGATAATGCCGTTGCCAGCACTGAGGCGAACAGAAACCAGGCTGACAGAGTCGGGTTGCCGAAACGACCAGCGTTTATGCCAGAGATCCGCATCATCCCTATGTTTTCGGCTGAATCAGAAAACAGTTGGCAAAGTGAATAGATGAAATTTTCCAGGTTTGGCGCGGATCGACCTTAGATTGTAGGTAACTCGGATTAGCACCCTGAATTATAACGATAAAACTAATGATTGCCGTAACGTTACATCGGTGTCATTCGTCGAATTCATCGGAATGCCGGCGGTCGAGATCGGCAAATCGGGTCACATCGCCGTCAAACGCCAGAACGACTTTACCGATGGGCCCGTGACGTTGCTTGCCGATTATGACCTCTCCAGTGCCATAAACCGCGTCCAGCCGTTCGCGCCATGCAGCCCACTTTTCGTTTGAGGCCGGATCGTTTGGATCGGCTTGGGGTTCGGTCCGCTCCAGATAATAGCTTTCGCGATAAACGAACATCACGACGTCAGCGTCCTGCTCGATGGAGCCGGATTCGCGAAGGTCGGAGAGCTGCGGGCGTTTGTCGTCGCGCTGCTCCACCTGACGCGAGAGCTGGGAGAGCGCCACGATGGGGACGTTGAGGTCCTTTGCCAGCGCTTTCAGCGCCATCGTGATCTGCGTGACTTCCTGCACGCGGCTGTCGGACGAGCGCCCTGTCGAAGCTGTGATCAGTTGAAGATAGTCGATGATAATCAGATCAAGGCCGACGGACCGCTGAAGGCGGCGGGCTCGTGCTGCCAGCTGGCTGATAGAGATACCGCCCTGATCGTCGATATAGAGCGGGAGGTTCTGAAGCTCTTCGGTGGCTTCGCGGATACGCTCGAATTCGTCCTTTTGAAGATCACCCTGACGGATCTTGTGGGACATGATCCCGGTGCGTTCCGAGATGATCCGCGTCGCGAGTTGTTCAGAGCTCATCTCAAGCGAGAAAAAGCCGACGACCGCACCATCCACCGTTTTCTTCGAGCCATCTTCCTGAACTTCTCTGCGGCAGGCCTGCGCCGCGTTGAAGGCGATGTTCGTTGCTAGGGTCGTTTTCCCCATTGAGGGACGACCTGCGAGCACGATGAGGTCTGAGTGGTGCATGCCACCCAGTTTCTCGTCAAGATCGCGAAGACCTGTCGAGATTCCTGCAATCTTGCCGTCACGCTTGAAGGCGGCCTCGGCCATTTGAAGCGCTTCGATCAGCGCCTCGCCAAATGTCCCGAAGCCGCGGCCCGTTGAGCCGCGCTCCGCAAGATCGAAGAGCTGGCGTTCGGCAAGCTCGATTTGTCGCGCGCCGTCTTCGTCTGGCTCTGGCGTTATGGCCTTCGACTGAAGTGTTGCACCGATGTCGATCAGCTCGCGGCGCATTGCGAGATCGCGGATAATCTTTGCGTAGTCCAGCACCTCTGGCCCGAAGGCGGCGCTGTCGAGGAGGTCTGCAAGGTACTTCGCCCCACCAATGTCGCTGAGCTTGTCGGCTTGCTCAAAGTGCTCGCGAAGGGTCACGCCGTCGGCAACCCGGCCTTGCTGGATCAGGGTCTGGCAGACATCGAAGACCTCGGCATGTGCCGGGGCATAAAAGTCGGACGGCCGGATGATCTCTGCCACGCGCTGATAGGCATTATTGTCGAACAGGATCGAACCAATAACTGCTGCTTCGGCCGCCAGATTGTTCGGCGGAGCCTGTGTGGGCGTGAGATCGTGATCCTTCGGCATGAGCCCAAGTTAACCAAAATACCGTGGCAAGTCTTGGGCAGACTCCACCTCGTTCACGGTGAGTTCCAAGAATTCCCTTGGCTTTCTCAGAGTGTGGAATGCTCAAACGAAAAAGGCCGCCGCGAGTAACTCGCAGCGGCCTTCTCTAAGTCGTTTGTATGCGGATCAGTCGTCGCCTTCAGGGGCCATCTGATCTGCCATCTCGGCAGCGGCTTCCGCCATCTCGCCGGCCCGCTCTTCTTCAGCTTCCTGAGCCTCAGTTTGCAGCGTCTCGATGATGTTCTCACCAGCAGCCTGACGTTCGGCTTCGTCCGGTGTCCGGGCGACGTTGGCCTGGATTGTGACGGTGACCTCTGCGTGCAGTTTGATTTCCACATCGTGCAGACCAATCGTCTTGATTGGCTGGTTCAGGCGAACCTGGCTGCGGCCGACCTTGTGGCCTGCTTCGTTCGCAGCATCAGCGATGTCGCGGGCAGAGACCGAGCCATAAAGCTGGCCGGTGTCGCCGGACTGGCGGATCAGCACGAAGCTTGCCCCTTCCAGTGACTGGCCAGTCGCAGCGGCAGCAGCAGCTGCTTCTGCGTTGCGAGCTTCGATCGCTTCGCGATCACGCTCGAATTTCGCCCGATTGGACTCAGTCGCCAGCAGGGCCTTGCCTTGCGGGATAAGGTAGTTGCGCGCGAAGCCGTTCTTGACGGACACTTCGTCGCCAAGAGCGCCGAGCTTCTCAACGCGTTCGAGGAGGATGACTTGCATGTCTGTCTCCTACTTCACGGTAAAGGGCAGGAGCGCCAGCATACGTGCACGCTTGATGGCGCGGGCGAGCTTGCGCTGGTTCTTGATATTCACGGCCGTGATCCGCGCAGGGACAATCTTGCCCTTCTCGGAAATGTACCGCTGCAGGAGTTTGACGTCCTTGTAGTCGATCTTCGGGGCTTTCGCGCCGGAGAACGGATCAACCTTGCGCCGGCGACCGAACGGACGACGGGCCGGGAGGTTGGTGATGTTCATGCCAGTTGTTGTTCGTGCCATGTCAGATGCCTCCTAGTCGCGCCGCGGACGATCTTTGCGCGACAGCATCGCGGAAGGTTCGTCGTCGAGTTCGTCGACCTTTACGGTCATGTAGCGCATCACATCATCGGAGATGCGGTGACGGCGTTCCAACTCGTGGACTGCGCCGGCAGGGCCATCGATGTTCAGCAGGGAATAGTGGCCCTTGCGCTGCTTGTTGATCGGGTAGGACAGGTTGCGAAGGCCCCAATACTCCGTCTTGCCGACGGTTGCGCCTTGCCCCTGAAGAAATTCGGAGAGTTCTTCGACGAAGGTATCGACCTGCGCCGGAGAGATATCGGGTCGTGTAATGACCACGTGTTCGTAGAAAGCCATATCTGGTCCCTATCTAAGGCAGCGGCGCCGGTGGGCGGGATAACCCTTCCAGCGATGGCCCTCATCTGCACAGCTCATTCTGTGCTCAGAGACCGCAGCCTTTTAGCCAAGCGCGCGATAAAGCCCATTGTGGCAGTGAAATCAAGCGGGTTGCGCGGTCGCGCGCAGCCTTTTAGGCAGGCCTCAATCAGGTCAAGGAGGGTAGCATGTCCCACCTCGCATTCATTTTTCCGGGCCAGGGCAGTCAGTTCATAGGTATGGGCAAGGATCTTGCCGATGCTTTTCCGGCTGCCAAGGCCGTATTCGAACAAGTTGACGAAGCGCTCGGTCAGGATTTGTCCGGCCTCATGTGGGCCGGCGAAATCGAGGAGCTAACCCTCACAGCCAATACCCAGCCAGCACTGATGGCGCATAGCGTCGCGGCGATGGCCGCACTGAAGGAATCCTTCGGAGTGGATGTGGCCTCCGTAAGCTTTGTCGCTGGCCACTCGCTTGGTGAGTATTCAGCTTTGGCGGCGGCGGGTGCGCTGACGATCAGCGATACTGCGAAACTGTTGCGCATTCGCGGCGAAGCCATGCAGGCGGCTGTCGCTCCCGGCGACGGCGCTATGGCTGCATTGCTGGGTGCAGACCTTGAGCAAGCCGAGGCCGCTTGCGCAGCGGGGCGCGACAGTGGCGGTGTCTGCGAGATCGCGAATGATAACGCGCCCGGCCAACTCGTTCTTTCGGGGTCGAAGGCGGCGATCGACACGGCTTGCGAGCATGCGAAGGCGAATGGGGTGAAGAAGGCCATGCCATTGAACGTGTCGGCTCCTTTCCATTGCTCGCTAATGCAGCCAGCAGCCGATGCGATGGCGGACGCGCTTCAGGATGCGATTGTGAAGGCACCGTCTGTCCCGTTGGTTGCCAATGTCACGGCCCAGCCAACAACGGATTCAGAGGAAATCCGCGCGAACCTTGTGTCTCAGGTAACCGGGCGGGTGCGCTGGACGGAGACGATCCAGTACATGGTTGCTCAGGGTGTTGGCCGGACTGGAGAGGCGGGGGCTGGTAAGGTTCTGACCGTCATGCAGCGGCGGATCGAAAAAGGGCTGGAGGGCTTCACGCTCGGCACGCCTGAGGATTTAGAGGCCTTTGCGGAGGCTGTGAAAGGATAAGCATCATGTTCGATCTTTCAGGAAAAACGGCACTGGTTACAGGCGCATCCGGTGGCATCGGGCGCGACATCGCCCGGGCCCTTTCCGAAGCCGGTGCAAAGGTCGCCCTGTCGGGCACGCGCGAAGGCGTGCTTGAAGAAGTGAAAGCGACGATAGCTGGCGAGGCTGCCATCGTTACCTGCAATCTTTCCGATGCTGAGCAGGTCGACGGTCTGGTTGGACGCGCCGAGGAAGCCATTGGTCCGCTCGATATTCTCGTTGCGAATGCTGGGATTACGCGTGATGGCCTGCTGATGCGCATGAAGGACGACGACTGGAACGACGTCCTGAACGTCAATCTTGGATCCTACTTCCGTCTCGCGAAATCATCATTGCGCGGGATGATGAAGCGCCGCCACGGCCGCATCATCGGGATCACCTCTATTGTCGGCGTGACGGGCAATCCAGGGCAGGCCAATTACTGCGCGTCCAAGGCTGGTATGATTGGCTTCACCAAGTCACTTGCCCAGGAAGTGGCGAGCCGCGGGATTACGGCCAATTGCATCGCCCCCGGGTTCATCAAGTCGCCCATGACGGACGAGCTTCCGGAAGCCCAGAAAGAGGCGCTTCTGGGGCAGATTCCGGCCGGCCGGTTGGGGCAGGGCGACGATATTGCAGCTGCAGCATTGTATCTGGCGTCCGACCAAGCGGCCTATGTGACCGGCCAAACGCTGCACGTAAATGGCGGCATGGCGATGATTTAGGGGGTCATCCGCCACTGCCTCCGGGCTTGGCGGTTTCCCAAAGTGTGTGCTAACCGCAACACAAAGCTCCAGAATCGGGGCTTGATTTCAGACATTACTAGAGAGGTACCGCATGTCTGACGTTCTCGAGCGTGTAAAAAAGATTGTTGTCGAAAACCTTGATGTGGAGGGTGACAAAGTCACCGAAACTGCAAGCTTTATTGACGATCTCGGTGCAGACAGCCTCGACCTGGTCGAACTGGTCATGGCCTTTGAAGAAGAGTTCAACATCGAAATCCCCGATGATGTGCAGGAGAATATCCGCACGGTCGGCGATGCGGTGACGCACATCAAAGCCCACACCTCTTAAGGGCTGCCATCATATGCGCCGTGTCGTAATCACAGGGATCGGCCTTGTAACGCCGCTTGCGGGAAACCGTGAAGCGAGCTGGTCTAGGCTGATCGAAGGCCGCTCCGGGGCAGGGCCAATTGATGCGTTTGACGCGTCTGACCTGCCTTGCCAGATCGCGTTCCAGGTCCCCTGGGTTAGTGGGCGCGGCGGCGGTGAGGGCGATGCGGAAGCATTTGATCCGGATACTGCGGCGACGGCGAAGGAACGCCGTCGGATCGATGAGTTCATCCTTTACGCGTTCAAAGCCGCAGATGAGGCCATTGAGGACTCTGGCTGGAAGCCTGAAACTGACGAGCAGCAGCACCGTACCGGTGTGATGATCGGGTCAGGCATTGGTGGCCTGAACTCGATCTACGACACATCGATCAACCTCTATGAGAACGGGCCCCGCAAGGTCAGCCCGTTCTTTATTCCCTCGGCGCTGATCAATCTGGCGTCTGGTCAGGTCTCCATCCGGCATGGCTATAAGGGACCAAACCATTCCGTCGTTACGGCCTGTGCAACAGGCGCGCATGCGATTGGCGACTCCGCGCGGCTGATCCAGCATGGCGACGCAGACGTCATGATCGCCGGCGGCTCTGAAGCCGTGATTGGGAAGATTGGCATTGCGGGCTTCTGCGCCGCCAAAGCGATGTCGACGGGGTTCAACGATACACCGGAAAAAGCCTCGCGCCCTTACGATAAGGACCGTGATGGCTTTGTCATGGGTGAGGGCGCTGCGATCCTTGTGCTCGAAGAGTATGAGCACGCGAAAGCTCGAGGCGCTGAGATCTACGCTGAAGTTGCCGGCTATGGCCTGTCAGGCGACGCGCACCATATCACATCGCCTGCTGAAAACGCTGAAGGCGGCTATCGCGCGATGAAGATGGCGCTTGGGCATTCCGGGCTCGCGCCAGAAGACATCGACTATGTGAACTCTCATGGGACATCGACGCCTGCGGGCGATGAAGGTGAGGTTCGTGCGGTTGAGAAACTGTTCGGCGACCACGCGAAGAATGTGTCGCTGTCTTCAACCAAGTCGGCCATTGGCCATTTGCTGGGTGCTGCGGGTGCCGCCGAGAGCGCGTTCTGCGCGCTTGCCATCCGTGATCAGGTGATGCCGCCGACGCTGAACCTCGAGAATCCGAGCTTTGAAACGGATATCGACCTTGTTCCGAAGGTTGCCAAGAAGGCACCGGTGCGGGCCGCGCTGTCGAATTCATTCGGCTTTGGCGGCACCAACGCCGCTTTGATCTTGAAGGCCGTAAGCGAATAAGACCATTCTACTAACCGGTGCTCGGTGGAGCACTGGTCATGGGGGCTTAGCGCAGGAGCGATCGGGATACGCCGTGGGTCTCGTCAGAGCATTGCTTTCTCTAATCTTTCTGGTTGCCATTCTGGGTGCCGGAGCAGCAGCCGGTGGTTGGCTCTGGCTGACAAATGAGATCCAGAAGGATGGTCCACTTGTCACTGACACGGTCGTGACCGTCGCGCCCGGCGAGGGGCTCTACACGGTTGCAACGCGTCTCGAAGAAGAAAACGTCATATTGAGCAGCTATGCGATGAGACTGGCCGGCCGGCTGCAAGGCGTGACCACTCAAATCAAGACTGGTGAGTTCGAGATCGCAGCGGGCTCGAGCGTCCAGACCGTGCTCGACACGCTGGTCGAGGGGAAAGTCATTCTGCACAGGCTGACGATCCCCGAGGGGCGGACCACCGCGCAGGCCCTGCGTATCATTGAGGCGAGTGAGTTTCTCGTGGGCGACATGCCATCAGAACCTATCCCTGAAGGCGTGCTCCTACCGGACACTTATCTGTTCGCGCGCGGGACCACCCGCACCGCCCTTATCGACAGGATGAGAGCCGCACAGGAGACGCTGCTGGATGAGCTGTGGCCGGAGCGCCAGGAGGGGATACCGATCAAGACGCGCGAAGAGGCGATCATTCTTGCTTCCATTGTGGAAAAGGAAACGGGCGATCCCGCCGAGCGGCCGGAGATTGCCGGCCTGTTCACAAATCGGTTGAATATCGGCATGCCGCTTCAGAGCGATCCGACGATCATTTACGGGATTACGAAGGGCGAGCCACTCTACAATGCGAAGGGTGAGAGGCGGACGCTCTATCGCTCCGAAATCGATCGCAAGACGGATTGGAACACATATCAGATACCGGCCTTGCCGATTACGCCAATCTGTAATCCGGGACGCGATGCGATCGCGGCCGTGCTGGACCCGCCAGAGACCGACTACATCTTCTTCGTCGCCGATGGGACCGGGCGACACCTGTTTGCGAAAACGCTGGCTGAGCATAATCGAAATGTCGCTGCGTATCGACGCTATGAGCGCGCTGAGATAGCGCGGGAGCGCAGCAACTAATGAGCGAGAGTGGGTCCAACGCTGCGCCGCTCTCCGGCATGACGGGGTTTGCTCGCGTTTCTGGTGAAGCGTCTTGGGGCGCATGGGCCTGGGAAGCAAAGAGCGTGAATGGCCGCGGTCTGGACGTCCGCGTCAACACGCCTGCGGGCTTTGACGCGTTGGAGCGAAGCGTAAAGGCTGAGGCGGGAAAGCACTTCAAGCGAGGTTCTTTGCAGGTCGGTCTGCGTATTGAAGCGAATGCGGGTGATGCCGGCGTGGTTGTGAACCAGGCAGCAATTGAGACGCTGGTGAATGCCTATCGGGAAAGATCCGGCGGCAATCTCAGCGGCGAAGCCCTCGCGACGCTCATGACCACCAAGGGGGTCGTAGAGGCCGGAACCACGAATTTGCGTGATCTTGCAGCGGACTCCGAGGTGATCGAAACGCTGTCGAAGGGGGCCGAGGCTGCGCTTTCGCAGTTGAAGGCGTCTCGTGATCAAGAGGGCGCAACGCTTGGTCCGCTGCTCGGCGGTGTAATTGATCAGATGGAAGCGGTTGGTACTGAAGCGGCGGTGTTTGCAAGGCAACAGCCTAAGCTTCTCAAGGCAAGGCTTGAGGCACAGCTGGCTGAACTGAAGGCCGAGGCCGCAGTCGATGCTGATCGGTTGGCCGCGGAGGTAGCGCTGAATGCAGCGAAAGCAGACATTCGCGAGGAATTGGACCGGCTCACCGCGCACTTCGAAAGTGGGCGGCAACTCCTTCGGGAAGGATCACCGGTAGGCCGGAAGCTCGATTTTCTAGCGCAGGAGCTGAACCGTGAAGCGAACACGCTTTGCTCGAAATCTGCCAGTCTCGATTTGACGAATGCCGGACTATCCCTCAAGGCCCTGATCGATCAGTTCAAGGAGCAGGCGGCGAATGTCGAATGATCAACTGAAGCGTCGTGGGCTTATGCTCGTGATCTCCTCGCCGTCTGGTGCCGGCAAGACGACGCTCGCTCGGATGCTCATGGACGAGTTCGAGGATGTCGCGCTCTCCGTTTCAGCGACGACACGTGATCCGCGGCCGAATGAGCAGGATGGCGTCGACTATCATTTCAAGTCGTTGGAGGATTTTCGTGCCCTTATCGCCGATCAGGATTTTCTCGAATGGGCGCGCGTATTCGACCACTACTATGGAACGCCGCGAGCCGACACCGTTGCCCTGCTCAAGGCTGGCCGCGATGTGATCTTCGATGTCGACTGGCAGGGGGCGGACGCCTTGCATGATCAGATGCCGAACGATGTCGTCTCTGTTTTCGTATTGCCTCCGTCGATCGAAGCTCTGGAAGCACGGCTCCGTGCGCGTCCGGGCTCCACGGACGAGACGGTAGCTCGCAGAATGGCCGACGCTAAAGCAGAGATCATGCATTGGCGACGCTATGACTATTGCATCGTCAACGATAATCTTGATGAAGCGTATCAGCAGCTACGACGCCTCTTTCTGGTAGAGCGCACCAAAAGACTGCGGCAGCTCGATCTCGACGCACATGTGAGGCAATTGCTCGGCGAGGGATAATAGGTGGCGCTCACAACTTCGCGTTGTTGCCCAAAGAGCACATTCTCGCGCGGAACACACACATAACAGCGCTGTTAGACAAAATAAGTTTGTCGATGTGGCACCTTCCAGCCAAGCTTCGCTTAGGGAGGATAATAAATGCAAAAACTATCAAAACGAAAAATGCTGGGCACCTGCGCGCTGGCATTGGTCATGGCTGCATCTGGGCAGGCTGTTGCTCAGGATGCGGACGGAGACGACGCTGTCTCTCGTCAGCAGACGATTATAGTTACCGCCACGAAGAGAGCTGAAAGTCTTCAGGACGTACCGTTCTCGATCAATGCACAAACGCAGGATGATATTGAGATTACCGGTGCGGGCAGTCTGGAAGATGTTGCCCGTAGTGTGGCGGGTCTCTCAATCCAGAATCTAGGGCCGGGACAAAGCCAGGTCGCGATTCGCGGCGTTTCTGCCGGGCAGATTGTTCGAGATCAGCCTGGTGTGAAGGAGCAGGTTGGCGTTTATCTGGATGAGTCGGTCATCTCTCTTTCGCTTTTCACGCCCGATCTGGATTTGTTCGACCTGAACCGTGTTGAGACCCTCCGCGGGCCTCAGGGCACGTTGTTTGGATCGGGGTCTGTTGGCGGTACAGTCCGCTACATCACGAACCAGCCGGATGTGGATGACTTCGAAGGCCGGGTTGAAGGCAGCATCAATACCATCGATGACGGCGGGACCGGCGGTCACATCAAAGGTGCCGTGAACATGCCGCTGGTTGAAGGCCAGTCGGCCCTGCGCCTTGTTGGCTATCACACCGAGTATGGCGGCTACATCGACGCGCTGACACCGACCGGAAGCAAGGAAGACGTCAATTCCGGTAACCGGACGGGCGGACGCGCTGCGCTGCGGTTTGACCTGACACCCAACTTTAGTGTCACGCCGCGAGTGATCTACCAGGAAATTGAAGCGGACGGCTTTAATCGAGAGGAGGCGTTCAACTGGCTGACCGGCGGGCTCCCGCCCGGCGAAAATGCACAGTTCCTTCTTCTGGATGAGGCGTTCTCTGACGAGACGCTGATCACGGATTTGACGGCTGAGATCAATCTGGGTTTCGCGGACCTCACATCCATCACAAGTTACACAGATCGTGACATCCTCGTTAGCCGTGATGCCAGCGCCTTGACGCACAGCGTGTCTCAGGATCTTGGGTTTGATCCGGCGGTGTTCGCCCTGCCGTCGAATCTTCGGGATTCCACAACCTATGAGTCGATCACGCAGGAGTTGAGGCTCAGCTCTGCCAGTGATGGGCCGTTGCAATGGCTGGTCGGTGTTTTCTATGCCGACATTGAGCGGGATTACAATCAGCGCCTTCCGACCGCCGGCTATGATGCCTTCCATCAGGCGCGGTCCGACTTCCTGAATGGCGATGCTGATCCGGACAATGATCTTCCGGGTCCGGCCGCTGTGGCCAACGGCTTCCCGGCTGATTCGCCGTTCAACTCGGATCTGAACTACCAGTTGGAGCAGTTCGCTGTCTTCGGTGAGGCAAGCTATGACGTCACTGAGCGTTTGACGCTGACGGCTGGCGGGCGCTTCTACGACTTCGAAGAAGACCGGACGATCTCCTCGGGCGGCCTGTTTGCCAATGGCGATTCGAACGTCATGGACACAACGTCCTCGGATGGTTTCACACCGCGCTTCCTCGCAAGCTACGAGTTCAACGAAGTTGTGACCCTGAACGCGCAGGCCAGTCAGGGTTTCCGGCTTGGTG
This sequence comes from Hyphomonadaceae bacterium, assembly GCA_028285145.1. GTDB lineage: Bacteria > Pseudomonadota > Alphaproteobacteria > Caulobacterales > Hyphomonadaceae > JANQQC01. Next base: position 65,096 of record JANQQC010000053.1, read on the forward strand.
GCGTGAACGATCCCCTGAACGTGCCTCTATGTAGCGACGAAGACGAAGCCATTTTCGGCAGCTTCCAGGACTATGATGACGAGACGCTTTGGAACTACGAAGCCGGCTTCAAGGCGCAGACCGGACAAGTCACGTTCAACGCCGCCGCATTCTACACGGACATATCCGATCTTCAGGTCACGCTTGATGCTGGTTCGTGTTCATCACGGATCGTTTTCAATGTGGAGGAAGCCCACACGGCAGGGATCGAAGGCGAGATCAGTGTCAGCCCGGCCGACGGACTTGAACTGTCGATTGCCGCGAGCCTGATCGAGGCCGAGTTCGACTCAACCGTGGTTGATGGGACGGGCACCGTGATTGGTGGCATCGAGGAGGGTAATCGGCTACCCTCTGTTCCTGAGCTGCAGATCGCGGCCTCTGGCGTTTATCGCTGGGCCGCTCCATGGGCGGGTGCAGATGCGGAAGCCTTCGTCGCAGGCTCGATCCAGCATGTCGGGTCCCGCTTTACGCAACCAAGTGATCAGACCGATGGACAAGGGCTGCCAAGTGCCACCGGGCTAGCTCTGGGCGCGTTGACGGGTGCGGAAAATCCGCAAGAACTCGTTGATCTCGATCTCGATGCTTATGAGACGCTGAACCTCAGCACCGGACTGGAGTTCGATAGCTGGTCGGTCACTCTGTTCGTGAACAATGTCACAGATACGAATGCAAACCTGTCGTTCGACCGCGAGCGCGGCGGCCGGGCACGTCTTGGCTATCGGACCAACCAGCCGAGGACAGTTGGAGTTACAGTCCGAAAAGACTTCTAACTCCTACAAGACGCTTTTTTGAGAGCGCCGCTTCTTGGAAAAGGAGCGGCGTTTTCTTATGAATTGTCGGTGTGATGGACGATGAAATCATCATTCGGCATGACCGCCGCGACGGAGACGATGATCTTATCGTTGATCTTCATCGACGGGGATATGCACACGAGGACGCTCGTTTCGGCGACCCATTTCCGCCCTTCGTACGCGAAACGGTTGAATCCGCCGATCTGGATCGGGCTGGGCACAGCCGTGTCTGGTTTGCGGAGAGCGGTGGGCAGGCCATCGGCTGCACGGCCATGGTCGATCATGGAACACGTGGACAGTTGAGATGGGTGGTGCTCCTGCCGGAAGCTCGCGGTCGGGGTGTTGGGCGCGACCTGTTTGATCTGGCCATGGCATATGCGAGAGAGAGAGGCTGGTACGAAGTTTTTCTCGAGACGACCGATGGTCTTGATGCGTCGATGGCACTTTATCGTAAAGCTGGCTTCTCTGTGGTTGAGGCCACTCAGACGGAGCTATGGCACGGACGTGGGCAACTCATCGTGATGTCGATGCGTATCTAGCCAGCCGGCGGAACGCAGTCTGATCGAGTGTTTCTGGCCGCGCTTCCGGATCGATTTCACTTGCTGCCAGCCATTCTTGAAGATCGATACGGTTTGCTTTTGCGAAGGATTTCAAACTCGCCCGAAGCATCTTGCGGCGTTGGCCGAACGCCGTCGCCGTGACCGCTTCGAGTGTTTCGAGGTCATCAAAGCGCTGATCCTTGGGTAATGGCTGCAAGACGGCCACGGCGCTGTCGACCTTCGGTGGTGGGCGGAAGGCTCCAGGCGGCAATGTAAACGCAATGTGAGTTTTGGCGACGGCCTGTGAAAGCACAGCCAGCCGACCGTAGTGTTTCTCGCCGGGTTTTGCGCAAATTCGCTCAGCGACTTCCTTTTGGAACATCAGCCCCATTTCGCCGCGCCAGTCGCCGGCTTTCAGCCAGTCCACCAGAAGAGGGGTGCCGACATTGTAGGGAAGGTTAGCGATGATCATGATAGGCAACTCGCTGGCCGCATGCTCAACGAGGTTTTCCCAGTTCACCTTTCGCGCATCGCCAGCGTGAACATGCAGTCGACCGGTCGCTTTCTCCGGCCAGTCCAGCAGGGCACTTGAGAAGCGCTCATCGGCCTCGACGGTGATGACGCGGGATGCGCCCTCATCAAGCAGTGCCCGTGTCAGACCGCCCGGTCCCGGGCCGACTTCTATCACCGTGCGGCCTGTCACGGGGCCCGCAGCAAGCGCTGTCCGCTTGAGTATGTTTGGATCAAAAAGGAAGTGCTGACCGAGTGACTTGCGAGCCTCGACCTGCTTGAGACCCGGCCGTTCAGACATGCGTTTGCGCTCGATTTCTGGCCATCTGCTTTGCAAGGCGGAGCGCTGCAACCAAGCTATCTGGACGGGCGGCCTGATTTGCCGCTGCCTCGTAGGCCGTTCCATGATCGGGACTTGTACGGATGATGGGGAGACCAAGTGTGGTGTTCACACCGCCCCACATATCGAGTGTTTTGACTGGGATCAGTCCCTGATCGTGAGTCATCGCAACGATTGCGTCATAGCTGCCGGCAAGGGCTTCTGCAAACACGGTGTCGGCCGAACGCGCATCGCTGATTGCGACGCCGTTTGCTCTCAGTTTCTCGGCGGCCGGGTTAATGATGTCGATCTCCTCCCGCCCGATCGAGCCGCTTTCCCCGGCGTGCGGGTTCAATCCGGTGAATGCGATCCGCGGCGTTGGCAGTGCGAAGTCTCGCTTCAACGCATGCGCGACCTTGCTGCCGATTTCGATCAAAAGGTCTGTCGACAGCGTCTCGGCCACCTTTGTCAGTGGGATGTGGATCGTTGCGAGCGCGACTCGGAGACCACCGCCGACCAGCATCATGACAGGGTGGGGTGCCTCACAGAGCTCGGCGATGAATTCGGTGTGTCCGGGATGCGAAAAGCCTGCGTCGTAGAGCAGAGCCTTATGGATTGGATTCGTCACAAGAGCTGATGCTTCACCGCTGAGCGCGTGATCGGTCGCAATTTCAATGGACCGGATGATTGCTGGAGCGGCGTCGCGATTTGGCTTGCCAGCCTCAATATCCGGAACCCTTTCCATCAGTGGCATCACTGGCAAAGCATTGCCAAAGCAGCCGACCGCTTCCGAGGGATGAGCGATTGTCTGGACGGGCACCATCGTTTCGTAGAGCCTGGTCGGCCCAATGACATAGAAAGCGCTTGCGCCATCCTCCCGCTGGGCGCTCCAGGCAGTCGCTGTAATCTGCGGGCCGCATCCTGCGGGATCACCCATAGTCACTGCGAGAGGGCGGTATTCACCTATCATGCGTTGGTCTTACGTCGACCGCGCCTGCTGGCAAGCCTAGCGGCGGATGATCGTCGCTTCGCGCCGCAGGTTCCGGAGTGTTCGTTCGGACATCATGCCGAGTTGCTGGTTTACGAGGCGATCCTCAATCTGGGCGCGAGATGGGATGTTCTCTACGCCGTCCTCGCGCTCGCAAACGAAGATCACGGCCAGACCACTCGACATGGCAAAAATCTCTGTCGCGTTGCCGATTTCGGTTTGAGATACGAGTTGAGCACCTTCTTCGCCGAGTTCGTCGATGTTTACGCGGCCTAACGGGGCGTGCAGCAGGCCGTCAATCGAATTCGCGACGTCTTCAAGAGAGTCGCATCCTTCGGCCTGCTCAACGGCTTGCTGAAGAGCGTCATCGTTGCCTTCGACTGAAATGATCTGTTCCAGATTAACAACGGTGGTTGTCTCCGTAGGCTCTCGTCGTCCGTTCACCGCGATGATGTAAACACCGTTGTCTACAGTGATCGGTTCCGTCAGGCCGGGCCCGTCCATGGCTCGAACCGCGTTGGCGAGTTCCTCATCAAGATCGGAGAGTGAAACCCAACCCATATCACCGCCCGTTGCAGCTGTGGGAGATGAGGAGAACTGCTGAGCAGCAACCTGAAAAGGCGCTCCCTGGCGAAGTTGCTCGACGATGGATTCGGCGGCCGTGAGCGCCTGCTGTCTGTTTTCTTCGTCAGGCGCGAAGAGGAAGATCTCTCCAAGTTGATATTGGGTCTTGGACGCGGCGGCCTTGATACGGCGAATCTGATCATCGATCTGGTTGTCCGAGATGCGTATTCTGGAGCCGAAGAGCCCGCCCATGATGCGCCGCCATGCGATCTCAGCACGCATTTGCTCTTCGAGGCTTGTGGGGTTCACGCCAGCGGCCAGCAATTGTTCGAAGAGATTTTCACGGTTGGTCCCCGACTGGCGCGCCATGTCTTCAACAGCGCTGGCAATTTCAGCCGCTTCGATCTCAACTTCGTACTCGGCCGCTTCTTCAAGCTGCAATTTCTCGTCGATCAATTGCTCCAGCGCTTGCCCCGTGATCTGTTGTAATTGCTCAGGAGTTGGCTGTTGGCGCCCAAGGCCAAGGAGCAGAAAGCGGGCCCGCTGGCGGACGTCCGTGTACGATATGGGGGTGTCGTTAACAATCGCGGCAATGCCTTCGATGGTTTCAGAGCCATCTGCAGGGGCTTCCTGAGCGGCGGCAACGCCCATGAGGCCGAACGAAATCGCCAGAATAGTGCTGCGAATCATACTCTCGTCTCCTGCGCATCCCAGCCGGGAAACTCTGCGCCTATATTGTAAATGGCGGGCCGCGCCAAGCAATGCGCGCACTCAGTGCGCATCTTCGTCTAGTCGAATTCGCTCGATCCGATTTCACCAAGCGTTTTTAGAGCGAATCTGAACTGAATGGAATCTGAAGGCCCGAGTTCCCGATCAAGGAATTCGCTCCGTTCGAAGGCAATCTCGAAACGCGAGCAATCGTCTTCGTACACTACTCCGAGTGAGTGGCGGGCGTCGAAGCCCTCTTCGATGTTTCGAAGGCGGCCATAGGTCAGAGAGTAATTGTCCGTCAGGCGAAACTGGCCACTGATTTGTATACCCTCATCTGCGCGTCCGCGCAGGTTTATCGCTTCGTCGACCTTGTAGTAAGCGACCGCAAGTCTCGCACGCCAGATCTGACTCCGTAGCCGGGCGTCAATTCGGTTCAACGCCAGTGTGTCATCATCCAGACGCACGCGCGCCGAAAGATTCAGACGTCGACCGAAATTGGTCGTGACGCCTCCAACCCAGTCGGACACCGTACCATCGAGGTTTGTTGTGACATCTAGCGACGGGTCAGAGCGTGATCGCCACCGTCGCCCAGCGATCGTTGTGATGGTTGTGCCGCCTTTCCAGCGCATCTGAGTTGTGAAACCGAGCGCGGCTTTACCATCACCCTCATAGAGATCGTAATTGCTGAAACCATTCGCATCAAAGAGAGAGGTCTCGTCGAACTCGTATAGCAGGCTGTCTTCATTCGGGATCGCTTGGTCATTTACATTGGAGAGACCCCAGGCCCCCATCGCAATCGGCGTGACGAGGATGTTTACAGACTTGCCGGGACGGTAGAGTGGATACGACAAACGCGTGCCGACGTTTCCAAGTCCACGCGTGACGTTTGCTTCTCCGCTGAAATCTTCGTCCAGGGCGTAGTAGTCAAAGCGGGCTTCCGAGAATGGCTGCAGAAGGACACCGCCTGGTAGTACGCTTGTCTGCTCCCAGTCCGCCGCCAGGCTTGCGCGGCGGCTGTCTCTACCGTCATCCCTTCCCAGGAAAGCCCCTGAAGCGCTTACGGCTCCGTGTCCGAAACTGCCGAGATCGAAGAGCTGTTCAGAGAAAAACAAAGGGGCGGCGACGGGAAAACGAGCATCATCGTCGCCCGCTCGAAGACCCTGGATGTTGAACAGAGCAGCGTCAGCGTAGAAGTCTTTTTCCTGGCCAATCAGGAATACCTGCGACAGCAAACGCCGAGGCTGACTGTTGTATAGACCGCGTCTTTCATTTTCCCCATCGATGTTATAGCGGCGGGTGTAGAGGTCATCGTTCATGCGCTCCAGGCCGAACCCCCACGACCACTTCGGCGTGATGTTGAACAGCCCCTTGGCGTAGATATGGCTGCGCCACGCTTCTTCGCCGAATTTCTCGCCGTCTCCGTCGAACTCCTGTTCATTGGTGAAGCTGGTGTTGACTTCCAGGTTTCCGGACCAGAACCGCTTGCGGTAATCCAACTCGACAACAGGGTTGGTGCCTCCGGTGACGAGCGGTGAAACGGTCAGGTCGGAGTAGGGCGAAATCGCCCAGTAATAGGGTTGCTGGTAGAAGAAATCGAACTTCGTCGAAGTTCCGAGTTTGGGGGGCAGGAAACCTGACCTTCGACCAGAACTCGGGTCGGGATGGGCAAAGAAGGGCATGTAGAAGACAGGTACGCCGCCGACTTCGATCACCGCGTCGCGGTAGGAGAACATCTGCGACTGTTCGTCGAGGACCGCCCGACGAGCTCGGATGGTCCACGTTGGTGTATCATTCTCATCGCAGGTTTCGCAGGCCGTATAGACGACCTGATCGAACGCGTTTATCCCGTTTTCCTGACGGATCGCGGCGTTGGCGGTCGTTGTGCCGCCGTTTGGCAGACGGGCGGAGAAACCGATCGCGTAGCCATCTGACAGCGTGGAATCGACTTCAATTTCGTCGGCAAAACGTTCGGTTCCATCAGGATCGAGGATGACGACATTTCCGGAAGCGCGGACCTTTTCAGTGTTGCGGTCGTAGATGACCTTGTCAGCGCGCAGGACGCGCCCCTGATAACGGGCTTCGACCTCGCCCTGAGCCACGATCTTGTTTTCTTCGCGCAGTTCGAACACTTCGTCAGCGACAAGAAGAACCTCTTCGGACTCCGGCGTTTCTGTCTGCGCGATCGCTGGTGCAGTCGCGATGGCCACGGCCGCTAAGGCGGAGACGGCGAAACGGGTCCAGTTTGCCAAATCAAGCTCCGGAGCAGAGGCGACACTCAGCGCCCGCCCTCGCGGCCGCAAGACTCACAGGCTTAGTGAAAGCATCTGGCGGCGTCCAGCGGGCGTTGTTGTTAGGCGTCATTGTGACGACCTACCGTGTCATTCTTGTAATACTGATAGAACTGCGAGCCCGCCGGGCAGAGTTTCTGCCATCCCGCCGAGTTCGAGTTCCGTAAGGATTGCAGCGCAGCGCCCCGCGCTTACCTTAGCGGCGCGGGCGATCTCATCGATTGGAAGCGGAATGTGTGTGAGAGCTTCCCGCACCTTGGCGAGTTCACTTGTGCAGAGGTCAGGCGGTTCGGGTGGGTTCAAGGGTGGGCTTGGGGGCTCTGCCAGATGGCGGTGTTCGAGCCCGTCCAGCACTTCCAACACGTCTTGAGACGACCGCACGAGTGTCGCGCCATCCCGGATCAGCCGATTCGCGCCAGCGGATCGCGGATCCAACGGCGATCCGGGAACGGCCATTACCTCCCGACCCTGCTCACCGGCCGTCCGCGCGGAGATAAGTGAACCGGACCGCTCAGCTGCTTCGACAACAACGACACCGAGCGAGCATCCCGTGACGATGCGATTGCGGCGGGGAAAATCCTGGGCGACGGCACGCGCGCCCAGTGGACGCTCTGAAATGATCAGACCCTCAGCGGCAATCGCAGCGTGAAGCCGGTCATGTTGTGGCGGATAAACATGATCGACGCCGCCTGCGAGCACTGCGACGGTTCCTGTGTTCAGGCTGGCAGCGTGAACTTCACCATCAATGCCGCGCGCAAGCCCTGACACCGCCACATACCCGGCTTGTCCAATAGCTGCCGCGATACCCCGCGCAATCTTTCTCCCGGCCGCGGAAGCATTTCTTGCGCCGACGATCGCGACCGTCGACTTTGCCGCGAGCGCCGGATCGCCGAGAAGCGTCAGGACGGGTGGCGGTGGATCCACCGCTCGCAGCAGCGGCGGGTAGTCCGGTTCGCACGCGGCGACGAGCTTCGCGCCGAGCTTGTTTGCGGCGTCGATTTCCTTTGCAATCAGATCAGGCGATGGCGTTTCCATCGGACGTTTTCGACCGGCCTTGCGAGACAAATCTGGCAATGCTTCCAACGCTTTTGATGCGGTCCGAAATCGATCGATCAAGTTCGAAAAGGTAACCGGACCGACGCCGGATGTTCGGGAAAGCTGTACCCAGGCAAGACGCTCCGAATCTGAAAGGCCGGTCGTCATTTCCCTCCTGAAGCCCCAAACCGCGGTTCTTCGCCTTTCAGGAGACGGCCAATATTCGAGCGGTGCGTCCAGAAAACCAGCAGGGACAACACCGACAAAACGCCAACCGTAAAGGGGCGTTCTCCAATAAGTGCCGCTCCGATCGGAGCGACCACCGCCGCCACGAGTGCCGACAGCGATGATATGCGCGTGATTGCAAACAGTGCGAGCCAGACGGGGCCCGCAAACAGCAATCCCTTCCAAGACACAAAAGCGAGGAGGCCGGCGTAGGTGGCTACGCCTTTGCCGCCGCGAAAGCTCAGCCAGACCGGGTAGCAGTGGCCGAGGAATGCGGCCCCGCCAGCGACAGCCCCGGCTTCGGTGCCGAAATAGAGGGTGAAGGCGAGCCCGACGAGGCCGGCCTTGAAGCTGTCGAGGATCAGAGTGACGAAGGCTAGGTCCTTGCGGCCGGTGCGCAGGACGTTTGTCGCGCCGATGTTTCCAGACCCGACAGAGCGCAAATCTATGTCGGCCGCTCTGGTCAGGACGAGGCCGAAGGGGATCGAGCCGGCAAGGTATCCGACGACGACCGCGAGTGCGTAAGGCATCCAGTCTGACATGGTTGGCGATGCCCTCCCGGCATTTTGAAGCCGCGTCCGGTGTAAGCGTGGCTTTTTCAGCTGGCAAGCAAGGTCAAGTCTTGTGTTCGGCACCAAATTCGGTCTGATGGCGATCTCTGGGAAGGGCGACAGCAGCGGAGGGACTACGCATGCTGAAGCGGGTTGCAGCCTTTGCCGGCTCGCCGCGCGCCGTCACTCGCGGGAAGTGGATTTGCGCGCTCGGTGCCATTTTCAGTGCGTTTGCGGGTGCGTTTGGCGCGGCCTATCTTGCCGCGCAGCCCGGTTTCGGTGTGCTGACCGCATTGCTCCTTTTTGCCGGTGCGGTGATGCTTGGGACGATTTTCGCCCAGCTATTCTTCACGACTGAAGGGTATGTGGAGCAGCGTGGGCGCGATCTGCGCGCGCAGCAGCTGTGCGACGCCTTGTTGGACGGCCAGCCGCCGACAGAGCCATTCGTGCTCTATCTACGGCCCTTTGCTTCGACCGATCAGATTGATGCTGAAGTCGCCAAATCGGTCCGTGTCAGCGGCCCCACAGGCACGCAAGTAGTGTTCGCAACGGATCGGATCGAATTTGAAGAACAGATTGAGAAGGCACTTCGTCCCTTCGGCCTGCTCGTCGGGCTTGGTCGCCCCCTCGAACACATCGGCGCTGGGCGGATTGTTGTTAGCGACGAGATCTGGAAACAGGCCATTTCAGCGATGATGGATCATTCCGAGTTGATCGTGCTGCTGCCATCCTCAATTGGCGGCACGAGCTGGGAGGTCGGCGAACTCATGAAATCCGGGCGGATGAACAAGACGATTGTCGTCGACCCGCCCAATGCTGCCGGCGCGCGCAGGCCTGATTACAATCCCGCCGCTGAGTGGCGGAACATCAAGGCGGCTTTCGGGGGCGGGGGATATGACCTGCCCGACGACGATCCTGACGGGCTTCTGCTCTATTTCGGCGACCAGACTGAACCGATTGCCGAGGTCCGGCTGTCATTCGATGGCGACAACGATGTGAGACGATTCGCACGCCGCATCCTGAAGATGCGACGCCGGGAAGCCAAACAAACAGACCCAAATCAGGAACTCAGTCATGCGTAGCTTATCCACCGCCGTCCTGTCTCTCGTCGCCATGGCGCTTTCGAGTATGACGACATATCTGACCTTTTTCGATGCGCGCTACACGCTCACGCAGGCGGTCGCGAGCGTTCAGTTGCAGGTGCAGAGCGGCGGCGGCTCCAGCAATGGCGAAAAGAGCGCCTATTACCGGTACTATCCCTATCCACAGATCATCCTCTCCAATCGCGGCACGCGGCCCCTCGTCCTGTCCAACGTAGAGCTCGTCAAATCGACGAATCTGGAAACATGCATTGCCGATGAGAGTGTTGAAATTCCGCAGGCGCGGACCTTTGAGGCCATCATTGTCGAGCCCGGAACAGTGCAGCAATTGCCGCTGGAACTGGCTCTGCCGCCGGTGTCCGCTGAAGCCTTAGAAGGTGAGGAGTTCGATCTTCAGGACGATACCGCGCTCTGGTGCCTGAAATGGACAGCTTTCGATCCCAATGGCGAGCGGCAGGAGCCACTGACGCCTGCCTTCACGACGGAAATCACGTTTACACCGCCGGAGCCGGGCGACCGGTATCCTAGCACCAATGTTGAACTCGATTTTCCGAAAGGGCCGACAAAGCTGATTGCGCGCGGCTGGTTCTAGCCTAACGCGTGAAAACGCATTTACCGCCGACCCAGGTTTGTGTGACAATGCCTTGGAGGCGGCGGCCGTCAAATGGTGAATTTGTCGAGCGCGAGCGCAATTCTTCGCGCTGGCAAAGCCATGGTGCGCCGGGATCGAAGAGTATCAGGTCTGCGGGGGCACCGGCGGCCAGACGGCCCTGAGGCAGGCCGATCAGGTCGGCCGGGCCGCTTGTAAGGGGTTTCAGGGCTTCAAGCAGGCTGAGCGGGCCGTCGTGAAACAGCGCCAGCATCGCCGCGAGCGATGTTTCGAGACCAGCAGCTCCGAAGGCGGCTTCGGCATAAGGGACGCGTTTGGCTTCCGGCGGTTGGGGGTCATGGGCCGAAACAACCGCATCGATCTCACCTGATTTCAGACCCGCGACGAGCGCCTGACGGTCGTCCTCGCACCGAAACGGCGGCTGGACTTTGCAGTAGGTGAGGTAGTCGCCGACATCGAGTTCGTTGAAGAAAAAGCTGTAGGCCGCAGCAGTAACGCCAATACGCGCGCCGCGCTGCCGTGCCTGCGATACCATCTCCAGACTCCGGCCCGTGGAGACGAGATCGATCATGAGTGCGCAGCCTGTCGTTTCTGCGAGCATCAGGTCACGCGCCAGCGCGATCCATTCTGCATCCGCCGGGAGGCCGGACAGGCCCATGCGCGCGGCGAGCGCGCCGCTGTTCATCATGCCGCCTGACAGGGATCGCTCGGCCGGGCGGGAGGCGACGATTGCATTCCGGCTGGCGGCATATGTCATGGCGCGGCGCATGGCGGACGCATCTGCAAGCGCCTCATCGCCATTGGTGAAAAAGACGGCTCCGGCCTCCTGCATCAGGCCGATTTCGGCCATTGCTTCGCCTTCGAGGCCATTGGTCAGCGCGCCAGCCGGATAAATCCGGTTGAGCGCCGTCTCCGAGGCGCGACGGGTGATGAATTCCACGACGGCGACATCGTCGATGACCGGATTGGTGTCCGGCATGACGACCATGCTGGTCACGCCACCGGCGACGGCTGCGCGGCTGGCGCTGGCGAGCGTTTCGCGATGCTCTTCTCCGGGTTCGCCGGTTTTCACGCGGAGATCGACGAGACCGGGGGCGAGGCAGAGGCCGTTTGCGTCAACCGTATCCGCACCATCAGGTGCAGACTGAACATGCGAGCCGCACTCCACGATCACGCCGTCTGAAGCAATCAGACCGCCGGTCTGGTCGGTTGACGTGGCCGGGTCGAGGATACGGGCATTCAGGATGACCGTCTGTGTCATGACGGCGCTCCTGCGAGTGTATGGAGCACGGCTTCGCGCACCGCGACGCCCATTTCGACCTGTTCGGTGATTACCGAGCGTTCGCCATCTGCGATCGCGCTCTCAATCTCGATGCCGCGATTCATCGGGCCGGGATGCATGACGATGGCGTCGTCCTTTGCAAGCGCGAGCCGGTCTGCAGTAAGGCCGTAATAGCGGAAGTATTCGCGACGGGAGGGCAGGTAGGCCCCGTCCATGCGCTCAAGCTGGAGGCGGAGCATCATCACGACGTCGCAGCCGGCCAAGGCTTTATCGAAATCTGTGTGCGTCGCGGCGGCCCCCCAATCTTCGGCCCGGCTTGGCAAGAGGGTGCGCGGACCGCAAAGGTGAACCTCGGCCCCGAGGAGGTGCAGCGCAAGCGTTGTCGAGCGGGCGACGCGGCTGTGAAGGATGTCCCCGCAGATCAGGACTTTCAGCCCTTCGATGCGGCCTTTGGCGCGGCGGATGGTGAGGACATCGAGCAGGCCCTGTGTTGGGTGTTCATGCTGGCCGTCGCCGGCATTGATCACAGCGCAGTCGACCTTGCGAGAGAGCAGCTTCACCCCGCCTGAGGCTGAGTGGCGGATGACGAGGACGTCCGGCTTCATGGCATTCAACGTCATTGCCGTGTCGATCAGGGTCTCGCCCTTCTTCACGCTGGAATGAGCGACGGGCATGTTGATCACGTCCGCACCGAGCCTTTTCGCGGCGATCTCGAAAGAGGACATGGTTCGCGTCGAGTTCTCGAAGAAGAGATTCACGACGGTCTTGTTCTTCAGGCTCTCGCGCGGTCGCTCGGCCCGGCGGGTCGCCTCGGCATAGTCGTCTGCGAGACTGAGAAGAAATTCGATATCGAGACGGTGAAGACCGTCTATTTCGAGAAGATGATCGTGGTCGAAGCGATAAGTGTCGGCCGTGGGTGACATGCCCTGTTCCCGGATTTTGGGCGGTGTAGGGGCGATTCAGGGCGAGGGCAAGCCTCGTTCAACCGCCAAGGGACATTGCAAGGATATAGGCCGCCGGCATGGTGATTGCGGCGAGGACGGTCTGAACCGCGATGAGATTGGCCGAAAGCGGAGCGTCGCCGCCGAGCTGGCGGGCGAGAATGTAGCCATTGGTTGCAGTAGGGGTCGCTGAGCAGATCGCGACGATGGCGAGTTGCATGCCGCTTACGCCGAGGGCCAGAGCGAGACTGATCGCGATGAGAGGCAGGCCGGCAAGGCGGATGAAGGACCACGTGAAAGTGCGCAGACCAGCGCGCCTGAGAGCCCCGAGATCAACGCCCGCGCCGGCGGTTAGAAGGCCGAGCGCGATGGTGGCCTGCGCGAGGATTTCCATGGTGCGGTCGATCATGCCTGTCGGAGGAAGCCCGGCTACGTTCAGGCCGCCCCCTATGACGCAGGCAATGATCAGGGGATTGGTGGCTAGTGGTTTGAGGAGGGCTGGTTTCTCGCCATCGGTGCGCACTGAAAAATGGGTAAGGGCAGCAACGGAGATGACATTGGCGGTTGGGATCATCGCAGCGGCAGCGATTGCCACGAGAGCGAGACCTTCCTCGCCAAACAGGGATGCGGCGATCGAGAGCGCAACGAACGTGTTCCAGCGAGCATTGGACTGTATTATGGCACCGGTTGGATGGCGCGGTATGAGGTTCACCGCACGAGCGGCCAGCGACAGGACCGCGAGGGCGCACTGAGCGATGAGAAGCGCGGCGGCGAGCTTCCACGGCGCGGTCTCAAACGGGGCGTTGGCTAGGGCACGGATGATGAGCAGCGGGAACAGCAGAACATAAGAGAGGCGTTCGGCTGCGCGCCAGCCTTCAGGCGCGATTGTGCCACGCCAGGCGAGCAGCCGTCCGAGCGCCACGATCACGATGACCGGGCCGAGAGCAGACAGGAAGGCGCTCACTCGGTATTCGCCAGCCGGTCGATTGCGGTTTGCAGGATGACCGCGGCGGCCGAGGCATCGATCAGTTCAGACCGGCGGGCGCGCGAGAGGTCGGCGTCGATCATGACACGTTCAGCCTGCGCGCTGGAGAGGCGCTCGTCCTGAAACACGATGGGCAGATCGCGCACCTGTAGGATATTGTAGGCAAGCGCGCGGGTGGACTGGACGCGAGGGCCTTCGGATCCGTCCATGTTCAGGGGAAGGCCGACAATCAAGCCCGTTGCCGCTCGGTCGTCATATAGCTCGAAAAGGCGCTTCAGCGCCGGGCCGAGCTTCTTGCCTCTCGTGATGGTTTCAACAGGGCTTGCAATCAGGCGCAGGCTATCGCAGGCCGCGACACCGATCGTCTTCGATCCGGGATCAATGCCGATGAGTGCGCCGGTCGTCGGCAAATCTGAGAGATCCACTATGCCCATCGCGGCCTCCTTACAGCCTTGAAAGCCGAAAGCGTAGGGCGTATCGCTGCGATTAAATGTGGAGGCGCGCTATGAGCGTTACGAGAGACGAAGTGAAGAAGGTGGCCAGCCTGGCGAGAATCGCTGTTGCTGAAGACCACCTTGATGAACTCGCCGGTGAACTGAATGGCATTCTCGGCTGGATCGACCAGCTCAACGAAGTCGACGTCGAAGGGATCGAGCCGATGACGTCTGTTGTTGCCGCGAAACTGACCATGCGAGACGATGCTGTTACCGATGGAAACATTCAGGATCAGGTGCTGGCAAACGCCCCCAAAACTGAAGACGGGTTTTTTGTCGTGCCGAAGGCTGTCGAGTAGACTTAGCTCTCGATCGCCTCAGCCTCTTCTTCGGTTTCTTCTGCGGCAGCGTCTTCGTCCCACTCGTAAATCGCCCGAATGGTACAACGGCGCGGGCCAATGCCTGAGCCATCGTTCAGGCCGAAGGCTGAATCGGAGACGAGAAGCGCGTCACCGCTTGTAAGACAGCTCGTCCGAGCGGCAATCGCGATAGACTGGGCGAATTGGAGGTCCGGGCAGACGCCGAAAACTTCAACGAGATACTCCCGCGAGACGCCAGCTTCCAAAACAACCGTGTCACGGGTCGGGTTAGAGAAATTGTCGATTGTCGACTGGAAGCAGATGCGATCGGCTTCTTCGCCAAGGCGCGGGTCATCTTCGAACTGGGCGACGCCCCTCACACGATCATCCGGAGTTGTGGTGCAGGCCGCAACGATTGCAGCGAGCGCGATTGGGACAAAACAACGGACAGACATGCGAGCCTCCTCAGCTGATCAGACCACCAGATTGAATCGCCATTCCTGTATCGGCAATGAACACGTGTACAGATAACCGGCTCTTGAACTTTGGTGAGCGCGCGTCATACGAAGGCGCAAACTGTTTCCGGACGATTTTCCATGACCGATCTGACCCAACTCACGCTCGCTGCAGCGCTCGACGGCCTCGAAGAAGGGGCTTTTTCCTCCGTTGAGCTGACGCAGGCTTTTGTGGATCAGATTTCCAAGGCCAATCCATCGCTTAACGCATATGTTGTGGAGACCCCGGAGCGCGCCCTCGATATGGCAAAAGCGTCTGATGAACGCCGCGCCAAGGGTGAAGCTCTGGCGCTTGATGGCGCGCCGCTCGGCATCAAGGATCTCTACTGCACCAAGGGCGTTCGCACGACGGCGTGTTCCGGCATTCTGGGCGAGTTCACACCGACATATGAAAGCACGGTGACGCAGAACCTGTGGGATGCCGGCGCAGTGATGCTTGGCAAGCTCAACATGGACGAGTTTGCGATGGGCTCTTCGAACGAGACATCACGGTTCGGCCCGGTCGCGAACCCATGGCGGCGGAGCGGCGGTGACAATGCGATGTTGACGCCGGGCGGGTCGTCCGGCGGTTCCGCTTCGGCTGTTGCGGCAGACCTCTGCCTTGCGGCGACCGCGTCTGACACCGGCGGCTCGATCCGTCAGCCTGCGGCCTTTACGGGGACGGTCGGTATCAAACCGACCTATGGCCGGGCGTCTCGCTATGGAATGGTCGCTTTTGCAAGCTCGCTCGATCAGGCGGGGCCAATCGCAAAGTCGGTTGAAGACTCCGCGATCATGCTTGAGGCGATGTGCTCGCATGATCCAAAGGACTCGACATCCCTGCCGGTCGAGACGCCGGACTGGCGGTCGGAGGTCGGTAAGCCCATTAAGGGGATGCGGATTGGCGTGCCGAAAGAGTATCGCCTTGATGGAATGCCCGATGAGATCGAAACGCTGTGGCAACAGGGCGTGGAATGGCTGCGCGCGCAGGGGGCGGAGATCGTCGACGTGTCGCTGCCGCATACCAAGTACGCGTTGCCAGCCTATTACATTGTGGCTCCAGCCGAGGCGTCTTCCAATCTCGCTCGCTATGATGGGATGCGTTACGGCGCGCGGGTGCCAGGTGACAATCTGACAGCGACCTATGAAGGGACGCGGGCGGGCGGTTTCGGCGCGGAAGTTCAGCGACGGCTGATGATCGGTACTTATGTGCTCTCGTCCGGCTATTACGACGCCTATTATCTGCGAGCACAGAAGGTTCGCACGAAAATCCTTCAGGATTTCGAACGCGTGTTTGAAGAAGTCGATGCGTTGTTGACGCCTGCGACGCCGTCTGCCGCGTTTGCCTATGGCGAGAAGTCTGACGATCCGGTCGCGATGTATCTGAATGACGTCTTTACTGTGACGGCAAACCTTGCCGGCCTGCCTGGGATTGCCGTGCCTGCCGCACTGGATAAACAGGGCCTTCCACTGGGGCTTCAGGTGATCGGTAAGGCGCTCGATGAGGCCGCCTGTTTCCGAGTCGGCGCGGCGATAGAGGAGGCGGCTGGCTTCACTGCGCGACCAGAGGCGTGGTGGTAAGCGGCGAGCATGCTAGACTAAGCTTATGATCCGGTACCTCTACTACGCTATGATCGGCCTCGTGGTGGCGTTTGGGCTCGCCTACGGGATTGCGATCCAATACGGGCTTGATCCATTTGCGAGCGAACTTGCGCTCTATTGGGCCGTGATCTCCATGACGGGCGTCTATGTGTCCGTTCGCATCGCCATGATCCTTGAGCGCCGCAAGAAGGCTCAGGATCGTCGGCCGGATGATCTCAGGCTGTCCTCACGCCGCCGCAGATCTCCGCCGCCAGAAGATAGTATACAGGCGCGCATGGATGCCCGTCGCGAACGCGTTCGTAAGGCTAAGGAACGCCAGGCTAAGGCCGAAAGCGAAGCAGGCTCGACAGACGACGCTGACGAGCGCTAGACAGCTCCAAACTTATTGCAGGACACGGCCGATGACCGAGCGCACTCCTTATCTTATTTCTGGCGACACTGGCGACTGGGAAGTCGTCATGGGGCTGGAGGTCCATGCGCAGGTCGCCTCTAGTGCGAAGCTTTTCTCCGGAGCCTCCACCGAGTTTGGTGCCGATCCGAACTGCAATGTTTCTCTCGTCGATGCGGCGATGCCGGGCATGTTGCCCGTGATCAACCGGAAGTGCGTGGAGCAGGCGGTGCGCACCGGGCTGGGCCTGAATGCGGAGATCAATCTGTTCTCGCGGTTTGACCGGAAGAACTATTTCTATCCCGACCTACCGCAGGGCTATCAGATCAGCCAGTTTGCGCATCCGATTGTCGGCGAGGGTGAGATTGAGGTTGATGTCGAACCTGCGCATGGCGATCCGGCTTACTCTTTCACTGTGGGTATCGAGCGCCTGCATCTGGAACAGGATGCCGGCAAGTCCATCCACGATATGGACCCGGATTCGACTTATGTAGACTTGAACCGGTCGGGCGTTGCGCTGATGGAGATTGTCTCCAAGCCGCATATTCGTAGCCCGTACGAGGCTGCCTCCTATGTGAAAAAGCTTAAATCCATTGTTGTGGCGCTCGGCACCTGTGATGGGGACATGGAGAAGGGCAATCTGCGAGCGGATGTGAACGTGTCTGTTTGTAAGCCCGGCGGATACGACAAGTTCAGGGAGACGGGTGATTTCGGCCATCTAGGTATTCGTTGCGAGATCAAGAATATGAACTCGTTTCGCTTCATCCAGCAGGCGATTGAGTATGAGGCGCGTCGCCAGATCGCCATTCTAGAAGACGGCGGCAGCGTCGATCAGGAGACCCGCCTGTTCGATACGGTGAAAGGGGAGACCCGGTCGATGCGGTCCAAAGAGGATGCGCACGATTATCGCTACTTCCCGGACCCGGACTTGCTACCGCTTGAGATCGATCAGACTTGGATCGATGAAATCAAGGCTGACCTGCCAGAGCTGCCGGATGAGAAGCGCGCGCGTTTCGAGAGCGAGTACAAGCTCTCCCGCTACGATGCGGGGGTGTTGTCTTCCGATGCGGAGAAGGCGGAGTTCTTTGAAGCTGTCGCGAAGGGGCGAGATCCCAAGCTTTCAGCAAACTGGGTGAGTCAGGAGCTCTTCGGCTATCTTAACAAGAACGATCTAGAACTGGTGGAGACGCCTGTGTCCGCAGCCCAATTGGGCGGGCTCATAGATCTGATTTCCGATGACACGATCTCAGGCAAGATTGCCAAAGATGTGTTCGCGAAGATGATCGAGAGCGGTGATGACGCCGGTGTAATTGTGGAACGCGAAGGCCTGAAGCAGGTGACTGATACCGGCGCGATTGAAGCGATTGTTGATGAGATCATTGCCGCGAACCCGGAACAGGCGGCCGGCGTCAGAGAGAAGCCGAAAGCGATTGGCTGGTTCGTCGGTCAGGTGATGAAGGCGTCCGGGGGAAAGGCCAATCCGGGCGCGGTCAACAAGATCCTACGCGAGAAGCTGGGCGCTTAGAACGCGTTACGGATCTTGTAGGCGACGGCTTCTAGGTCGGCGGGATCAGCTTGGCCACTGGAGCCGTGGCCACTCATCGGTCGATCTGACCAGCGCGGAATGATGTGAAAGTGGAGATGGAAAACCGTTTGTCCGGCCGGTCCGCCATTGAACTGCATCACGGTGACCCCGTCAGGTTTCAGCGCGGCTTCAACGGCTTTGGCGACTTTCTGAACGCGTTCCATATAGGGGCCAAGCTTTTCGGGCGGCATTTCGAGCAGATTGCGCGCTTCTTCGTGCTTGGGAATGACGAGCGTGTGACCTTCGCTTTGCGGGAAGATGTCCATGAAAGCCATGGCGACGTCGTCTTCATAGACTTTGATCGCCGGAATCTCGCTCTTCACCATCTTGGCGAATATGTTGTCCGGATCGTATTCCCCATGAAGCGCCAATGGTCTTCTCCCTTAAACTGAATCAGCGATGAGTGAGCTGATCACGGGCGCTTGGGATGCACAAGCCGAGCAGATTAGTCTGCCTTTTTGAACGGCGTCCGCTCTTTCAGGTACTCCATGTCGCGTTTCACTGCGTAGCGCTCTCGTTCGAGATAGTCGCTGATGGCGTCGCGCAGGCCTTCATGGGCGATCCAGTGATTGGAGTAGGTGGTGACGGGTGCATAGCCGCGGGCGAGTTTGTGGCCGCCTTGTGCGCCGGCTTCCACGCGGGTCAGGCCGCGTTCAATCGCGAAGTCTATGGCCTGATAGTAGCAGACTTCGAAATGCAGAAGCGGGCGATGCTCAACGCAGCCCCAATAGCGGCCATAAAGCGTGTCGGAGCCGATCATGTTGAGCGCGCCGGCGATCGGCCGGTCTCCATCCTTGGCAAAAACCAGAAGGATCTGGTCCGGCATCCGATCTCCTAGAATAGAGAAGGTCTCCCGATTCAAATAAGGCGAGCCCCATTTGCGAGCGCCAGTGTCCATGTAGAATTCATAGAACGCGTCCCAGTGCTCTTCGTTTAGGTCTGCGCCTGTGATGTGCTCGAAAGCGATCCCTTCCTGAGCGCGGCGGCGTTCCTTGCGTAGGTTCTTGCGTTTGGCCGATGAGAGCGCGCCAAGGAAATCATCGAAGCTCTCATAGCCGCCGTTTTCCCAGTGGAACTGCTGATCGGTGCGTTTCAGAAGCCCCGTTGCTTCCAGTTCTTCTGCCTCGATTGGGGCGGCAAAGTTGATGTGTAAGGAGGAGAACTTGTTCTGGTCGGCCAATTGAACTGCTCCGGCGAGCAGAGCGTCCTTGAGTTGCTCCTGATCCGGACCAAGCGGCACGAGGCGGCGCCGCCCGGTGACGGGGGTGAACGGAATGGCCGAGAGGAGCTTGGGATAATAGCTCCCGCCGGCGCGTTCATAGGCGTCAGCCCAACTGTGATCGAAGACAAATTCGCCTTGGCTGTGGGTTTTTGCGTATAGCGGCATGGCCCCGCGTATCTCGCCACCTGGACCCTCGACGATAAGATGACAGGGCGACCAGCCCGTCTCAGGGCGCGCTGCTCCTGAGCGTTCCAGCGCTTCCAAGAAGTCCCAGGACAAGAAGGGGTCGTAACGCTCGCCGGGTGGATTGGCGACGGCATCCCATCCTGCGCGATCTACTTCCGAGAGACTTTGAGCAATAGTGATGCGAAGCGCGGTGTCGTCCATAGCCCGAGTATAGGGCGGATGTCAGGGACGGACGAGGGTAGGATCGATATGTTCGAAGATAATCCCGAGTTCACGATCTGGCAGAGCTTTTAGGGCATCTTCCGACGCCACGGTCCACACTACAGCTGGAAAGTCTTCCGGGGCCTGTTTCACGTCGTCTCTCCAGATTCCGAGATAGTCGACGCCGATCTCCCGGCCAACCGAGACGGCGCGGTCAAACCTTGCCTGATCCGATTGTTCGATTGGCACGATGAGCAGCCCGCGTTGCACTGTCTCTGGCAGAGCGCGCACGGCACGCCAGTCAAAGGACATTGCCGCGGCTGGTCCGTTGTAGCGCTCCAATATGGCGACGACGGACCGAGCAAAGCCGACAGGGTCTGTCGCGCCGTCGATCTTAAGTTCGACGAGAAGGGGGGCTTCGCTACTCCAGTTGTCCAGCAGTTCCTGAAGCGTAGGGATGTGCTCTGAGGTGTCTTTGAGCCTCAGGGCTTGCAAGTCGCCCTTTGAGTGTTCGCCAAAGATACCATTTACGCCCGTCATCCGGGTTAGTGTCTCATCATGAAACACCATCACCTCGCCATCTGATGATGGCCGGACATCAAGTTCGACACCGAGCCCTTCCTGGCAAGCCTTTTGGAAGGCGGCCATGGAGTTCTCTGGAATGGTGGTCTTCATCCAAAGACCGCGATGCCCATAGGCAAACGCTGCTGGCTCAAACCTCTCAGCCAATTTCAAAGACGCCGTCGACTTCCACAGCGACGCCAAGTGGCAGCACGGGGCACGAGACAGCCGACCGGGCGTGGCGACCGGCCTCTCCGAAGACCTCAACCATAAGGTCTGAACATCCGTTGACGACCTGTGGGAGCTGCTCGAAGGACGGTGCGGCGTTGACGAAGCCGCCGAGTTTCACGACCCGGCTAACCTTTGAGAGGTCCCCGACGGCAGCTTTGCACTGAGCGATGAGGTTGATGCCGCAAAGGCGCGCAGCGGCCTGGCCGGCTTCGAGATCCATATCTTCGCCGAGCCTGCCTTTCACAAGGCCGCCAGGTCCGACGCTGACCTGCCCGGAAACGAAAAGCTGGTTTCCCGTGATCACGAAGGGGACATAATTCGCGACGGCTTTCATCGGCTCTGGCAAATCGATGCCAAGGTCTTTGAGGCGGGATTCGGGTGTGGACATCAGTGTCTCCGGGTATGGCGCTAACATGGTCTGTAGCGGAGGGTTCGACGTCGTGAAAGCGCTGGTTAGCGCTCTCGTTTTTGCTCAAGCCGTATAGACCTGCCGGTCATGACGGCATCGGAGCCGAACTTTGCACGAGCCTTGTCCGCGGCGCGCTCTGCAGCTGCGCGTTTTTCTACTGTCGGATCGATGAGGTCTTTTACATCGTCTCCCGCAGGCTGGAGCGCGGCTATGCCAACGCCAATCAGTCGATAGGATTGACCGTGCCCGGTTTCTGCTTCGAGGGCGGGTCTCATCGTCCGGAACAGGGTCTGGGCGAGTTGTGTGCCGTGCGGCAGGGTCCGCGAGCGCGTAATGGTACGGAAGTCTCCAGTTTTCAGTTTGAGTGTGATTGCCGATCCTTCGACACCTGCGCTCTTTGCTCTGTCTGCTGTGCGCAGGCAGACTCTCCAGAGGCGGTCGATGAGGGCATCGGGGTCGGAGATGTCTGTGTTGAATGTCGTTTCAGATGACACTGATTTTCGGTCGCTGTCCGGCGAGACCACCCGATTGTCCACGCCATTTGCACGCTGGTGCAACCATAGCCCGGTTTCGCCGTAGCGCCTGATCAGGTCCTTGGCGTCGGCTTGCTGTAGGTCAGCGATCGTGGCCAACCCATCCCGCGACAGGCGGGCAGCGAACTTTGGGCCAACGCCGTGGATGGAAGCGATAGTCTGTCCAGCGAGTACTGACTTGGCCTCCGCAGCGCCAATCACGGCGAAACCACGGGGCTTGTCCATTTCGCTGGCCGTCTTGGCCAGGAACTTATTCCTGGACAGACCAATCGAGACGGTGATGCCGATGTCCGCCTCGATTTCCAGCGCCAGCCGGATCAGGCTCTGCGCGGGTGAGCCTCGATTGATCTGGTCCGTACCGGAAAGATCCATATAGGCTTCATCGATTGAGACTGGTTGCACCAGTGGCGTCAGCGCCTTCATTTTCTCACGGACCCGGCGGCCTTCAGCGACATACTTCGCGTGGTCTGGTTTAACGACTACGACGTCCGGGCACGCCTTGAGCGCCTTGAACATAGGCATCGCAGAGTGAATGCCGTAGAGCCGGGCAATGTAGCAGCACGTCGACACGACGCCCCGGGTGCCGCCACCGACGATCACGGGTTGATCCTTCAGCGAGGGATCATCACGTTTTTCAATGGCTGCGTAGAACGCGTCGCAATCGAGATGAGCAACGGCCAATTGGCGCAGTTCAGGGTGGGAGAGGATACGCGTTCCGCCGCAGGACGTACAGTTTGAGCCGTTTTCTCCCGTCTCCTCGCCACAATCGCGACAAAGCGTAAGCATGGATGTTCATCCCATGTTCTGGCTAATGCCGCAATTGAACGTCATACATATCCGTAAATAAAGATTAACGTTCTCAGATGTACCTGTGCATGTTCAATGAGGTGAAGCCGAATCGGCGGTGAAACGGATAAATGGGCGATACCACGCAACGGTCTGTGCTGGTTGTTGAGGACAATGAACTCAACATGCGCCTTTTCTGCGACCTGTTGGATGCCTACGGCTACGGAACGTTTGAGTGCCGAGACGGGGCCAATGCAGTCGAAATCGCGCGGGCTGAGCGTCCTGATTTGATCATTATGGACATTCAGCTTCCCGAGGTGTCTGGCCTCGATATCACGCGTTGGATCAAGGATGATGAGGACCTGGCCGACATTCCGGTGCTTGCCGTAACGGCCTTTGCGATGCGCTCAGACGAGGAGCGGGTGAGGGAAGCCGGGTGCGAGGGCTATCTGTCTAAGCCGATCCAGATTGGGTCTTTCATGAAAGCGGTGGAGAGCCTAATCCACAAAAACGGACGCGCTGCATGAGTGCGCGCATCCTTGTCGTCGATGATATCGAGGCGAACCGGCGGCTGCTTAAGGCGAAACTGGAAGCCAAATATTATGATGTGATTGTCGCTGAAAACGGCGAGAAGGCGATTACCGCTGCCAAATCTGATAGCCCTGCAATTATTCTTCTGGATGTGATGATGCCGGGAATCGATGGGTACGAAACTTGTCGGCGTCTAAAAGCCGATCCGGATACGGCTCACATACCTGTTGTCATGGTCACGGCGCTCAGTGAGGTCGAAGACCGCATCAAGGGCCTCAAGGTGGGTGCGGAGGACTTTCTGACAAAGCCGGTCGATGACTTCGCGCTCATGACGCGCATTGAAGCATTGATGCGATACAACACGGTCGCGGATGAGTTGCGCCGGCGTGAAGCCAGCGGCATGGCGTCTGGCAGCCTAGAAGCCGTGGACCTCGAAGATCTTAAGAAGCCGGCAAGCGTGCTCATTATTGACGACAATCCGCGCTCATCCGTTCGCCTCGCCAAGAGATTGCGCGAGGAAGGGCACACCGTCGTGACATTGCTTGAAAGCGGCGGCTTGAGTGCTGAAGCAGGACGTAAGGCCGAACTCGTGATCGTGTCTCTCAACGCCGAAAAATTCGATCCGCTCCGCATTTGCGCGCACTTTAAGATGCACGAGACGACCCGGTCCCTGTCTGTGATTGTGGTTTTCGATCCGCACGATCAGGCGAAGGCCATGAAGGCGATGGAGCTTGGCGCGAGCGATATGGTTGTGACGCCCGTCGAAGATCAGGAACTGCTGGCTCGTGTGCGGACCCAGTCCAGGCGGACGCGTTACATCGATATTCTCCGGCGACGCGTGGATCACGGGATGGAACTCGCAGTGATCGACCAGCTGACGGGTCTTCACAATCGGCGTTACATGATCAACCAGCTGGACCGTCTTCTGAAGCGCCCATCGGCGGAGCAGTCACCGATTTCGGTGATGATCGCGGATATCGACCACTTCAAGAGGGTGAATGATACCTACGGTCATGAGGCGGGCGACAATGTCTTGAAGGAGGTTGCCCGCCGGCTTCAGGCGAACACCCGACCGACAGATATTGTTTGTCGTCATGGCGGTGAGGAATTCATGATCATCATGCCGGATACAGCCGTGGAGATCGCCTGCAAGGCTGCTGAGCGTATACGCCGGGCCGTGGCGGCCGATGCTTTTGAAATTGAAGGCGTGCCTGTCTCGCTCGATGTTACGCTTAGCGGTGGTGTCGCGGCCTATACCGGCAGCGGTGAGAGCCCGCTCGACCTGATCAAGAAGTCAGACGAGGCCCTCTACAGGGCGAAGTCCGGCGGCCGAAATCGCGTTGAAAGCGTCGCAGCCTGACCAAGCTGCAAATGAAAACGGCCCGCTGGTCAGCGAGCCGTTTCTCAATCAGGTGCAGGGCGAAGATCTATTTGATCTTGCCTTCCTTAAACTCAACATGTTTACGCGCGATCGGATCGTACTTCCGCATCACGAGCTTTTCGGTGATGTTGCGTGGATTCTTCTTTGTTACGTAGAAGAAGCCCGTCCCGGCGGTCGAGTTCAGGCGTATCTTGATGGTTGCCGGTTTGGCCATAGCGGTTGGCTCTCGAATGCTTTGAATTGCGAAAGGGCGTCTAATGACGGCGTGCGCGCTTGAAGTCAAGCGCCGCTCTGCCGATGCCTAAGGAAGCCAGACGCGGTGTTTTCGCAGCGTTCGCCTCTTGCGATCCGGCGGGTCGCCGACTAGACCCTTGCACGCGCGGAGAGGTGGCCGAGTGGCTGAAGGCGCGCCCCTGCTAAGGGCGTATACGTTTACGCGTATCGAGGGTTCGAATCCCTTCCTCTCCGCCACCTAGTCCGTCTCCGAACAGAGACTTTGCCGCGCCTCCGGAAACCCCCGACATTTCGGTAACTTGTGACGAGGTTTCGATGCTAATCCGAACGTCGCGTGGACCAAAACTCGCGAAATCACCCAAAAATCGCCGCTGTCTCCGTAGCGAAACCGCGTGGTCGGGATTCGCTGATAACAGGGAAATTTGCGGCCACCGAGGAAGAATTACCCTGGGATATCGACCTTATCCGGTCCAACACGCTGTATTGGAACGATAATTTCAGGGTTCAGCGAGTTTCGGAACAGGGAATTCGAAACCGCACATCAGGGAATGCGAATCCGCAGAACAGGGAAATTTCTCAGGAGTTTGCTACCGATCAACCGGTTCCGAACAAGCTGGATTCCTGCGCATTCCAGGTAATAGGCCAACGGATATTGTCAGCGGAACTGACCTTTGAGCGAATGGAGTGACCAGAGTACCATCTATGGATGGCTCAGAATCCCTTCCGCTACTTCAAGACTTCACCCGAGATCATCCGCCTCGCGGTGATGATGTATGTGCGTTTCCCACTCTCGCTTCGGAACGTGGAAGACCTGC
>JANQQC010000020.1 GCA_028285145.1 Hyphomonadaceae bacterium
TGGCGCGAGTGACGGGGCTCGAACCCGCGACCTCCGGCGTGACAGGCCGGCACTCTAACCAGCTGAGCTACACCCGCGCATTTCCCCACGGCGAGCGCCGAAGGACGGGCTGTCATTAGTCGTGAAGGCTGGCATGGTCAAGCCGGAACCGCCACGAGTTTGACACGCTTTCCCAATAAATAGCAGTTGCGAAAAACCCCGTCTCAGGAGCCCTAAGTGAAACGCTTCGCCTACATCGCCGCCGCCGTGCTCGGCCTGATCATAGCTGCGGCCATGATCGTCCCTTTTCTCATCCCGAATGAGGTGTATCGCAGCCAGATCGAGAAAGCGGCCACCAATGCGCTTGGCCGCGATGTTTCGCTCGGTGGTGAAGCGCGCGTCTCACTTTTTCCGCGGATATCAGCCAGTATCGAGGACGTCACCGTCGCCAATCCAGACGGTTTCGATGATTCAAACATGGTGGAGGCCGGCGCCCTGCGTGGGGTTGTGAAATGGGGGCCGCTTCTGGCTCGGCGGGTAGAGATCGACGAACTTGCCTTTGAGGACGCAACCGTGCGCCTGCAGCGGCTCTCGGACGGCCGCGCCAACTGGGACTTCGGGACCTCCACGCCTGATGAAGCACCAGCAGAGCCGACTTCCGAGGGTGGTTCGGTTAGCGCCGGCGTCGGCCGTATCCGCATCACCAATGCCAACATTTCCTATGACGACGCCGTCGCAGGCCAGTCATATGCGTTGGAGGACTTCACCGGCAGCGCATCTCTGCAGGCCCTCGACAAACCGCTTGAGGCCAATGGTGAAGGCCGTTTTCAGGGTCAGACCTTCGATTTTGACGTGGCTATCGCGTCCGTCGAAGCCGCTCTCGCTGGACAGGCGACTGACGCCAACATCGAATTCAACTCAGGCCTCGCTGATTTTGCGTTCGATGGGTCCATGGCGCTGGGCGAGGCGCTGTCTGCGAACGGGACGTTCTCTGCATCTGCCAGCGATCTTGCGGCGCTCGCCGAATTTGCCGCACTGGAGGCAGACGCACCGCTCGGACAATTGGGAGCCTTCCGGTCGAGCGGCGCGATTTCCGGTCCGCTTCTCAATCCGACCCTTCAATTCGAAGAACTCTCCCTGTCTCAAGGCTTGCTGGACCTCGACTATACCGGCGCGTTCAGCCTTGCTGCCGGTGGCCAGATCAATGGCGCGCTTGATGCCTCCAGCGCCGACTTACGGGCGCTGATGGAGGCCTTCGGTGTCGAACTCGCTCCGGGCGAGACTCTGCGTTCCTTCCGCCTTTCGGCTGCGCCGACCGGCTCCCCTGACGCGATTGATCTCACCGAGCTCGACTTCCAGCTCGACGACATCACCGCAACTGGCAGCGCTGGGCTCGATCTGACGGGCGCACGCCCAAAGGTCGTGGCCGCGCTCACCCTGCCGACGCTCGACCTGACGCCCTTCATGAGCAGTGGCGAACCCCAGCAACAAAGCCAGCCAGCCAGCGAAGGCTGGAGCAAGGACAAGCTGGATCTCGCTGGGCTGAAGGCGGTCGACGCTGATCTTGACCTGAAGGTGGGTGAGTTGACGATCGACAAGATCATGCTTCGAGACGCCGACTTCACAGCGCAACTTCGCAATGGGGTGTTGTCGACGGACATAAGCCGCCTGACGGCTTTTGGCGGTGCCTGGTCCGGCGCGTTCGGGGTTGATGCGAGCGGCGCGACCCCCAGAATCTCAATGGCGCTCGACGGCTCGTCCATCGCCATGAATGATATGCTGGCGACCTTTGCGGGCGTGAGCGCTGTCAGCGGCGTGGGCGCGTTGAAACTGAATGCCAGCGCCGAGGGTGACAGTCTTGATGCCATCGTCCGGGCTCTGGATGGCTCCATCTCAACCAATCTTGTTGATGGCGCGCTGAGCGGCTTCGACGCGGCCAAGCTCGTGCGGAGCGCCAGCGATATCCGAGCCGCGCTCGCCGCTGGCGATCTTGGGCTTGCCATCTCCCCGTCCGCGCAGACTGATTTCGCCAATTTCGAATCTGTCCTCACCATTGAGAACGGTGTTGCCAATGTCGATGTGCTGAACCTCCTGAATCCGATTCTGGCATTGGACGGATCGGGGCGGATCGATCTCGGTGCCCAGTCGATGGATCTGTCGATTCTCACCAGCATCGACAAAGCTGCCACGGGCAATGCGAGCGCCATTCAGCTGAACGGCATTCCTGTACCCATCCGCCTGAGCGGCTCATGGACGTCGCCCAGCATCACACCGGACACACGCCTGTTGCAGCAGGCCCTCACCGCAGAGCTTCAGGGCCGTGCCGCTGAGGAGCTGACCGACCGGATTGGCGGACAGCTTGGCGAGGAGCTCTCAGGCGTTCTCGGCCTTCCCAGCCGCACCCCAGCCAACGATAATTCTGACACGCCGGCTGAAGAGGAGCCTGCTGGCGAGGAGGAAGAGGAGAAATCGGCGGAGGAACAGATAGAAGATGCCGCGCGTGATGCGATCTCCGATCTCTTCCGCCGCAACGACTAAACCTCTCAAAAACTCCGTCCCGCTTGGAAGTTCATCAAAACAAAGCCCCGCACCATCGTCTGATGATGCGGGGCTCTATTTCTTAGCCGAGCGCGCGAACAGATGTGTCCGCGCGGACTGACTAACGATTACTTGCGCCAGACGGCGGCCATGGCTGGGTCTTCTTCTTCGCCCGTATATTTGCGGGTTTCGTTGCGACCCACGACCATGTGGTGCACTTCGTCCGGCCCGTCGGCGAGACGCAGCGTCCGCTGGCTCGTATACATTCCGGCAAGCGGCGTCCACTGAGACACGCCGGTCGCACCATGAATCTGGATCGCATCGTCGATGATCTTGCAGACTCGCTCCGGCACCATGGCCTTGACCATGGAAATCCAGACGCGCGCTTCCGCATTGCCAAGCACATCCATCGCCTTGGCGGCTTTCAGAACCATCAGGCGCATGGCTTCGATCTCGATCCGTGCGCGGGATACGACTTCGAGGTTTCCGCCCAGCTTGATCAGATCACGGCCAAAGGCCTGACGGCCCATGCCGCGAATAACCATCAGGTCAAGCGCTTTCTCCGCTGCACCGATAGAGCGCATGCAGTGATGAATGCGGCCAGGTCCTAGACGGAGCTGAGAGATTTCAAAGCCACGACCTTCGCCGAGCAGCATATTCTCTTTCGGCACGCGCACATTGTCGAAGATGATGTGCATGTGGCCGTGAGGGGCGTCGGGATCACCGAAGACGTGCATCGGGCCAACAATCTTCACGCCGGGCGTGTCGATTGGAACCAGGATTTGCGACTGCTGCTTGTGCGGCTCGGCATCCGGGCTCGTTTTGACCATGGTGATCATGATCTTGCAGCGCGGGTCGCCGGCACCTGAGATGTAGAACTTCTCACCGTTGATGACCCACTCATCACCTTCGAGCTTGGCCTCGGTGGAGACGTTCTTGGCGTCGGACGACGGAATGCCCGGCTCCGTCATCGCGAATGCAGAGCGGATTTCACCGTTCAGGAGCGGCTTCAGCCATGTCTCTTTCTGCTCCGGCGTGCCGACGCGTTCCAGCACTTCCATGTTGCCGGTGTCCGGTGCCGCGCAGTTCATCATCTCTGATGCAAGCGGGCACTTGCCGAGCTCAGCGGCGATATAGGCGTAATCAAGGTTCTTCAGACCTTCGCCCGTTTCAGCATCCGGCAGAAAGAAGTTCCAGAGCCCCTGCTTGCGCGCCTCTTCTTTGCCCTTCTCGATCGCTTCGAGTTGCCCGGGCGCGTAGGACCAGAGATCCGTCTTGCCTTCGCCGCAGCGCTGATACTCTTCATAGAGCGGGATGGCAGTGTCGCGGACGAATGCCTTCACCTGT
Source organism: Hyphomonadaceae bacterium (assembly GCA_028285145.1). Classification (GTDB taxonomy): domain Bacteria; phylum Pseudomonadota; class Alphaproteobacteria; order Caulobacterales; family Hyphomonadaceae; genus JANQQC01. The sequence continues at coordinate 3,865 of JANQQC010000020.1, forward strand.
TCGTAAAGAGGCTGCGCCTCCTCAGACATTGTCAGATTGTTGAGTTCGTCATTCGGGTTCAACGCACCCTGGCTATCGGCCATTCCTAGTCCTCCATTTGTCCATGAGTTTTCATTCTCCGATTCACACACAGGATAGGGCTTGGGGCAAGCCGCAAGCGTCCGGATTACGAATTAGTCGCGGGGGTAACGTAGCGGCACCTTCGTATTCGGCGTTCAGGACCCTTGAGTTCACTCGTTCAAGCTGTGACGTTACGGTCAGAAAAAAGATCAGGAGGATGGTATGGGCCGCGTTCAGGCAAATGGCATTGAATTCGAATATGACGAGATCGGTCCGAAGGATGGCGAGCCCGTCGTTCTGGTCATGGGCTTCACCGCCCAGATGACGCGCTGGCCCGATGAATTCCGAGGCGGTCTGGCTGATCATGGATACCGCGTCATCCGCTTCGACAATCGCGACATTGGTCTCTCCCATCAATTCGACGACAAGGGTATGCCGGACACGCCTGCGCTTATCGCCGCCCTGCAGAGCGGCGGAGACGCAAAGGCACACGCACCCTACCTCCTCGACGACATGGCGGCCGACGTCGCCGGCATCATCGGCGCTCTTGATCTTGGCCCGTCGCATGTGCTCGGAGCGTCCATGGGCGGCATGATCGTTCAGTTGCTGGCGCTCAACCATCCCGAAGCCGTACGCAGCCTCATTCCCGTCATGACGACTTCAGGCGACCCATCGCTCCCTCCGGCCACCCCAAAGGCCATGGAAGCGTTGACGGCGCAGCCCGCCAGCCAATCTCGGGAAGACGTGGTGAAGCATGGCGTCTGGTCGGCCGGGATTGTTGGGTCTGACCCCTCCATCATCAACAGCGACGAAATGCTCGAGGCGCGCATCGGTTCCGACTATGACCGAGCCTATCGCCCCCTTGGCGTCGCGCGCCAGTACGCGGCAATCCTCGCGCAGCCACGTTGGCATGACCGCCTCTCAAGCCTCAATGTACCGACCATGGTGCTTCATGGCGCAATCGATCCGTTGATCCCGCCAGAGGGCGGGCGCGACATTGCAAGGCGCGTATCGGGTGCGCGTCTGGTCGAACTCGAAAAATGGGGGCATGACGTGCCCGCCAAAATAGTGCCAACCCTTGTTGAAACAGTGGCAGGTTTCCTTGCCGAAACCCGTCAGTCTCAACCGGCCTGAACAAAGAAACGAGACAGATATGACCGTATCCCTGAGCCCATCGGAAGTCTCCGACTACATCGCCGAATCTGGTCGAAAGGCCTGGGACGTCCCCGATGTGCCCGCCTCCACTCAGAAACGCCCGATCGACCGCGTCGCCGTTATCGGAGCCGGAACGATGGGCGGCGGCATCTCCATGAACTTCGCTACGGCGGAGATTCCCGTCACAATTCTGGAGACCAAGCAGGAAGCCCTCGATCGCGGCCTCAAGACCGTCCAGAAGAACTACCAGCGCAGCGCCGACAAGGGCCGCTTCCCGCAGGATGAGGTCGAGGCGCGCATGGGCCGCCTTAACGGCACGCTGTCCATGGAAGACCTTGGCGAGTGCGACCTTGTGATCGAAGCCGTCTTTGAGGATATGGACCTGAAGAAGAAGATCTTCACCGACCTCGACCGGATTATGAAACCGGGCGCGATCCTCGCGACAAACACCTCCGCGCTGAACATTGACGAAATTGCCTCCGTGACCAGCCGCCCAGAGGACGTGATCGGCCTGCATTTCTTCTCGCCGGCCAATGTGATGAAACTGCTAGAAATCGTCCGCGCCGAGAAAACCGCCGATGACGTGATCGCGACGTGCATGGATCTCGCAAAGAAGATCAACAAAGTGGCTGTGCTTGTCGGTGTGTGTCCGGGCTTTGTCGGCAATCGTATTCTCTTCGCCCGTCAGGCGCAGGCGCAGAAGCTCGTCTACTCAGGCGCAATGCCGTGGGAAGTGGACGCCGCTTTGAACGCCTTCGGCTTCCGTATGGGACCATTTCAGATGTCGGACCTGGCCGGTCTCGACATCGGCTGGAAGAAGGGAGCCACCACGGCCAATCCGATCCGGGATGCTCTGTGCGAACTTGATCGGCGCGGCCAGAAAACCGGTGCCGGCTATTACGACTACGATGAATCCCGCAAACCGATCCCGTCCGACGTCACAGAGAAGATCATCCGGGAGATCACCGGCGTGACCGAGGCGGCAGCGGTCTCACGCGATGAGATCATCGAACGCTGTATCCATCCGATGATCAATGAAGGCGTGAAGATCCTCGAGGAAGGTATGGCCCAGCGCGCTTCCGATATCGATGTGGTCTGGCTCAATGGCTATGGCTGGCCCGCCGACAAGGGCGGCCCCATGCTTTATGGCGACATGGTTGGAGCAAAGGCTGTCCTTGCGACCATGGAAAAGCTCAGCGAGACAGATGACCATTTCACACCTGCTGAAACGCTAAAGAAGCTCGCCGCCAGCGGCGGTCGGTTCGTGGACATTCCCTCCGGCGGATGAGCCAGACCGCAGCGGTGGAGCCTTTTGATGGCGACTACGACTATGTGATCGTCGGTGCAGGCTCTGCTGGCTGTGTGCTCGCAAATCGCTTGTCGGCAGATCCGAAAATCCGTGTTCTTCTTCTGGAGGCAGGCGGGCGAGACAACTGGATCTGGTTCCACATTCCCGTCGGCTATCTTTTCGCAATCGGAAACCCACGGTCCGATTGGATGTTCGAAACACGGGCTGAGCCCGGCCTAAATGGCCGCGCCCTCGCCTATCCGCGCGGACGCGTTCTCGGCGGATCGTCTGCGATCAACGCGATGATCTCCATGCGCGGTCAGGCTGCCGATTATGATGGCTGGTGCGATCTCGGCCTGCACGGTTGGGGTTGGAACGACGTGCTGCCCGTCTTCAAGCGAATTGAGGACCACTTCCTTGGTGAAACCCATCACCATCAAAGCGGCGGCGAATGGCGCGTGGAGGAACCCCGCATCCGCTGGGACGTGCTGGACGCCGTCCGGCAGGCAGCAGTGGAGATGGGCGTCCCGCAGACGGTGGACTTCAATACGGGGGACAATGAGGGCTCCGGCTACTTTCATGTAAACCAGAAGAAGGGTCTTCGCTGGTCGGCCGCGCGCGGATTTCTCAAGCCCGCCATGAACCGCCCAAACCTTCGCGTGGAGACAGGTGTCCTGGTCGATCGCCTTGCTTTCACTGAAGGTCTTGCACCCAGTATTGAGTTCCTCAAATCCGGAAAACGTTTCGTGGTGCGTCCTCAAAGCGAAACCATCCTTTCGGCCGGGTCGATCGGATCAATCCAGATTCTTCAACGCTCCGGCGTCGGTCCCGGCGAACACCTCCTCGAGGCGGGTGTTCCAATCACCCGCGACATGAAAGGCGTCGGACGCAATCTGCAGGATCATCTCCAGCAGAGAGCCATCTACGGCGTCTCCGGCGTGAAGACCCTGAATGAGACCTACCACTCCCTTCTGGGAAAAGCGGCGATGGGACTGGAGTACGCACTGTTCCGGCGCGGTCCGCTGACCATGGCTCCGTCCCAACTTGGCATCTTCACGCGATCAGACCCCTCGCAAAAGCGTGCCAATATCCAGTTTCACATCCAGCCGCTCTCGCTCGACAAGTTCGGCGATCCGTTACATCGAACTCCGGCCATCACGGCCAGTGCCTGCAATCTCCAGCCGACCTCACGTGGTGAAATCCGCATTCCGTCTGCTGACCCATCGGCCAAGCCGATCATCGCGCCGAACTATCTCGCGACGGAGAAGGACCGGCAGGTCGCCGCCGACGCCATCCGCGTCACCCGGAACCTGATGCGCCAGCCTGCGCTTGCCGCATACAACCCAACGGAAACCCTGCCGGGTCCACGGGTCGATGACAGCGACGCTGCACTCGCAAAGGCCGCAGGCGATATCGGCACGACCATCTTCCACCCTGTCGGCACGGCTAAAATGGGCAGCGCAGACGATCGAGATGCCGTGGTCGATGAGCGCCTGCGTGTCCGCGGTATTCCCGGCCTGCGCATTGTTGATGCTTCGGTGATGCCCGTGATCACGTCCGGTAATACGAATACGCCAACGATCATGATCGCTGACAAGGGTGCGGAAATGATCATCGCTGATGCGAGAACGCCAAACTAAAGTCGGGGCCAGGCGTTTGGGGACATCCTGGCCCCGGTGTCAGCTGTCTTTTAAATTCGGAGGTTCAAAAGACGCTCCTTGATCCCAAACCGACCCTAACCGGTCATCCCGAATACTACGATCGACGGGTTTTTCACGACGAGCCACAATTGTAGCGCACATGTGGCACGTCTAACGTCACAAATGGCGCGCGACTTCCGATGCGTATGTCCGTCCAACCGGAATCGAGCGCCCCGACACCAGCGTTATCACTTTTGAACCTGAAGCGTTCGGCCTGAACGACCGCACATAGTCTAGATTTGCAATGTATGAGCGATGCACGCGGACAAAACGTTCCGGATCAAGCCGCTCGGCAATCTCCGATATCTTGCCGCGCATAAGGAAGGACCGGCCGGACGTATGGATCATCACATAGTCGCGCGCCGCTTCCAGCACCTCGATATCGTGGACGCTCACGCGAACATTGCTCTTGGCGCTCTTCACCCAGAAGAAGGTTTCGTAGTGGGTCTTGCGATCCGCGTCGGCTCTCATCTGCGCCAGCAAGGCGCGCAGTTCATGCGTTCGTAGCTCGGCAGACTTCTCCTGAAGGCGAATGCGCGCCTTCTCCAGCGCCGTATCAAGGGCGTCGGTATCGATCGGCTTCAACAGATAGTCGATGGCCCCGCTTTGAAAGGCTGCCACGGCATATCTTGGAAACGCCGTTGTGAAGATGACGAGGGGCAGCTGCTCCGGCAACAACCCTTCCAGCGCATCGAAGCCGTTGGACCCGGGCATCTGAACGTCGAGTAGTGCCACGTCCGGCTTGGTTTCAATGATGCCAGCGCGGGCGGCGGCACCGTGGCTGTAGGGCCCGACGACTTCGGTGTCGCCACGCCGGCTCAACTCCATAATGAGTCGGCGTGCGGCGAGTGGCTCGTCATCAGCAACCAGAACCTTCATGCAGCATTCCTCCCATCGTCTTCGGCCGTGGGCTCATCTGGCAGCGTGATGACAGCCATAGCGCCACCCGATGGGCCATTGCTCAACATAAGCGTCGCTTCGGCACCATAGTGCACATCCAGCCGCTCCCGGATCAGCGCCAGACCGCGGCCAGCCCCTCCAAGCGCACTAGGCGAATAGCCTGGCCCGTCATCGAAGACCGTCAGCGTCAAACGGTGATTTTCGCACTTGGCCGACACAACGATCTTCAGAACGCCGGGCGGCTCGATCATGGCGTGCCGGCAGGAATTCTCGACAAGCGGCTGCAGGATCAGCGCTGGCACCAGGCAGCTTTCGCACTTGGGCGGGACCGTAATATCGAAAACGAGCCGCTCACCAAACCGGACAGCCTGTATGTCGAGATAATCCTGCACCGCACGGACTTCCTGACCGAGACTCGTCTTTTCAGCATGCTCAGTATCGATAGCCTGACGCAAAAACCGGCTGAGTTGCAGGATCATCCGGTTTGCATCGGTGCTGCGTCCCTCCGCCACGAGCGTTGAGAGCGAATTTAGCGTGTTGAACAGGAAATGCGGATTGAGCTGCTGCACGAGCATCTGCAGGCGCGCATCTTTCGCCATCTCCTTCAGATTGCCGATGGCAATTTCGCGTTCGCGGATGCGCGAAAACTGAAGCAGCGCCAGAAAGAAAGCGGTCCACGAGATGAAAACCCAGGCATTCACGCTCAGGATCTGGAAGAACTCGTCGCGTGAGGTCATGGCCCACTGCCAATCATTGCGCCACGTTGCGTAAAGCGCCCGATCGGCTGCGGTGTGAAAGAAACCCAGCACCATTGTCAGAACAATGATCACGGTAAGCCATCCAAGCCGGATAGGCCCAGGGATCACGCGCGCGATAAAGTGAGCGAAAGCAAGAGTGATAAGAATGGCGGCCGACAGAGAGATCGCGCGCATATGCGCCCCCTGCCAGCCAAATCCGTAAGCTAGCGTGTGAACCGTGCGCCACGCATACACGCTCGCCCAGAGTACGAGTTGGAAGAACCAGAACGTGCGCGGATGAACGCCCGGCGGCGTCAGCCTCCAACTGCGCTTGCTTGCATCATTCCCGGTCGTCATCCGTTTCACCAGCGAGTTACGGATGTAGCATGACGGACGCCCCTCAGCCGTTCAAGGCCGCCAACATGCGCTTGATCGTGATTTTCAGCCGTTTCGTCGTGCCTTACAGTACGGCCAGTGACCGTAAATCGGTCGTGCTCGGTTCAACCTGCGCCTGTAAAAGGAATCGCCAAACGCTGGACCGTCCAGAACGCTCCGATCGCCCCAATCCCATACGTCATCGCTAGTTCGGCCCGGCTTCGGGCAACCCTGCTGATGAGTGCGACGGACCAGAACACGGCGAGCAGGACAGCGACAGCGAAGATCTGTCCGGCCTCCACACCGATATTGAACAGGGCCAGCGCCCAGAGCTCGGTGTCTTTTGGCAGACCAATCTCCGCCAGCGCGCCGGCAAAGCCACAGCCATGCACAAGACCGATTAGGAAAGCGATTGACCATGGATACCGGATTGCGAGGCTGTCTCCGCCGCCGCGCCGTCGGATCACCTCAACCGCAAGAAGGAGAATGCTGACAGCTATGAGTGTTTCCACGGGCCAGGACGGAACGGAAATCAGGTCCAGCGCCGCAGCTGCCAGCGTCACGCTATGGGCCACCGTGAAGGCCGTCGCGACGCCGATGATGCGTCGTCCACCCACAAGCAGGACCAGCCCGGCAACAAAAAGCAGGTGATCATATCCGAAGATAATGTGCTCAACGCCAAGTCGGAAATACGCTCCGGCCACGGGCACCGGCGCGGCATCGAGCGACATCACTGGCGCGGACGGCTTGAGTAGCGCCGCCCGAGGCGGCTCGTCGAGATAGGTGAGACGGACAT
>JANQQC010000024.1 GCA_028285145.1 Hyphomonadaceae bacterium
CCAGTACGGCACCGAAGGCATGAAGTTCTGGACCAAGATCAAGACTGTCACCCAGCGCTGGCCCGAAGGTGACGTTGGAGATCAGGCCTTCATCATCCCAACCATGCAATAGGCCGATGCTGACGCTCTATTCCTATTGGCGATCGTCTGCGAGCTACCGGGTTCGCATCGCGCTCGCATTGAAGGACATCGCCTATGAGCAGGTTCCCGTCAGCCTGATCGACGGGGAGCAGGCCACAGACGACTTCAAGGCTCTGAATCCGCAGGGCGTCGTGCCAGCGATGCGGCTGACGGATGGAACCGTGCTGACCCAGTCAATCCCGATCATCGAGTATCTTGAGGAGGCGGACCCGGCTCCCATGCGACTGCTGCCGGACGACGCCGTGGACCGTGCGCGAGCAAGGGCGTTCGCGGCGGCGATCGCATGCGACGTGCATCCGATTCAGAACGTGTCCGTCCTGAAATACATTCGGGCTGAGTACGGACAGGACGATGAAGGTGTGCAGGCCTGGTGCGCCCACTGGATCGAGCGGGGGTTCGAGGCACTTGAGCGGATCGCCTCGGTGCGGGCAGGGAGTTTCCTGTACGGAGACACGCCGGGGCTCGCTGAGATTTGCCTTATTCCGCAGGTCTACAATGCCCGGCGTTTCGGCGTGAATATGGATCGCTACCCAGGGCTGCGGGATGTCGACCAGGCGTGTACATCTATCCCCGCGTTTGAAGCGGCTGCGCCTGAGTGTCAGCCGGATGCGCCTGATCCGTAAGGGAGCGTCTTCCAATCCGACTCTTCAATTCCGACAGGCATGCCTTGGCGTTTTCAAGCGCCAGCGGGGCTTCCTTTTCGAAGTATTCCCGTTCGTCGGCACTTGTGGGCTTTGCTGCATGGAAGGCTTCCAGAACGGCCAGTTCGGCCTCGATCCATTCGAGTAGAAACGGCGTGGTGACTGCCCGATCATCTTGCGCCGACATGCAGAAATACTCCTAACACGGGAGTAATAAATGCGTGCGTCCGCAACGTAAAGACAAATCAATTAAAAATTGATATTTCAAAAAATACACGCCAAAGGATGGCGCGGAGACTACCGCCAGCGCTCACGTCAGTTTCGTGGGATCTGAGCCTGCAACGCTTGGTGGTTCAATCGCCAAATCGGGCAACACGCTGCTTATGGATCGTGTCGCGCCATCTGCGCCGACAATCCCCGCGGTGATGGCACCCGTTGTGATCAGCTTGTCTTTCTTTCGAAACTCATGCTCGAAAACGAGCGTTTCATTTTCGGCCCGCGCGAGATGTATATCGATCTCAAAGCTGTCCGGAAATTTCAACATCCGAACAAACACCACGTCTTCCCGCAGAATCTTTATGGCCGCGCCAGCATTGGTAGCCGCCGCCTTCGTGCCTGAGCGGATCAGCAGGTCCTCCAGTGCCAGCAGTGCGAATGCATTGTAACGCGTATTGGTCATGTGCCCGAAAATGTCCTGATCGGTCAGGCCCACCTTCGCGCGAATGCTGGATGGCGCGGTCAGGTTCAGGCTGCCGACGGCTTTTCGCGCTCGTTTCAGTATAGCCCGCCGCGAAGAAAAGAAGCTCACCGATTACCCCTTCGACCAGTGTCCCTGCAGGGCGGCCGCTATGGCTGTTGCTTTGTCAGCCGCCCGCTCGGAGACACGATAGGCAACAATTGCCGATCCTGCGAGCGCCGTTTCGTCTGACGGGTCGACCTTCCATCGGGTCCCGGCAACGACGCCGTCCTCTAGGCTTGCAAGGTATGCGCCGAAATCGGCCTCTCGTTCATCGCGGAAAAGCGGCAGCCAGAGAATGATTTCCGCCTTCGGCCAGCGCTTCAAGGCGCGGGGCGTCCACTCTGCCATCGCATCCATGTCGCGGAGTGTTTCGTAGCTGGGATCCACGAAAACCATCATGCGCTCGCCGCGGCGCGGGGCAAGTTTCAGGGCACCGGCATAGCCGTCCGACTTTCGGACCTGTATCCGGTCGTCGCCAGCCAGAGCCGTCTCAAGTGCCTTGTGTTCGGTCGGATGGAGTTCGAAAAACACCATCCGGTCGCGCTCCGAGAGGTGCGTTGCGGCGAGGGCAGGCGACCCCGGGTAATTGTCGATCCCGGACTGACGGACGGTTTCAAGCCAAGGCTTCACGATGCCAGGGGCATCCTCAAGCAGCGCAATGACGCCGCTCTCCGCTTCGCCAGTCTTCTTCGCGTCCGCCCCGGTCAGATCGTACCGGGCTCGGCCAGAATGGGTCTCGACATAGAAAACCGGCTCACGCCTGCCCGACGCATCCCTGAGAAATGCGTCGAGCACAGCGTGCTTCAGAACGTCTGCGCGGTTTCCCGCATGAAACCCATGTTGGTAAGAGAGCAAGCCTAGTCCGCTTCTGCTAGCGACGCATCGCGGATCGCCTTGAACTCATTGCCGTCATACCATTCCGGCCACTCGTCCGACTGCACGATGGCAAGGCCAACTTCGTAAAGCGCTGAGACATCTTCCACCATACCGGTGACGTTCCAGTCTTCAGAGTACTCATCCATCGGCTTGTGGTAGCGTTGCGCCGTGTAGACATCGGCGACGGCTTTACCAGCGGGAATTCCGCCGTCACGTGCATCTTGGCCGCCGTCGGCATAGAGCATCGGCACACCCTTCTTGGCGAAGGAGACATGGTCGGAGCGATAGAAGTAACCGGCCTCCGGTTTCGGATCCGGCTTCACGACGCGATCCTGTCCTTCAAGAACGCCGGCCAGCAAGTCTTCCAACTCGGAAGCGCCAAAGCCAACGACGACCATATCCTTGGTCCGGCCGACCGGCAGCATGGCGTCCATGTTGATCCCGGCAACCACCTTGTTAAGTGGAACCGTCGGGTTCTCAGCATAGTACGCCGAACCGAGCAGGCCTGACTCTTCGAGCGTCACAGCAACAAAGAGCGCTGAACGCGCAGTCGTCTCGGCGACCATTTTCTCGGCAATCTCAAGCTGGGCCGCGATGCCTGTCGCATTGTCGACCGCCCCGTTGAAAATGTCGTCCCGGTAGAAATCCTCACCGGGCTGACCGGTTCTTTCTTCTGACTTCATGCCGAGATGATCCCAGTGTGCTGTGAACAGCATGTACTCGTCGGGAGTGGTCGTGCCAGGCAGGACGCCGATAACATTACGAGAGCCTTTCTGGGTCACGCTCTGATGGATCTCGCCGCTGGCGGTCAGGTCGCCCATGTCTACGGGCGTGAATCCGGCCGTGCGCGCGGCTTCCTTCATCTCGTCAAAGTCGAGACCGCCTTCGGCAAACAGTTTCCGTGCAACGTCGAGCGTGATCCAGCTTTCCATGACGGTCCGTTCCGCTCCGCCATCGCTGCGAACAAGATCGGCCTGCGCGCCGCTCCAGGAGTTGGCGACAACGTCCCAGCCATAGGAGGCCGGCTCGGTCTCATGAACCACAATGGCAGCGGCTGCGCCCTGACGCGCCGCTTCCTCATACTTGTAGGTCCAGCGACCATAATAAGTCATCGACTTGCCCTTGAAGAGCTCGCCCTCTGGATTGGCAAAGCCCGGATCGTTGACCAGCATGACGACGGTTTTCCCTTCGACATCCAGGCCGGCATAGTCGTTCCAGCCATATTCGGGGGCGACAACGCCATAGCCGACGAACACGATTTCAGAGTCGGCGAATTCGAGATGGTCGGCGTTCTGGCGCTTGGTCCAGATCACGGCGTCCTCTTTCAGGATCATCGGATAGTCTTCGCCTGACGCGCCACCTGCGAAGCTCAGCGAGGAGAGACCTTCATCGATGGTCTGCTCGACCATGCCAACCTGCTGGAAGTAGGTACCATCATCGCCGCCTGGCTCGAGGCCGATACGGGCCATCTCGGCTGCGATCCAGGCCGCTGAGTTTTCCCCGGCCTCGGAACCGGGGCCGCGTCCCTCATATGTGTCATCAGCCAGCGTGGAGATGCGCACGCGCAAATCAGCTTCGGTGATGTCGGTGCTAGTCGCGTCCGGCAGCGGCAGGAGCAGTGGCTCGCCAGCGGCTTCCAGGACAGGAGAGGCAGCAGGTGCCTCGGCTTGCGGCTCGGAGCCCGTTGAATCGGCGACGTTTGGCGTATCGGCTTGCTGAGCACAGGCAGCAAGAAGCGCCAGTGAACTGGCGGCGAGCGAAATACGAAGCATTAGGTCTCCACTGCGTTTCCTGTATCCTCGCGGTTTGGCATGGTCGTTTGCCGTCTTCAAGACGAGCACTGAGTGCGGGCGGGGTCAGGGGTAGGGGATCCATTCCTCTTCGCCGGGTGGCAGGCTGAAACGCGTACCGTTCCACTCGTCTTCGATGGATGTCCGCCAGTCCTCGGCCGCCTCGGCGATCCGGGCCTTGTCGGTCGCGACGAAATTCCATTCGATCTTTCGCGGTCCATCCATCGGCGCGCCGCCGGCAATCATCAGCTTGGAGCCGGGCTTCGCTGAAACATCTGCATCGTGGTCAGGCTTCAGTACTGCCATGCTTCCACCTTCGAAGTCGCATCCGGCAATCGTGACGTGTCCATCCACGACATAGATGGCCCGCTCCTCGGCCAGATCGGCGCTGGCTGTAAAGGTTGCGCCATCGGGCGCATCGAGTGCGATATAGAGAATGGGGTGAGGGAAGTCGATCGGTGCGACACGGCCAAACGCCTCACCCGCCAACAGGCGGGCCTCTCCGCCACCAAGATCAAACACAGGCAGCGTATCGGCTGGATGATGATCGAAGGCTGGCGGGCAATCCTGTTCGTACTCGGGCAGCGCGACCCAGATCTGAAGGCCATGCATGGATTGGCCATTGGCGCGTTCTTCCGGCGGGGTCCGTTCCGAATGCACGATCCCGCGACCGGCGGTCATCCAGTTTACGGCACCGGGGCGGATTACGAGATCGGTCCCGAGCGTGTCCTTGTGCCCGATCGCGCCTTCAAAAAGATACGTCACTGTCGAAAGGCCGATATGCGGATGCGGACGGACATCCATGCCCTTGCCGGGCTCGTAGGTGACGGGGCCGAAATGGTCGAAGAAGATGAAGGGCCCGATCATCCGCCGCTTATGGAAGGGCAGCACCCGGCGCACCTTGAACCCGTCGCCCAGATCCTTCACGCGCGGCTCGATGATCAGCTCGACCGGTCCTTCGCCATCGCTGTACTGGCAGTCGTTTTCATGGGCATCGGGCGCGTTTGACATGCGGACTCCTTGGCGTTGCTCGGTTCCGTCCAACATATGAAAGGATGACCGACGACCTCAACGCCTATCTCGCCGAAATCCGCGCATGTAAATTATGCGTTGGCGACATGCCCAATCGGCCCAACCCGGTGCTGCGCGCCTCACTGACTGCGAGGATCCTCATTGCCAGTCAGGCTCCCGGCAATCTCGCCGATCGCTCGGGCAAGCCTTTTGATGACCCTTCGGGCCGGCGTCTGCGGGAATGGATGGGGGTCACCGAAGCCGAGTTCTATGACGAAAGCCGCGTCGCGATCGTACCGATGGGGTTCTGCTTTCCGGGTTATGACAAGAATGGCGGCGACATACCGCCCATGAAACGCTGCGCCCCGCAATGGCGGCAGGGCCTTCTGGACCGGCTACCGCACATCGAACTGACATTGCTCATCGGCGGCTACAGCCAGAATTGGCACCTTGGCAGCGATGCTGGAAAGTCGCTCACGGAAAGGGTCCGCCGCTGGCGTGATTTTGCCGAAATCGGCATGTTTACAACCCCTCATCCAAGCTGGAGAAACAATGGATGGCTGAAACGAAATCCGTGGTTCGAAGAAGAGGTCTTGCCGGCCTTGCAGGCCTCGGTACGACGCTGCTTTTCGGGCTGATCCTGTTCCTTCCCATTCCCGGCTGCACGCCGCTCACGCAAGGCGCACTCGCTATGACCGAAATCACAGAGCCCGGCTTCGACCCGGAGGCTGAAACCTTCACAAGCTTCGATGGCGCAGAACTCGGCCTGACCGTCTGGGACGCCACGGGAGGCGAGCCTGAGATCGTGATCGTCGGCGTCCACGGCATGAATGACTGGGCCAATGCCTTCTTCATGGCCGCCCCATGGTGGGCCGAGCATGGCGTGACGACTTACGCCTATGACCAGCGCGGGTTCGGCCGCTCGCCGGGACGCGGCATCTGGCCGGATGAAGACCTGATGCGCGAAGACCTGCGCCTCGCCGTTATTTCCGCAAGAGAACGCCATCCGCACGCGAAGCTCGCTGTGGTCGGCATCTCAATGGGCGGCGCGGTCGCCATGACGGCCTTCGGCTCTGACAATCCTCCCGATGCGGACATGCTGCTTCTGTCCGGTCCCGGCCTGCGCGGATGGGGCGCGCTGCCGCTCTCTTACCGGCCAAGTCTCTGGATCGCTTCGCGCGTTCGCCCCGGCTGGATTGTCACCCCGCCAAGAGGCGTAAAGATCGAACCGACTGACAATGTCGAGATGCTGCAGGAAATCTGGTCGAACCCGAACATGCTCCGAGAAAACCGCATCGATCAGGTCCACGGCGTCGTCACGCTCATGGAGAACGCTCACCGCGCCGCCCCGGCCTTGCCAGCGGACGTGCCAACGCTTGTGACCTACGGCGCGAAGGACATCGTCATCCCGCCCAACGCCATGAAGCGCACCGCCACCGTGCTGCCGCCGCATGTCGAGACCCGCTATTATGAGCGCGGCTATCACATGCTGCTCAGGGATTTACAGGCCGAAACCGTTTGGCGGGATATGCTCGAATTCATGCAGGATCCGGTCTCGGAGCCGCCATCCGGTGCACCGCCGCTGCCATGGGGCGATACGGCTCTGGATTGACCTTGCTACGGGCGCGGCGTTAAGGGCACGCCTTCTCCTTAAGGCAAGGCCCTTCGATGTTCGATCACCCTTCCTTCGATGCCCATGAAGGCGTCCACGTTTTCCATGATGCCGAAACCGGCCTGCGGGCGATCGTCGCCATTCACTCAACGCATCTCGGCCCGTCGGCTGGCGGCTGCCGGATGTGGAACTACGACACCGGCGAAGCGATGCTGCGTGATGCCCTACGGCTCAGTAAGGGCATGAGCTACAAGAACGCCATGGCTGACCTGCCTCTTGGCGGCGGCAAGGCAGTCATCTGGGGCAACTCCAAGACGGATAAGTCGCCGGAGCTGTTCCGTGCCTTCGGCCGCGCGGTCGATAGCCTGAACGGGCGATACTACACTGCCGAAGATGTCGGCATCGATGTCGCGGACATGACCGAAGCGGCCACCCAGACTAACTACGTCGCCGGCCTGGACAGCGGAGACGCGGCCAGCGGCGACCCGTCGCCGGTGACTGCCCTTGGGGTGTTCCGCGGCATTCAGGAATGCGCGAAACGGGCCTTCGATTCAAATGACCTCAATGGGAAAACCGTCGCGGTGCAGGGCGTCGGCTCGGTCGGCGGCGGCGTCTGCGAGCATCTTGCCAAAGCTGGCGCACACCTCTTCATCACGGACATCGATCAGGACGCGCTGGCCGATATCAAGGCGAAGACCGGCGCGGAGATTGTCGAGCCGGACGCGATCTACGATGTCGATGCCGATATCTTTTCTCCCAACGCGCTCGGAGCCATCGTTAACGACCAGACCATTGACCGCATCAAGGCGAAGGTGATCGCAGGCGGGGCGAACAACCAACTGGCCATTCCGGAACTGGGTGAACTGCTTCGCCGGAAAGGCGTCCTCTATGCTCCGGACTATGTCATCAATGGCGGCGGGATCATCAATGTGGCGGCCGAAATCTCCGGCGAGTATTCGCGCGCCTGGGTCGATCAGAAGCTGGATGCACTGA